>DATMWA010000001.1:0-1605 GCA_035562755.1 Anaerolineales bacterium
TAAAAGTCCATCGCCATGAAACCTAATTCACTTTTGCTAGAAATTATCATTCTGGGATTTGGGTTTCTGGTAAGACTAATCCAGCTAAATGGCTCATTTTGGTTGGATGAAGCCGCCCAAGCTTTGGAAAGCATCCGCCCCCTAGCCGAGCAATTTGATATTGCCGCCGACTTCCAGCCACCCCTATTTCATCTGTTAGTGCATTTGATGATCCAGTTTAACCAAACTGAATGGTTTTTAAGACTAGCCTCCCTTGTTCCTGGACTGCTAACTATTTGGTTGACAATTCGCATCGGTAAGCGGTTGTTTACCCATGAAGTTGGTTTGATGGCCGGCATTCTCTTGGCCTCTTCTCAATTTCATCTCTTTTATTCCCAAGAACTCCGTCCTTATAGTCTGGCAGCTTGTTTGGCTCTGATTACTTTTTGGGGTTGGCTTGACCTGATGCAATCACCTAAAAAAATCTCACTTCTTTTCTTTTTTGCCGCGCTTTCTGGGTTGTATACCACCTACCTTTTCCCCGTCTTTCTCTTGTCTCTGCTGATTTTAACTTTTATTTTTTATCGTCCCAAAACCTTGTTTCTTGGAATTTATTTCTTGGTTTTTATCATCGGTTTTCTCCCCTGGATACCCTCGCTTATACACCAAACAAATCTGGGTACTTCTCTGGCTGCCGCCAAGCCCCTCTGGGCCTCGATTGTCAGTCCTCCGGTAATCAAAATGCTGCCCTTAGTTTACCTCAAATTTCTCCTTGGCCGGATTCCCTTCGATCCAAATTTATTGAGCATGAGCGGAGTCGGAATTATAAGTGTGATCATTTTGGCGGCTTTTAACCGCACTCGACACAAAAAATCTGGTCCACTGGTCATCGGTCTGAGTCTGTTGCCGATTTTACTTGGATTCATCATTTCCTTATTCGTTCCCGTCCTCGACCCCAAGCGGGTTCTTTTTGCCTTGCCCTTTTTATATCTTGGTATTGTCGCTGGCCTGGGCAAGCGCTTTAGCAGCGCTCTGGTGCTAGCACTCTTTTTGACCATCAACCTGTGGGCTGTCGGTCTCTACGCCACCAATCCGGATAACCAGCGTGAACCCTGGCGTGAAGCCATCGCTGTCCTAGAAGCCGACCTTCCCAATGACACTCTGGCCATATTTGCCTTCACTGCCCCCTTTGCCCCATGGGACTGGTATCAAACTCGCAGTTTATCTACCCTTTCCGTCACTGAGCCCAAGACCATGTCTTTAATTAATAATCAACACATAGTCTTTTTTGAGTATTTAAAACCTTTATATGATCCCACTGATCAAATTATGGCCAATCTGGAAAATCAAGGTTTTTTCGAAACTGGATTTTATCAATACCCCGGAATTGGTAAGATGAGAGTCTATGCACGTTAGTTTTGATATTTCTTCCCTTCCCTATGGTACCGGTGTTTCCATGTATTCCGCCAATCTTGCTCGAGCTTTAAACAATATTTCTGATATTAAATTAACTCTCTTTGGTTCTTCTCTGCGTCAAGCTCAGGTATTAAATAATTTTGCCGATCTCAATCGCCTTAAAGCATCTGTCTATCCGCTGCCTCCGCGTCTTGCCGCGCCCCTACTCTC
>DATMWA010000002.1:0-1509 GCA_035562755.1 Anaerolineales bacterium
CAGGAGATTTGCCAAATACAAACGGGCCGACGCTCTTTTCTCCGATATCAACAGATTGGTCAACATTATCAAATCAACAAGTCGACCGGTTCATTTAATCCTGGCTGGTCGGGCCCACACTGAAGACGTCGAAGCTAAAAAAACCCTTAAAACCATTATTAAATACATGCAAAATGAACTCTCGGGTCATGCCCTTTTTATTCCCAACTATGACATGGAAGTTGCCAAAGCCATGGTTAGTGGAGTCGACCTCTGGCTTAATACTCCCATCAAGGGTCTTGAAGCCTCTGGTACCTCCGGCATGAAAGCCGCCTCCAATGGTGTCCTCCAATGTACCGTCGAAGACGGCTGGACCGCCGAAGTCGACTGGCACAATATTGGCTGGACCCTGGATTCCGACAGCATTTCCGATACCCTCTATCTCCGTTTAAGTGACGATATCATCCCTGAATTCTATGATCGCAATTCCCAAAATATCCCTGAAAGCTGGGTTAAACGAATGCAAAAAACCATTACTCTGGCCAATTACTATTCTGCTAAACGGATGTTGGCCGAATATCAAGAAAAATTATACTAAAAGGCAAATCTATGAAATCAGTTACCTCTGCTTTTCCGACATATCAAAATAAAACCGCACTTGTTCGAGTCAACTTTGACGTCCCCTTTGAAAATGGCCAAGTCGAAGACACTACCCGCATCGAAGATGCAGTCAGCACCATCAAATTCTTACGACAAAATGGTTGTCGGGTTATACTCCTCGCTCATGCCGGTCGCCCTAAAGGTCGCTTTGATCAGAGCGCAACTCTCGCACCCATTATTCCAATTCTCGAACTACTCATTGGAGAAAAAATTGGATTTATTCAATATCAAACTGACTTCACTGTCATCAAGGTTAGTCAGGAACCAATCACTCTCCTCGAAAACCTCCGTTTCTGGCCTCAAGAAGAAACTAACGATCCCGAATTTTCGCTTCACCTAGCCAAATTAGCCGATTTCTATGTCAACGAGGCCTTTGCCGTTTGTCACCGTAAACACGCCTCCATCGTCGGAATTCCCAATTATCTACCCTCACTGGCTGGAATCTCACTCGAAAAAGAAATCACCGCCCTTTCCAAAGTTCGTTTAAACCCCGAACGGCCGCTTGTGGTTGTTTTGGGCGGCGCCAAAATGGAAACCAAACTTCCATTGGTAGATGCATTTGCCCCAATCGCTGATCACATTTTAGTTGGCGGCAAAATCGCTATTGAACTCCAACAAAAGCCTATTCCTGCCAACGTTAGACTTGGCACCCTCACCCCCGATACCAAAGATATTAGTCCAGAGTCAGCTAATGAATTTGCCGCCATCATTATGCAAGCTAAAACAGTTGTCATGAATGGTACCATGGGAGTATTCGAAGAACCCGAACACCAACAGGGAACCAAAATCGTCGCCCAAGCTGTCAACCAAACTTCTGCTTTTACTCTCATTGGCGGAGGTGACACCGAAACTGCCCTAACCCAATTCGGC
>DATMWA010000003.1:0-1504 GCA_035562755.1 Anaerolineales bacterium
CATGTAATTCTCCAATTAAAAAATTTCATTGAAGACATGCAATCGGACTTGAACTACCAGAAGGATTTGAGCTATATTGCTCGTTAGCGATTGAAGTACCTTCCGGGCCCAGCCGACGCATGTCGCCTGGGCTTTTTCTTAATACCGATAATCTGGAAAAGTCTCACCGGTAACTAAGAAATAATTGTTTTCAAGAATGCGCAGGTTGTAGAATTCTTCGCGATTGATGAGACGTGCGCCGAAGATCTGGATTCGATACTCAAGTTTCAATTCCATAATCTGTGCGTACGTCGCTTCCACGATCTCGCAAAGACGTTCGATACCGATAAAGAAATCGTCGTCATGTGGCGCTGAGTTCTGATACCGGTCCAATGTCCATGCGCTCATGGTGCTGATATTTAAAACCATTTTTAAATCTCCTTTTTAAATGTGCCAAACCGTTTGGCGATTTAAATAATCGGAGTTTTAATCAGGTTTTGCAAGTGAATGTATATATTGAGCACTATTTATATACGTTACGACGTATAATATTTTTAACGAAGCGCAGATAATCAATTCGTATTTTTTCGCGCCAATATTGAGAAAATGAGCAATCACGCACCCCTTTCACATGCTTTGCAAAAAAAATTGTAAATCAAGGAAATAGGGCATGTCAGAACTCGACTCGTTGTTCAACCGCGTAGTCATAGATGCTCGCAAGTTTGGTGTAGAAGAGCAGGCAGCCAAGCGTGAGAAAGCGCTTGAATTGCGTGATAAGGGCAACACCTTCGTGGCAATCGCCAAGGGGCTCGGCGTGCATCCGCGGACGGTCCAGCACTGGTTTGCTCTGGCGGGGAAAATCGGTGACGAGGCCGTTATTAAGTGGGGGCGGCGTGGTGCCACCTTAGGCGATGGGCGCGTCCTGAGCTCTGAACAGGAACGTGAGATCGTGGGCTACATCACGACTCAGCTCCCGGGGCCGCAATTCCGGCTATGGTGTGTCGACGCGCTCCTGGAGCTGATCCGCGAACGTTTCAAGATGAATATCTCGCGCGGCTCGGTCGGGAATTACCTGGTGCGATGGGGAATCAAACCGGAGATTCCTGAGCCCTCAAAGCGATCGGAAGCGTGGGTTCTGCGGATCCGTGAGCGCGCACAGTATGAAAAGGCACTCATATTCTGGGCTGGCGAGATGACGCCGCCACTCTGTTCAGAGCCCGACGGAAAACTGACGAACGGGGACATCCCGATGCTCTACGCCAGAATAGGCAAGGGTGAGGTTTTCTTCATGTTCGAGACCGACGAGTTGCGGGAAAGCGGTCAGAGCTGGGTCCAGTTCGTCAAAGAGCTGGGCAGGATTGCTTTGAAAAGGAAGTCGCCCCACAAAGCCTTTGTCTTGGTTACAAACTCCATATGGCTGGACAAGCTGTTCGTGGCGTGGAGTACCGCCCCAGAACGCAGTCCTTTGAGATATTCTGTGTTTAGACAGGGCGGGGAGGGTGCGCTGATTCACCACATGGAATGA
>DATMWA010000004.1:0-14373 GCA_035562755.1 Anaerolineales bacterium
TGGTAGGTATTGGGAAACATATCAACAGGTTGGGCAAAACGCAATTCGTAACCATTCGCGGAAAATCGGGAAAGATCTCTTGCCAAGGTGCTTGGATCACAGGAGACGTAGATAATGCTCCGTGGATTTATGGCCACGAGCCGATCAAGGACCGTTTTCTCTATTCCAGCCCTGGGAGGGTCGATAATCACCACATCCGCCTTTTGGTCAATATGCGGCAACGCCTCGGCGACATCCGCCTCAAAGAGTGATAGGTTGTTAAACCGATCAAGATTCTCAACAAAATCTGCTGCGGCGGAAGGGCTTTCCTCAATGGCGATAATTTCCTTAACTAAAGGGGCGATAAAAACGCTAAACAGCCCGACCCCGCTATACAAATCAAAAACAACATCATCTGGCTGAAAATCACCCTCTCTTAGAATTAGTTGAACCATTTCCGCGGCCATGGCGCTATTAACCTGGAAAAACGATCCAGCGGAAACTTTGAATAACTGACCGGATACCTCCATGAGGATATGGTCACTTCCGGCAATAACAACGTTATCACCTCGACTGGAATGGGTCACCGAAAAGTCGCCTTCTACATTAATTTCAGGGACATCTGGAGAGTTTGATTCCAACACCACGAGCAAATCGTCCTTCCCTTCCCGGATCGAAACCCGGGTAATTTTATGTTCCGGGTCAAAATCCAGTAATCGAATCACTTCACTAATTCGCTGGCTGGCTATTTCACAGTGCTCAATCGGCACCAGTCCCATCTGTGGCCGTTGATGTACAAATGATAATTTACCTGCCGGGTTGGGAGTTAGTTGGAGGTGATTTCGATATCCAAGCATGGTTCCATTGGTAAGAATTGGACGGATGTTTGGGGTTTTCAGCTTTCCGATCTTGATTAATTGCTCGCTAAAAATCTGTTCCTTGATTTGAGCCTGGGTATGCGCATTAATGTGCTGATAATGGCAACCACCGCAGATTTGAAAATATGGACACACCGGTTGAATTCGGTCACTCGAAGCTTTGGAGATTTCAACTGGCTCCGCGAACAAGTAATTTTTTTGTTCCTGCACCGCAAGTACTTTTACGAGTTCCCCGGGCAGCACAAAAGGAACAAAGGCGGTCTTACCTTCCAATTTGGTCAGGAAGTTACCACCGTAAATAGGGTTTCCAATCAGGACCTGAGAAATGCTTTTTTGAACCATGTGCCTGGTTTTATTAAATAAAAATTCGACCTTGTTGGCACGGTCGAATTTTGAATTGGATCAATTAATTATGAAGGAGAGGGCAACCAGAATCGCGAAAAAACTTCCTGCGAGGATGCCGATCTTCTTGAGGTCTGACTTTACGATTGTGTAATCAAAATCTACCTCAGTGTTATTTTTTGCGCTTTGCAAACCCGCGAATGTTGGGGCTGGTTTTTTTGTGATGGTTCTTGTTTTCTTTGCCATTAATGTTCTCCGTTACCGCAAGTTAATCGGTTTATATTGTACCCCAAACCGTATGCAATGCCCGAACAGAATTATCTTGACCGACGTTTGGTTAAGGGGTAGAATAACCAATCTAACGCCTTCGTAGCTCAGTGGATTAGAGCGCTTGCTTGCGGAGCAATAGGTCGGGGGTTCGAGTCCCTCCGGAGGCACCATTTACTAAAAGCAGGGGAACCCCTGCTTTTTCGATTAGAATAACCTCATATGAAAAAACCAAATATTTTACTAACCAACGACGACGGAATAAAGTCACCTGGTTTGTGGGCTGCAGCGGAAGAGCTTTCCAAAATCGGATTCGTCACAGTAGTAGCGCCTCGCGATCAATCTTCTGGAACTGGCCGCAGCCTTCCCCAAACATCCGATGGAATTATCAAGGAAGAAGAAGTAATCGTTCGCGGACAAGTATGGAAAGCCTATTCTGTTGGAGCCACCCCCGCCCAGGCAGTTCAACATGGCGTATTAGAAATTATGAATGTAATGCCTGATCTGGTTGTTTCCGGCATAAACTACGGTGAGAATGTCGCCAGTGGAATTACGATCTCAGGCACCGTTGGCGCCGCCATGGAGGCAGCCTCAATGGGCGTTCCCGCTTTGGCTTCTTCTCAAGCGACCGATCCAACTCATCATCTTTCCTATTCACTCGATGTAGATTTTTCGGTGGCGGCCAGATACACCGCTTATTTCGCTGAAATCTTACTCAAAAATAATCTTCCCGGCGATGTTGACCTGATCAAATTAGATATTCCGATCGGCGCCACCTCAGACACAAAATGGGAATGGACCCGGGTTTCCGCACAACGTTACTATGAACCCACAAAACCGGAACGCACAGATTTCTCAAAACCGGGGAAGGTGGGGTATCACTTGAGTGTTGATCTTAATGATGAACCACACGATTCGGATGTCTACGCTATTCTGGTAAACAAAACGATTTCGGTTACCCCAATCACCCTGGATATGACATCTCGATTAGCCAAAAATGAGTTAAACGCTTTTCTCAAGCAGACTGCTTAACGAATTTTCGAAAAATAACCGAGCTCAATCTCCTGCCAAGATTCATCCTCGACCGATAAATATTTCCCAATGGTGGGATAAACCCGTTTAATTTCAACCGCCATCATTTGGGCGATCCTTCTGATCGAAAAATGGGCGTTCCTCGCGGATCGAAGCTGACAGAAGTTGAAAGCTTCACGTAAATTCATGCTCGCCAGTACCCCCCGGTTGTAACCGTTTGGCACCAGGTACTGAGCCACGTCAGGATTCCAGGCGCTCAATTCATTCCAAAATAACCCCGCGCTGTTCATCGCCTGTTCGTAGTCATCCAAAATTCCCGCGTTTTCAAATAAGATCGGTGTGGCATATCCGAGCAAACAAGTTAACCGTTGTGGAGTCTGGCTCATCACCCGATGCCTTTTAAACTCGGCGTAGGCACCTTGGTCCATCACCAAATCAAATGTAATTCTCGAATGTTCTAATTCTCGCGCCGGAACATCAAATTTTCCAATCCCCTGGAAAGCCTTTTGGAGCACTTCCTCAGCGATCGCCTTTGTTTTTACAACGTTTAATGCCTGTTCAAAACTCATTGCCCCGTGGCGGTACAAGATGGCAGCGATGATCTGATCTTCCGAATCGCTCTCCGCTGAAACCAGGACACAAGGCGAGCGGTTCTCTTTTGGCCATTCCTGATCGTTTGTCAACGCGCGAAGATTCGTCTGACTCTGGATTATAAATTCCTGCGGTTCGGCATATTTAATCAGAGTGGGCGTTTCACTCATTGCCACAGATTTGATCTCAGCCCCGATTTCCCGAATTTCCGCCAAGGGTGATGAAAGCCATTTCTTTAAAGCGTATTCCAACGCCCTGCCATTGATTGTCACTCCAACATTTGCAAGGGAAGACGCGGGAAGCAGAAAGCGGGCATGATCAACATACTTTGACCGAATTCGATTGTCATAAGCCTGTTCAGTCTCGTCTTCTTTTCTCGGGAACTCGCGTTCGATCTCTGCCTTTAGAAGCGGTAATGCTCTCAGATATTCCCGGAAAAGGTTTTGGGTAATCAGATGAAAATTCTCTTCAAATTGTGTTCCAATAATTTCTTTAGGTGTGTAGTAGGCATTGGTATCCCACTTTTGATAGCGGGTTGATTTTTCAGTATAAGAGGCAAAACGGTTACCTTCGATGTATTCCATCGAAAGGCGGGAAGCGTTTTCGATCGCCAAGTGTAATACGGCATGCTCGGCGACCGAGGAGTGGCCATATCCGACCACCCATTTTTCATGAAAGCGAGACGCGCTTTCCTCAGAGAGTTCATCCGCGTTTACGCGAAAACTTTCTGGGGAACGCGAGGTTTTCGCGAAAGCAACCGCAATTGTTTCCTCGGTATATTCCTTTGAGGACAAGACGTAAACTCGACGTTCTTCTGCCGGCATGGGCACTCCTATTGGGGGTGTCTGGTTATTGCGTCCACCATTTTAGCCACCCTGGACATAACTTTTACATCATGAACGCGAATGATGTCCGCTCCGCGATCGATACCGATTGCGATAGTCGCGGCTGTTCCTTCAACTCTCTCTTGCGGCGGTAACCCCAATGTGTAACCAATGAAAGATTTTCGTGAAGGACCAAGTAAGATAGGTTTACCTAATTTCTTGAAATATTCCAGTTCATTGACCAAGCGGATATTTTGTTCCACTGTTTTGCCAAATCCGATCCCAGGGTCGATAATTATCTTGTCGTTTGCTACGCCTGCCTTGAGCGCCTTTTGAATGGAAACATCCAACTCGCACATGACATCCCTCAACAGATCATCATAATCCACGCCGATATAGCGTCCGCCCAGATTCTTGAGAATCTGGGCGTTTTCAGGTTTACTGCGATTATGCATCAACACAACGGGAGCTTTGGATTCGGAGACAACATTCGCCATTTCCGGATCAGCAAGAAAACCCCAGACATCATTGATCATGTCTGCCCCCGCCCGCAAAGCTTCCTCCGCGACTCTTGCCTTGTATGTATCAACAGAGATAATCACCGCCGGATATGTCTGCCGGATCGCTTTAATGACTGGGATTACACGAGTGATCTCATCTTCTTGAGCAACAACAATTCCACCCGGTCTGGTTGATTCCCCGCCTACATCAATGATATGAGCGCCATCCTGGAGAAACTGACCAACTTGGTCGACCGCTTCGCGCACCGGATCATAACCATTTGTGCCAATCCCTTTAGCCAAACCATCCCCTGAGAAACTGTCGGGCGTAACATTTACAATGCCCATCACATAGGTTTGTTTTCCCCAGTCAAAAACGGTGTCCCGAATTTGCAAGGCAGGTAACATTTAAAGAATCTGTTCCACAGCATTTTCCAGCCAGGTTTCGGCTGATGCCAGGTCGGTAAAAACACGGATCGCGGCACCACCGCCTATGGCTCCGGCGACAACATTCAAAATTGCGTCACGCACCTGGTCGTTTTTCACGAGTACGGCCACCCGCAAGTTTCGAGTGGATGGGTCATTATTGACAGCGACCGCCCATTTGAGTGCCTTTTCTGGAATCCGGTTAACTTCTCTAAGATCATATAAGTTTCTGGTAAGCCGGTCTAAACCGAATAAATGCTCAAAGGCAAATTCCTTCCAATCCTCAATGGTCGCGTCATTCAGGTCGATAAAATGTACGTCCATGCCGCCATCCGCGCGTCGAGCAACGGTGTAACCGATATTTTCCTTTTTTGTCCAATTAAGGGGTTTTAGATCAGCCATCGCTTCCTCCATTCCTCTTTTTTATTATAAGTTAAATCAGGTCAGCTTCTTGACCCCAGAGGAATCAACTTCGCTTAATAATTGTTTAATCGTTTTTTTTAAGATTGGATGAATCACCTCAGGGGCTATTTCCGCGAATGGCGCGAGCACAAAAGCTCGCTCTGCCATCCGGGGATGAGGAATTCCAAGCCTTTCTGAGATGTAGATCAAATCAGCGTACATGAGGATATCCATGTCAATGATCCTCGGACCATAACGGAATGATTCTGTTCGCCCCAAATCAGATTCAAGCGTTTTTAAGCGGTCGAGCAGATCCAGTGGCGCCAAATCGGTGTTAACCTCAATCACGATATTGTAAAAATCATCCTGTTCAGCGTAACCCCATGGCGCGGTTTGATAAATGGATGAAATTTTCGCGATTTCAACAAATTCTCCAAGAGCATCCAGCGCGGCCTGCAGATTTGCAAATTTATCACCAAGGTTGGTGCCAAGGCCAATGAAAATTCGATCTTTCAACGCTTTTTACCTACTTTTGAGGTAGTTGTGTGGGAGTAAAAGCGCCAGGCAATAATTCTCGGACCGTTGTAATCTCGTGAATTTTACCTTCCGAATCGCTAATAATCACCGCCATATCCAGATTAAATTCAGCCATCACCTGTCGACAACTTCCGCAGGGATAACCGCCATTCTCAGTAACCACCGCAAGCGCCTCAAATTCACGTTCTCCCTGGGCGATCGCGGAAAAAATGGCGTTCCTTTCTGCGCAAATTGTGACAGGGTAGGCGGCGTTTTCGACATTAACACCTACAAACCACTTTCCACTTTTCGTTTTTAATGATGCGCCAACCTGATAGTGGGAGTAAGGAGCATAGGCGCGTCTGCGAGCCTCCCCAGCCAATTCCACCATGAATTGGGCATTCTCCAAAGTTACTTTTTTCATGATTTTTTATCCAATTTTCGGATTGCCCTGGCGGGAACCCCAACAACAAGTGTGTTTTCCGGCACGTTTTTGGTTACCACCGATCCCGCACCGGTTCTACTTTCATCAGCTAACTCAACCGGCGCCACCAACATCGTGTCCGATCCAATAAATACGTTTTTCCCGATTTTTGTCTTATGCTTATTAACACCATCGTAATTGCAAGTGATCGTCCCGGCTCCTATATTGGTATTTTCCCCAATTTCCGCATTTCCAATGTATGAGAAATGTCCCATTTTTACCCCGGGTGACAAGGTCGAATCCTTGACTTCACCAAAATTACCCATGTGAACGCCGTCTTTCAAAACAGCCCCCTTGCGTAGCCTAGCAAAAGGTCCAATTTCCACTCTGTCGCCTACAACAGCCCGGTCTGTATCCGCGTAGATTATTGTGCAGCCATTACCCACCACAGTATCCCGAATTACACAACCGGGACCAATCTGACAATCTTCACCGATTATTGTGTTGCCATGCAGATAAGTATTTGGCTGAATGATCGTATCCCTTCCAATCTGCACTTCGTTATCAATATAAGTCGTGGTTGGGTCTATCAGGGTAACTCCAGCCAGCATCCAGGTTCGGTTGATTCGTTCCCGCATCTGTTTTTCCGCTTCGGCAAGATGAACCCGATTATTTACACCGATAGCCTCGTTCAAATCATCGATCACAACCGCTTTTACGCTCTTGCCGGCAACAACCGCCAACTCAACAATATCCGTAAGGTAGTACTCTCCTTTCGGAGAAATTTTAATTCTGGAAAGGTTGTTCCACAACCATTCATTATCCACACAGTAGCAGCCAACATTCAATTCTTTAATTTGTAATTCAGCTGAGGACGCGTCACTTTCCTCAACAATCCTTTCTACGCTGCCATCCAAATTTCGAATAATTCGCCCAAAACCCCGTGGGTCATCAGCAATTACGGTTAATATGCTCAGAGGCCCCTCGTTCATCCGCTGTATATCAACAAGCGACTGTAAGGATTTTGCTGAAAGCAATGGCATATCACCGTAGGATATGAGAGTAAGCCCTGTTTTCCCAATCAGGAGTTTTTCTGCCTGAGCCACCGCATGGGCGGTTCCCAACTGTTCGTTTTGAAGTACGCACGTCGCGCGATTACCAAGATGGGCTTCCACAGCCTCGGCTTGATGGCCGATCACCACCACTGATTTTTGAGTTGTGACCGATTCAACCGCGGTTAAAGCATGGTCAATCAGGCATGTTCCACTGACTTTATGTAAAACTTTGGGTTTTTTTGAAAGCATCCGCTTGCCCAAGCCCGCCGCTAAAACGATCGAATAGATCATAATAAACTCTCCAGATTAATGAGGTAGGTTGATTATAAACAAAAACAAGCTGGATTAAAGGAAAAAACCCGTTACCGGGTTTTTTTGTAGCTGGGGCACCAGGATTCGAACCTAGACTAGCAGCTCCAAAGGCTGTTGTGCTGCCATTACACCATGCCCCATGGCGCGTTGAATTTTATCACATTTTCGTACTCTAATTGCCTGTTATGGCAAGCAGTCCGCGGAACGCCGAACCAATTCCATATTATGCATACCAACCGGATTCTCCGGATTCCAAACCGGTAAACACAAATCTTGATCGGAGATAATCACCGAAAAGTGGTGAAAAAGTGGAATAGCGGCTGAATCAAAGGTAAGAATTTCGTGAGCGGAGTGGAGCGCTTTCTCCATCTCCAATTGGACGGGAAACTTAAAATAGGCATTGGCGCATGCGGTTGAAAAGTCTGGATTCCTGTATCCCCCAAAATTAACGCCAAGCCAACCGTTATCATCTGAAGGAATCTGTTGACTCGAAAAAACGTTACAGGAGGGAATCGAATCATAAGACCCGGCAGCGAATCCAGCCAGATCGAAGTTTCCTCCGCTCAAAATACCTTGCGGGGTTTGGCTGAAAAATTGATCTCCTGGATAGATTTTTAGCTCTACTCCAATGCCACAATCAGTAAGCATCGACGAAATTTCCCGTGCCAAACCTTCTCTTAATTGAGAATCGGAAGTAGCGTAAACGAGGTTCAATAAAGTTCCATCAGGAATTCCCTTGATTCCTCTCGACACCCGAGGTGTTTGCGGATTTTGATCAAGGTCTCTCCAACCCGCGCGTTCCAGATATTCTTTCGCTTCCGAAGGGGAATGTTCCAATCGGCTCCAATCAGAATAATCGGTCAGGCTCTCTGGATAGAAAAAACTATCCGCAATGGCAGGGTAACCTTTCAGTTGTTGATTTACTATCCCATACCGATCCACACAACTTGCAATCCCAGCCCGAACCAATGGATCAGACAATGGATTGATTCCTTTCGTTCCACCAATGTGATCGGGGGGGAGGTTGAACACCAGTCGTTCAATAAGTGGAGTGGTGATTACTTGCAGATTAATCTGTTTTTGGGTGTTTTGATCAACCAGTGCTGGTAGAAATTTTTCAAAGCCGGCAGAGGGGTCAACAACATCACAACCGCCAGACAGAAATTCTTCATAGACCTCATCGGTATTCGCCAGGTAGCGCAAGGTTAATTGATCAAATTGGGCTTGATTGCCTTGAGGCTCGAAAAAATATGGGTTTGGTGAGAGAACCATATCCCCGTCCTCCCAATGGTCAAATGTATAAGCGCCCCAACCAACCAGCAAATCCGAATCCATGGCATTCTTCTCCAATTCGCTGACCGGCACATCCATCAACAAATGGCTTGGCAATGGCGGAAAAAACACCGAAGAAGGTTCAACCGCAAGATACCCGGGGATACCCCACCATTGAGCCTTATTATCACTCGTTTGTTCAAAAGATTGGGTTCGGCGAATCAATTCCTGAATATGGGGGGATAAAGACTTCTGAGCAAGCTCAAAGGAGAATAATGAATCTTCCACGGTTAGGTCATCTCCATCTGACCAGATGAGCGCAGGAAAATATGAAAAATTCACCATCACCTGTTCCATTATTAATGGTTGACCAGCGTAGGTGACCACGCAATTCGCGTCATGACATTTAGCCGGAATTACAATGTCGCCTGGCTGAAGTGGTTTGACCGTTTGTAAAGCAGTGACAACCACGTCTCCTTGGTGAACCACAACTTCCAAAACCTGCGCGTCTCCATTTTCAAAACTTGGCAGTCGTTCAAGAATAGAAGATTTCAACAGTTTATTTGTTCCCGGGAGCATACCATCATACAACGCCGATAATGTTTTCTCAGCGGCTAAATTTAGAGGATCGTACATATAAATACTGTTCGGCTCGCCAACCAAACATACCGCCAGAGTGTCCTTCCGCGGTTTTTCCTCACTTGTTATATGAGGGGTAGGTGATTGTGTTGCCTGACTGGGTAGATTGTCTTGATCAATTTTGACACCGCACGCGCCAACAATAAACGCGAATAAAACAATCTGGCTATAAAGAAATTTTCTCGACTTTTTCATTTTTTGAGATACAAACGAGATAAAAATACTCCGCCAATTAATAAGGCTACAAACGCGCCAAGCCCCAGTAAACGAATGGAATTCGCTTCAACCGCGTCAGCAATCTCAACTGGTGTCGGGGTAGGTGTATATGTTGGAGGCAAGGTCGATGTCGGAGTCGGAAGGGGGGTTGAGGTTGCCATCAACATGGGATTAATGATCACCATTGATGCAGTCTGATCGTTTAACTCACCTTGTCCATCCCATAAGCCATTCTGCTTTAACAAGAAGGCGGTCAACCGCCAATAGATTTCATCCTCAAGTATTCCTGGAGTTTGATAGGGCATTTTAAGCTGGGTATAAAGTTTGAGATTCAACGCGGTAGGAAATTTTTGTAAAGTATCTGGACCTACCAGTGCGGGGACATATTGAGGGATCGTCCAACCATTGACATAAGGTAATTTGCCATGACAACCCGATTCCCAGCAATTTTGATGCTCAGGCGGGTATTGGCGGCGAAAATCTTCAGTCAGCCCCTGAGCTTTGTCTCCATGACAAGGAGAGCAATACAACCAATAATCCTGCGCGCCAATATCTGCCATATCGGGTTGCGCCGGAAGTGTAGGCTTGGCAAGACGATCAATGGTTGGTGTTGGAGGTATTTGAGTTTGGGCAGATACAAAACTCCCTTGGGCGCTCAGGAGCAGGAGGAGCAACCCAAGGGAAAAGAATACAATGCGGATTCTTTTCGATACTACCAAATTTTATTAACTTCTTCCACGCATTCTCGGATCTAACACATCCCGAAGCGCGTCGCCAACCAAGTTCCAGCCCATGACAAAGAAAACCAAAGCCAGTCCAGGCCAAACCACAATGTACCAATATTCATCCAGAGCGGTAATCCAGTTTCTGGCAAATGAAAGAATTTGGCCCCAGTCCGCGTAACCGATCTCTGTACCAATTCCGAGGAAGGAGAGTGCGGCAAAACTCAAAACCACATCACCAATCGCCAATGAGGCAAGAACAAGAGTAGGGAAGATCGCGTTGGGAATAATATGCTTGAACAAAATGCGGCTATTCTTTACACCAACCACCCTGGCAGCCAGAATGTAATCACGTTCCTTTACTGAAAGGATATCTCCCCGAATGATTCTGGCATAGCCCATCCACCCGAAGGCGATGAGCGCCGACATGACCGGAATAAGGCTTTTCCCAATCCGCGGTGTAAGCACAGCAGCCAGAATAAGGGCTGCCAGAATACTTGGTAAAACCATCAAGATATCAACCAGACGCATCATAATGTTGTCCACCCAGCCGCCATAGTAAGCCGAGATCGAACCATAAATGATACCGATGGTAAATGTGGCGATAACAACCATTAAACCCGTTTTAAAGGCGGTACGTGTACCCCAAATAATGTAATAAAAAATATCATACTGGCCTTCCGAAGTTCCTAACAGGTGAACCCACTCCTCGTTTCCAGTAAGAGGGGTGTACCAGAATGGAATTGGGGGGACATTGCGTTTCCACTCGGTACCCATCGGTTTTGGATCATTACTAAATCCATCCCGTGGAATCATGTATGGATCCGCGCCTTCTTTTACTGGAGGAGCGATGATGGGAGCGAGTAACGCGATGATGATGTAAATAACGATTAATGTCAGGCCAATAATTGATGCCGGTGTTTTCAACAAACCGGTCAAAATCCTGTAATTTTCCGGTCCAATAAATCTTTCCATTGGGCCAATCTTCCGAGTGGAGATTGTGGCTTCTAAGAGGCTATTATCGCCGGTTGGGGTATTTTCAGTCATGCTCGTTACTCCTAAGATAATCTCACACGGGGATCAACAACCGCGTATAAAATGTCAACGACCAGATTGGCGATAATTAAGATAAAGCCGATAAAAATCGCGAAGCCAAGGACGGTTACAACATCCAGGTTGACCGCCGCCTTCGCGGCTGCCGAACCAATTCCTGGAAAATTGAAGACGGTTTCGGTAATCGTAACGCCGCCTAATAAGCCTACTACTGAAAAGCCCGCCAGAGTGACCACTGGAATCATGGCATTCGGTCTTGCGTGCTTATAGATTACGTCATTTTCTGACAATCCTTTAGCTCGCGCGGTGGTAACGTACTCCATTCGTAAGGTTTCCAGCATTGATGACCGGGTTACCCGCAGGAATGTTGCCCAGCTGATGTAAGAAAGGGTAAGAATTGGCAAGACCATATGCCGGAGGAGGTCAATGAAAATGTCAAATCTGCCATTCAATAAGGCGTCAATGGTCTTTATTGAGGTGATTTGAAATTCTGGTGAGTCAACTATGCTCGAATACTCAAGCGAAATCCGACCAGGGGGGAACCATTCGAGTTTGGCATAGAAAAACATCAATACAATCAAACCGAACACAAAGGTTGGAAATGATGTTCCGACAATGCTGAACATTCGCGCTGCTTGATCGATCCAGCCATTGTGATGGATAGCAGATTGAACGCCCAACCAAATTCCGACCAGGATCATTGGAGCGATGGTCCAAAGAGTAAGATCCAAGGTATTTGGAAAACGATTCGAGATTAGCTCAGAAACTTGTTGAGAGGATGAGCGGGAATAACCCATATCCCCAAATAACATCCCTCCGACACGCTCGCCGGTGACTGGATCTTTCACACCAAGCAACCAGCGAAAGTATTGTTCATGGAAGGGGCGATCCAAGCCGTAACGCTTGATGATGCCATCGACCGCCTTTTCGTTTTTCGGGAAATCCCGCACATAAAGAGCGGTTCTTTCAATTGGGGTAAGCAGTTGCAACATCCCAAAAATGATCAATGTTACGCCGAACAATAATACTGGAACTAACAAAAGCCGTCTGATGATAAAGTTTGTCATTCGTCATCCTCGAAAATTATTTCGAATTGCGTTGCCCGCTCAACAAGATTTAAGCGCGCAAGGCAATTAAAAATGAGATTCAGCAGGGGTCTTTTCAGACCCCTGCTTATTGCGGACTAAAAAATTAGTCCTTGTACATCGTGTAGTAGTAGAAACCTGAGAAAATCGGGTTAGTCAACTGGCCTTGGACATAGCGTTGAATAAAGCCATGGCCTGTGGCAAGCGCGACTGGGGTACCGACATTCAGATCATAGTAGAGTTGGTTGAAGCCTTTGTAGATCTCAGCACGCTTGGCAGGATCAAGTTCGGCAACACCAGCATCGAGCATTTCCTTGAACTGGGCTTTAACTTCAGCTGGGAGACCCTGGCGATTTCCATATGTGCCAGTGGTGTAGGGCTGATACCAGTTGTGGGGATCGTGGATATCTTCTTGCCAGCCGCCGGTCATGATCGGGAGCAAATTAGCTCTCTGAGCGCGGAGGTAGGAAGCCCAAGGCAGACCCAAGACTTCGATCGAGAACTTGTCGTTTACGGAGCTTACGTTCTGAGCAAGAATTTCAGCATAGGTCTGGCGGGTATTGTTACCCTGGTTGTACGCCATCTGAACGCGGAAGCCAGTGTCCCAAAGGGAAGTACCATCTTCGGCTTTTAATTCAGAAGCCTGGAAGGACTCGGCACACTTGTCAAGATCAGTGGTGTAGTGAGGAGTATCGTTGAAGAAGCCGGGCATACCGGGCAGAGTCAACTGGAAGGACTGAGTGGCTTCACCATTGTAAATGTCTTGAATAACAACATCCCAATCAAAGCAGTAGCTGAAAGCTTTACGAATGTTAACATCAGCAAAGAAGTCAGTAGGAATACCATTGCCATCCAATTTACCAGAACCAATGTAGGGGTTCGGGTTTTCTTCGCTGGAAGCAATGTTCCAGTTGTAGAGGATTACGTCCTGGCTAATGCCTGGGCGACCAATACGAAGGCGGAACGGCAGAGCAGGATCAACGACTTCACATTCCTTGTACGCGTTGGCTTCAAGGTCAAATTCACAAATTTCACCAACTAACTCGTCCATCTGGGAGCGATTGGCAACCTGTACGGTAGCCCAGTCAGCATCACCGGCTTGCATCATAGCGAAGCGGGTGCCCCATTCGGGAACAGCTTTTGCTACGACTTTGCTCAGTTTGGCGGGCTCACCCCAATAACCATCGAAACGATCGAGGATATATTCCTCGCCTTGTTTGAGGGAGGTCAGGACAAACGGGCCAGTACCATTCTCGATAGTGGAGAAAGGATCCTCAGCGGATTGCATGGCATAGTAGTTCTGCCAGGTATCACAGGAACCATCCCAACCACCGTTCTCAACAACCCATTCCTTATCCATTACAGAGCCCCAAGTTTGGGCAATGGTGGCAAGGAATGGACCCCAGGACTGGGCGAGGGTCATGGTTACGGTGCCGGCGGCATCGTCGGCAACAATCGCGGTTTGGACTTTTTCACAAGCGGCAACCAACGCGGCGGGATCCATGGCAAGCATGGCTTCGCGGTCGTCAGCGGCGGCGCCTTCACCATCAACAACGATGGAGATGTCATCCACACCAACCCCAAAGAAGGGCTCAGCTAACAGCCACTGTGGGGAGGAATAGCCACCCTGCAGCAAACCGCGCTGGAAGGAGTAAGCGACATCAGAGGCGGTCATATCGCCACCGGCATGGAATTTAACGCCTTGTCGAATCTTGAAGGTCCAAACGGTGCCATCTTCTGAGACGGTCCAGGATTCAGCCAATTGAGGAACGAATTTGTCAGTGGCTTCGCCATCGTAGAATACCAGGGTTTCGTAGGTATTCTGGATGAGCTCACCG
>DATMWA010000005.1:0-106808 GCA_035562755.1 Anaerolineales bacterium
CAGAAAGAATTTCTGATTCAATTTAGATTACATTCCGTCCATTTTTACCAGCTTTTTTGAGATCAGCATAATTGGATCGCACCTGCCAAACCATGTATGCAGCTTCCAACTGAATTTTCATGGACATTTTTGATTCACCCTCAACGCGTTCCGAAAAGTGAATCGGTACTTGTGCGCAGCGGTATCCGAGAATGTGAGCGAGGTAAGCCATCTCGACCAAAAAGATATAACCGCTCGCGTTCACTCTCTCCAAGGGCATACTACGCAGAGTATCCGCCTTCCAAAACCGAAAACCTGTTGTTAAATCCCGAATCTCCGAAACTCCAAGGATCATTCTGGCGTAAAAATTTCCGAAGGCTGATAACGCTTTTCTCCACAGCGGCCATTTTTCATCCAAGCTACCCCCAGGGACATAACGGGAGCCAAGTACAAAATCACTCTCGACTATAGCCGCCAACATTTCCGGGATTTTTTCAGGTTGATGTGAAAAATCCGCGTCCATTTGACCAACTACCTCTGCCCCCTCACTCAGAGCGGCTTTGAAACCCGCCATATACGCGCTGCGCAAACCATTTTTAAGAGTTCTATGCATCACACTGATCTGATTCGGAAATTCAGCCCTAAGCTGATCCGCGACCTGGCCGGTGCCATCCGGGCTGTTGTCATCAACGATCATAATCCTCAGATCAGGTATTTTAAGGGCAAGTATGGCGGTGGTCAATTGGCGGATATTCCTGGCTTCATTGTAGGTAGGGATGATGATCGTAGTGTGCAATGTTTACTCCGACGGAAAAAATTTAGATCGATTGCAGTTCTTCAATAAAACCTTCAGCTGTCTTCCCGCCAAAATCTGATGGCGTAAATAGTTTGCATGTAACCGTAATACGTTTGTTTGGATCAATGGCGGATTTTGCGAGATTCGCGGGATAAAACAAATCCACCGCCAGGATTAATTTTTGTTCAAGGCGTTGATAAAAAAGCGCAGAATCTGGGTCTTCCAAGGTTAAAATGAATTTTTCCTCGCCAATATGTCCAAGAAAATATTGTTCAATTTGGCTATCACGTATTTGGGAACGGATCAGAGCACTCATATTCTTGATTACGTCGGAGGCGGAGACAAATCCGAATTGATCACGATATTGATTGATATGTTTTAAACCAACAAAGATCAGATTTGAATTCGAATGAATTGTCTTTTCGATACAACTTTGGGAAACCGAACTGTCCGGCAGGCCGGTAATCTGGTTGGTTTGAGATTGAGGATGGTATCGATTAATGATATTTTTAACCCGCAGCTTTAATTCCATGATGTCAAATGGTTTGGTTACATAATCATCGGCGCCTAATTCCAATCCTTTGAGCAGATCAGATCGATCTCTCCTCTCTGTAAGAAAAAGGATCGGAATTCCACTTGTGGAACGGTTCCCTCGTAGACGGCGGGCAACTTCAAAGCCATCGATATCTGGCAAACGAATATCGAGGATGACCAAATCTGGCACCAATTCCGCCGCGGTAGCTACCCCAACCAGGCCTTGATCGCGCGTAGTTATATTGAAACCTTGGGTTCGAAAAAAAGTTTCCAACATTTCCGCGATTCCAAAATCATCTTCAATCAGTAGGATGGTTCTATTTGGGTTTTCATTAACCATGATTAACTCTCAATAACCGATATGCGAAATTGGCACAAATCATCCCCCATGGCTACACATTTTTCTTCAACAACCAGAAATCGGCTACCACCGCTTGCCCATTCCAAAGATTCTTCCAGCAATCCACCAGCGAGATCACAAACTGGTTTTGAACTTCCTGATCTACCCCAACAAACCGGACAACGGATGATCTTCCAGAGATAATCATTGCCATCTTGATCCACTTCAACAATTTGATCACTTATTTGATTAAAAATTTTTGCAAAGGCGGGTAGACCTAAATTTAATTTTTTCTCGAGGGGCAGCATCCTCAAGGCAAGATCGCCCAATCCTGCCAAAGTTCCAAAATCTTTTAAACCGTCGGCGAACAAAGCCCGTCCCGCCCGATTTGCCAACCCCCTACCCCCTCGCGAGCCATACATCTGCTCCAAGGCAATTAAAATTGATGATAAATCAGCAAAATCAAATTCCTTGTTCAGATTGTCGGGTGGGTATTGATCTTTTAATTCCTGTAATCCGGCTGTGTCGAGAATTGTATCAATTCCATTTTGTCCCATAACATCACGCAAGGCAAGAATAATCAATCTGCCAAATTTGTTTGGATATGCGTAACCGGATTTTGCGATCAAACTCATGAATGCCTGCAGAAAATGAAGTTTTTGCCGCGGTAATTCTTAAGTTAAGATTATAACCGAGCTTCTCTGATAAAATTTATAACCATGAACAGAAAATCGATCAAATTGCTCATGTTAATGTTTCTAATACTCTGCATGCTGCCTATGGCAACACCGATTGCGGCTGCGGATGATTCTTTCTATCGCCATCCTGATCCCGGGTTGGGAGTGATTCCATTCAATTATTATCGTGTTGACCCAACCACGGGAACACAATTTTATTCAACAATCCCGGAGGCAAGAGAACGATCGAACCCTTTAGAAGTCATCGATCCAGGTTCTTTGATCTACGTAACCTACTCCGAACGTTACGATACTGAAAAGGGGACTTTCTTTTCTCTGCCTGGCGGACAAATCATGCCAGGCGATGGAAGTGTTGTGTCAATTAATGCGCCTTTTCCGGGTATTGAAATCACCCAAGTTACGGAAAGACCCTTTGGTTTTGTATTTTTACCTGCGGAAGTTTTTGAATTTCCAGCAGAGGTTTGGTTCAATAAACCAATTGAACAAATTTCACCAACCGGAACCATCTATCCTGTAGTCGATATTTTTGAGACAATGAACATCGAAGGCGTGTTATGGCATCGGATTGGTGAATCTAAATGGATCAACGGCGCAAGGGTCGCGGTTATTACCCCCAAGAAATTTGCCCCATTTGGCATCAACAATAATCGCTGGATCGACGTTGATTTGGCAGAACAATCCCTGGCGGTTTATGAAAACAATCAGCTCGTCTACGCGACCGTGGTAGCTACTGGCGCGGAACCTTTATACACCCAACCCGGTTTATTCCAAATTTATAAACGAGTAGAAGCGGAAAAGATGACCGGCGGTAGAGGTACCAGCGAATTTTATTATCTCGACAGCGTTCCCTGGACCATGTATTTTGATAAAGCCCGCGCGCTACATGGTGCCTATTGGAGAGCCTTCCTTGGCATGCCCCAATCCCATGGTTGTGTCAATATGTATCCTGGTGATGCTCACTGGATTTATAACTGGGCACTGGAAGGCGATTTTGTTTTTGTTTATGATACGACCGGAAAAACGCCAACCGATCCATCCTTCTATGGGGATGGCGGCGCTTGATTCAGAATTAAAGCCCAACTGAACTCAACACATACAATACAACCAAAACGAATCCGACGATAAAACTAATCATAAGCATCGCCGTATCTGTTGTCGGTCTAGGGGATTTCTTTTTTATCATATATATTATTTATTAGATATATTTCTATTTTATTGACAAACCTAACTTAGACTGATATACTCCAAATTCAGGAAACAGTGATATGAACAGTACTCGTGATCGTATTTTAGCGCTTTTATTACAAAAGCCCAAACTTTCTACCAGCGAAATCGCCGCAGAAATTGGGATTAATCCTATTTCTGCCCGTCATCATCTTACCAACCTGCAAATGAAGAGGATTGTGGATACGACGATCGAGATGCATGGTGTTGGAAGACCGCGGATGTTGTATTATCTCACGGATAAGGGTCTCGAGTTATTTCCATCCAGATATGTAAAATTAACCTCTCGGATTCTCTCTCGCATGAAGGATAAATTATCCAGCGAGGTTGTAACAGAGTTGTTCAGTGAAGTCGCCAAAGGCATCGCTGATGAACATTCCAAAGCAATTGAAGGTATGGACATCGAAGACCGCTTACGATACATCAGGGATTTACTTAGAGACGAAGGCTTTAACATCGAATGGGAAAAGAAAGGCGATGAATATTATATTCACGAGGTTACTTGCCCATATTTGTATATCAGCCAGAAACATCCGGAAGTGTGCGCTTTAGATGAGGGAATCATCTCTTCGATGTTGAATCTCCCTACCCATAAAATCGAATGTAAACTAATGGGTGCTGAAAATTGCACCTTCGTTGTAAAACAATAAATCAATTTTCGAGGCAAACATGTCAGAACAAGTACAAAATACCCCACCTTGGGTTATCCGGGAAACTCACCCTGAGGTAGTTGATCAAGTTACCAAATCGCTTTCTGAGGTGATAGACCCTGAAATTGGATTAAATATTATTCAGCTTGGATTAGTTCGGGATATTATCATCGACGTCGAACAAAAAACAGCCCGTTTGGTAATGATTCTTACCACCCCTTTTTGCCCTTATGGCCCTGCCATGGTAGACATGACCCGCCAAAAAGCTCAGGAGGGATTAAAGATGCCTGTCACGGTTGAAATGGGCATGGAAGTTTGGGATTTCGCCATGATGGAAGACCCCTCTGCGTTTGACTGGGGTCTTTACACTTAGGCGAGAGATAGTTTAAACTCCCTCAAGCTTCGAAAAAACCTCACTCGTATGGTAATAAATATCACTCGCCATAATTGAGCGACTGTTGCCGTAGATGGCACTGGTCACTTCACCAGACATGGCGTGAATTCCAGCGCCAAGAACCGCGGCATCATAGACGTCTAATCCTTGTCCCAGAAAACCACCAATCATCCCAGCCAAAACGTCACCCGTACCAGCCTTTGCCAAGGCTGGCGAAGCGATGGGTATGGTTGCACTCCTTCCATCCGGGGCGGCGACAACAGTCATTGCACCTTTTAGAACTACAACACACCCCCACTTTTCCGCGACAATTTTCGCGCTATTTAGCCGATCCATTCCTTCGAGTTCCATTCCCGCTGTTATCGCTCTGAACTCGCCAGGATGTGGGGTAATTACGGTTTGGCTTGGAATTTTTTCGTACCAACGATTTAAACTGGTTATCATCCGTAACCCATCCGCGTCGAGCACGATTTTCAACCGAGACAAGATGTTTTTTCTCCGTTGAACCAGGTCAAAAAATGAATTTACAAACTCAGTCGTAGTTGAGTTTATCCCAAGCCCAGAACCAAAAATTAGGACGTCTTGTTCCATCAAGGTGCGTTCGAGGAGAGGGATGCCATCAATGTTCAAGTACCCATTCGTGTGGGGTAGGCGCAACCAAACCGCCTCGATCAATCTTCCAGAATAACCTTGCATGCTATACTCAGTCGAGGCGACCCGTACCAGTCCCGCCCCAACCGCATAAGCGCCGCAGCCATTTAAGATTGGCGCCCCAGGATATTCAAGGCAACCTCCGCAAACCATAATTTTTCCAAACATACCTTTGTGAGAATTTAATGGCCGTGGTGGCAGGAGAGATTTCAGCATCGCTTCATCCGCGACAAAATCGGTAACATTTTGCCATTCTGGATTGTCTTCGGTTATTCCAATATCAACTGTCTCTATCTTTCCTGTTTTCGCGGCCGCAGGAAAGGTGAGCAATCCTTTCTTTACAGCAGCCATACATACTGTTACATCTGCATCCATTGCTTCTTCAGCGCATTCTCCGGTATCACAATTCACACCTGATGGGCAATCTACGGAAAAAACTTGGCAATTTTGGCGTTTAACTTCCGCATTGATCCAATTCATCGCAGAAGCGAGTTCCTCACTCAGAGGTAATCGAAATCCAGTACCTAAAATTCCGTCGATTACAGCCGGCTCACCGCTAAAAATTTTCTCAAGGGTCTCAGTCTCGCTATCACTGAAGTAAACAACTTCACATCCTAAACCGCGGACCGCTTTTAACAATGAATCCGAAGTGCTTCGTTGTCCAAATATCAACGCCGTTCCATGCCATCCCTCAAAAGCCAGATCTCGTAAGGCAACCAACGCATCACCGCCATTGTTTCCTTTTCCAACAAGTGAGATTACCTTTTTATTTCCAACTGCGGATTCGGAAGTTCTTCGGATAATTTCCGCGACTCCTGCGCCAGCATTAAGCATTAATTGGCGCATAGTAACCCCTAAATTTACCTGGGCTTGTTCGATCGCGACCGTTTGACTGACTGAAACCAATTTTGGCATCTTACCTCCAATGGTTAATTTGTTTTCTATTACATATTCTAAGCCAGTACGTTTAAAAAACCCACCCTGTCGTCGCAAATGGGCTGCCGCAGGGGGTGTGGCTCTTCATCTGTGTCACGAACAGGGTAGGGGATGGTTAATTTATTCCCAAACAATGAATTTCTGGATTATTCTACTATAAATTGAGCCCTTTTTCAACGGACGCCAAACCAAGCGAATGGAGTTTCGTCTCAGACGGAAATCCGGTTTGCGGGTCCCAATCCCTAAATTCATAATATTTGGCCATCATCTTATCAAATGGCAATTCATATCCGCTTGATCCGCCATCTGTGTATGGAGTAAGTACAGCCTCAGGCAGTTTTTCTGTTGTTACATTAAAACCAAGTCTAAAATTGATGATCCTTTTTAAGTTCCAGATTCTTTCGCCGGTCTGAAGGAGTTCCGGTACTGTCTGATCGTAACCAGTCACTGAGTTAAGCAAATCCTTTATACTTTCAGGGTCAACATTGGCAAAATAACACATCACCAAGGCATTAAAAATGGAACGGTAATCCTGATGAATGATTACATTTTTTACTTTTTCTACGCCAGCGTGACGATCAAAAAACTCCATCCCAATTGAAGGATCAATATGTCCAATATCCGCCATGAAATAATCACTTTGGTTATGGCATGCCCCTCGGGGCGATGTCGCATAGACTATCGACATGCCGGACGATCCTCGGGGATCATGGAAAGCCATATCCAACCCATTGACTTGTACCACTTCATCTTCCAGTCCAAATTGCTTGGCAAAACGATATGTTCCCAAAGCGAGATACTTACCCAGCCCAATTTTTTGAATGGTTTGGTGAATACACTCTTCTACAAAACTTTCTGATCCCCATTCAGCTTTTCGAAATAATGGGTCATCCAGGTTTAATTTGCCGAGTTCACGCATTCTTATGACGAATCCAATCCCGGCGCTCATCGTAATGGTATCAATGCCATATCGATCACAAAGGTCGCCCATTCTGGTCGCGAAGATTGGATCAGTAAGACCGACATTGGGACCAAAACCAACGAGAGTCTCATACTCCGGTCCTTTCATCTTAGATCCATCAATATTCACAACCCGTCCACATGCGATCACGCAACCATGACATGATTTTTTTCCTGTCAACATTGATTCTGTTATGCTTGCTCCGGAAATCTTTTCAGACCCGTCCAGAACGCCAGAACTGAAATATTTTTTCGGTTGCTCACCCAGATAGTCGAGGTAATCGGCAGCACCCGCTGATCCCAATTCTGTTAGTACAGCTGTCATTGGATCGTTTTTCAGCGCCCGGTTTGTTTTTGAACGAATTACTTCGAATTCATCAAAACGCGCGATCGGCGGAAATCCATTCCCCTTGACCACAATCCCCTTAAGCATCTTACTGCCCATGACTGCGCCAAGTCCTGCTCTACCCGCAACTCTGCCATGGTCAGCCAGAATACTCGAATAACCAATTTGCCTTTCTCCACCCAACCCGATTGAAAGTGCTCTACCGCCACATTTTACCCTCGAGAGAATTTCCTTTTGGTAATTATAGGTATCCATTCCCCAAAAATCTTCAGATGGCAATATCTCAATTTCCCGATCGTTTACAATCAAGGAGACTGGTATTTTACTTTTTCCGATTACGAAAATACCATCAAATCCGGTTCTGCGTAATTCAGCGCCCCAATAACCTCCACAATTACTTTCAGCCCACAGCCCTGTTAGCGGGGATCTACCACAGATAACATAACGGCCAACCGCAGGACCATAGGTTCCAGAGAGCGGTCCATTCAAGAAAAGAAGCGGAGAATCTGGACCCAGTGGATCCAAATCTGGCTTTAAATAATCAAACAAAATTCTTGCTGCCAACCCGGCACCGCCAATGTAATCCTTTTGCCAATCAATGGGGATTGGCATTTCAGATATATCGCCGGTACTCAGGTCTACCTTTAGGATTGGCTGCATCACTGAGAAATTTCCCTCGCGCAACGGACAAAATCCAACACTGTGGGGACATTTCGCATCATCACGAGCATATTTCCCTTTACATTAAGCTTTCTGGTCATCATCGCCTGCATTGGATCCAGATTTCCACTTAAAATTTCCAAAAAATTGGAATAGCCTGAGCGCAGGATGAATGCGGGAACCTTCCCAATATCATTTCTAATTTCTACATGCCGGCATTTTCCATGCCACAAATCAAGATACAAATAGGCGCTGGTTGTTACGTTCTCATCCGGATCAATAACAAAAAGGAGATCGCCTTCCCAATTCTTCGCGATCTTGGCATATTGTTCATCTGTATTTAACTTTTCCATAAAATCTGATAACCATTCACTGCTAGGAAACGCCGCCATGTTGTTCTCCCGATTATTTTCTTGAAATTATACTAATATTGTAGGAAATAAAAAAAACTCGAACCTTAGTCCGAGTTTGTGTGCGCTAGAGAGGACTTGAACCTCCACGACTCTCGTCACATGGCCCTCAACCATGCCTGTCTGCCAGTTCCAGCACTAGCGCGCATAGGAACACAATTATAATCGGCTTCACCGAACTGTCAAGGATGGCAGGATTGAGCTCACTTTTACAGGAAATCCTCACTTCGGATCGTAAAAAAGGAGTTTCTTATTTCCATAAGTAGGCGCCGATTCCACCTGTTGCAGGTCTTCTCGAGAAATCTGAAAACTATATGGGGCGGTCTCCGTCAATATATATCTATTAGCAAATATATAATCCAATCCGACTTTTTTATAAAATTCTCCTGCCTCGTGGGCTTTTAAGGCTTCAAAATATTCCATTGAATTAATCAATCCATCCATATTCATGATCGTTCGCCCTTGAATGAAATAACCAACATTGCCTCCGCCAGTCATTCCAATCAGAGAACCAGGTGGCGTGTTTTCTTCCATAATCAAAGCCATGTCAATAAATGGCGTTGAGGCAGGAAGGTCTCCCATCGGCATTCGGCTGATTAGTTCCTTTTGATATTCAAACAAAGCGTTTGCCCCGACGAAAAGGGCGATTCCCCACATAACCAGGCTGCTATACGGAATTTTGCGAACGCGGTCAAAAATCACCTGAATCATCCACCCCAGGAGAAGAAACGCGCTCAAATCCTCGGAAACCCAATACCACTCGTGTTTGGCGGCATAAGAAGTGGCGCCATAAAAGAGAATATGGAAAATACTAGCCGCTACGAGCAGCATCAATCCAGAATTCCTGATTCTGCGTTCATTTTTTCTTCGATCGATGAGGAAGAGAACAAGAAGAAAAACCAAAAAACCAATAAAAATGATCCAGTAAACATCCAACCTTTCGAAAGGTCTAAGATCGAAGGTTTCCTTCAAAAATTCACGATTTTTTACACTTCCTTTGGCAATTTGGCGTGCCCATTCATAAATGGCTGAATTGATAAACGTCCAACCGTCCTTCAAATAATTAGGAGCTACACCAAACATCTGTGCGATCGTTTTGGTTGAGCCTCCATAAACATTATCCGGAGTTGACCCCCACCAGCGTTTGATTTGTCCGCTGACTGGCATCAATGTTCCAAAGGTAATCTGATTATAGACTCCATACGCAGTAAATCCTAAACCAATTAACCAGCCCGCTTTTAGCCCATCCGTCACCCAAGCGCCCATGGAATGCCTGAATTCGTTCCAATTGTTCTTCATAGAAGGAGCTAAAACAACCGGATATTTGTATCGATGGATGAATATCCGAAAAACTGAACTACTGATTGTCATAATTGGAATAAACAGCAAAGCGACTGATATTGAAAAATTAATTTCGCTTATGGCGGATAACAGAATCATCATTCCGCTTGATAACAAAGTGCTGAAAATAATTGAGCCTGTAACGCCTAACAATTCCCGCCACAATGGGAGTTGCTGTTTATGGTAACAACCGAATAAATTATTAAAAACAAAAAAAGAAATTACAAGTATCGCGGCAAAAATGATAGCTGTAGTATCATACGCCAACAGAAACATGCTTAGATCCACTCTCACAATGTATGCGAAGATCACAGAGAGGTAAACAAGCAAAATTTCTATCAAAAATCTTGATTGAATTTTCGTGTTCCTGAACACTAACCAAATCAATCCAAAAAGCAAGAGAAAAAGCGTATCCAACCTGCTTAAAAGGAGGAGCAATCCCCAGAATCCGAACCACAGGCCGTCTTTCAGGCTAAGTTTTTCCCTCTTTGAAAGGTCCTGGAGAACCATCAAAAATCCGACCATTGAAAGCGCGGTGATGCCCGTTTCCATTCCTTGTTGGTAGATTATCTCATGTACGTTCCTGCCAAAACCCCACAGCATCGCGATCAAGGCGGCGATCGCCGGGTGGAAGTGGAAACGCATCCAACGGTACAACATGATGCTTGTCGTCCCGCTGATCAGACCCATAACCACAATTAATATTCTGAATGGCAGGATGAGATCAAAGCGCGCCAAGCTGAAAATTGGAATATTGATCAACATCCACAATGGATGATATCCATTGGTCAAATTAATCCGATCAAAGGTTGAGCCATAACCTTCGCTGATATTTTGGGCAACTTTAAAATAGTAATAAGCGTCGTCCCTGGTAAACCAGCGTGAGGGAAAATAATGAGCACCACTGAATGAAAGGTAGAAGTGAATTCCAAAGATCGAAACCATGAGAAAAATTTCGACCCAATACCTTTTCAGAGCATTGATAATTATCTGTTTACTTGGCATAAAATTTAATTGTAACAGGTTGTTGGGGATGCGTGCTTGATGGTGGCAATGCCTGCATCTAGTATAATTTTAACAAAATAATTCGCTGAGCAGGGAGCCTATGAAAGAGGAAATTAACAGACAGGTTTTTGATCATTTGGTCAGTTTGGCGGCACTAAAACTTACCCCTCAGGAAGCTGAATATCTGCGTGATCAAATGAATCAACAGCTTCAGGTTATCCACGAGATGGAACAAATTCCGATTGAGGAAGACCTTGAAATTTCAAGTCACGGAGTTGCACTCACTCCCTCGAACTCGGCCGGTTTGCGTGAAGACGAAATTGACCCACACAAATCAAGGTTGAGCCTCGAAAAAATTGCGCCGGATGTAAAAAACAACTTCATCATTGTTCCAGAAATCCCCCACCATAAGATCTAAAAGGCAAAAATAATGTCTATTGTTGAATTATCTGCCTTGGAGCTTGTCTCCAAGGTAAAGAACAAGCAAATTTCCGCCATGGAAGTGGTGGAAGCGCATATTGAACAGGTCGAGGCAGTCGATGGGGTTAGTGGAACGATCGGCGGCGACAACGACTTCGAAATGGATAAAGTCCATAGCTTTATTACCAAAACATATGACCTCGCGAAACAACAAGCCAATCTTGTGGATCAGAAAATCGCCGCCGGAGTGGACCCAGGCTTGATGGCCGGCGTTCCAGTGACAATCAAAGACATCTTTTGTCTTGAAAATACTCCTACCACAGCCGCGTCAAAAATGTTGTCAAATTTCGTTGCTCCCTATACGGCCACCTCAGTCCAACGCTTGATCGACGCTGGTGCTCTGGTTATCGGCAAAGTAAATTTAGATGAATTCGTGTTTGGCTCCTCCAATGAATCTTCCGCTTATCTTCCCCATCCAAGAAACCCATGGGATACAAGCAAAGTTCCCGGCGGTTCCTCAGGCGGGGCAGCATCAGCTGTTGCTGCTTATGAATGCCCAATTTCACTTGGAAGTGATACCTCTGGTTCGATTAGGTTACCAGCGGCGTATTGTGGAGCGGTTGGTTTAAAACCAACCTATGGTCGGGTCAGCCGGTATGGTTTGATCGCGTTTGGTTCCTCTCTGGATAATGTGGGACCACTTTCTCGAAATGTCCCTGATGCGGCCCTCGCGCTGAGTGTAATGGCAGGAAAAGATGATTTGGATAGCACCAGTGTTACCTTACCCGTGCCTGATTACCTGGGGGAAATGGAAAAAGACATCCGTGGTTTACGAATCGGTTTATCAGCTGATTATCTTCGGATAAGTGTATACGACCCAAAGAAGGGACTGACCGTTTCACACGATCTTCCCGACAAGGTCAAAAATGAGGTTTATCGAAGTGCTGAAATCCTCGCTAAACAAGGCGCTGAGATCATTGAAAACGTTGCCATGCCAAAAACAAAATATGGGATTCCAGCCTACTTTGTTATCTCAAGAGTTGAAGCTGCCAGCAACCTGCACCGCTTTGACGGCGTAAAATACGGGCACAGGACTACCTCAAATTATCAAGGCTTGACTGAAATGTATCAACAATCAAGAGCAGAAGGCTTTGGTTTACAGCCAAAACTCCGTATTTTGATGGGTATGTATGTTTCCGCGGCTCAATACAGCGCTCGATTCTATGAACGGGCTCTTAAAATTAGAACTCAAATTCGCCAGGATTTTGACACAGCATTCAAACAAGTAGACTTGCTGCTCACTCCTTCCACACCCGCTCCAGCCTTTGGAATTGGCGGTGTATTTGGAGACTCAATTATGATGCAATACGCCGATCAATTTTTGGTTCCAGCAAACCATGCGGGCTTGCCCGCCATCTCATTGCCATCAGGTTTGGATGAGGATGGATTACCGTTATCCATTCATTTCATCGCGAATGATTTCCGAGAGGATTTACTCTTCAGAGCTGGGTTCGCTTTCGAAAGATTAACAGCAGAAGAAACTTGGAGATCCAATAGACCAACTGTAATGAAAGGAGGGCAGGTACGATGATCCCAGAATATGAAGCGGTTATTGGATTGGAAACCCATATCCAATTAAAAACAAAAACAAAAATTTTTTGTTCTTGCAGTGCTGACTCTTGGAACGACGAGCAGAATACCAACATCTGCCCGGTATGCAGCGGGTTACCGGGGGTTTTACCAGTATTAAATAAAAAAGCCGTTGAAAAAGGTGTGCTTTTAGCAAGAGCAATGAATTCAACAATTCAACCAATCTCCTTTTTTGATCGAAAAAATTATTTCTATCCTGACCTTCCCAAAGGCTATCAAATCACCCAGTACGATAAACCTTTCGGCAAAGGCGGTTATCTCGATTTGCCTGCCTCTGATGGCTCTTTTACCCGAGTTAATATCGCCAAAATGCATCTTGAAGAGGACGCTGGAAAGACTAAAAACGATCATAATGAGAGGTTGATCGATTTTAATCGTTGTGGAGTACCGCTTGTCGAAATGGTAACCGAACCAGACATTCGAACCGCCGATGACGCCGCTGATTATCTCACCCGCCTTCGCCAGCTTCTTCGCTGGGTTGGAATAAGTGACGCGGATATGGAGAAAGGGCAATTGCGCTGTGACGCTAATGTCTCCATTCGGCTCAGGGGTGAAACACATCTAAACCAGAAAACAGAAATTAAAAACGTTAATTCCATCGAGGCAGTTCGATCCGCGATCGAAGCCGAGATTGAACGCCAAGTCAGGGAAGTGGAAGCTGGAAACAGAATTGAAAGCTGGACCTTGGAATGGGATGATGAAAATAAAACCCTAAAAAAAATGCGTTCCAAAGAGACTGAAGCCGATTATCGATATTTCAAAGAACCTGACCTATTGCCTTTGATTATTGACAAAGCCTGGCTTGCCGAAATTTTATTTAACTTTCCTGAGTTACCTCTTGAGCGCCGTGCTCGATTCATTGCGGAATATGGCCTTTTGGAATATGACGCCGAAATTCTTTCGTCTGAAAGGCAGCTTAGTGAATATTTTATCAAAGTGGCAAACACCTACAAAGGTGATCTTAAAAGAGTCGCCAATTGGTTGACCAATGATGTTCTCAGGATGATCAAAACTGCGGATGCTGATCCTCTTTCCATGCCTCTAACACCTGAATTTCTGGCTGAAATCATTTCCATGGTCGATGCTGGGATGATCAATACAACCATTGGCAAAGAATTACTTCTAAAAGTACAGGAGAGCGGAATTTCACCTGCCGTCATCGTCGAGAAGGAAGGCCTCGGTCTGGTCAATGACAATGAGATAATCGAAAAGTTGGTTGATGAAATTATCGCCTGCAACCCAAAGGAAGTAGGGGCGTATAAGAATGGGAAACTTGGATTAATCGGGTTTTTCGTCGGACAACTTATGAAACAAGTAGGCGGTAAAGCGGATGCCAAACTTGCCAAAGAATTGTTCGAACAAAAGTTAAATTAATCATTAAGTCAGATATGGACTTTTGGAAGAGTTTTGTACTGATAGTACTTGGAATCATGATCGGGATTGGCGCGGTTGGGGTCGGAGAATTACTATTTGTCCAGCCCAGGGGCGAAGCAATAAAGATCTTGCCAACCAACACGCCGGCTCCTGTTGTGGTTTACATTAACGGTGAAATTCGCAAACCAGGTGTTTACTCTCTAACGGAGGGTAGCCGTTTGATCGATCTCGTTCGAGTTGCGGGAGGCTTTAAGGATAGCGCAGATCCGACTTCTATAGACCTAGCATCGTTCCTAAAGGATGGCGAGAATTTTTATATACCACATGCTGATGAAGCACTGAGTCCCTCTTCTTTTCCAGAACTGGTGATCAGTCAGGATGGTTTAGCTGATGATAACTCGCGGGTGATGGAGGTTACCCTCAACCTCAACCAAGCTACGAAATCTGAACTTGAAAATTTACCCGGTATTGGTCCAACTCTTGCTCAACGAATCCTGGATTATCGTGAAGAGTACGGTGATTTTTATGATGTTCAGGAACTTGCCTCCGTACCTGGAATCAGTGAATCGTTAATGAACGAGCTCGCTGCTTATGTAACGGTCAAATAACTTCTACCAAAGCAGCAAAAATAAGATTAAAAATGCGATACTCAGCCCAAGTTGGCGAAATCCAATCATGACTGGCTTGGTATTTATTCCCGGCCAGCGAATTGAAAGAATTGTCTCACCTAGTTGAAGCAGGTAGGCAATCCAAAGATATTTTCCGACCAAACCGCGACTCGAAAGCATATAAACAAAGATAAGATTCAAGCCAGTCTTGATGAGAGCATCCATCCCATTCTGAATCCTGACTTTGCTTTCTGGCACCTCATTCCAATTTCGTTGATTTAATCTGCTAAACGCGTATTCAATACTTGCGGCAGCTTGGAACCAAAGCAATAACCACAGGAAAAGATCCTGGATAATAAATGTTCCACGATCAAGGAAAAGCAAAATTGGAGCCAATTCAGATAACATGCCAGTGCTCACCATCTCAAATGTTTTCTGTCGTCGTTCAGTATGATTTGAGATCTGAATCAAGTAATAAGTGAGCAGAATGACCCCAGGAATTAACAATAAGAAAATTGTGAGCTGTTTGCCCCTCCACAACAAAAAGAGCAAACCTACCAACCCGATCGCCCCATACAGAAAGGTCCAAAATATGGACGCTTTCTTATCTTTTTCCGGTCTTCTTCCACTCAAAACCTTAACCAGGATCGAGATTGGTTGACGCATCAGGAAAAAGGTGATCGCAGAGATCGTTAGAGCTGCCATTTCAAAGTTTGGATTTGAAGAAAAAAACCATCCAATAATAAGCGGGGTAAAAAGGAATACCCACGAACCATGATCTTGGGGGAGTGCGATGATTTTATTGGAAATTGGGGTAGATTTATTCATTTATCCACCTCGCGGCAGTTTCTGGCAATCTCACTACACTATCCTTTCTCAATTGGCAAGTTGGTAAGCTGTTGATAAACATGGTGCCATAATTTTTTGTTAAAATGCGCTTGTCCAAAACCGCTACAACTCCTTTATCTGTCTTGCTTCGAATGAGGCGGCCAAAACCTTGTCGAAATTTCAAAATTGCTTCTGGTACCTGATATTGATTAAATGGATCTTCAAAATTTTCAGACCTTGCGGCGATGATCGGATCCGAAGGGACCTCAAACGGCAACCGTGTAATCATAACCACTGAAAGACTCTTCCCCGGGACATCGACACCTTCCCAGAATGACCGTGTTCCAAGGAGAACCGCTCGTTCGGTATTCATAAATTCCTCCAGCAGGCTGGCTGGGCTGGCGCCTTCTCCCTGAACAAACACTTGAATATCATTTGCCATCAATCCATGGCCAATTGCGTTCCCGCATCGCCGCAGTTGAGCCGTATTTGTAAACAAAGCTAACATTCTACCGCCGGTCGCGATCGCTGTTTTAAGTATCGCGCTAATGATTGCTCCCTCATATTGGGGAGTGTTTGGCTCAGGCACATCTGTTGCTACGTAAAGCATCGCGGAATTCTCAAAATCGAACGGGGATCCGAGGGTTAACTCCTCAGCGCTATGTGCCATTAGGGTATCTTTTAAATAAGTATATTCAGCGTTTGTGGTCAAAGTTGCTGAGGTAAGAATTACAGATGCTTTTGTATCCCAAATCTCTTTTTTTAAGGATGGACCAATTCGGAGTGGGGCAGTATTCAAGGTAAGCCTGCCATTTTGTGGAGAACTTTCAACCCAATAAATCGTATTTTCATCCGGTTCATGGATCATCCCACTGATATTTCCTGACATTTCCTTCAACCTGCGCGAGTCATTTCCCAATCTGCCGACCACATCTTCGAGCTGTTCATAACCTTTACTGATAAGATCCACCAAATTTTTATAAATTTCATTTAACTTTTCGAGAGTTTGATCGATTCGTTCCTCAACCAGCATCCAAGATTCTTCAATTTCATCCCAGTTTCGATTTCGCCTGGTTGCGTCAATGACTCTCAGTTGAAAACTATAAAAGGGATTACCTCTGCCTTCCTGTAAAGAAAGAACATAACGGGATAATGTTTCAAAGAAATCCTTGGCATAATTTTCAATCTTGAAAACTTGCTCGCCAGCGTTACTCACCAGTGAGTGTAGCCCGGCGTAATCCGATACATTGATGTAGTTATTACATACATTAAGCAGATAACCCAGGTCACCACTATTCGCGCTTCCGAGGTCCTTAAACATCCGTTCAAAATCATATTGAGAAACCCGGAAGGCAAGCGCGTCGGTAGCGGCAGACTCGAGATGATGACCTTCATCAATCACCAGCTGGTGATATTCCGGTAATACTTTCCCGCCAGTGGATATGTCAGTCAGCAATAAGGCGTGGTTTACAATCACGATGTGACTCCCAAACGCAGATTGTCTGGCTTTATAAAATGGGCAGGTACCATGCATTTTGCCAGAACAAACATCATTCGTACAGCGATCGTCCTCGGCACTCAATTTTTGCCACGCGTCCCGCTCAGCCGGTCGATTCAGAGAAATGTCATTTCTGTCACCTGTTGGCTGGGAAAGACTCCAAACGAGAATTTTGGCTAACACACGCATTTCGTCTTCGTTGTTTGGGCCGTTTTGGCGAATGTTCGATAAAAGACGTGGACACAGATAATTTGAGCGCCCTTTTAAGACAGTCGCTTTAACATCGATTCCTAATACATCCCGTATCATGGGAATGTCTTTTTGAATCAATTGAGACTGAAGATTGATGGTGTTTGTAGAAACGACCACACGTGATTTATTCCGGATAGCAAACAACGCGGCCGGCACAAGATAGGCAAAACTTTTTCCAACTCCAGTCCCGGCTTCAACCATTAAACTGTATCCATTGCTAAACGCCTCGCTCACTGCCTCAGCCATGGCTAATTGTTCTTGCCTGCGTTCAAAATTCTTTGAAGCTTTGGCGAATTCACCGCCATGATCAAGGTGTGCAGAAACTTCCTCGGGATTAAGTGGAATAATGTGGTCCTCATCCGGGTCAATGATTACATTATCGCGAGGGTCGAATTCCGGAAATTCTACCTTGATTCTTTCCATCATCGCCGGATTTGGTAATAGGCTCTCCTTTGCCATTTCCGCTAAAGCATATTTAAATGCCAGGGTTCCAGGCCAATTAACAGTTTCTCCGTGATAAACAATTTCGTTTACTAATTCCACGGGCAACCCAAGTATCTGTTCGTATAAACGCATAAACACCGCATGAGTTAGCTTTACATCATCCATAGCGCGGTGTGAATTTAATAAGGGGATTCCCAACATTTTTCCTAGCGCCGCGAGATTGTATCTCCCAGCTCTTGGCATCAACACGGAGGCGATGTCATATGTATCAATCCGGTCATTGTATAGGAGACCCTTATACCGGTTGATAAAACCAAGATCAAATTGAACATTTTGACCAAGGATCGGAGAATCGCCGCAAAATTCAACCAATTTTGAAATCACAGCCCCTATCTTTGGCGCATTCCTAACCATAGCGTTGTCAATCCCCGTCAAAGCCGTAATATTATCGGGAATCCGCTTTCCGGGATCTACCAGGGTTTGAAACTCAGCCTCTACCCGGTGACCCTTAAATCGGACAGCCGCGATCTCAATAACCGCGTCAGAATTTCGGTCCAAACCTGTGGTTTCAATGTCCAGACAGATAATTGAACGGGACAAGCTCACATTTGTTGACATGCTCTCGATTTTCTGTGCTTTCAAACGACTGATTCTTTTGGAAGCGCAGCTTTAAACTTGCTAATCAAATTTAGGTCAGCTTTTTCTGTTTTTTCCAGGTTACGCATGGTAGTTTTCAGAGCATCCGTGGCAATCATCATATGAGGACTGTCATTCGCTACGAGATTCGCATCCTTGTTACTAAACGCGAGAATAACTTTTATCTTTTCAAAATCTTCAGCTGAGAATCCATTAACTTCAGAGAAGCGTTTCATTTGATCAAGGTCAGCTTTAATTTCCAGTTCCGGCTTTCCAATCCCTTCCTGTGCAAATACCTTTAGATAGGCATACAACAAACCACCGCCTTTTTGTTTATATTTGCCTTTGTCAAAGACGATTTCACCTTTTTGGTAATATGGCTCTAATATGAAAATACCGGTAGGGCCAACTAACAGATGATTGACTGGTGACATAAAATGGTAAAGTGAATATTCTTTTGTCAAACCTTTTAACGCTGCGGTTAATCGCTCATCCTGCCGGGGATGTCTCCCCCAGCGGTTACCAAAATAAATACCGATTTGAGACAACACGAAACCGGCGATTAATGCCACAAAGGACCAGGTCGCAAATTCAGGGTACACAAAGGAAATGTACAAACCGATCCCAAGAATTACCAATGCCGCAAGGCTCGTATACGAGCCAATTTTAGCGTTTCGCTTGATCATCTTTTCATTAATGATTACCTGCATGTTATCACCTGCCTAATGGATTTTTTCTTTGATTGATTCTAAAACATTCGATTCAACGGCTTCTTTCGCGATCCTGACCGCGTTCTTGATAGCTTGATCATCACTCCTGCCATGCCCGATAAAAACAAGTCCATTTACTCCCAGTAATGGGGCCGCGCCTTCTTCGCTTGGATCCATCAGATTCTTTAATTTTTTCAAGGCTGGTTTAATCAACATCCCGCCCAATTTCACCATAATATTCCCATTTAGAATGGAAGTTTTCATGCTATCCATAATGAATTTAGCAATGGCTTCAGAAGTCTTCAAGACAACATTCCCAGTAAAGCCATCCGTTACAGCTACGTCCACATGCCCGCCGATCATTTCCTTCCCCTCAATATTTCCCACAAAATTCAAGTCGGCTTGTTTTAGGAGGATCGAAGTTTCCCGTACGAGCAAATTCCCTTTTCCCTCTTCTTCCCCATTCGAGATTATCCCAACCCGCGGATTCGCGACACCACGCACCTTTTCAGCGTAAATTGAACCCATCTTTGCAAACTGAACAAGATTTTCAGGTTCACAATCTGGATTTGCGCCGATGTCCAAAACAACACAATGGCCTTTGGCTGTCGGAAAAATTACCGCCAAGGCTGGTTTGCTGACACCGCGTAATCTTCCAAGTCGAAAGAGAGCTGTCACCCATGCGGCGCCGGTGTTTCCCGCCGTAACAAACGCATCAGCCTCGCCGTTCTTGACCATATCCATTCCTACCGCCATGGAATTTTTTGAATCCTTGTGCCTCGCCTTAAAAACCAAAGCTTCCCCTTTATCATGCATGCCGAGCATTTCAGGGGCATGCATAATTCTTACAACCCCACTGCCAAGCTCTTGTTGTTTCAATACAGGTTCAATTTTTTCCTTGTCACCAACCAAAATTACTTCAACCCCATATTCGCGTGCGGCTAATACACCGCCAATCACATCCGGGGTCGGATAATTATCACTACCCATAGCATCAAGAGCAATTCTTATCATTTTTAATCTCCACAAAAAAGGATGCCTTGATTTTAAACGATTAAATGGAGTTGGAATAAAATGAACCTTGGAAAACCTTGATTCGTAACATACCCAACAACTCGGGGTTAATCAAATCACAAATACTGATAGGAAGTGATAGAAGATCAAATTTAGAATTGATTTATACCCCACTGAACAAGGCAATTATTATATTATTTTTTATTGACATCGGTTCATGGGTAGCAAAAGGAGACCAGATGGCATTAGCAAAAAGCATCGTAACTTTGCGAGCAAAAAAAGAGCAAGCTCATAAAGGTGGTGGAGATGAGCGCATTGCCGCCCAACATAACCGAGGAAAATTAACCGCGCGAGAACGCTTGGACCTTCTTCTCGACAAAGGCTCATTTCATGAAGTAGATGGTTTTGTGATTCATCGGACCACCGATTTCGGTTTGGAAAAACAACATTATCCTGGTGATAACGTTGTAACCGGTTGGGGAACTATTGACGGCCGCCTGGTTTACGTTTATTCACAGGATTTTACGATCTTTGGTGGATCGTTGGGTGAAGTAACCGCGGCCAAGATTGTAAAGGTCATGGAAATGGCAATGAAAAATGGTGCTCCAATCATCGGATTAAATGACTCCGGCGGCGCCCGCATCCAGGAAGGAGTTGTTTCACTCGCCGGCTACGGAGATATTTTTTTAAGAAACACAATGGCGAGCGGCGTAATTCCACAAATTAGCGCGATTATGGGACCGTGCGCTGGAGGCGCGGTTTATTCTCCTGCCTTAACCGATTTTATCTTTATGGTTAAGAACACCTCCTATATGTTTGTTACTGGTCCAGATGTCGTAAAATCTGTCACCCATGAGGATGTGAGTTTTGAGGATCTTGGTGGAGCAAGCGTCCACTCCGAACGGTCAGGCGTCTGTCATTTTACAGCTGAAAACGATTCGGATACACTCTTTCTGATTCGTAAGCTGCTGGGGTACCTGCCCCAAAACAATATGGAGGATCCTCCTTTTATAGATACAGGTGATGATCCCCTCCGTGAGGAAGAAGCGCTTAACGGCATCATTCCGGACGACCCCGGAAAACCTTACGATATCAAGGAAGTACTTACCAACGTTCTTGATAATGGCGCCTTTTTTGAGATTATGGAAAATTACGCCACCAACGTTGTTATTGGGCTCGGACGGCTTGCCGGCCATTCAGTAGGTATTGTTGCAAATCAGCCCGCGGTGTTAGCCGGGGTATTGGATATCGCGGCCAGTGAAAAAGCTGCCCGGTTTGTGCGCTTTTGTGATTCCTTCAACATTCCGATCATCACCTTTGAGGATGTCCCCGGATTTTTACCTGGAACCAATCAGGAACACCATGGTGTAATCCGTTCCGGCGCAAAACTGCTTTATGCCTATTGCGAAGCAACTGTTCCAAAGTTGACTGTAATTACTAGAAAAGCTTACGGTGGCGCTTATATCGTCATGTCTTCAAAGCACATCCGCAGTGACGTTAACTTCGCTTGGCCAACTGCTGAGATAGCGGTCATGGGTCCTGAAGGCGCGGTAAATGTAATCATGCGTCGGGAATTAGAAGCAGCGGAAGACCCTGCCGCAAAGAAAGCCGAACTGGTCGCGAATTATAAGGAAAAATTTGCCAATCCTTATTTCTCAGCTCAACGAGGATATATCGATGATGTGATCGAACCACGCGAAACACGCGCAAGGCTTATCAATGCCTTGGAAATGCTCCAAAACAAACGTGAATCCAATCCCATGAAGAAACATGGGAATATCCCGTTGTAAAGGACATATTCAGATGACAAATGTAACCAAGGTACTCATCGCCAATCGCGGCGAAATCGCGGTCCGCATCATCCGAGCTTGTCGGGAAATTGGGGTTGAGACGGTAGCGGTATTTTCGGATGCAGATAGACAATCCATGCACGTCCGCTTTGCGGATGAAGCTTATTACATCGGTCCAGCGCCTTCCAAGGAATCTTATCTGCGCATGGACAAGATTATTGAAGTCGCCAAGAAGAGCGGGGCAGACGCAATTCATCCCGGATATGGTTTTTTAGCAGAACGCGAGGAATTTGCCATCCTCTGCACTGAAAATCAAATCAAATTCATCGGTCCAAAACCAAGCGCAATCGCCGCCATGGGAGACAAAATGACCGCGCGCGAAACTGTTCGCAAAGCCGGTGTGCCAGTTGTTCCCGGCACAGAAGACGTTGGTAATCTTTCTGATGAGGATCTGATCAGTAAAGCAACAGAAATAGGCTTCCCCTTGCTGATTAAAGCTACCGCGGGCGGCGGTGGGAAGGGCATGCGCGAGGTTCGAAAAATTGAGGAAATGCCCGAGTTGTTAGCTTCAGCTCGCAGAGAGGCATTGTCCGCTTTCGGTGATGGGAATGTATATCTTGAAAAATTAGTCGAAGGTGCTCGACACATTGAGTTTCAGATTTTGGCTGACTCTCATGGAAATGTAATCCATCTCCTCGAAAGAGAGTGTTCCATCCAACGCAGACACCAAAAGTTAGTGGAAGAGTGTCCCTCACCATTCTTGGACGATAATCTGCGCACCAAAATGGGGGAGATCGCTGTTAAGGCGGCAAAAGCGGTAGGTTACGAAAACGCTGGAACTATTGAATTTTTAGTTGATAAAAATAAGAATTTTTACTTCCTTGAGATGAATACCCGCTTGCAAGTTGAACATCCAATTACAGAATTGGTCAGCGGCGTGGACATCGTAAAGGAGCAGATCAGGATCGCCCGAGGAAGGGAATTATCGATAAAACAGGATGATATCAAGATCAACGGTCATGCCATTGAATGCCGTATTAATGCCGAAGATCCGTATAATGGCTTTGTTCCATCAACAGGTCTAATCAGCACTATGATGGTTCCCAATGGACCTGGCGTTCGAATCGATAGTGGAGTTTTTCCTGGCTTTGAAGTGTCTCCTTTCTATGACCCTATGATTAGCAAATTAATTGTTTGGGGAGAGACGAGAGCGTCCGCAATCCTTAGAATGCGGCGCGCCTTGCAAGAGTATAGGATTGTAGGTGTTCGCACAAATATCCCTTTCCATCAGATGCTCCTCGATAGTCACCGCTTTATGGCTGGAGTCTTCGATACACGTTTCATTGAGGAACGATTCGCGATCAATGATGTCCATGATGAGGATGATCAGGAGATTGCCGCCATCATAAGCACCTTGGTAGCCCATCAAAAAAACCAAAAAGCCAGCCAGTTCGTAATGCGAAACGAACGTGATACTTCAAACTGGAAATGGGTTGGCCGCTGGGAAAGAATGCATCGCTAAGGCAAACTTTATGAAATACATAACAACAATCAATAATAGAGATTACACGGTTGAAATTATCAATGAGAAGCAAGTCAGCATTGACGGTAAACTTATGGATGTCGACTTCGTCGCGCTCACCGGGCAGCCAGTCTATTCGCTGATCATTGACGGAAAATCCCATGAAGCCTATATTTACGAAGAGGATAATCAGATCCAGGTTCAATTACGCGGATTTCAATACAATGCCGATGTCATCGATGAACGAGAAAAACGTTTAAGGGATAATTCCGACAGTGGTCTCGGATCGGGTGAGTATGTATTAAAGGCACCTATGCCCGGCTTGGTCATTTCGGTTCCTGTTAGGGAGGGAGACCCCGTTATTAAAGGTCAGGTTTTGATAATCCTTGAATCGATGAAGATGCAAAATGAATTAAAGGCCCCTCGAGATGGTGTGATCACAAGGATCAAAGTCGAACAAGGCCATACCGTAGAACAGAAGCAACAATTAGTGATGTTAGGAATTTAGATGGCCAAAGGAAATCAGGAAACGGAATCAAAATTTTGGGTAAACGATCTGCCTACGATCGAGACAAGGCTCCGCAATCTCGGGGCGAAGGTTGTTGAAGTTCGGGCGTTCGAAACAAACATCCGCTTTGACACACCAGAAAACAGTTTCTCTCAGGCGGGGAAAGTTCTTCGCCTGCGCAAGTATCATGATAATCGGCTTACATTCAAAGGCGCGGGAGAAAAAATAGGAGGGGCTTTAAGCCGTCTAGAAATCGAAACGGTTGTAGAAGATCACGAAAATATGCGTCTTATTTTAGGTCAGATCGGATTTAAGGAAAGAGCTGTTTACGAGAAATATCGGAAAATGGTCGAGTATAAGGGCAGTTTGGTTACTCTCGACGAATTGCCTTATGGCAACTTCATTGAGATCGAAGGCTTGGATTTCGATCAAATTTCAGAGGTCGCCCAGGATTTGGACATTGACCCATCGAAAGCCATCCCAGTCAGTTACCAAAAAATTTTTGAATCATTAAGAGACAAGCTCAGCTTAAAAGCCGCGAATTTAACCTTTGATGAAGTTGAGTTAACAGGCGTTGATTTATCTGTCTTAGGATTTGAAAAAGCAGACAGTCTCTAACTTAATTTACCGTCTTTCCAGGTTAACTTTTCATAATAAGCCCCATTAAAGTCATGAGGGCTTATTTTTTCTACTAATTCCTCAAAATCCGTCTTGTTTCCTGTTGTAATTAACTTAATCGACCCTAATCGCGTCAAATCCAACCTTACCTTATTTTCCCGTTTTAATACCGTCTCGGTCTGCCGCGCGACCGCAGGAGCTGGATTAATCAAGGCAACATTTTCGCCAACAATTTCCCGGATCAAGGGAAGCACAAATGGATAATGAGTACATCCCATGACGATGGTATCCGCACCCGCCTCAAGCATTGGTTTCAAAGCCCGATTAAGGATTTCTCTCGTAGCCAAAGAATCAAGCTCGCCATTCTCCACCTGTTGTACAAGGCCAAGGCAGGGATCCTCAAGCACTCGTTTATCAACAGCAAAGCGATGCAAAGTACTGGCATAAAGTTCACCACTGAATGTATTCGGAGTCGCGAGCACACCAATTACACCGGTATGGGTACTGGCGGAAGCAGGCTTGATAGCTGGTTCCATGCCAATGAATGAAATTTCGGGAAATTTTTTTCTCAATGAATATAAAGCGGCACCACTAGCCGTATTACATGCGACGACAATGATCTTGGCGTGTTCCTGAATCAAATACTCACTAATCGCCGAAGATAGATCAATAATTTGGTCCTTCGGTCGTGGACCATAGGGGACATTGGCATTATCGCCGATGTAGAGAATATCCTCATATGGCATCAGTGATTTAACTTCACGAGCGACGGATAAACCGCCGACTCCTGAATCAAAGACCCCTATCGGTCCTTCAGATCGTTTCAACCCCGCCTCTGCATGCTTCAACAAACTCGCCGAACAAGGCTCGCGTTTGAGATTGATAAGTCAGCCATTCTGGGTGCCATTGTACACCTACAAAAAATTTCTTGGTAGGATCTTCTACCCCTTCAAGGATGCCATCCGGAGCGTATGAGGATTCAATTAAACCTCTGCCAAGTTGCTGAATGGATTGATGATGGAAACTATTTACCTCAGTTGCACCAAGTTTATAAATCCTCGAAAGAAGGGTTCCCTCTGCCAGTTCAACCGAATGAACGATTTCCCTTCTGGTAGCGGGCTTGTTTGGACCCGGATTTTGATGTTGTATGGTGGTATCGAATTGGGTCAGAATATCAGTAAACAACGATCCCCCTAAGGCGACATTAATCACTTGCAATCCACGACAAATTCCAAGGATTGGTTTATCGAGTTCGTGAAACGTCTTCGCCAAGGCTATTTCTATGGCATCACGCGGATGATCAACTGAAGAAATTTCGGGACACTCAACACCGTTAAAGCGTTCCGGTGCAATGTCACCGCCGCCTGTAAGTAACAAACCGTCGATCTTGTCTGCGATTTCCAGGCAATCTTCTGGAAGAGTGCTCGGCGCAAGCAGCAAAGGAATACCTCCCGCATTCTGAATCGCGTCAATGTATGCTTGAGAAATTTGTGAACGGTTCATTCCTGATTTTGGATTGTAAAAAGAGGTTGTAATGCCGACAAAAGGTTTTTTCATGAGGGTATTTTACCAATAAGTGACTTTAAATGAAAAGAGCGTATTTCTACGCTCTTTAATAAACAAACTAATTAAATTTTTGTTTTAATCTGGTCGCCTTGCCAGTCCTGCCACGCAAAAAATAGAGTTTGGATCGGCGAACAATCGCATGCTTTTCAACCACGACTCTGTCGATTCGAGGAGATCGGATCAAAAAAGTTCTCTCGACACCGATACCATTGGAGGCTATCCGCCTTACTGTAAAAGTGGAGGCGACGCCAGCGTTCTTAAGCTTGATGATCGTTCCTTTGAATTCCTGAATACGCTCACGTTCGCCTTCTTTGATCTTAACGTGTACGCTTACAGAATCACCGGGTTTTAATTCCGGAATGTTAGGGTTAACCGGGGCTTCAATGGATTGAAGTAAGTCACTCATATCTACTTTTCCTTAATAATTTAATACCGCTTCACAGCAGGTTTTCTAAAACCGCGAATTCGAATTATAACACAACTTTTATAAACAAACTTATAAAATGAGGAAATCAATTCCTGAATTTAAGCTCAATTCGTTCCACAAAACATGTTTCAAAAGGTATTCCTAATTCGTCCAATAATTCTTCCGGACGCCCGGTTGCAGATTCTCTTGCGCTCAATTGGACAATGATAAACTCATCCTTAATTTCAAATTCCTCAATCAATGGTTTAAGGTCATAAGGCTTTCCTCTACGGACTCTTTGAATCTGATCTCGCGCCAATAATTGGGCTGCCTTTTCTTCTAAACGATTTCTGGATTCTGCTGGTACCAAAATTTGATAAACTGCCGATTGGGACAGCATTTGCAATGGAGGTGATGGTTCAGTTACTATTTCGACCGCCTCGATGAGTAATCCATTTGGCACGGCTGCTTGAAGTTTTTTCATCAGATTGATAGGGTTTTCATCGTAACTTGCCCAAAGATCAACAATTTCACAACGTGAAGCAAAACCCAATGGTAAAGCCGCGGCGATCTGAATTTTTGGTTGGGGGTGAAAGCCTTGGCTATACACCAATTCGATCCCCGCTCTTCTCGCGGATCGTTCCCAGATTTTATGAAGATCGAGATGGCCAATATAGCGCAAGGGCCCTTGTTTTTGGAACTTAATTCTGAACCTCATTTTCCTACCCTGTAATCACAAACTTTGACCGCGACCAAAATGGGAATGATGATGATTAAAATGAAAATATACGAAACTCTGAGGACTTCCCAGGGATTTGGATAGATATTGATCCATAACCAGGCGGCTGATCCGAAGACAAACAAACCTTGGATCAAGGCGGAAGGCGCGGCATGACGACCCCGGATAAGGCCAATTAAACCCGCGAAGGCGATACCGGCAGCCAGGAGGATCCAAAGAAATACTTCCGAACTCATTTGAATATTTCCAATGAAGGCGATCGCGACACCGGCAGCAACAAAGGTAGACATGCCGGCAGGAATACCTGTCAGCAAATCCCAAAGGCCCATCATTCTGATCTCGCCCAAGGTTTTCAAGAGGGCCGGCTTACAAACCATGGCTCACCTCTTTTACCCCAACTTCAGGGCACTTCCAAAAATCGCCTTTATGCTGTCGTCGCTGTTCCTTGAATGTCGGAAGAATTCCACACGCATAACATTGTTTCCTGCAATCATCCCGAATCTGCTCGTTGAGGGACATCGAATAATCTTGAAATAAAAATTTTTTAGTCACCGCGGGTGAAATATGTTCCCAGGGGAATATTTCATCCACATTGCGTTGACGATGGGTGTAAAACTCAGGGTCCAGCCCCTGCTCCTGAAATGCTTCCATCCAAAAACCATATTTTCGTTCTTCCTGCCATGCATCAAATTTTGCGCCTTTTTTCCAGGCGGAGTAAATTACTTCACTTAATCGCCGATCTCCACGCGAAAGAAAAGCTTCGATCATCGTGTCTTCAACTGCGGTCCAACTTAACTTGATATTGCGATCCTTTAATTCTGACTTGAGTAAATCCTGTTTCTTCCGAATTTGATCTGGAGTATCACAGGATACCCATTGGAAAGGAGTATGCGGTTTTGGTACAAAAGTGGAAACTCCGGCGTTGACCCGGGCGCGATTTCCGATTAGCTTTCTTCCCTCTGAAATCACCCTTTTACAGAGATTGGCGATCGCTTGAACATCTTCTAATGTTTCCGATGGGTGTCCGATCATAAAATAAAGCTTAATAGTCGTCCAACCCCTTCGATAAATTTCTCTCACTGTTTCGATAAGTTGTTCATCAGGAATATATTTATTAATCGTTTTGCGCATCCTCTCCGACGCGGCTTCGGGCGCTAAAGTAAAGCCCGTTCCTCGTCGATCACGCAAATGATCCATCAGATCAACTGATACAGTTTCAATTCTTAATGAAGGCAGTGACACGCCAAGGTGTTTATCGCCAAATCTATCATTCACAGCATTTACAAGGTCAATAATATGGGTGTAATCGGAAGAGGATAAAGATAATAAGGCGACTTCCTCAAATCCAGTAGATTTAATAGCCTCATCCAGAGATTCAACGATTTGTTGAATGGATCTTTCCCGAACGGGCCGGTTAATGATACCCGCATGACAAAATCGACAGCCGCGTGTACAACCCCGCATGATCTCGATTGAAATCCGATTATGTACAGCCTCGATGTTGGGAACAATAAATTTTGTGGGAGGTGGAGGAAGTATCGGAACCATTCGTTTTGTGATCTTTGGTGAAACCCAGCTTTCTTTAACCGTCTGTTTCTTTACAGTCTGGTCCTCATGGTATTCAATATCATAGTATTGTGGAACATAAATTCCTTTGATCCTTGCCAAGGCTTGAATGATGGCTGTCCGATTTCTTCGCTCCCCAATCTCAGCTTGCGAATTGATGTGCAGCTTGATTTGATCAATAATCTCATTAATTACTTCTTCCCCCTCACCAATCACAAAGGCATCGATGAAGGCGTGCATCGGCTCAGGATTCATGGTGGAATGGCCACCAGCGATAATGATCGGATCGGAATCTCCTCGCTCTGAGGATCGAATTGGAATTCCAGCCAATTCTAGGACATTTAAGGTGTTGGTATACAGTGTTTCGTAAGGGATTGAGAATCCGATCAGATCAAATTGATTCAATGGCACATGACTCTCCAAAGAATACATCGGTATGGAATTCTGTCGCATCTGCTCTTCCATATCTCGCCAGGGCGCATACGCCCTTTCCGCCAGCGAGTCATCTCTTTCATTGATGATGTCGTAGAGAATTTTTAAACCAACATTTGAAATACCAATATCATAAATATCAGGAAAAACCAGCGCGGTTTTAACCTGGTTCAAACTCCATTCCTTTTGGATACTATTGTACTCACCACCCACATATCTGCCAGGTTTAACAACTTTTAAGAGTATCTGATCAAGTTTTCGATCAAATTCGTTTCTATCCATTAAATTCGATTCACTTTCATATATTTATGGGCGATTATATCCAAGTTTGGTTAGGTTTCAAAAAGATCGGCTATTTCAGGATATTTTTCCTGATCCAAATAATCCAAGGGAAATTTATTGGCATCGTCAACCGACTTTGGATCTGCCCCAAATTCAAGTAGAAGATGAATCATCTCGGCATTGTTGTTCTGCGCTGCGGAATGAAGAGGAGTAAATCCACCATTTTGCCTGGCATTTACATTCGCGCCAGCATTTAATAACATTTTTACAATTTCCAGGTGATCTCCCGCAACCGCGGAATTGAGCGGCGCAACGCTCAAATTGTTGGCGCTTTTTTGATTAATATCAGCGCCCAATTCGATCAGTAATTGAACAACCAAATCCCTGCCGAAAAAACAAGCCAGGCCGATTCCGCTAAATCCATCCGAGGAAAATTCATAAATCTGTTGTGGATCTTCATCTAAACGCTTTGCAACTGTTTCAGCATCTCCAAGCGCACAAGCTTCGTAGAAAGTGATTCGATTAATTTTGTCAAGTAATAAAAGCGTCATGGCCGCCCTCTGATAGTAAATGCTGACCATCAAAGCGGAAACCCCATTATCAGCCAGGGCATAAGCGCCTTCTGAATCTTCTTCCAAAAGTTGTTTTAATTTTTCGATATCATTTTTTTGGATCGCGATAATCACTTCATCCATAATTTATTCTCCCTTAATGGCTTTATTAACCATTTCCTGGGCTTCTTCGATCACCATCGCGAGGTGCTCATCACCGAGGAAACTTTCAGCGTATATTTTGTAAATTTCTTCAGTACCGGAGGGTCTTGCCGCAAACCAACAATTTTTCGCAACTACCTTCAAACCGCCTATCAGGGCGTTATTGAACGGCGCTTTGGTCATTTTCGTAACGATGGGTTGTCCGGCGAGAAAGGACGCCTTTACGGCGGAGGGTGATAGATTACTTAATGCCTTCTTTTGGATTATATTTGCCGGTGCGTCGATTCGTTTGTAACTCGACTTTCCAAAATTGTTCTCCAGTTCGAGATATTTTTCCCCAGGGTCCTTCCCTGTAACCGCGGCAATTTCCGCGGCTAATAAATTTAGGATGATCCCATCCTTATCAGTTGTCCACACTTTTCCATCTTGGCGCAAAAATGAGGCGCCGGCGCTTTCCTCCCCGCCAAAACCAAATTTTCCGGAGAATAAACCATCTACAAACCATTTAAATCCAACCGGAACTTCAGCCACCGTGCGATTCAATGACTTGGCGACGTTGTCGATCATTGAACTCGAGACAAGTGTCTTACCAATCATCACGTTACTTCCCCACTCAGCTCGATTTCGAAACAAATAATCGATGGCAACCGAAAGATAATGATTGGGATTCATCAATCCAACACTTCGGGTCACAATTCCGTGCCGGTCAGCATCCGGGTCATTTCCGCAGGCGATATCGTACTTATCTTTAAGGTCGATAAGCTGAGCCATGGCATAGGGTGACGAACAATCCATTCGCACTTTACCATCATGATCCAAACTCATAAATGAAAAACTGGGATCAATTTTGTCGCGTACAACTTGAATATTTAAGTGGTAACGATCAGCGATCCGATCCCAATAATGGATTGCCGCGCCACCGAGAGGATCGACACCTATGCGCAAATCGCTGTCCGCAATTGCCTCCATCCGGATTATCGTGCCCAAATCAGAGATATAGTTTCCCGAGAAATCATATTTCTTGACCAGGCCTGTGGATATCGTCCGCTCAAAAGGAATACGTTTTACATCTCGTAGCCCATTCCTCAAGATTTCATTCGCTCTGCCTTGGATAACATTGGTTACCTCAGGTCCCGCAGGGCCGCCATGCGGAGGATTATATTTAAATCCACCATCACCTGGCGGATTATGTGAAGGAGTGATAACGACACCGTCCGCGATAGCTCTTGGTTTTTTTTTGTTATATGATAAGATGGCATGTGAGATGACGGGGGTCGGTGTAAAAACCTCGATATCATCCATCAATACCGTGATTCCATTTGCGGTAAACACTTCCAAAGCGGTGATTTCAGCCGGCTGGCTTAACGCGTGGGTATCCTTACCCATGATGAGGGGGCCAGTAATCGCATTTTGAAGGCGATATTCAGCTAATGCCTGACAGACGCTCGCCAAATGGTCCTCATTAAAGGTTCCGTCAAGTGACCTTCCACGATGTCCTGAAGTTCCAAAGGAAATTTCCTGCTCATTTTTTTGAGGGTCAGGATGCACCACATAATATTTAGCGACAATATCAGGGATATTTAGTAGATCTTCTGAACGGGCATTCATTCCAGCTCGAGGGTGTAATTTCATGATATCCTTAACATCTCATGCCATAAATCACTTTATTTTGCTTGCAATTACCATTATTATAAAGGTAATGACAGTTCTTTAAAATTAAATACATGTTATGGAGAGGATCATCTTGAGACCACGTGTAACTATTGAACGATTTGTACTAAGCAAACAGCCTGAACACGCCAAAGGAAAGCTGACTGAACTCTTTTACGACATCGCCCTCGCCGCAAAACTTATTGCCGTCCAAACCAAACGAGCAGCGCTATTAGGAAATGGAGGCTATGAAGATACGATAAATATTCAAGGCGAACAACAACGGACCCTGGATGTTTATGCCGATGATATCTTTATCAAAACGAACGATCACACTGGTCGTTTAGCCGCGATGGTATCAGAAGAACAGGATTCGATCATCCAGATTCCCAAGAAACACAAGCAAGGAAATTATGTATTGGTTTATGATCCGATCGATGGATCGAGCAACATCGACACAAATGTTACGGTCGGCACAATTTTTGGAATTTATAAAATTGACGATCCCAATGGGGATGTTCCCTTGGAAACAGTTTTACGACCCGGTAAAGAATTAGTAGCGTCAGGCTACATTATTTACGGGACAAGTACGATATTTGTTTACTCAACCGGGCAAGGTGTTCACGGATTTACTTTGGATCCGGAAATTGGCGAATTTTTCCTCACCCATGAAGACTTGCGCTTTCCAGAAGAACCAACTTATTACAGCATGAATTTTGGCGCATACAGAAGTTGGGAACCGGGAGTTCAGGCATTCGCAGACTGGCTGCGAAAGACTGACGAGATCAGGTTATCCCAACGCTACATTGGCTCATTTGTTGGTGATTTTCATCGCAATCTGCTTTATGGGGGTGTTTATGCCTATCCAGCTGAAAAAAAGTACCCCAATGGAAAGATCCGAATCTTATACGAATCCGCGCCGATGGCCTTTATTGCCCATAACGCTGGTGGTTATGCTTCCGATGGTAACGGACCCATCCTGGAAATCAAACCCGATACGTTGCATCAACGCAGCCAGGTGTTTATTGGTAATACCAGTTTGGTAAAGAAAGCGGAAAGTTTTTACCAGCAATACAATAAATAAACTTCTGAAGATCTTTGTACATCAACAAAACCAACCCAAAAATTAGGGTTGGTTTTGTTATTGAATATTTCTTTGCAATGCGTAAAATGAATTCATTCCATTACAACGGAGAAAGAAGGTAGCAATCATGTTAATTATTCAAAAAATTGATAAGGACAACAAAAAGCAGGTTAACCAATTTATTCAGATCCCGTTTGATATGTATAAAAATTGTGAGCAATGGGTTCCGCCGATTCTGATTGACGCTTATGCCCAGCTTAACCCCAAAAAACACCCTTTTTATGAACATTCGGAAGCAGATTTTTTTATCGCATTGATGGATAACAAACCAGTTGGGAGGATTGGCGTCTTCGAAAATCGGCATTTTAACGAGTATCATCAAACAAAAGAGGCTGATTTTTACTTCTTCGATTCAATTGACAACCAGGAGGTAGCTGATGCACTTTTCAATACTGCCGAAGACTGGGCTATTAACAGAGGTTTGACCAGTATGGTCGGTCCTAAAGGAATGGGTCCCCTTGATGGTTATGGAATCCTCATTTTTGGACATGAACACCGTCAAACCATGAATATGCTCAATTACAATTATCCATACTATCAAAAGCTGGTTGAAAACCACGGTTATCACAAGGAAGTGGATTTCGTTTCGTGCTTCCTGCCGGCCGATCAGTTCAAAATCCCGGATCGGGTTGCCCATATTGCTGAGCGCGCGCTGGAGAGGGGTGAATTAGAGATAAAACCATTTAAAAACAAAAGAGAAATGCTCGAGTGGGCTCCAAGGATCGGCGAAGCGTATAATCGCTCTTTCGTCCATAACTGGGAATATTTTCCCTTTACCCCTCGGGAGATTGATTTCGTGGTTGAGAGTATTATGACCGTCGCCGATCATCGCTTAATTAAGATAATTACCCATGCTGAAGAGGTCGTTGGATTTCTTTTCGCATTTCCGGATATCTCCGCCGCAATGAAACGAGCCAATGGTAAAATTTTCCCATTTGGTTTGATTGATATGATCTTAGAGATGCGAAGAACAAAGACAGTAGCTGTCAACGGTATCGGAATTCTTCCCAAGTTTCAAGGACATGGAGGCAATGCCATCCTTTACACTGAAATGGGTAAAACGCTTGAGAGCTTTAATCAATTTAACCATGTTGAAATGAGTCAAGTCGCTGAAACTACCGAGCAAATGAGGGCAGATCTTAAGAATTTGAACGGCGTTGAGTACAAAAATCATCGTGTTTATCGCAGGAATCTTAATGAGAATTAGATTTTTATTATCAGTAAGTATTTTTACAATTCTATTGGTGGCGTGCTCAGGAAATAACCCGGAAGTTGCGAACCCGCAACCTGCTGAAAAGTCGGAATTTAAATTTAATACTCCAACCCTTGCGCCGACCCTAACTCCCGCACCAACTGGAACGCCGCCAATACCAACCGCCACTCCTACTTTAATTCCAATTTCCGCGACCCTAAAAAACCAGGTTAATATTCGAAAAGAGCCTAATTCTGAATCCGAAATTCTAGAGTTGCTTAATTTTGGTTCAGAGGTAATGATCGTTGGCAGAACTGAAGAAGGAGATTGGTTGGCTATCAATCGTCTCAATCAGGCTGTAACTTTAGGGTGGATCAAAGCTGAATTTGTCAGTATTTCTGAAGATTTAATCGAGGATTTACACATTCTAAACCCAACTGCCAGCGTAAATACTGAAAATCTTAATTCATCGGCTCCGGTCATCCAGAATACCCTCCTTCCGAATACTGCGACAACAACCGCCGAATTGAATGTACGATCCGGACCCGCTTCCACTTTTTCACTGCTAGGTACTATCCCCGCAAATACCACGGTAAACTTGACGGGAAAAAGCCAAACTGAAATTTGGACTCGAATTGAATTTATGGACAGCCCAGATGATTTTGGCTGGGTCGCCTCTAAATACCTTGCCGGTGGAAATTTCGCGGTATTACCTTACTATGGTGATGATGGAAATCTCATCGGTGGGACGGAATCGCTTGGCTCAAATCCATCGAATGCGATCAGCGCTCTTCTGATTACGCTCACTCCTGGGATTTCAGGTGAGTTCTCCCCAGCTATGATAGATGATGATTCGGTCGATCAGCCCGGCGCCGATGTACGCATGAGCCCGGTAGATTATCGGGAATTCCAATTTCGGAATTCAGTCTCCGCGCCGTCGGGCGATAAAGAAGATTTCATCAAGGTTACGCCGATCACTAGCGATGGCTCACAGGCGACAATTACCGCAAGATTGGATTGTGTAGGTAATGGAGGGGTTACACTCTCCATTTTCCGCGAAACCAGCCAGATATGGGAACCGATAACCTTAACCTGCGGTGTCTATGATTATTTGATCAAAGCTGAAAGCGGCAAATCCATGGTCATAAGAATTATTTCTGATGGTTCTGTAGGTGAAATTAGACTGGTTGAATATTCACTACAGATGCGGATTGATTAGGCTCGATAAGACAAAAATATTGTCAATGAATAATCATTTGTGATAAAAAGTGTATAATTGTGAAAATAAACACAATTATACACAGTTACGCCCAATTAAGGAGTACCTATGAATGCACCCAACGTTCCAGATATTGTAATCAGTCGTTTGCCTGTTTACCTACGAGCGCTTCAATACCTGGAGCAACAGGGAATTAAAACAACCTCCTCAGTTGGATTAGGCGAAAAAGTTGGTATCTCCGCTGCTCAGATCAGAAAAGATCTTTCTCAGTTTGGAGAATTTGGCAAACAAGGGACGGGTTATGACGTCAACGAACTGATTGAACAGCTCCAGCAGATTTTGCATGTTCAAAAAGTCAGGGACGTCGTGTTGGTAGGAATGGGTGAACTCGGGCACGCCATTTTACGCTACGGCGGATTTATCGACCGGGGTTTTCGGATTTGTCATTGTTATGATAATGATCCCGCGAAGATTGGAATGACAATTGGCGAGTATGAAATTCTCGATGTAGCTGATCTAGGTAGAACAATTCGCGAATGTGATGTAAAGATGGCTATGTTGTGTACTCCAGCGGTAGCGGCTCAAAAAATTACGGATATCATGGTTGAAAGTGGAATCAAAGCAATTTTGAATTACGCCCCAGTAAGTCTGAATGTCCCCAAGGATGTAAGAGTTCAATATATTGACCCAGTCATTGGTTTACAAAGAATGGCTTATTACCTCAATAAAAAGTAAACCATAATTCAGTTATAATCAAAATACCGTATGTGTTTCAACCGCAGCGGTATTTTTTTGGAAATCCATTCTCATGTCAACTAAATCAAAGGGTACGCTTATCGCGCTGATTGGCATCGCTATTTGGTCAACCAGCGGTGTATTGATAAGCTACCTCCTCATCAATTATCCATTTACATCATTATCGCTAGCATTTTGGCGAAATTTAATCATTTCAATCTTTTTATTGCCAGTGTTATTTGTTTTCAGGCGCAAATCGCTCATTCTTGACAAAAAGCACATTGTTTTCACCTTGTTTTATGGCGCATTCTTGGCGGTTTTCAATTCAATTTGGGTATTATCAGTTTTCTATAATGGGGCCGCGGTAGCTACCGTATTGGCTTATAGCTCGGCTGGGTTTACGGCCATCCTGGCGTATTTCATATTTCAGGAAAAAATAACCGGACCAAAAATCGTGGCGATCATCCTCAGTTTGGGCGGTTCTATCCTTGTTTCAAAAGCGTACTCACCAGAAATGTGGGCAAATAATCTGCTTGGAATTGTCGTTGGATTGACAACTGGCGCCTTTTTTGCTGGTTATACTTTATTTGGCAAAGCATCCTTACTGCGCCATATTGATCCTTGGGGATCGATGTTCTATACATTTTTGACCGGGTCAGCTTTCATTCTAATTTTTAACCTCATCCCAGTAATTCCAGGAGCTGCCGGCTCGATCAGCGCGGTTGTTCCAGTTATGGAAACAGCTGGTTGGGCTTGGATGATCTTTCTTTCCCTGGGACCAACCTTGCTTGGTTTTGGCATGTACAATATTTCGATGATGTTCATCCCAGCCAGTGTAACCAACATTCTCGCGACTACTGAGCCAGCCATGACTGCCATCCAAGCCTATTTTTTTCTTGGCGAACAATTAAATTGGGTACAAATCCTTGGCAGCCTTATCATTGTTTCCGCGGTGCTCATTCTCCGCCTTTCTGAAAAATAAAAAAACCGGCTTTCGCCGGTTTTTCAATCATACTTTTGGTAAATTTCTTTTTAGTAAATTGTACATGCTGATCGCCTTGGTTGTGCCTTCCACTACACATGTAGTTGGATTATCTACCAGATAGGCGGGAATACCCAGCGAACGGGTTAACAATTTTTCAATTCCGCGGAGGAGAGCTCCTCCACCGGTAACAGCCATTCCTCGATCAATTACATCTGACACTAATTCGGGAGGTGTTTTTTCTAAAACTTTCCGGCACAACTCAACAATCCTTTTAAGTGGCTCTTCCAAGGATTCCACAACCTCGTCCGAAGAAATTGTAATCGGACGTGGAAGTCCTGTAACTTGGTCTTGTCCTTGAACTTCAAGCAGCGATTCGGTATCCGGCGATACCGCGGCACCGATCTTAATCTTTAACATTTCCGCGGTAACATCCGAAAGTATGACACCGTACTTTCGGCGTACATAGGTAATGATTGCCTGGTCAAGATCTTCTCCGCCAAAGCGCATCGTTTCCGCGCTTACGATGCCGTACATAGCCAAAACAGCGACCTGCGTCGATCCACCACCTAGACAAATTACCATATTACCGGAAGGGGAGTTGATGGGAAGATCCACTCCCAAAGCCGCAGCCAAAGGCTGTTGAATCAGGAATGCTTCCTTGGCGCCGACTTGAAGGACAGCTTCGTGAACAGCCCTACTTTCAACACTGGTAACGCCATAAGGAACCGAGATCATAATGGTTGGTTTAAACAATCGAAATGACCCGGTAACTCTGTCCAATAATATTTTGATCAAAGCTTCAGTGATCTCATAATCAGCGATCACACTTTTTTTCATCGGACGAACGACCTCGATCGATTCTGGAACCCTGCCCTCCATATCCCGCGCGGATACGCCGATTTCCACGATCTTTTGTTCTTCAACATCGATCGCTACAATCGTCGGTTCCTCCACCAGTACGGATGAGCCTTCGGCGATCCTCGTGTAGATCGTTCCCAGATCAATTCCGAGGTCTTTAGAAAATCCTGCCATTTATTGTTTTACTCGTTTGTGTATTTCTTTCGTTGGATGGTATGGTAACGTTTGACCGCGTCCAAACGCAAGGTTGAACGTCGGAGCGCCGCTTCCAAAGCCAAATAACGATCAATTTCATCGACATGAACTGTTTTCAGAGCTTCCTCGGCTCTAATCCGAGCCGATTCCGCACGTTCAATGTCAATTTCGGCGACATTTTCTGCCGCGTCCGCCAGAACAGTTACGATGTTCGGTTGAACTTCTGCAACCCCACCAGCGACTGTGAAAACTTCTTCTTGATCCTTTACTCGGACCTTGATGTAACCATACCGGAGTGTGGTTAATAGTGGCGCGTGGTGAGGTAAAATCCCCATCTCGCCATCGGTACCAGGGAGGACAACAATATCCACATCCCCCTGAAATACCATTCTATCCTGGGATACTATTTCACATCGAATTGGCATAATTTTTTTCCTGAAGTGGCGTTTTTTCACGCCCCATATCTATCCAATTACGCAGTTTGCGCTAATTTTTCAGCCTTGGCTCTGGCATCTTCAATGGTTCCAACCATCATGAATGCCTGCTCAGGCAGGTCATCACAATTTCCATCCAGAATTTCCCGGAAGGAACGGACGGTCTCTTTCAAAGGAACATAAACGCCTTGGATTCCAGTGAACTGTTCGGCGGTAACAAATGGCTGACTGAAGAATCTTTCAATTTTTCGAGCACGAGCCACAAGCATTTTATCGTCCTCGCCCAATTCATCAACACCCAGAATTGCGATGATATCTTGTAAATCCTTATAACGCTGCAATACCTGCTGAACTTCACGGGCAGTTCGATAATGCTCATCACCAACGATATTCGGATCCAAAATGCGGCTGGTCGAAGTTAGTGGATCGACAGCGGGATAAATACCTTTTTCAGAGATTGCCCGCTCGAGAGCGATGGTCGCGTCGAGGTGGGTAAATGTAGCAACTGGCGCAGGATCTGAATAGTCATCCGCAGGCACGTAAACAGCTTGCATGGACGTAATTGAGCCAGTGTGGGTGGAAGTAATTCTTTCCTGAAGTTCACCCATTTCAGTACTCAAAGTTGGTTGGTAACCTACCGCGGAAGGCATACGACCTAACAGAGCGGATACTTCAGAGCCCGACATCGTGAATCGGAAAATATTATCGATAAATAACAAAACGTCTTTTCCTTGATCGCGAAAATATTCAGCCATGGCTAATGCGGAGAGGGCTACGCGCAAGCGAACGCCAGCAGGCTCATTCATCTGACCAAACACCATGACGGTATCTTTCATTACGCCTGATTCAATCATTTCCCGGAAGAGCGCAGTACCTTCACGCGTTCGCTCACCCACTCCGGCAAATACTGAATTACCTTTATGGACACGTGCGATCGAAGAAATCAACTCGGTGATGACAACGGTCTTTCCAACACCGGCGCCGCCGAAAATGCCGGTTTTACCACCCTTAGTAAAAGGAGCGATTAGATCAATGACCTTGATACCAGTTTCAAAAATCTGGACACTGGTGGATTGTTGGTCAAATGTCGGAGCCTTGCGATGAATTGGATAATAAGCTTCCGCTTCAACGTCACCTTTTCGATCCACCGGTTTACCCAGTACATTAAAAATTCTACCAAGGATTGTTTTTCCAACTGGTACACGTATGGGAGAGCCAGTGGCATGCACAGGAACCCCTCGTTGTAGACCATCTGTTGAGTCCATCGCGACCGTTCGAACCCAGTTATTGCCAAGGTGTTTTTGTACCTCAAGAACCATTGGCTCCTGATTGTCACGGGGAACACTCAAAGCTTCAAAAATCTCCGGAAGATCTCCTTCTGAGAAGGATACATCCACCACACCACCCAAGATTTGTTCTACACGACCTGTTAACTGTTCCATTTATGCCTCCAGCCTTATTTGGTTGACTGGGCAAGCGCTTCTGCGCCACCCGCGATGTCGAGCATGTCGCTCGTAATGGTTTGTTGACGAACTTTGTTGTATAACAATGACAAATCAGCGCTCAACTCGATCGCGTTGTCCGTTGCGTTACGCATGGCAACCATGCGAGCTGCATGTTCAGAAGCGAGTGATTCCAAAACAGCCTGATAAACTTGCAGGCTGGTAAAGCGAGGAATGATCTCGTCAAGAATCTCCCGCTCTTCCGGTTCATATTGGTAAGCTGCTGAAGCACCATTCTTGTGTTCATAATCTTCAACCCGACCCTCACCACCATCGACTTCCAATGGCAGTAATTTTTTCATTACCGGTTCTTGCTTAACCATGTTCACGAAATCTGTATAAACCAGGTAAACCTCGTCTACCGACCCATTCAAAAATTCATCCACTGCCACCCGTCCAATCGCGGAAACATCCTGAAAGGTTGGAGCAGCCGGCAGATTGCTGAACTCAGCAATAACTTTCATCCGACGGCGCAGGAGAAGATCCCTTCCCTTACGTCCAACAGCCACAAAACTAACCGGTGTTGGATATTTGGAGAATTTTTTTAGTACAAATCGAATCAAGTTTGTATTATACGCGCCAGCTAATCCACGGTCGCCGCTTGTCACGATAACCAAGGTATTTCCCACATTAGATCGGGCGGTCAACAAAGGGTGAAGCGAATCACGGCCCGGTTGACCAGCCACATGAGTAAGTACCTGCCAAGCTTTTGTGGCATACGGACGGGTACCCATTAGGGCACTGATAGCTTTTCTAACTTTGCTTGCGCTAACCGCTTGCAAAGCGCGCGTTACTTGGGATATGTTTTTAACGCTCCGAATGCGGAGCCTCATCTCACGTGCGGAAGCCATTCATTACTCCATTCTTTCGCGCGCGACCATTACGCCTGGTATGTAGCTTTAAAACTGGCCAATGCTTCGCGTAATTTTAACTCGTTCGCGTCCGTAATCTTGCGTTCGTTGACGATATCCTTGATGACATCCGGGTGAGATGTATCAAAATATTTTGTCAAGGCAACTTCCCAATCTCGAATATTTTCAACTGGTACTTCATCCGCGTACCCATTGGTACCTGCAAAGATTGTGATTACCTGGTGTTCAAGGGAGACTGGTTGGTATTGTGGCTGCTTTAAAATTTCTTGCATTCGGCGGCCACGATTAAGCTGGCTCTGTGTGGCTTTGTCCAAATCAGAACCAAATTGGGCAAAGGCAGCTAATTCGCGGAAAGAAGCCATATCCAGTTTCAAACGTCCGGCAACTTGGCGCATCGCTTTTGTTTGGGCTGCACCGCCAACCCGGGAAACCGAGATACCGACATTTACCGCGGGTCGGATACCTGCATTGAATAAGTTGGATTCCAAATAGATTTGACCATCAGTGATCGAGATTACATTGGTAGGAACATAAGCGGACACGTCGCCTAAAAGTGTTTCGATGATCGGCAGGGCTGTCAAGGAGCCACCTGTATTGGATAGTTTTACAACCATACCGCTACCGAGTTCCTTGGCATAAGCTTCGGCATCATGTTGCGCCATAGGTCCTGTAAAGACTTTGTTATTTAAAGCGTCAGAAACTTCTGCCATTTTGCCAGTGAAATCTGTGTTCGTTACGACATAATTAACAGACATCCGCGAGGCGCGCTCCAAAAGTCTGGAATGCAGATAGAAAAGATCTCCCGGATAAGCCTCACGTCCTGGCGGACGGCGCAGGAGCAGGGAAACTTGCCGATATGCCCAGGCGTGTTTTGAAAGGTCATCATAAACTACCAGGGCATCTCTTCCGGTTTCCATGAATTCCTCACCGATGGCGCAGCCAGAATAAGGGGCAATATATTGAAGAGCGGCGCTTTCATCAGCGGAAGCGACAACAAAGATCGTATGATCCATGGCACCATGTTTTTCAAGTAAGGCAACAGTACGCGCGATGGCGGCTTTTTTCTGTCCAATCGCTACGTAGATACAAATCAGGTTCTTCCCTTTTTGGTTAATAATCGTATCGATGGCGATGGCGGTCTTACCGGTTTGGCGGTCACCAATGATTAATTCGCGTTGGCCGCGACCAATCGGAATCATGGCATCGATTGCCTTCAGACCCGTTTGAACTGGTTGGTCAACATCTTGTCTTTCTACTACACCCGGAGCAATACGTTCGATTGGACGATAACCAGTGAATTGAATTGGACCTTTGCCGTCAATTGGTTCACCTAGGGCATTTACAACCCGGCCAATCAATCCATCTCCAACTGGAACCGACGCGATCCGTCCGGTCCCCTTTACCATCATACCTTCAGTAATCTCCGAAAAATCACCCATCACGATTACACCGACGCTATCGCTTTCAAGGTTGAACGCGACGCCGATGACGCCATTCGCGAATTGAACGAGTTCCTGAGATCGAATCTTGGTCAAACCTTTAATGCGAGCAATCCCGTCGCCTGCTTCCAGAACGGTACCTACATCACTTACATCTAATTTTGGTTGGAACGAGTCGATCTGCTTTTGGAAATCGCTGGTGATCTGATTGATCAAGTCTGTCATTTCGCCTCCGAGCCAGTTAATTTGGTTTCGTTTAAATGTTCATCTAACCAGAAAAGCAAATACTTTTATGGCCGTCTAATGATAACTTATAGGCCATTTCTTGTAAAGTTACAAATTTCACATTTAACAATTTAAACATTCTTTATCCTGTATTTCAATGAAACATTCTATCAAGATCACAATTCATGATAAATTTATCTCGTATGCAAGAATGAAAGGTAATAAAAAAATCGAGGAGTCAATGATGACCAAATCGCCTTACACAGATGTGAAATTAGAGGGAAAAGACAAGCCCTTGTTGGTTGCGGTGATCGCGAATATTAAGGAACACAAAGATGGCATTAATTTTCCTGTACCTGGTGTGGCTGATGACATAAGCGCCGATTTTGATCACATTGAAACGATCAATGCCATTCGGGCTGCCATCGAAACCGATGGACACCAAACAGTTTTTCTGCAGGCAAATCGTGACTTACCTTATTCGCTCAAAGAAGTAAAACCTGACATCTGCTTCAATATCGCTGAAGGACTTGGCGGTGATGCCCGAGAAGCACAAGTTCCAGCATTACTTGAACTTCTTCGCATTCCCTATACAGGTAGCCGGGTTATGGCGAACGCAATCAGCCTGGATAAAACCCTTACCAAACGCATCTGGCGTGATCGAAATCTACCTGTGGCGCCTTTTCAAGAATTCATCATCGGAGACGAAAAATTACGGGCCGATCTAAAATTCCCTTTGTTCATAAAACCTGCCAAGGAAGGAACAGGAATGGGCGTGGATACAAAAGCCATCATCCATAATTACGAAGATTTAATGGAGAGGATTCAATATTTACTTCAAACCTACAAGCAGCCTGCCTTGGTTGAAAAATTCCTGAACGGGAGGGAGTTTACCTGTGGAATCATCGGGCGATGGGACTCTAAAAAGTACTCACGTTACCCCGATTTGTATAATCACCGTCTCGGTTATCACCTCTTTCCAATTCTCGAATTAGAAAGCGAGAAATCCGTCACCCCAGGTTTATATAGCAACGCCGCGAAATCTTTGGCGGTCGGCGAGGAAGGTGCCCCCACTTATACCTGTCCCGCTCAAATCTCCGCTGAACTGGAACGAAAAATCAAGCACCTCGTTGTACGCGCGCACATGTTAGTCAAAGCCATCGACTACTCCCGGGTTGATCTTCGTCTCGACGATGAAGGGAACCCCAATTTGATCGAGATTAATACCTTGCCGGGATTGACTCCAGATTATAGTGACCTCTGCCTGGAAGCAAACGCGGAAGGCATCAGTTATACCGACCTGATTTTAGAAATCCTCTATCTCGGCGCGTCGAGATGGGGTTTATTGCGAGGCAGGGAGCTCAGGTCGCAATCCAAGCCGGCGAAATAGATTTAATAAGCGTCCAAATAGCCAGTTCAATTTTGTGAAGGAGTTACTCTAAAAGGAACTCCTTCACTTCGTTAATGAAAATCTGACATTAAACTGTTATCTTTTTCTGGGTAACAATATGAATTCAAAAATTGATGGAAGGTGAACCATGGAAAAATCTCAATCCTACACTTTTAAAGCTGAGACAAAGCAACTGCTCAATATACTGATTCATTCGCTATATAAAGACAAGGAAGTCTTTTTGCGAGAGCTCCTTTCGAATGCTTCGGATGCTTTGAATCGCTTAAAATTCGAACTACTCACCAATCAGAATATCATCGATCCCGATGCTGAACTAAAAATTAAAATTGAAACAAACACCAAGAAGAAAACCATCACTATTTCAGACAATGGGATTGGGATGGACAGGGAAGAAATCATCAATAACCTAGGAACCATCGCTCAATCCGGGGCAAGAAATTTTATAGACTTAGCCAAACAACAAAATACCGACATTACCCAAATGATTGGCCAATTTGGAGTAGGCTTTTATTCGGTATTTATGGTTGCTGATAAAGTCACCGTTACTTCCCGCTCCTACCGTCCAGATGCTCAAGCGGTTCGATGGGAAGCAGAGGGGGATGAAACTTTTAATGTTTCGGAAGCTGAAAAATCTGACCGCGGAACCCGAATTGAGATCCACCTGAAGAATGAATTTAAGGAATTTACTGAAGAATTTCGAATCAAGGAAATCATCAAAAAGCACTCCGATTTTATCGGTTTCCCGATTTTCGTTGGTTCAGATGAAAAGCAAGCCAACCAGCAGTCAGCCTTATGGCGAACGCCCAAAAAAGAGATTGAGCCAGAAAAATATTCCGATTTCTATCGCCAATTTACCCTTGATTTCGAGGAACCAATTCACACCTTTCACAATGTCACCGATGCTCCGGTTCAGCTTTACTCGCTGTTATTCGTTCCTGGCAAGGCTGAACGGTCTATGTTTTCATTACGCAAAGAGGACGGACTCAAGCTTTATTCACGCAACATCCTCATCGACGAATACAACAAAGACCTCCTGCCAGAATACCTGCGTTTTATCCAAGGCATAATCGATTCTGAAGACCTGCCATTAAACGTATCCCGGGAAACAATTCAGTCAAGCGGACTTCTGCCAGGATTAAAAAAAGTTCTTACCAATCTCGTCTTCAAAGAACTCGAGTCTATCGCCAAAAAAGATTCCGAAAAATACAATAAGTTTTGGCGGGAATTTGGGCCTTTCCTCAAACAGGGAATTTCCATGAATGCGGATGAAAGTAAAAAGATTTTCCCACTTTTGCGCTTTCACACCAGTCTAAAACCGGAGGATTGGAACACACTCGATGAAATCGTAGAACGCGCTGATAAAGAACAAAAGATCATCCATTATTTATTGGGCGATGATCCTCGTTCTATCCTTCATAGTCCACATCTTGATTATTTCAAAAAGAATGAGATTGAAGTTATCCTTCTTTCAGAACCGATTGATAGTTTCATGTTGATGGGGATGGAGTCCTATAAGGATTATCAACTAAAGAACATTGCAACCGCTCAAAAGGAAGAGCCAAAAAACACCGGTGAGGATAATGAGTCAAAAGCAGAAGAACTCATCCCTGAAGATGAAAAGATGCTCTCTCTCTTTAAAGAAGTTCTTGGTGACAGAGTTGCGAATGTAACGATCAGCAAATCACTTTCCAGCTCGGTTGCCCGGTTAGTGGATGCGGACGGCGCCATGAATCCAGAAATGCAGCGGGTTTATCGCTATCTTGGGAAAGAATTTGAACAACCTAAAAAAGTTCTCGAGATTAATAAGGACCACGCATTGATCAGAGGAATTTTAAGCCAGGAAGATGAGGGCTTGAAGCACACCCTAATTGAGCAAGTTTTTGATAGTGCCGCCATTATCGACGGTTATTATCCTGATCCTGCCAAATTAGTGGAACGGATCCAAACTTTAATGGGAAAAGTGATCGAATAGAAATTTATTGAGATCGCTTGTTGCAAGGAGTACTTACCTTGAAAGAAATTCAATGACCAAAGAGTTAAATTCTTCCGGTTTATCAATATTGGTACCATGCCCCGCGCCATTGACCATGACCGTTTCGCAGTTTGGAATGTATTTTTTAAAAGAAAATTGACGTTTTACTGAGGCGGTATGATCAAATTCGCCGGCAATAACCAATACCGGTTTGTTGAATGCCTTAAGGCGGTTACCAAGCCGGTATTTGGTTAATTCCATAGTAGCCGCCCGGTAAGCTTCCGGGTCGGCCGCAAGAATTTGTTCTTCCAAAGTTCTTCTAAGCTCGGCTTGGTCTTCCCCGGGAAAAATATTGTTTGCCACTATGGAGGCTTGGCGATTCTTTCCTCGGAAGTAATTTAGAACAAATCTTTTTCCGAGATAAATTGCTTGTGAAAAATTGTCAGGTCGTAAATTTGGAAAAGTGGCTACCAGCACCAAACGATGTATTCGATCAGGTTGATCGATGGCAAATTGTTGGCCAATCACTCCGCCCATTGATAAACCAACTATATCGACTTGTTTTAGTTCCAGTTGGTCAAGAAATTTTCCCAGCGCCACACTTACAGCGGATAAGCTCCATCCGCCTTTGATATTTGGCGTTTTACCAAAGCCAGGTAAATCAGGCACAATCGGCCTGAAGCCGGCGTCAATCAAAGGCTGGATTTGCGGATTCCAGCTGGTTAAGTTGGTACCCAACCCATGTAAAAACAAGACAGGACGGGTTAAGTCTGGGGCAGGATCAAAATAATTCATGTTAACTAACAAAATAAGTTGTTAACCAAAGATGCTAAACATTGTCCTCGGATCCTGAAACCGACTGGCTTGATGGGACGCCTTCCTGGTTCGGCTTTTCTTTAAAATTGTCCTTAAATGACCGAATCCCTTTGCCGAGTTCACCCATTACCTTGCCAAGTCTTCCAGGTCCGAAAATTACGATAACAATCACAAGAATAATCAGTAATTCTGAAGTTCCAAATTTAAACATAATTTTCTCCGCAAATAATTGATCCGAAAATCATATCACATGTCTGATTGTCGGTTTAGAAGTCATCCTTCTTACCAAAGAGAAGGACATCAATTTTTCGCAATAAGCGGATGATCAAACGCCTGACAAACGACCAAGGACGATAGAAGTCAGCGTTGATGAGATGTTTCTCAAATGGTTTATTGATCGGTCCGCTCCACTCAGCGGTAATGGCAGCCCAGGTAAGGCCACCGCCGAAACCAACAAATGCCACCTTGTCCCCCGAGTTTAACTTACCTTCCTGGGCCGCCTCAACAGCGGCAATCGGAATAGAAGCCGTAGATGTATTCCCATATTTTTCCAGATTCAAATAAAAATTTTCCATCGGGTAGTTTAACCCGCGAGCCGCTGCTTCAATGATTCTTCGATTTGCCTGATGCGGGATAATCATCTGCAGTTCGGATATTTTCCAACCGGTTTTCAAGAGAACTTCGTTGATGGATTGTACGATAACTCTGGTAGCGAAACGAAAGACCTCTTTACCGTTCATGTGTATAAAATGCTTTCCGTCTGCATAAGTAGAGTCATTGGCTGGTAAAGCGCTACCTCCAGCCGGAATACTGAGATAATGGGCTCCAGATCCGTCAGAATGGATAACGGCATTTTGAATACCACCAGGCTTATCACTCGCCTGAAGCACAAAGGCGCCAGCACCATCGCCAAATAAAATGCAGGTATTTCTATCTTTCCAATTAACAAAGCGGGATAAAGTTTCGGTGCCGATAACCAGAACAACCATAGAATCACCAGCTTTAATGGCCTGGGCGCCTGCCTGTAAGGCATAAATAAAACCAGAGCAGGCTGCCGACAAGTCATAAGCGCCAGCTTTTCCCGCGCCAAGGCGGTCTTGGATTAAGCTGGCTGTTGCCGGAAAGATGTGCTCCGGTGTGGATGAGGAACAGATAATCAAATCCACATCATCTGGGGTCAGACCAGCTTTTTTCAATGCCTTGAATGCCGCGTCAGAGCCAAGCGTCGCGGAGGTTTCATTTTCTGAAGCAATCCGGCGTTCACTGATCCCGGTCATCTCGCGAATCCATTGATCGCTGGTTTCGACCATTTGGCTCAAATCATCGTTGGTTAAAACTTTTTGGGGAATCGATTTTCCCCAGCCAGTAATGTGTGCGTATGGCATGCTTACTCCTTTGCCACTTAATAATTAGATAAGTTTCACAGAATGAATTTACTCAGAATGATTGTGGCATTGTGTCCACCAAAGCCAAATGAGTTGGACATGATGTGGTCAGGATTGGCCTTTCGGGCAATATTTGGAACATAATCCAAATCGCAATCAGGATCAGGGGTTGTGTAGTTGATGGTTGGTGGAAGCACACCGGTTTGAAAAATATGCGCGCAGAATGCCGCCTCCAAGGAACCGGAGGCGCCGAGTAGATGCCCAGTCATCGATTTGGTTGAGGAGATCGGAATCTTGTATGCGGAAGCTCCAAAGACCGATTTTATCGCGGCGGTTTCGGATTTGTCATTCAGTTTTGTTGAGGTGCCATGGGCATTGATGTAGCCAATATCCTCGGCTTTCAATCCCGCGCTATCGAGCGCGATTTGCATACACAGGGCAGCGCCAGCACCATTCTCAGCAGGAGCTGAGATATGATACGCGTCATCGGTTGTTCCGTACCCGCTCACTTCGCAGTATATTTTCGCTTGCCTGGCAAGAGCATGTTCAAGGGATTCCAGGATGAGCATCGCCCCGCCTTCCGCCATTACAAACCCATCCCGTTCCGCGTCGAATGGTTTGCTTGCCTTGGTCGGTTCATCGTTGCGGGCTGAAAGCGCTGTCATCGAATTAAGCCCAGCCATCGAAACTTTTAGGATGGCCGCTTCAGCCGCCCCCGCGATCATAACATCCGCGCTACCCCGGCGAATAATCTCGGCAGCTTCACCAACGGCGTTTGTACCCGTCGCGCAAGCCGTTGCCACCGCCAGGTTGGGGCCTCTCAATCCGTGTCTGATCGCGATCAGTCCGGGTGCGTTGTCAGAGATCATCATTGGCACCAGAAAAGGACTGACTCTATCTACCCCTTTATCAAGCATGGTCTGGTATTGTTCAATCAACGTCCCAATTCCGCCGATTCCCGTGCCGACCAATACACCGATCCGATCACGATTTTCTTTTGAGAATTCCAATTTAGCATGGTTGATAGCCTCTTCAGAACTGGCAACGGCAAATTGGGTAAATCGGTCCATCCGCCTTGCGTCCTTGGTTCCGAAGAACTCATTTGGATCAAATCCTTTTACTTCCGCAGCGATCCTTGTTTTATGGTCTGAACTATCAAAATGGGTTAAAAGTGCCACACCACTTTTTCCAGCGATGAGTTGTTCCCATGTCGTCGGAAAATTATTTCCTAATGGACTGATGCATCCATATCCTGTTATCACAACACGTTTTCGCATTGAAAATTTCTCCTGATATTTGGTCACGATTAACTTAACTCGCGCTAAATAAAACCCCATTAAGCTAGTTTGGTTGCAAAGGCACGAATAAAAAAATCAGCTTTTGAGTAGATCGATATTTTCTTCAGTTACTTTTTCTGTGTTGAGGGGGGGCAAATCATCTTGGGAATTTAAACCAAAGTGTTGCAGAAAATCCGGCGTTGTCCCAAAAAGGATCGGACGGCCAGGTCCTTCCGTTCGTCCAACTTCTTGCAGAAGGCCCTTGGAGAGTAAGCTTTTAATCACACCATCGCTATTCACACCGCGAATCATATCTACCGCCGGACGGGTAATGGGTTGTTGGTAAGCAACAATCGCCAAGGTCTCCAAGGCAGCCCGGCTTAGTTTTTGGGTCGCGTCCAGCCCTAGCAACTCCTCAATTTGATCAGTGAGTTCTGGGGCTGTAGTCAATTGGAAACGATTGCCATGTTTTTGCAATCGAATACCTCTGTTTAATAACTGCCGTTCAAGATCCGTCAGACCCTCTTCAATTTGGTTTATTGGCAGATCAGCAATTGTGGCTAAATGTTGGGCAGTTAAAGGTTCTGGCGCGGCAAATAATAGCCCTTCCAACAACCTTGTTACATATAAATTATCATTATCAGTACTCATGCTATAATTCCAATGTTAATGTTAGCGTAAATATGAATAAACTCAAAATCATTCTCTCAATTTTACTTTTGTTTAGCCTTACCTTGGCTTGCAATTTACCCGTCTCGCAATTGATGGGATTGGATCCAACGGCGTTACCACCTGCGGTAGCTACTGATATCCAGCCCTATGTTGTGGCTACGACTGAAACGAGCGAGATTATTCTAACGATAACCGAGGCTCAGCTCAATACCCTGCTCACGGAAAAACTCTCAACCGAGCCGGATTCCATTGTACAACAACCCGCGGTTATCATCGGTGATGAAAAAATAATTTTAACAGGCAAAACAATTCAATCAGGGGTAACTCTTGACTTGCTGGTCGAGATGAGCCTTTCCATCGATATTGATGGCAAACCGGTGATTAAAATTGAGTCTGCAAAAATTGGTCCTTTGGAGGCTCCTCAATTTGTTAAGGACTCTCTTACCTCCATGGCGGATGAAATGCTTACTGGAGCAATTGGAACATCTCTCACCGGGGCTCAGGTCGAAAGAATCACGATCGAGCCTGGCTACATGGTTATAACCATTCGATAAAAAACCTAAAAGAATAAGGATATTGGAAATGAGAATACTAATAACAGGGGCAGCGGGATTTTTAGGTTCACATCTTTGCGATGCGCTTATCGCGGATGGACATGACGTCATCGGAATTGATAATTTTATTACAGGCTCCGAAGACAATATCAGCCACTTGTTTGGCCATCCTCGCTTTTCACTTTACAAGCATGACGTATCCAATTACATCTTTGTTCCAGGAAAAGTGGATGCGGTTCTCCATTTCGCGTCTCCCGCGAGTCCCAATCCAGCCAGCCCATACGCATATTTTAATTTACCCATTCAAACCATGAAAGCCGGCGCGCTTGGCACCCACAACACACTTGGAGTGGCGAAAAATAATAACGCCAAATTTTTACTTGCCTCAACCAGCGAAATTTATGGTGATCCATTTGAGCATCCCCAAAAAGAAACCTACGCCGGCAATGTGGATATCACCGGTCCAAGAGCCGTTTATGATGAAGCAAAACGCTTTGCCGAGGCATTGACCCTCGCCTACCACCGCCAACACAACGTCGATACCAGGATTGTCCGCATCTTCAATACATATGGTCCCAGAATGGACCTGGAAGACGGGAGAGCCTTGCCTAATTTTCTGAAACAAGCTTTGCTAGGAGAACCCTTGACCGTATATGGCCAGGGTGAACAAACCCGATCTTTCTGTTATGTGGATGACCTTATTGACGGCATCGTAAAGCTACTCTATTCAGATGAACACATGCCAGTCAACATCGGAAACCCGGTTGAAATGACCATCATGCAGTTTGCCGAACAAATAAATCGAATCACCGGAAACAAAGCCGGATTTAAATTTGTGGATGCCCGATCACATCGCGATCCACAGCGAAGACAGCCCGATATTACTCGAGCAAGAGAGATTTTAAACTGGGAACCAGGCATAGGACTTGAAGAGGGTTTAAATCTCACCATCCCATACTTCAAGACAAAATTAGGCATCTGATGCTCGAATTTGTTCAAGATCCGCGGGAACGCTCCCGCTTTCTTAAATTCGCGGTGGTTGGTGCCATCGGTGCCGTGATTGATTTTGGGGTGATGAATCTTTTGGTTAGTTTTAACCTGCCATTCACTGCCGCTGGAACATTTTCCTTCATCGCAGCTGTAATCAGCAATTTCTTGTGGAATCGATATTGGACTTACCCTGATTCACGCGGCAAGCATGTGGTAGGTCAAATGGTGCAGTTTTTCGCGGTTAATACTGCCGGCTTGGCGATTCGTTACCCAATTCTGCATTATATTGAGCCGTTACTCGACAAATTTTTTCTTGGCATCCAAAATACATCCTCATATCATGAAGTGTTAAGTCACAATCTTACGCTCGCCTTCGCGGTCGGGATCGTGATGATGTGGAATTTCCTTGCTAACCGCTTCTGGACATACAGTGACGTAAACGAGTAATTAATATGAATGATCAACTTCTCCCCAAACCAATGAATAATTCTGTGGTTGTACTATCCCAACTGATGCATCCAGAACATGCCAATAACCAAGGTAATGTACACGGCGGATGGATTATGAAACTCGTCGATGAGTGCGGAGCGCTTGCCTGCATGCGTCATGGTCAGCGCAGGGTAGTAACAGTCGCTCTCGATGGGATGACCTTTAAACAACCAATTAGAATTGGTGACTTAATCACTCTGACCGGCATGGTTACCTTTACAGGAAGAACTTCGCTCGAAGCGGTTGTATCAGTAACCGCAGAAAATCCGCTGACAGGAACGAAGACGCACACAAACCAGGCTACTTTGGTATATGTAGCGCTGGACGCGGATGGAAATCCTACCCCGATTCCTCCGGTTTTCGCGGAGACCGATGAGGAGAAAAAGCTCCAGGAAGAAGCCCGCGCCAGACACGCTGCGCGCCGGCGTTAATTCTCTGCACCCTGCGGCAATAAATTAGTTGGTAGGTATAATTTACTTATGCTTGCAAGTTTATTTCGCCGTCACCTTTATCTTTTCTTATTCCTCATTATTGAACTGATTTTCGGCTCTTTATTTATTGGAGATCATGGAATTTCCTGGGATGAGCCATTCTTTTATGATTATGCTGAATCAATTCGTTCGGCATACGATCCAAGCACTTCACAAACCAGCCAAGATTTTGAGCAGGTTTATGGAAAGAGCGCCGAGGATCACAAGTATTATGGACCCGCTTATTTGCTAATCGCCCAACCAATTGCCGCTGGGCTGGCTGAATGGTCTGGACTCGAATATTATGATGCCTGGCACACAACAAATTACCTTTTTTTCAATATTGGGTTAATTTTCTTCTATCTCACCTTGCTCTTTTGGATCAAACCAGAGCCCGCGGCTGTAACGACTGCCTTGCTGGCTTGGCAGCCGCTTGTATTCGGGCATGCTTTTATCAATCCGAAAGATATTCCCTTTTTAGTATTTTCGCTTATCACCAATTACTTCGGAATAGCTTTGTTAAAATCGACAACCAAACGCCAATTTGTGATTTTTGGGGCACTTTTCGGAATATTTTTAGGATTCACCGCATCTGTTAGAGTGATCGGCCCATTGGTTGGAGTCTTTTTCTTAATCGGCGCGCTTTTTACTCGGAATAGATCAGTCATCATCAGCTTCATCGCGGCTGGCTTTGTCTCAATTCTTATTATGGTTTTTACTTGGCCATTTTTGTGGTCAGATCCATTTGCCAATTTGTTGGATGTCCTCAGACATATGTCCAATAACCCCACCGAATTGGCTGTCCTTTATGAAGGAATTCTATTCCGCGCAAACGCGATGCCGATTTCCTACATCCCCAAAATGATCTTTTACACCTTAACCGAACCGGTATTCGCGCTTTCAATCTGTGGATTTTTAATCCTCAACATCAAACAAGATCACCGAAAGTTCTGGATTGAGATTTTTCCGGCCATGATGATCCTCATATTCATCATTGGATACATACTGATTGCCAGGCCAGCGGTTTATGACGGGTTTCGCCATTTTTTATTCATCTTACCGGCGATCTTTATCCTGAGCGGATTTTTCTTTGATTCTTTGTTTAAATCTTTCCCTAACATATGGGGATCATCATTGATTTCAATCCTCTTCTTGCTCCCAGGGCTTTTAGGTATCATCAATTATCATCCATACCAATACGCTTATTACAATTCTTTTGTGGGCGGGGTAGAAGGCGCATTTCGAACTTACGAAACTGATTATTGGTTGACCTGTTACGATGAAGCCCTCCGTTGGTTTGAAACTGAACACCCCGGAGAAACTATTTTCGTGCAAAGGGAATTACCTCTTGCTTTGGCAAGCGGGACTAGAAAAATTACAATTGAGCCACTGCCTGTATTCTCTGAGCCTCCTCGCTCAGGTTTGTATTTGTTTCATACCCGCGCTAACCTAGACCTTCGCTCCGAATATCGCTCATTGGATACGATCAAAGTCTTTGGATTAAATGGCGCGGAATTTTGCCTGATCAAGAAAGCACCCTGATGCCCCAAACCATTTATAAAATTATCACACCAAGAACAATCATCCGCTGTTATGAGGAAAATGATGCCCCAGCGCTCACTGAAGCGCTGCTTGATAGTAATGCTCACCTCAGAGAATGGCTCAGTTTTGCGGAAACAGATCAGTGGAAGGTTGAAGACCAGGTCGCGAAAATTCGAGCCTGGCGAAGTGGTTTTGAGGAAGATCGGGATCAAGTTTTTGGAATTTTCGATCGAAGTAACCATCAATTCATCGGTTCTGTCGGCTATCATAAACGAGTAGGTGCTGGCGGGATAGAAATTGGATATTGGACACGGATTTCCAGAATCAGGCAAGGTTTTATGACCGAGGCAGTTAAGGCATTAATTAAACTCGCTTTTGAATATTACCTGTATGATCGGGTGGAAATTCATTGTCAAACAGGAAATCTGGCCTCCGCTGCAATCCCCAAAAAACTTGGATTTGAATGGGAAGCAACCCTTAAAAAACGGGTTCTCATGTCCACTGGATATAAGGATCTTTCAATTTTTTCCCTTTTTCGGGAGGATTACGGAAAAGTTGCTGAATGGGAGAATTTCAAAATCGATGGATTCGATCAGGCAGGGTATCATCAATTTCCGTTCATTTTACGTTTTGGGGAATTAGACGCATGCTGCGGGTTATAGCCGGCTCCCTCAAAGGCCGCCGCCTAAAAACGGTCCCCGGCGATACTACCAGACCGATCACTGATCGTGTAAAAGAATCCCTGTTTGATATCCTGGGAAGCGATGTAGCTGATTCAACCTGGTGGGATGTTTTTTCAGGAACTGGAGCAATTGGAATCGAAGCCATCAGCCGCGGCGCAAGATTCGCGACTCTGAGCGACCTTAATCGTCTCCCCATTGAAACGATTCAAACCAATGTCGAAACCTGCGGAATAACCTCCAAGGTGCAAATCATCAAGGCCGACGCCTTTCAGTTATTAACCCGTGCCCATTCCAAAGCCTACGACTTCATTTATATTGCCCCACCTCAATATTTGAACATGTGGGAAAAAGCAATGCAATTGCTCGATCTTCATCCTGAGCTACTCAGGCTTTCCGGCGACGCGATCGTTCAAATCCATCCGGTTGAATATAAAGAACTACAACTGCAAAATTTTGAAGAGTACGACCAGAGAAAATATGGAAGTACGTTATTAATTTTTTACAAACCAAAGGAAGGTTGATTGTGGAAATCCAAATTTACCAAATTCAAAAACCAGAGCAAACCAATTTCATACTCGGACAATCCCATTTCATCAAAACTGTCGAAGACATTCATGAATTACTGGTGACGAGCGTACCAGGGATTAAATTTGGTTTGGCTTTTTGTGAAGCCAGTGGGAAATGCCTGGTGCGAAGTAGTGGTACAGATGATGGACTCATCGAAATGGCGATTCAAAACGCCTTCGCGATTGGCGCGGGACATTCCTTTATTCTCTTTCTTGGAGATGGTTATTTTCCCATTAATGTTCTCAACGGGATTAAAAATGTTCCTGAAGTTGCCCGAATCTTTTGCGCGACCGCGAATCCAACCCAGGTATTAATTGCCCAAAGTGAACAAGGACGCGGGATCATTGGTGTAATTGATGGATTCTCGCCAAAGGGTATCGAGGGACCGGACGATAAAAATTGGCGTAAAAATTTTCTCCGGCTTATAGGATACAAATCCTGAATCAGGATATTGTGGAAACAAAACACAATCCATACCGTAACAGCCGCTTGGCTGATATTGCCGCCCTGTTTATTGTTCTGACTTTTTTACTTAGCGGATGGATGACGTTAAGCTACTACGGAATTTCCTGGGATGAGGGTTTGGGGAATTTCTTTTTTGGCAATCGATATGCCCAGTATATTCTCAGTGGATTTGACACTAAATTTCTGGATTTCACTCAAAATTTAGGCGATCCACCAGGAGAACTGAGCCTTGAAGCTTATTCGCCGTATCGGGAAAAATTCTTCGAATTTCCAGGTTTGGTGGATACCCTTTCAGGTCTCTCAATGCGTTTTTTTAGTTACCAGTTGAACCTCCTTGATCCGGTGGACGCGTTTCACGCTGTTACTGTGCTCATTGCCGCGCTCTTTCTTTGGGGTCAATATTATTATGTAAGCCGTTTGTTCGACCAAAGAATCGCCCTACTTTCGATACTTTTCCTGGCAACGGCTCCCAGGTTTTGGGGAGATGCCCACTTCAATCCGAAGGATGTACCTGAAACTGCTGCTTTCAGCCTCACAATTCTGTCCTTTATGGCTTGGATTCAAAAACCAACCTTCAAGCAAGCAACCCTTACCGGTATTTTCTTTGGCGTGGCGATGGCAGTCAAGGCAAACGCAGTCTTTGTTCCAATCATCATTCTCCTTTGGATTCTTTCATGGGTAATCCAGCCGAGCAAATTCAAAACCAATATCCTTGAGGTGATTCACCACTGGCCCCAATTAAGTTGGATGTTTTTCGTTTTTGGTTCTGTCTATTGGCTTAGCTGGCCTCTTTTGTATACCAGCCCAAGTTTATCCCTGCTTTACTTCCAATATATCTTCAGCCAAGGTGGCAGATTAGGCAAAGGGGAATGGTCTTTGCAGCCATTAAAAATGGTTTTCGCGGGTAATTTGGAGGTTTTCGTATTCTTTTTAACGATCGGAATCGTCTTTCTCATCCTCCTCTTCCTTCGGAACCAACACTTCAAAATTCGCTGGATGATGGTTTTATTATGGCTTTGTGTACCGATTCTGCGAATCTCCGCGCCAATTTCGGTTAACTTCGATGGATTCCGCCATTTTCTTGAATACCTGCCCGCCGCAAGTTTAATCGCCGGATTTGGAGTGATTTCGACTATTGACGTTCTCAAAAAATTTAATCATTTTCATCCAAAATTTGTGAGTTCATTGATTGTGCTGTTGATATTGGTGAACACTGGCTTTAACTTCGCTCATTATTTTCCGTATCAGTACATTTACTTCAATCAATTTGTCGGCGGATTGCAGGGAGCTCACAGGTTCTTCAAACAAGGCGAAGTTACTGATTATTGGGCAGTAAGTTATCGCGAAGGAATTGGCTGGTTAAATAATCATGCCGGGCAAAATGCCCTATTGGATGTGCCTGTTGGTGATTACCTTGTCAATATCCCAGCAAACCTATGGCTCAGAGAAGATATAAAGTTAATCAGCGATAATCAAGTTGCTGAATATCGCGGAACGGATAGGGAGGTCTATATCATGAATATCACCCGACCGAGCTTCTTTAAACAGGTAGCTCAATCTTGTTACAACCAGCCCGCGGTTTTTGAGGAACAAGTAGATGAGGTAACCATTCTGACCATCCACCGACTACAAGATTGCCTCGGAGAATAAAAAAATAAGCACCGCTTCGCGGTGCCTATCAAGATAACTGACATCCCTTTAATCGATTAAAGGGATTTACGGACGAAATCCAATTGTCCAGCTGATCCGAGTTTCTTATTCTTATTCGAAATGAAATTCGCGTATTCCTGCATGAAGATTTTTCCTACCGGGCGAAGATCAAATTGTTCTGGTTGATCGCGGAAGAACTCACGATGAACCCGTGTCCAGACCAACCGGCCATCGGTATCGATATTTATCTTCGTTACCCCGAGTGTGGCAGCTTTGGCGAATTGGTTGTCGTCGACTCCTTTTGCCCCTAATAGTTTGCCTCCGGCTTGGTTAATCCGTTCGACTTCTTCCTGGGGAACAGAGGAGGATCCATGCATTACCAAGGGATAGCCAGGGAGTTCCTTCTGGATCATGCTGAGCACATCAAAATGCAGCCCCTGAGTTCCAGTAAATTTGAATGCCCCATGGCTCGTTCCAATGGCCACTGCCAAGCTATCGCAGCCAGTTCGTTCAACAAATTCCTTTGCCTGTTTTGGATCGGTTAACTTCGCGTCCGACTCAGCAACGGAAACATGCTCTTCGACTCCGCCCAGTTGACCGAGCTCCGCCTCAACCACAATTCCTTTAGCGTGTGCCGCGTCCACAACTCTTTTGGTAATTTCAATGTTTTTTTCAAATATTTCATGACTTGCGTCGATCATAACAGAGCTGTAAAATCCACTTTCGATGCAGTCGTAACAAGCTTCCTCATCACCATGATCCAAATGTACCGCGAAGATCGCATCCGGGAAGACCTCGTTCGCGGATCTTATCAACCCTTCCAGCATTTTTTTATGAGTATAAGATCGAGCGCCCTTGCTGATTTGAATAATAAAAGGCGCTTTGCTATCCAGGTTTCCTCGGAACAAACCCATTGTTTGTTCAAGATTGTTGATGTTATAAGCACCGATGGCATATTTACCATAGGCTAATTCAAATAGTTTTTTTGTCGTTACAATCATGTCCTTGTCCTCAGTTTGTTGTAATTTATCAGCAGATCTCTATCTATTATTGATTATACATACAAACTAAAGCTATAATTTTATGTATAAGTTATTTAACATCAAGATCGGAGGCTTTAATGAGCAACGAATTGGATCGGATCAAAAGTGAACAAGATCCACTGACAAAATTGATAGCCAAAATTCCAGGTTTTAATGGTTACATCGAAAGAAGTGACCGGCGCACAGCCGATAAAATGCTCAGGGATACAATCGCACAAGACCTTGAAGTTCAATATCAGGCTCTATCCAACGTTCAGATAGATCTGATCAATGGAGGCGCGATTGACCTGATCGACGAGGTTGAGCGAGCAATTAGACCGCTGAGGACATTTATTGACCGGATTCGCAATGCTACTTACGGTTATGCCGGTTTTTTTGATAAGACAAAGGTTGATAAGGAAGAATTGGATCAGATGTACCAGTTTGACCTCGAATTTGTTCAGATGAGTGAGCAGCTGAAAGGCGCGACCGAAACTTTGAGCGGGAATGTACTCAATGCCGAGGCGCTACCAGCCTTAATCCGAAATGTTCAAACCATTACAAGTTCAATGAACACACATTTTGAAAAGAGAGCTAACTTTTTGGATCATCCCTCCGAAACTGGAGAATAAAATAATCAGGAGTTCAAAGAAATTATGTGGAAGGAATATATTTCGGCTTCTTCTGTAGACGAAGTCGTTTCAATCCTAGCTGAAAAAGGCGAAAAAGCTCGCATTATCGCGGGTGGTACGGATTTGATGTTGGAATTTGAGCACGGTCAGAGAGAAAACATCGAAACATTAATTGATGTAAGCCGAATTCCAGGTCTTGATTCAATCCAAATAGACTCAGATGGTAAGGTCACATTGGGCGCTTTAGTAACCCACAACATGGTCGCGGCTGATCAGAATTTGCGAAAAATCGCCTTTCCCTTGGTAAGAGCATGCTGGGAAGTCGGAGCCCCGCAAATCAGAAATCGTGGGACTGTCGCAGGAAATGTTGTAACCGCATCGCCTGCCAACGACACAATTACGCCCTTGATGGCCTTGGATGCCTCTGTAACCTTACGATCCATCCATGAAGCAAGAGTTGTAAAACTTTCTGAGTTCTATACCGGAGTCCGAAAGACCGTGATGAGACCAGATGAATTAATGGTCAATATCCAATTTCAAGGACTTAAACCAACCCACCGTGGAACATTTATCAAAAGCGCATTGAGAAAGACACAAGCAATTTCAGTAATCAATGTTTGTGTAATTCTCGAAATGGAAAAGGATTTTATAAAAAAGGCGGCTATCACTTTGGGGGCTGTGGCTCCTACCATTATTCACGCATGCGACGCCGAAGAGTTTCTGGCCGGTAAAAAACCAACGGTCGAGGTGATTGAAAAAGCTGCGGAAATGACCCGTGCGGCAGCCAAACCGATTAGTGATATCAGAGGTTCCGCTGAATATCGAAATTTAATGGTCGCAGTTCATACCAAACGAGCCTTAACTCAACTTGCTAATAATGAGCCTGACTCTTTTGTGCCAGAAAAACCTGTTATTCTGGCTGGGGCAGACCATACTCCTCAAATCTCATCCATGATCAAACACGAACACGATACACCGATCCAAACGACGATCAATGGCAAACCAGTCACACTTTACGCTGACAATACGAAAACGCTATTACGTGTCCTCCGCGAAGAAGGTAACTTGATTGGCAGCAAAGAAGGTTGTTCCGAAGGCGAATGTGGTGCCTGCACAATTTACCTTGACGGTAAAGCAGTAATGAGTTGTTTGGTGCCGGCAGCTCGCGCTCACGGAGCTCAGATTGTTACCGTAGAAGGTATCGCGCCAGAAGGTGAACTACATCCGGTTCAGGAAGCTTTTATAGAAACTGGAGCGGTTCAATGCGGGTATTGCACTCCTGGTTTTATTATGTCAGCGGTTAAATTACTAGAAGAGGTTGAAAAGCCAACCAAAAACCAGATCGAGGAAGCATTTGCTGGAAATTTATGCAGATGTACCGGTTATTACAAAATTATTGAAGCGGTAGAAAAGGTGAAGTAGAGAAATCGAGCTGATATGAAACAGAGGAATATACAACCGTATAAAGAACCACCGAAAGTGCCTGAACGCAGTTTATCTGTGATGGTTAATTTCGCGGTACAAGCTTTAATACCGGTAGTTGCGTTCTTCTCGGGACTTATTCTCATTGACGAAGGGAAAAAAGCAAATTGGGCGTTCCTCATGACATTAGAAGAACCCTACAATTTCCCGAGTGTACTGGTGAAACTTCCACTCATCGGCGATTTATTTTTTTACTTGTCGCATGTACCATACAGTCGAGCCATTTTCCTGTTTACATTAATTTTCTGGATCGTGTATTCGACTATCTTCACAATACTATTTATGATTCTCATTAAAACAATTAAATTTTGTTCAAATAAACAAGTGAACAATTAGGTACAACGCACCATTAATATATTTTTAAGGAAACAACCATGTCAATGGAATATGTTGGAAGTTCAGTCAAAAGAATTGACGCAAAAGATAAAGTTATTGGCGCCGCAAAATATAGCGGCGATTTGGTGATGGAGAATATGGTCCATGCCAAGGTTTTGTTTTCAAAATATCCGCATGCCCGTGTCCTCTCCGTTGATACCAAACAAGCCGAGTCTTTGAAGGGTGTTGTCGCGGTTTTTACTGCCAAGGATGTACCTGTAAACGAATATGGCTTGCAGATCAGTGATCAACCCGTCTTGTGCGGACCAGGTTCATCGACCCCTGGCTCAGAATTTGTGCGCTTTATTGGCGATCAAATCGCGATTGTCATCGCTGAGAACGAACAAATTGCCGAAGCCGCAAAAAAATTGATTAAGGTTGAGTATGAAGTCCTACCCGTTATAACTGACCCGGAGGAAGCGATTAAAACGGGTGCTATGCCTATCCACCCGGAAATATCGGAAAGTAACATTTGTGTACATGACAAGATTCGCAAGGGGGATGTTGAGAAAGGTTTCGCGGAATCGGATGTGATTATTGAAGAGACATATCGGGTACCAGTTCAAGAGCATGTTTATTTGCAACCCGAAGCTGGCCTGGCTTATGTTGAAAATGGAATGATTACCGTGAAAGCCGCCGGTCAATGGACTCATGCCGACCAAAAACAGATAGCTCATTCGCTTGGTTTACCGGTCGAGAAAGTGCGAGTTCAGTATCCGGTGATAGGTGGTGCGTTTGGCGGTCGGGAGGATATTTCAATCCAGATCGTAATAGCCTTGGCGGCGATGAAGTTAAACCGCCCAGTACGCATCATTTGGAGCCGCCAGGAGTCCATGTTCGGGCACGGAAAACGCCATGCCATGATCATGAAAGCTAAATGGGGCGCCACAAAACAAGGTAAATTAAAAGCCGCCGAAACAGTTTTTATCGCGGATGGCGGCGCGTATATGTACACAACCAACAAGGTATTAGGTAACGCCACAATTACCCAATCTGGCCCTTACAATATCCCCAATTTCAAGAGCGATGTTTATGGCGTCTACACAAACAACATACCTGGAGCCGCATATCGTGGTTTTGGAGCACCGCAAGCTGCCTTTGTGGCCGAAAATCAAATGGCTAAATTGGCTGAAAAGCTCGGAATCGATCCTGTAGAATTTCGGCTCATGAATACTCTCCAAAAAGGCGATACCCTCAATGTTCAATCCGAACCACCTGGTCCTCTTACCATTGATCCTGTTATAAAAGAAGCTGTCAAACGATCTGAATGGCAAGTGGGCGAAGGTTTTAAGGCTGTCAGAACCCGCAAGGTAATCAATGATCCAAATTCTCCCACGAGATTTGGGGTCGGAATGGCTTGCGGTTTTAAGAATATTGGTTTTAGTTTTGGTTACAAAGAAAACTGCTGGGCACGAATTGAGATTGAGGGAAAACACGAAATTGAAAAAGTAACTGTGTGGGTCTCTTCTGCTGAAGTCGGACAAGGCAACCATACTATTTTGGCCCAGACAGCCGCCCATGTAATCGGCGTCCCGATGGAAAAAGTACACATGATTACGATGGATACTTACAATATGGGAAACGCTGGTTCGGCCTCAGCCTCCCGCCTAACATTCATGTCCGGAAATGCGGTAAAAGGCTGTGCTGAATTAGCCAAACAGGCATGGTCAGGCGAAGAAAGGCCTGTCCAAGTCGAATATACGTATTATGGTCCTCCAACGACTCCATTCGACAAGGAAACCGGAAAATGTGAGCCTAACTTTTCCTATGCTTACGTTGCCCAAGTCTGTGAATTAACCATTGATACTGAAACCGGTGAAATAACTGTAGAAAACCTGATCTCAGCCAATGATGTTGGAAAAGCGATCAATCCTCAGCAGGTCGTAGGGCAGATTGAAGGCGGTTGTGTTCAAGCTCAAGGTTATGTTTTGATGGAAAATTTCATTCAAAAAGATGGATATACTCTTACCGATAAGTTGAGCACGTATCTTATCCCCACAATCCGTGACATTCCAAAGAAAATCGACTCGGTTATCCTGGAATTTCCCGATGAAAGAGGACCCTTTGGCGCTCGCGGTGTAGGAGAACTTCCTTTTCTACCTTACGCTCCGGCAATTGTGGCGGCTATCCATGACGCGACAGGAGTCTGGATGAATGAATTTCCACTGACACCTGAGTCTGTACTCCGTCAATTAGGAAAACTTTAAATATTAAAAGAGGGCAGGTTTCACCTGCCCTCTTTTTGTTATTGGATTGGAAGTTTGATGATAAAACTGGTTCCTTCACCAGGACCAGCGCTTTCTGCCCTTATCTCCCCTCCATGAGCAAGAACCAGAGCTTTAGCGATGGACAAACCGATCCCAGATCCCTCTCTGCCGTTATTGGACCTGGATCTTTCCACTTGATAGAAGCGTTCAAAAATATGATTTATATTTTCTCTGGAAATTCCAATTCCCTGATCCTTAATGACAACTTCCAATTGATCTTTGATCAGGCTTACATGAATGCTCACCTCACTATTCAAAGGTGAAAATTGGCGTGCGTTGGAAAGTAGATTCGTCAAAACCTGGGTCATTCGGTCATCATCCATAAAAACCCTGGCTTTTTCAGCCGCTGGATCCACAAACAAACTCAGTTTGAGAGAACTCTCGGTAAAGATGATTTGATTACGCTTTACCAAATCACGAATCCAGTCAGTGAATTGAATCAAAATTTGACTGAGCTCTACAGAACCTGATTCAACCCTGCTTAATTCTTGCAAGCCGTTCACTAATCGGGTAAGCCGTTCAGTCTCTTTGCGCATGAGCGCATAAGTTTCTTCATCGACGGGAATAAGCCCATCCGCCATGCCTTCCAAATATCCATGTATGATCGTCAATGGAGTCCGCAGTTCATGGCTTATATCGCCTATCATCTGCACTCTGGTTCTTTCTACACCTTCAAGCATTTCGGACATCCGATTAAAACTCATCGCGAGATGTGAAAACTCATCCTGCCCCTCAATTGGTATCCGCTTGGAATAATTTCCATTGGCGATCTCACGGCTCGCCTCATCCAATTGATGAAGGGGTCTTACGATTTTCTGGCTATTGTAAAAACTAATTCCAAATGCCAACAGACTTGAGATTAATACCGCCCATAGCAGTGAATCAAAAACCGCTTCCCTGAAATTTAAATATCCAATCCCGACTGGAAGTTGGCTTAGCTCTTGATTTTGACCCTGCATAAGCCTTAATCCCTGGCCTGGTATGTTTTCAGGGTTCGCACTTTCCATCATCGTTTGACTCATCATCTCCTGATTAGTCATGTGCCTTTGATAGGAATTTGGTGAAAGAAAATAAACCCCAATCAGAAGAGCAGCCATCACAATCACGATGGTTATGATGTAAGAAAACAAAAGGCGATAAAAAATGCGCTTATTAAAAATATTCATTTAGTCTTTATGGCTCGAATCGAAAACCGACTCCGCGAATGGTAGTGATAAATTTCTCTCCAATTTTATGACGGACATGGCCAATGTGAACATCAACAACCCTAATCTCACCATAGTAATTTGTTCCCCAAACGATTTCCAATAATCGTTCGCGGCTCAAAACTCTTCCGGCATTCTGAGCGAGACTCAATAATAAGTTAAATTCGATCGTGGTTAATTCTATTTCTTCACCGCTAACCATAACTCTGCGAGATACAGGATCAATGACAAGTTCGCCAAATGAAAGTGATTTTTCAACTTCTTTGTCATTTGAAACTCTGCGAATGGCTGATTTTACCCTGGCAACCAACTCCTTTGGGCTAAACGGTTTGGTTACATAATCATCCGCGCCTACCGTTAAACCGATAATCTTGTCAGTCTCTTCAGTTTTGGCTGTCAGCATAATGACCCAGACATTTGATTCCTTTCGAGCTCTGGTTAATACCTCAACCCCATCCATTTCAGGGAGCATGATGTCAAGAATTACAACATCTGGTTTTTCAGTCAAAATTGCTTGTAAACCCATCTTTCCATTGGTTGCGGTTAATATCTCAAAACCTTCTGGTTTTAGATAAGCGCTGATCAAGTGAAGTATAGATGGTTCATCGTCGACGATGAGAACTTTTGGAGTCATGTTATTAATTTATCTTTCCTGTTTGAAGAACAAATAAAGAAATGTTAAAGAATTTATAAAGGTATTTGTTAATCTCAATTTCTATTATAATTTTCGTATGGCAGAAGAACAAGTTACTCACTTATTGCGAAGAAAATTGGCGATGTTGATAGATGGTGACAACGCTCAATCAAGTTTATTGACTCAAATGCTCGTTGAAACGGGTAAATATGGCATGGTTACTGTCCGCCGAATTTATGGAGATTGGACAACCTCGAATATGAACTCCTGGAAGGATGTACTCAACTTCCATGCCGTACAGCCGATTCAACAGTTTCGCTACACCGTCGGAAAGAACGCGACGGATAGCGCTATGATCATCGATGCGATGGATATCCTCCATACATCGGTAGTGGATGGTTTTTGTTTGGTCTCCAGTGATAGCGATTACACCAGACTTGCTACACGAATCCGCGAAAGCGGAGTATTTGTCATGGGCATCGGTGAAAAGAAAACTCCAAAACCATTTGTAAACGCTTGTGACGTTTTTGTATACACCGAGAACCTGGTTAACGAACAAGTAAAAAACAAACCGACGAAGAAATCCGCTACTACTGGTGAAAAGAAAAAGGTGGAACGCGAAGATCCAATGCCTATGTTGGAAAAAGCATTTGAAATGAGCCTTCTGGAAGATGGCTGGGCTCGCCTTTCTGAAATGGGAAACGCCCTTTACCAACTGGATCCTGCTTTCGATCCACGGACTTATGGTCATAAGCAATTAAGCAAACTGGTCTCCTCAATGAAAGACCAGTTTGAAGTGTCAAGTCGAGGCGCGGAAAGCGCGCTTTATGTAAAGATGAAAGAAGCCTGAGAGATCAGGCTTCTTTCATCTTCAATACAAGATCGTAAGGAAATTCCGCCAATCGTTCGATTTTTCCCTCAGGGGTAACACAATAGGTATCTTCAATCCGGAATCCCATCCCCTTCATCGGATAATACAAACCAGGTTCTATGGTAAATACGCAGCCGGGTTTGAGGATATTATCGTCGCCCGCCAACAGCCCGCTCCAGGGTCGTTCATGGATATTTAATCCAACACCATGCCCTAAACTATGAATATAGCCAGATTGAGGTGTTTTCTCAGTCCTTTGGGTCGGATGCCCCATTTCCTCAAACATCTCATTTGTTTTTTCATTGTATCGTTTGAAAATTTCATTTACTTTCAAAGATGAGATGATCTCATCGTATACCTTCTTTACCTGCCCATACATTTCCAAAGCTTCCGGTTTGGCGTAACCCAAACACCAGGTTCGGGTAAAATCGTAAAAATATCCACCACCCGGCTCTTGAGGGTAAATGTCAAAAACAATCGTTTCACCCAGGCGCATCGTATCGTCCACGTTGCCCTGTGAATGAGGAACACCGGCGTCACTTCCAATGGCAAAAATAAAGCCTTCACTTGGTACGCCGCCGCGTTCCGCCATCCACAGATTAATCTTTTCGCGCACTTTCCCCAATTTCAAGGGGTTACCACTCTCGTCGAGCAATTCTTCATTTTGATTAACGGGTCTGCTTGTAAGATAGTCAGCGGTCAACCCCACAACTTGCGTTGTGATCTTACCCATTTTTCGAATTGCCTCGATCTGATCAGGACTCTTCGTTTCCATTGCCCGATTAAAGACCGAGTTTTCTCGGCTGATTCCCACAAAATTTACCTTTGGGATCAGTTTTGATAAACCAGTCAGCAATCCATAGATTGAGCCCACATCATAATGACCATACACCTGAACCGTGCCCTCGATATTTTCCGACAAGAGCATATCGCGATATCGTAATAAATTCATCGTATCCGGATCGTTCCTTGCCTCGGTCATGTAATCTTGCCACGGGAATTCATCATATATCCGAATTTTTAAGCCTGATTTAGCAGCTTCATCTCTTTCCATAACTCCGCAAAATAGGACTGGTTCACTATCAACTTTTTTGATCAAAGTCGCATGGGTTACATGTCCACCACCGGTCATATACCGCATTGGAGGATTGTTCTCAGCATGTCCAAAAACCAACAATGCATCAATCCCTTTTTCTCGCATGATATTATCTAAGTCATTAATCATTGTTTCACCTTTAATGTATTTATTATTTTGGCAACCAGAGCATCATCGATGGGCTCAACGGTTCGAAGGTCAATGATTACCAGGTCATTTTCGACGCGAGCCACCAGAGGACTCGCGAAATTTCGTAAGTTCTTCAAAAATTTGTTTGGATTTACAACTCGAATTCCTACCAACCAAGTTGGTAAAGTTTCTCCGGGTAGCGAACCACCGCCTACCGCGGAAAACCCTTCGATTAATTTTCCCATTCCAATCGCCTGGATCAAAGTCTCTGCCCTTGGTTTGAGATCCTCAGGTGTTCTATTGATACTTCGCCAGATTGGAATTTTCTGTTCGTATTCGTCCTTCAAGTAATGTACGAGGGTAGCATGAACCCCAGCAATGGTAGTTTTGTCAGCCCTGACCACCCTAGCCAGCGGATGTTTTCTCAATTTATCTATGAGAATTTTTTTTCCGACGATAATCCCTGCCTGCGGTCCACCAATCAGTTTGTCTCCTGAAAACATGACCAAATCCGCGCCGGCATTGATACTTTCCTGAACGGTTGGTTCGTGGGCGAGTGAATATTGTTCCGTTGGAATCAGCGCACCCGATCCCAAGTCATCAATGAAAATTGACCCATATTGATGAGTAAGTTTTACTGTGTCTTCCAGGCTCGGTTCCTCAGTAAAGCCAATGATTTTGAAATTCGAGCGGTGGGCTCGCATGGCGATTATATTTTCTGGCTTTTTATTTTCCTCAAATGCCGCCTCATAATCACTCAACCTAACCTTATTGGTCGTACCGACCTCCAATAATTTGGCGCCAGATTGTTTCATTACATCCGGAACGCGAAATCCACCACCAATTTCAACCAATTGAGAACGTGGAATAATCACGTGTTTCGCTTTGGCGAGTGCGGATAATGCCAGAAGTACCGCGGATGCGCAATTATTGACAACAAAACCAGCTTCAGCACCAGTAATCAATTGCAGGACAGCTTCAACATGTCCATCCCGGTGCCCTCTTTTCCCACTCGAAAGATCAAACTCCAAAGTATTATAGTTACAGGCGATTGTATTCATCGCCTGTAATGTATCAGTTGATAAGGGTGAGCGGCCAAGATTGGTGTGGATTACAACGCCGGTGGCGTTAACCACTGTTTTTATTGGAAGTGAAACCCAGCTTTCCAATTTTAACAAAATTTCAGCATGAAAATTGACGTTTTTCGTATCCGCTAATTCTCCGTTTTGAAGAGCGGTCCGAATTTCATCAATAACGGTTCGAATAGCACGTGTAGTGAGCGGGCGTCCGAATCGCAAGATTAAATCATCAACCGTTTTAAGGAGTGAATCAACGGAGGGGATGGATCTAAGCATCTTCCTCAAATTCTGAATTAAACTCGCGGATCCTTAAGAGGTATTCTATGATCAGCAAAATCAGCCCAAAAGCGATCGCAAGAGGTAAGGTAAATAATTTTCCGATAGCAAGCCACAAAAGAAAGCCCAAATAAACACCAAAACCAACTGATTCCCGAACTATGATATTTGAAAGGGCTATATGTCGGTTCGAAATTACCTTATTCAAAAATGTAATAAAAGGCAGAGATATTCCGGTACCAAATAAAATTAAACAACCGAAAAGTAGCCAGCGTTGCCACAAAAATGGATAGGAAAAATTGATGATTAAATAAATTCCCGCTCCCCCTACCAACATGAGATAAAAAGCAGACGTTATTACGGTTGTATTATCAATTATTTTTCTCATACCATAATTATAATGGAGATCATTTCTTCTCCACTGATTAAGTATCTCTAAGCGATTTCAAAAACTCATGCTCTAAAATTTTTAGAACAATGATAAAATATTACATTGAGCGCATTATGTGTGAATGTTACTTAGATATTAAGGGTTTTAATTAATGAAAATTTTAGTCGTTGATTCCACATCAAATGACTACTTGTTAATCTCAGCAATTTATAAGCAAATCGCCGAGGTTAAATTGGTTTTTTCAGGGGCGGAAGCGATTCAGCAATTTAACGAAGAGGTTAATATTCTGGTCATCGGCTCAGATTTGACGGATATGGATTCACTCACATTATTACAGAAGATCCGATCCTCTGAGGTAAATAGCAATGCTGCGATTCTTTTACTCTCCGCAGATCCATCACTTGAAACAAAATTAAAAGCCTATCAATTTGGAGCGGATGAATACCTGGTAAAACCTGTCACCGCGGAAATGATCTCTGACAGAATCAATGTTCTCTTTCAAAGGATGGGTTTTTCGTCAGAACAAGAAAACCTTAAAGGGATTGAAAAATCGCTTGAATCGAACAAACTTAAATCGAAAAAAATTGTTTTTCATAGTTTGCGGGGAGGATCTGGGGTATCCACATTGGCGGTTAATACCGCGGTAGCTATTGTAGATCTTTGGCAGGCGCCGACCATTATCATGGATACTGCCTTCTATAATGGCCAGGTCGCCATGTTACTCAATCACAATCAGAAAAAAAGTTTTGCTGACCTCGAATCTGGGATTTTTTCAGGTACAGAACATGTTGATATTATCTCCGCCATCGAAAAACATAACATAGGGTTGTCATTATTAGCCGCTCCCCGTTTTCCGACTTCTTTGGATTATATGAACGAAGTGTTTTGGGATTCAATTCAAGCGACCTTGGCCCCTCGGTTTGAGTACATTGTGGTTGACACCCCACATGATTTTACTGACTCAACTATCTCAAATTTGATTGACGCTGATGTGATCATCTTGGTGGTCAATCCGGAAATGTCCTCCTTACGGGCTGCCGTAAGCGCACTTCGCACCTATAAACAAATTGGTGTGTCACAAAAAAAAATCAAAGTAATCCTAAATCACAATGTTCCAAACTATACCATTGACCCGGCAAGAATTCAGGCAGCACTCGATATAAAAATCGACATGGTAATACCGCATGAAGTAGTTGAAGTTACTAAAGCAATAAATATTGGGATGCCAGTCGTAAAAACAAAACCAAACATCCCCATATCAGCCAAGATCTTTGATTTGGCGTACAAATTGAGCTTGGACGAACATAAGGCCATGGAGAATAATCAGCTAAGCCATATGGCAACCCTGGTTCGAGAAAGGCAAAATATCAAATCGTGATATTCAGGCAATGAGCAGAATTTTTTCAGCCATAATTATTGCTATCATTTCAGCCATCATATCGTTCAGTTCGGTTCTTGGCGCGTCGGATAGCAACAGTGCACTCATTAATGTCCAGCCTGATAATCTAGTTCCACCCTCAATAGAGGTTTTCGTTCGCGCACCTGTTGGCACATTCCCAACACCTTATGTAATCATCACCGGTTTAACCACCGGTTTGGATGAATCGACCCTCCGGATTGAAGGAAGGTACGGTCAAAAAGAATTTAGCTGTTTATCCAATCAATGCGCATTGACTGTTCAATCGAATGATACCCTAGTAGTAACGGCCGTTGATGACAATGGTAACAAAAGCGAACCACTCAACGCAGAGATTGAAATTCTTCAAAATGAACAAGGCTATACCGCCAAAATTGTAAGGCTTGGAAAGTTCATTTATTTTACAGACGCCTGCGGTGCCGCATGGAGCTCCAACACCGCGGATAAACCTTCCTGGTCACAATTCCCACAAGACCCCTATGAATTAAACACTTCCAAGGATCTTCATTTTCTCGGCAGGCAATTGGTTGACCAAGGAGTTTTGGACCTCAAATCCTGCCCGAATAATGGTCTCCTGGGAGCCGGCTTAAGTGCCTGTGGTTTGGAACTTGCCAGACCGCATCTCGAATATTGGCAAAACCAATTTGATCTGCCAATTTGGAGAGCAGCCGCTGAGGAAGGAATTCCGCCGAAGGTACTAAAAACCTTAATCGAAACAGAAACCCAATTCTGGCCAATAACATCAGATAATCGCCTCCATATCGATGAGTTTGGGCTTGCCCAAATTACTGAAAATGGTATAGATATTCTTCTCCGAACCGACCCTGATTATTATTACGAAGTATGTAACGAGGCATTGGCAGATTGTAAAGTACCTTACGTTTCACTTCCAGCGGAAGTTCAATACAATCTTCGAACCTACCTCACCGGGATGTTAAACACCGATTGCCCAACTTGCGCCTTCGGTCGAAGTTTAGACAAAGCCGCGGCAAGCATTGATTTGATCGCAAGAGTACTAAAAGCAAATTGTTTGCAAGCCAGCCCATTCATCTCCTATGGTGGAGAGAAAATGAGTTATGAAGATAGTTGGAAAGTAACCCTTGCCATCTACAATGCCGGTATCGGGTGTGTCAGCGAGACCTATAAAGTAGTTACTGATGCGGATTTGCCACTTAATTGGGATACTTTTTCTAAAAATTTCACATGCGTTACAGGAACCGACTATGTCGACAAGTTGTGGTATTCACTAGTCACTTTTGACCAACATCGGAAAACCGACTATGAATTGGAAATTGTCACACCTGAGTTAGTCACGGAAACTGGCGCTGTTCCATACATCACCACCGATACAATTCTGGTTGTCCACGCCTTTCAGGATGCGAATAGCGACGGTATTTTCCAGGATGGTGAAGGCCTTGATGGAATTGAGGTTTTACTTACTCTGCCCAATGGCGAGGAGAGAAAAACCAATACCGAAAATGGAATCGCCAAGTTTGATCTTTTTGGCCAGCAAATTGGCCAACAGGCAAAAGTAGCTTTGGTCGGATTTAATAAAGAAGCCTCACTCTTGATTACACCTGATGACGAGATATTAATCATTTTCCCATTTCTCCCTCAATTTGAACAATAAACCATAGCCAACGGTGAAAAATGAATCAGCAAAAAAACGATCAATCTGAAGATGACAAAAATAGCCTGGATGATATTCTGAAAGCTTTGAATGATTTAAATGATAACCATGAAAATTCAAAGGAATATTCTTCAAATGTAGATGCAGATAATCTGAAAGAACTGATCGGTGATTTTCTTTCAATCGACGAAAACAATAATACCTTAACGAATACAAATGAAAGTTTGGAGGAGGTTTCAAGCCTCCATTCCGAAGAAGAGATCACTTTTAATGATCTTGAAGTCGATCCAACCCAAGCTGAATTTTCACATAACGACTCAGTACTTAATGTGGACGGAGTGGATGATTTGGATGAACGCCTCAAATTCATGGCGTCTGAGGGTGATCTTACCCCAAATCAGATGAACGACGACCCAACAACCATGTTTTCCAGAAAAATAAGCTCAAGCGACCACTCACAGGAGCTTAACGATCGATTATCACAAAATCTGAACAAACACATCCAACCTTCCGACCAATCAATTTCACTGGAGACAAACGAACAAACCACCGAAAAGCCAAAAACTGATGATTCTGAAGCAGAAAGTACAGAAGGCGATTTGGAGGAACTTAAACAATACATTCGGTTTGAGGAAAAAACTGAAAAACCAAAGAAACAATCATTCTACAAACGATTGAACAGTTCTGATGCCAAAAAAGATCCGTTGGTAATCACTGTTTTCTTAGCCCTGACTGCCATTTTGATCATTTTAATTAGTTTCATAGCCAGTCAGATCGTGGAATCGCCTGCCTGGAATCCAACCTTGGCACCTACTTCGACTCCCTTACTTGATGATACCGAGCCATACATCATCGGCATCAATTACCTTGGACAAGATGTCGCAATCAAACCGATTAGCAGCAGTTTTTCTTCATGGGTACCAGAAACCAATGAGTCGCTGGTGATCGAAGGAAGTTATTTCTGTCGTTTGGTTTACATTAAAAATATGGTGGATGTGTTCGCACCTGAAAATTTGAAACTTGGCAATATTATTACCTTCAATATGACTGGAAGTAATAATCGCGTTTTTCAAATTATTGATATTACAGACTCAAGTTTTGATAAGTTCGCAAAATACAGCAATACTCAAAAAGAATGTGTCGCAATTTACATTGAAACAAGCCAACTCGTCGTATTAGCCGAATCAACAAAATAATCAATTAACCAGAGGTTTAATCCAGCGGCTCCCATCCTGGAGAAAAACATTCCCAATTTCGCTCCTTTGATATCTATCCGCATTATTTAACTCGGTTTTGTTTGGAATTGAATACGAACTTAATTTTACCGAGCCTTTATCCCGCGCGAGGATCATCCGAATTGTTTGAACTGATCCAGGGTTAATATTTGGGTCCCAGGAAATATTTTTAATGGAGAGTGATCCCAAATTTCTGAGAACTTTATCAAGTTCATTCTCTTGAAGTTCCTTGCTCAAGTACGCCTCCACAAATAAATCCTTACTAACCAACCAAGGAAGAATTGGATCGATGACTGCCTCGCTTTTTTCAATCCAAACACTCAGATGATCTAAACCTTCACTGATTAACTTTTCCAGTAACGGTCGGTCTTCATCAACAACCCGGGTGGAGATTCCAACGATCACACCAATCTCCTCCGAGTATCTCACAAATTTCTCAATCCATACATGCTTTAAAATATCAGAGCCAACTAACATGATGTGTGGATAACCATCCTGTACTGCCTGATCTAACTTTGCCTTCCAGATGTCTACCTGAGTTGTTGGTTCCTCCACGACAGAATCTACCAGTAGCCAAGCCATCTGGTCGTCATTGCCTCCTGCATAGTCTTCATTCTTATTCAATTCTGACCGCGGTGCTTGATCATTTACATCCAAAAACGCCTCAATCTGATCAATGAGTTCTTCATAATCTTTTGCCATTGAGTTTTCCGGTTGTTTGTATTTTTTCCGCATAAATTGGATCGTATTATCAAAGTCGGTTCCGCGGATGTAGTGATAAATCAGATCCGTGGATGTCTGATTCAGATTTACAACCGTTGAGGCATTAATCACTAAGGTACCTAAGCCTTGCCCGTTCACCATGAGGAAAAGCTTGTATGGCCGATCGGTTTCTGTAAACATGGTCGCGTGATAATTTCCACGGGGAGTTGAAAGGTCTGGCACCAGCCAGGTTTGAATTGATTTAATCAGATTCATGACATAATCCTTTGATCCAAAAGTACATTAAGTTGGTGTTCATTTTTATTATTTTCAAGTGGACAACCTCCACCGCACTCCGCCAGTAAGAAACAATCCTTGCACTTCGCTGGAAGGTCTTTGCGAAATCTTAGCGATAAACTCAACGGGTGATTCCAAATTGTAGTCCACTCATCTTTTAGAAAATTTCCGACCGGGGTGTAATAACTCTGACATGGAAGAACATCAGCATTCGGTTCAAGGCACATATTGTATAATGCAGCGGTACAACCTTTAATGCCCAAATCCAGTGATTGCGGATCGAATCCGCAATATTGAGTCGGGGTATACCAAATTAATCTCTGCCCGTATCGCTTCGTCTTTTCTACAGCAATTTCTAACACGCCAGGAAGTTGATCGGAACGCAACCCCGTCCCAACCGAAGCTCCATGCCCAGAATAGATTAGTGCGTTTAGCCCAATGGTTGGAACTCCGATCCCCGCAAGAAAATCAAGTGTATCCGGGATGCTGGAAAGATTGTCCTGGAGCATGGTTGTATTGGTCATAACGAATAACTTCGTCGCGATGGCATTCTTCAACCCAGCCACCGTTTGTTCAAAAGCATGGGCGTTTACCATGTGGTTGTGAATTACAGGATCATGCGATTCAACTGTAATTTGAATATGATCCAATCCTGAATCTGCGAGAGCCTTAGCATAATCCGAATTGTTTAATCGCCTGGCATTTGTATTTAATCCTGTCACCAACCCTTTGTCCGCCGCATATTTTATCAGCTCAAGTAAATCGTCCCTTAAGGTTGGTTCGCCCCCGGTAAAAACCACATGGGGAATTCCAAGTTCAATGACTTTATCGATTGCCAATTTCCAGTGATTGGTGTCCATCTCCCCAAACGTGCGCTCTCTGGCATTATAACAATGTGAGCAATCATTGTTACAGCGATAAGTCAACGCCATATCCATGCGGTATGGCGCGCTTGGAATTGTTTTAAATGGTGTAAGTAAATCAAGGTCAAGGGAATGTATCGGGCAAATTCCAGTATCGTAAATCAACTTTTCCATCAGCGGCCGGAAATCTTCCAGATCACGCAGGACGTCGTTTTTCGAAGCCTCAAACCGGTTAATAACATTTCCAATTATTTCAGGATCAGTTTTTTTCTCCAAAATTCCAAAAGCGAACATCATCGCTATCGGGTTGAGATGGTAAACAGTATTCGCGTCAATAAACAAGATCCCGGTTCCATCAGAGTCTGTTCGCAAGTGAATATGTCGAGTTAATTCTCCTTCATGCATTTTATACGTCTGCATCCTCGTGGCGGTATTTGCATGTTGAGAGCCAAACCAATGAGAGCGGAGTGATTCAAGTAAACCCACTTTATCTTCCCCCACCCGCGCAGGCACAGGCGCAGCCAGCACAAGCACAGGCACAGGCACAGCTCCCTCCGCCTCCTGATGAGTACGACTTCGTGGATACAGGAACCGGGTTGGTTTGATTGGTTATCTTTCCCGTAAAATCGTTCACGTTCCCTACAATTTGGCCCGCAAAATTTTCTACCCCGCCAACCACGCTCGCGGCAAAATCAGATCCAGGCAATTGTACTTTTCCGCCGCCACTCATACTCGGCGAACCACCGATCGGCGCGTTCCCCACCGGGGTGCTACTGGTCGAGGTCGGATAAAAATTCCCATACCACCTGGGCACAAATACCGGCTGGGTAAATACTCTCCGTGAACGCTTATCGAATTCTTTATCTGCCATCGTCCATTCAAATTGTTCTTCATTCAATTCAGGTCCAATTTCAGGAGTTTTAGCATCGACCACTTGCGCCCAAGCTTTTTCAATAATTTGCTTGTAATATGCGATGGTATCTTTCTTGTTAAAGCCTTTCATCTTTTCGGTGGTGTCTTTAACCAAATCCACAAACAAGACCTGCATCATCGCGTTTCTCTTGCGCTTGTCTGCAACCAACGCCTCGATGAAAGCTAGTTCATAATCTCTCAAAACCGTGGAATCAACCTCCAGTTTCTTAATTTTCAGCGGGTTTGTGGAGAGAACTTCAAGCGCGCCTTTTTTTGTAACGCTGAAAAGGATCATGGTAATGATTTGATCAAGCGGCTGCCCGAGCAGGATGGCAGCCTCAACCGCGGTTAATCCACGCTTGATACCTTGACCATCCACTGAAATAGCTGGTTTCATATACTCCAATTTTCGTTTACGAGCGGAAATGACTGCGAAGATTGGAATCAGGAAAAAGCTTCCAAAAATCGCGAGAGCCACTCCAAAAATAAATAGTCCCGCGATAAAATCGATGATTTTATCGGCAAAACTCACTCTGACGATCGCTGAATCGGGAACGTATTTCGCTGGGAAAGACATTCCAAACTGATATTGTCGAGAAGGTATCGCGTCGGATGTGTGCCAAGTATAGGTAATCCCATTATTGGTGCTCACCATTGCTGGCTCCGCGGCCCATTCCCATGCTCCGGAAGGGATATGATAGATTGACTCTTCCGGCATAACTCCGGCGGGAAAATGAAAAACCATTGTCAAGTTGGTTTTTCCCCTCGCAAAATCGCTGCTGAAATAAGTCGGCGCGAATTCAGTGGATACATAATCTGATTTTTCGTCATCTGGATAAATTACTCGTTCGATCTTACCGACCCTTACATGAACCATACCAGTGTCGGTTATCTGCCTTGATCCTAATTCCACCGCGACGCCTGTACCACTACCCTGGTAATCCGAGCTGATATTTACAGGAATTCCGTCGACCTCCGCGGAAATACTTGACATGTCAAAATCACCGTTTGGCAAACCGACATCCACAAAATCAATCGGATGGCCATTAGGAAGGTTACGAAAAGTGAAAAAATATTCGATTGAGGCAGTTCCATCATCGTTGATTGTGTAGTGAACGATTTCCTCTGGCAACTCGAAGGAGTAACTCGATTGCGCATTCGCCGCGCTCGTACTTATGATTAAGATGACGAGGATAACAACAATCGAAAGGATCTGTTTCCACGAAGAGCGAATATTTACCATTTGGGTTCCTCCGATAATTGGTAATGTGCGTCACACCATGGACACACTACCACCGGCACTCCATTAATCATCTGAATATTCGCGGCGTTTATTGAACCACCGCAATTTTTACACTTCATGTCCTTGATTTGTACCTCGCCTGGCAGATCAATTTTTCCGCTCTGGGCTGCTACTGAATTGGTTTTGATATTTTTGTAAAGGCTTATCCCCGCGCCGACTAAAAAAACCACGCCGACAATTGAGAATCCAATTCCATAACCAAACCATGCGGAATTTCCTTGTGCGGATGTAGACCCAACAATGCTTAAAATTCCATAACTAAAGAGGCATAAACCTGTTAATAATAGAAAAGCCATCACGATCCCGAATATGTTTTTTGACATTTGAACTCCATTGGAAAAATTCGTGAATAAGATTAATTTTATAATAAATTAAACCCCAAATAAAGAGAATCAATAATGGACCCATCCACACTTTACCAACAATGGCGTGAAAATGTATATAAGAAGGCTGTTTCAAAGCTTCCCGAGCGCAAAGAATCCTTTAAAACTTCCTCTGGATTGGAACTACCAGCTATCCTGTTCGATCCGAACGATCCCAACTATTCCGATAAGTTGGGTTTTCCCGGTGAATTCCCATTCACCCGGGGAGTACAACCATCCATGTATCGCGGAAAATTTTGGACGATGCGTCAGTATTCAGGCTATTCTACCGCGGAAGAAACAAATAAACGGTTCCGCTACTTATTGGAAGCCGGTCAAACCGGATTATCGGTCGCTTTTGATTTACCTACACAGATCGGTTATGACGCTGATGACGAAATAGCGTTGGGAGAAGTTGGCAAAGTCGGCGTTTCTATTTCATCCATTGAGGATATGGAACGATTGCTTTTCAATATCCCTCTCGATAAGGTCTCGACCTCAATGACAATCAACGCTCCAGCCGGAGTGCTTTTCGCCATGTACATCGCTGTTGCTCAAAAACGTGGAATCGAAACTTCAAAGCTCCGCGGAACAATTCAAAATGACATCCTCAAAGAGTACATAGCCAGAGGAACGTATATTTATCCACCTGCCGAATCGATGCGCTTGATTACCGATATTTTTAAATTCGCCACCGTTCAAGTACCAGCCTGGAATACGATTTCGATTAGCGGCTATCACATCCGAGAGGCTGGCGCAACGGCCGCCCAGGAGATTGCTTTCACGATCGCAAACGCCATCGCTTACGTTGAAGCGGCTCTTAAAGCTGGACTGACGATCGATGCTTTCGCTGGACAACTCAGTTTCTTTTTCAATGCCCACAATCAACTGTTTGAGGAAATCGCCAAATTTCGGGCGGCCAGAAGATTATGGGCAAAGGTCGTGAAAGAACGGTTCAACGCCATTAACCCCGCCAGCATGCAAATGCGCTTTCATACCCAAACAGCCGGTAGCACCCTCACTGCTCAGCAGCCGGAAAATAATATCGCTAGAGTGACCCTTCAGGCATTGTCCGCGGTGTTAGGCGGCACTCAGTCATTGCACACGAACTCGATGGACGAAGCGCTGTGGCTGCCAACCGAAAAATCTGTTCAGGTCGCCTTACGCACCCAACAGATTATCGCGTATGAATCTGGAGTTGCCGATTCAGTGGACCCATTGGCAGGTTCGTATCTGATTGAACATCTGACAGACAGGCTTGAGGAAAAAGCTCTCGAATATTTGTTTGAAATCGATCGGTTAGGCGGGGCATTGCGAGCCATTGAATTAGGGTTCACCCAATCTGAAATCCAGAACGCTGCTTATCAAGCCCAATTGGAAATCGAGAATGGCAAATCAATCATTGTTGGTTTGAATAAATTCCAAACCAACGAAAAGATAACCCTCGAAAAGTCATCGATGGACCCGGCCGTCGAGAAACAAGCAAGGTTAAGATTAATGAAATTAAGGGCAGAGAGAGATCAATCCAAGGTTAACTCGCTGCGCGCGATTCTTTATACGGCTTCGAAAACTGACCAAAACTTGATGCCAATCTTCATTGAGTGTGTGAGTAACAAGGTAACTCTCGGCGAAATTTGTAATACTTTGCGGGATTCGTGGGGTATTTACAACAATTCATCGAATATTTAAAATAATTCCAATTTCTATCAAATTTGGGTTATATTTATAGCATTATGGGCTATGAAAAGAACCTCGAGATCCTCGAATCTGTTGATGTACTGAAGGACATTAACGAGGATGACCGAAATCACCTTGCCAAAATCAGTATCCACCGTTCAGTGGAGGAAGGTGGTTTTTTTTATATGCAAGGCGACAAGGCTGATTATGTCCACATTCTTTCAAGCGGGCTCGCGAAATTATGCAAGATCACCGCTGACGGCCAACAAGCAAACCTGCGAACGATTCAACCATATCAAATTTTTGGGGCAGTAGGCGCGGTAACATCCGGTTCATTATACCCCGCCTGTGCTCAAGCATTGGAGAACAGTGCTGCCCTCGCCATCCAAAGCAAATCCTTCCATGAAGTTATTGAAAAAAGCCCCGAACTTTCTTTCGGGTTAATGAATTTAATGACTGGCTATATCCGCGAAATGCAGGAACGATTTACCGATATCGTTACAACCAAGGTTGAGGAACGCTTGGGAAGAATTATCATCCGATTAGCGAGTCAATCTGGAGTAAAGAGCAAAGACGGTTTGTATTTAGAATTACCCTTTACTCATCAGGATCTTGCGGAAATGATCGGAACTACCCAGTATAGCGTCAGCAGGATTTTAACTTCCTGGGAAAAGAACGGTATCATCAAGATTCAAAGAAAAAAGCTGCTACTTCCCAATTTGCATGCATTCGTCAAACTCTTTAACCATAATTAACTTATCCCTTCAAACATCTAAATATATGATTTATTTGATATAGCGCAAAGAAGAAAATCTACTTCTCATTTATATTGGTACCATGGAACTAATCATCGCCCCGGATATGACCGTGGATCAAGTACTTAAAGCCGAGCCCAGATTGATGACCGTTTTTCAAAAATATGGTACGGATTGCGTGGGATGCCTCCTTACCCGATTTTGTAACCTCGAGGATGTTTCGGTTGCGTATCACCTCGATCTGGACACTTTTATTAACGAGTTATCCAACGCGATTAAAACCCAAAACAGGAGTGAAGTATGAAGCAAAAGTTATTGTTATATCTTGTGTTTTCGTCATTGTTGATCTTGGTATTAACGGGTTGCGCAGCTGTCGCTGAACCAACCCATACTGAGTACATCTTAACCACAACCATGCGCGATGGAAATTTTGTTTTCCTGGGCGTGGATGGCGAAATTAACGGAAAGGTAAACCCTGCCTTGCATGCTGAGCCAGGAGAAACGATCAAGGTTATGTTGGTCAACAGTGGAGAAGGCAAACATAACATCGTTTTTGACCTGGGTGACAGCAAACAAGTAAGTACAGATACGATCACTCAACAGGGTGAAACCACAACCCTCGAATTTACGGTACCGAATATGGATGCCGCTATCGAATATTTTGACGGCGAATACGATGAACTCGGTATGCGGGGCGTTTTGTTAGTTGGAAACGCGATCGCGGAAACCGAAGAAGTTGCGAGCGCGGAGCCGGTAAGTGGAAATTCATTGGCTAGCGTTGCCTTCCAAAAAGGTGGATGCGCCGCATGTCATGTTATTCCAGGTGTAGCCGGAGCAATAGGTACAGTCGGGCCAGATCTGAGCTCGATTGGACAAATTGTTGCTGACCGGATTTCAACCGGTGAATACACCGGTAGCGCTGCGGATGTAAGCGCCTATTTGATGGAGTCAATTGTCTCCCCAGATGCGTTCTTATCACCTCAATGTCCAACCGGACCTTGTGTTAAGGGTGTCATGCCTGCTTCGTTGGCTGACACTTTATCTGATGAGGAAAAAGCGGCTGCCGTTGAATATCTTTCTTTATTACCCGATTTAGCCGCCGCTCAAGACGCGGCTGCTGCTAAATTAAGCACCGAACCAGTCGAGGCGGCAGGTGTTACCCTCTCCGATGCGGATTTCGAATGGGCTAAGGAAACATTTTTTCAGCGCTGTGCGGGCTGTCATGGTACTTTACGCAAAGGCGCCACCGGACCAGCCCTTACACCTGACGTTACCACACCTAAAGGGACTGCTGGTCTTGCCGCGATCATCTTTAATGGAACAACAGCCGGTATGCCAGATTGGGGTAAGCAGGGAATCTTGACCCAGGAACAAACCGATATTATGGCGAAATTCCTTCAGAATGAACCACCCGCCCCGCCTGAAATGTCCCTTGGGCAAATGCAGGAATCTTGGGAATTAATTACCCCGGTAGAGGACCGTCCAACCTCCCCGCAGACTACCCGTAACATTGATAATTACTTCATTGTTACCTTGCGAGATGCCGGTCAGGTCGCGATCATCGATGGTGACAACTATGAAATCGTAAGTACGGTTGATAGTGGCTACGCTGTTCACATTACCCGTATGTCCGCCAGCGGCCGCTATGCCTATGTAACTGGCCGCGATGGTCGACTTGCGTTGATTGACCTATGGATGGAAAAACCAGAAGTCGTCGCCAGAGTACAAACCTGTTACGACGCTCGTTCTGTAGAAGTGAGTAAATACGAAGGGCCTGAAGGCGATTTTCGTGACAAATATGCCATCGCTGGTTGCTACTGGCCGCCTCATTTCGCTATTATGGATGGTCAAACCCTCGAACCTTTGAAGGTTGTCTCCAGTCGAAGCTACACATTTGATTCCGGGGATTACCATCCTGAACCACGGGTCGCGTCGATCCTGGCGTCACACTATGCTCCTGAATGGGTCGTAAATATTAAGGAAACTGGACAGATTTGGATCGTAAACTACCTCGACCCGATCAATCCAACAATTAAGATGATTAACGCGTCCCTCTTCTTACATGATGGAGGTCTTGACTCTACCCACCGCTACTTCCTGGTTGCAGCCAACCAATCCAATCAAATTGCTGTGGTCGACTTAAAAACCGGTACATTGGCTGGAATTGCGGACGTTGGACAGGTACCTCATCCCGGCCGTGGCGCGAACTGGGAAGATCCTGAATTCGGCCCGGTCTGGTCAACTCCACACCTCGGAGAAGCTTCAATAATGTCGGTTGCGACCGATCCTGAAGGCCGGCCGGATATAGCCTGGACTTCCGTTCGTACTACACCCCTGCCCGGGTCTGGCAGCTTATTCATTAAAACTCATCCAAAAAGCCAATGGATTTGGGTAGATATGACCCTCAACTCAGATCCCGCGATTAGTCGAACAGTTTGTGTAATCGCGAAGAGCGATCCATCAAAAGTCGCCAAATGTTGGGAAATTGGTACCTATGGACGCGCGGTTCACTTTGAATACAACAAAGATGGCACCGAAGTTTGGGTGAGCTTATGGGGTAATGCAGCTACACCTGGTGAGACTGGCGCGATTGTGATCTACGATGATGCCACACTTGAGGAAAAGGCTCGAATTTCGGATATGATCACTCCGACCGGCAAGTTCAATGTATACAACACAATGAACGATATTTATTAACCAATAGTTTTTTGCCCGCCATCTTTTTGGTGGCGGGCATTATTTTTTTAATGAGGTATGATTAAATCCATGTTTTATGACATCCTGAGTTCAAATTATGACCAATTTGTAAATTGGAACAGCCGCCTCGAATCGGAGATTCCTTTTTTGGAAAAGGTATTGGCCACCAATAACGTAAGGACTGTCCTCGATAGCGCTTGCGGAACCGGTATGCACGCGATTGCCCTGGCAAAGTTGGGGTTTCAATCCTACGGTTGTGATCTGAGTGAATCGATGATCAAAATTGCTGAAAAAAACGCGGAACATGAATCGGCAAAGGTTAAGTTTTTTCCGGCGGGATTCGGTGAGATTTCCGACCGAGCCGATGGGTTTTGTTATGATTCGGTTATTTGCCTCGGCAACTCCCTTCCCCATGTTCGTGATACCACTGAATTAACCACCACATTACTCGATTTTGGAAAGTTACTGAACAATCATGGTACGCTCATTCTTCAAAATCGAAATTTTGATACGGTCATGGATCTTAAAGAACGTTGGATGGAACCGCAGTATAGCCAACTGGATGGAAGTGAAACCTTATTTCATCGTTTTTATGATTTTAATCCAGACGATACGATCACATTTAACATGCTTGTAACCAGCCGGAAAGTTGGGGAGGGTTGGCGACAATCGGTAATTACCACTCACTTATTACCATTACCCTCCGATCTTATGGAAAATGTTCTGCTAAACACCGGTTACTGCGACCTCCAATTTTTCGGTGATCTGGCAGGTAGTACATTTGATAAAAAAACGAGCCCGAATTGTGTCATCGTTGCCCGTAAGGATTGATTGATGCGAATTGTACTGCTTGCATTCGGTTCAAGAGGGGACATCCAGCCATTTCTGGCATTAGCGTCCAAGTTAAAGGATAAGGAACATACTGTAACCTTTGCGGCTCCAGAAGTCTTTCGATCAATGGTCGAGGAAAATCAACTTAAATTCACTCCCTTGGCTGGAGATCCGGAAGAAATCAGCCGTTTGTTGAATAGTGCCGGCGAAAATCTCTTTCTGATGGCTCGAAAACTTTGGAGATATGCACTCCAAGTTGAAAATGAAATTGTTTTATCAGCCAGCCTAGCCATCCAGGATGCCAATCTGCTCATTCATGGTTTTGCCTTTACTGATATCGGACATCAACTTGCCACTCTCCATGGGATTCCCGATGTTTCGATTCAGATGTTCCCAAGTTTTGCCCCTACCCGGTCTTTGCCTGCGATTGGTCACCCAACGAATATGCCAGGAAACATAAATTATTTTGGGCATTGGTTTAATGCCCAGATATTCAGATTTATAGCTCTGATTGGAAAAGCTTTCCTGAATGATGAGGTTAAGAAACTGCTTCCCAGGTCAAATCCCCAACCCTTCGAACTCGGATGTGATCAACTTACCACCCCGCTCCTTTTCGCAATAAGCCCTTCGGTTTTAGGTGATCCTGAAGAGTGGCGAAATAGATCAATTTTTACACCCGGATATTTTTTTCTGGACGAACCAGATTACGATCCTCCCAAAGAATTAAAAAGGTTTTTAGAAGAAGGTGATCCACCTATCTGCGTAACGTTTGGCAGCATGATTAATCAAGATTCGCCAAGAGTCATCAAATCAATCTTGGCCGCCTCTGATCAACTAAAACTGCGCGTCATCCTGATTTCCGGTTGGGCTAATTTGCCGGATGATCATTCCTACGAGAATGTTTATTTGATAAAAGCGATTCCTCATTCATTCATCTTCCCAAAGTGCTCTACGATAATCCATCACGGTGGCGCTGGAACAACAGCGGCAGCGGCTCGCAGCGGCAAGCCTCAAATCATTATTCCACATATCGGCGACCAACCATTTTGGTCAGATAGAATGTATTCATTGGGTGTCAGTTCGCCGCCCTTGAAAATGAAAAAAATTGACTCAAATATGATGGTCGAGGCACTAAAATTTACAACCGATCCAAAAATTATTGCCAAAGCGTTTGAATTGGGGCAGAAAATCGCCTCAGACGATGGACTCAGGACAGCCATCGAGATCATGGAGAAACATTACCAGGATTTTAAATCCCAGGCTCTGGAATTGGATTTATCTCGTCGGGATTTGGAATCTTGAAAAAAAACAACATAACCGCGGCGATCAAAGCCATCCCTCCTCCGAACCAGAAGGGCGCGGAGAAATTTGCAACTTCCCATAACCAGCCCGCAATCAAGGATGCGGGAAGAGTGGTTAAACCTACCACCGCGTTGTAAGTACCATACGCAGTGCCTCTTGATTGACTCGGAATAAGATCAGCGATTAATGCATTCGCAGTTCCATGAGCCAAACCATAATAAATACCATATAAAGCATAAAGAGTGAACATTTGGCTTGGGTTTGAGCTCAACGCGAAACCAAAATAGATGACCGCGTAAACCACCCAACCGCCGATAATTAATTTCTTTCTGCCAATTTTGTCTGAAAGCGATCCGGCAGGCATCGAGATAACAGAGTAAATTAGATTAAACATTGCCAACATGGCCAAAATTGAGATTACATCAAGTCCGGATTTTTGCGCCCTCAAAATCAAAAAAGCGTCAGACGAATTCCCGAGTGTAAATACTCCAACTATGATCAGAAACTGGGTGAATTTTCCCCCAAGTTTCCATGGTTTGAGATCTGGTTTGTCTTTCTTTAGAAGAGCAACTTCAGCTGCCCCAAACGCCAAAGTGATTACCGCTAAAAATGCTGGAAGGAGACTGAACAGAACCACAATGTGAAAGGTTTGACCTGTCATCTCCATCGAACTTCCTTGCAAGGAGTTGATAACCACCGCGGCGATGATAATTCCAATTAACGCCCCAAAAGTATCCATTGCGCGGTGCAAACCAAAAGCCAATCCCCTTTGTTCAGCTCTGATCGAATCCGCAATTAATGCATCCCGAGGTGCAGTACGGATACCTTTTCCAACCCGATCCGACCATCGAATCGCCGCCACGAATCCCCAGCTTGAAGCCAATAAATAAAATGGTTTTGAGAGCGCGGAAAATCCATAACCGATGACCGCTAACCATTTTCGACTTTTCAATCGGTCAGAAATCCACCCTGAAAAAATTTTTAACAAACTTGCGGTAGATTCTGCCACGCCCTCAATTAGACCGATTAATGTTGGTTGAACACCTAAGACGTTCGCCAGAAAGAGGGGCAGAATATTTGTAACCATTTCGCTCGAAATGTCCATAAAAAAGCTGGTCAAACTTACTGCCCACACATTTTTTGGCAACTTACGTAAACTTTCAAAATTACGCATCATTCCGCCTTGTACAATAAGATAGGAATATCTTACACCAATTCATTATCCAACAATACACTGAATCGCTTTTTATATTACAAACGATAATGGGTTTTCGGGGTACCATTCAACCAATGGGCCAGCTTTTTACAGATTAAAATTCCATTTCTCGACTCCAATAGCCAGTATTTGGTTTAAGCTCCATAAGCGGATTAAAATAAAAGGAACAGAGAAAAGTAAATAAACTTATGATGAAAGGACATTGCACCGGATGCCAACTGTTACCCGCTGGTATGTAAAAACTTCCCTCATTTCTCTCCTGCTCGGAATTTCCATTGGAATTGCCCAGCTCATACCGGATATCAATTTCCCAGGTGCCTATCCTATTTTTATCCATTTGCTAACCTTTGGATGGTTAACCCAACTAATTTTCGGAATAGCCATATGGATGTTCCCGACCTTTTCAAAGGAACAACCTCGCGGACCCGAATGGGTTAGTTGGTTAATTTACGCCTCTCTCAATATCGGCTTATTATTAAGAGTAATTTTTGAACCTTTGCAGCTCGTCCGTCCCGTTAATTTAACCGAATGGGCGGTTAATTTATTTAAATTTTTGGACGCGAACCAATTTCTTATCCATGTCCTTTTCACCAATGACATCGTTCAATGGGCTCTATTAATATCAGCAGTTTTACAATGGTTAGCTGGAATTTTGTTTGTCGTCGTTATCTGGTCTCGAGCGAGAGGGACAAAAGCTAGATAATGCCCCGGTTAAGTTTGTTCTTCGTCCGTGCCTCGTTAATTTACCTGTTTATCGGGGTAACATATGGCAGCCTTCTCCTTTGGAATAAGGTAATGCCATTTTCATCAATCATTTGGCTGCTTCGACCAACCCATATCGACATCATGTTTATCGGATGGATGACCCAATTCGCGTTAGGAATTGCTTTTTGGATTTTACCGAGGCGCGGGAGTGAAAAACCTCGAGGCAATGAAATTTGGAGCGTAATCGCTTTTTTCCTCCTGAATACCAGCCTCATTTTCTCAATCTTTCGCGCCTTCATTACCTCGCCCTGGATCGTCGTAACGGCACATTCTTTACAAGGCATTGGATTGATTCTCTTCTTGATCGGAAATTGGTGGAGGATTTATCCACTGAAATTTCCAGAATATCTTAATCCAAAGGGATAAACTTTAAAAATACTATCATCAGCGAGGCAATTAACAGAAGATAACCAATGTAAGTTTTTTTGAACGGTACAAAATTAGCAAATTCAAATAATAGAGGAGGTCGGTATGGCAGGTTTTATTGCTTCCATTGACCAGGGTACAACGAGTACACGATGCATCATATTTAATCATGAAGGGCAGATTATTTCAGTCTCACAGCGGGAACATCGCCAAATCTATCCACGACCTGGTTGGGTCGAACATGATCCTATAGAAATCTGGCAAAATGTGAAATTGGTAATGGAAGATTCATTGAGCAAATCTAATTTAACCAAGGCGGACATCCTCGGCATTGGCATAACCAATCAACGAGAAACGACGGTTATTTGGGATCGCTCCACAGGATTGCCTGTTTACAATGCCATTGTGTGGCAAGACACACGCACCGACATCATCTGTGCCGAATTATCAAAAAATGGCGGTCAAGATCGATTTAGAAACGCTACCGGCTTACCTCTCGCGACCTATTTCTCTGGTCCAAAAATCCAATGGTTGTTGAATCAAATTTCAAATGGACACGATCGTGCCATTAAAGGCGAACTTTTATTCGGAAATATGGATACCTGGTTGATTTGGAACCTGACAGGTGAGCATATCACCGATGTCACTAACGCCTCGCGAACAATGCTCATGAATTTAAAGACACTTGCCTGGGATTCTAACATCTTGCAAGAATTGAGTATCCCAGAAATTCTCTTACCTAAAATTAGATCTTCATCAGAAGTCTATGGCTTAAGCAAAGAGGTCTTTTCAGGCACTCCGGTTTGTGGAGACCTTGGCGACCAGCAAGCGGCATTATTTGGGCAAACTTGTTTCAACCAAGGAGAGGCGAAGAACACTTATGGTACCGGTTGTTTTATGCTCTTAAACACCGGCTCAAAGCCTGTTCACTCAAAAAACGGATTGCTTACAACCCTCGGTTATAAAATTGGTTCCCAACCCGCTGCCTATTGTTTGGAGGGCTCAATTGCGATAACAGGAGCACTTGTACAATGGCTGCGCGATAACCTCGGCATCATTCAGAACTCGGGTGAGATTGAAACTCTGGCTCGCAGCGTGGAGGACAGTGGAGGAATTTATTTTGTTCCGGCGTTCTCGGGTTTGTTTGCCCCTTATTGGCGGAGTGATGCCCGTGGTCTAATCATCGGTTTAACCAGATACATCAACAAAAGTCACATCGCCAGGGCTGCGCTGGAGGCGACCGCCTACCAAACCCGGGAAGTTTTAGAGGCGATGAATGCCGATTCGGGAGTGGCGCTAACCTCACTCAAAGTAGATGGAGGGATGGTTGCCAACGAATTATTGATGCAATTTCAGGCGGACATTCTAAACGTACCTGTAATTCGACCTGCCGTCGCTGAAACAACCGCGCTCGGGGCGGCATACGCAGCCGGTTTGGCTGTAGGATATTGGAGTAATCAAGATCAGCTCCGTGCGAATTGGACATGGGAGCGAGAGTGGATTCCAAAAATGGATTCAGATCGAAGAGAAAAACTTTACACAGGTTGGAAAAAAGCGGTTACCCGAACTTTTGATTGGATTGAATAAACGAACCCACAAATCAACGATCGAGATGAGGAAAATAGATGGATCGTAAGCAAATTTTTTCAGAACTTCAATTAAACCCCATTGTTGAGGTTTTAGTCGTGGGAGCCGGAATCAATGGTGCCGGCACTTTTAGGGATTTGGCACTCAACGGCGTAAACGTTTTACTCATCGATCGGGCAGATTTTTGTTCCGGGGCATCCGCCGCGTCCTCACATATGGCTCATGGAGGAATTCGATATCTCGAAAATGGCGAATTCAGGTTGGTCAAGGAAGCTGTTCAAGAGCGGAATCGGATGATCCAGAACGCTCCCCACCTGGTGAGACCTTTGCCAACAACAATTCCCATTTTCAAATTCTGGTCAGGTTTGTTTAACGCACCTCTCAAATTTTTAGGGCTTTTAGATAAACCATCTGAACGTGGCGCTTTCATCATCAAAATTGGATTAATGCTTTATGACGCCTTCACCAAAAGTCAAGGAACGGTTCCTGTGCACCGTTTTCTTGGCAAGTCGGCGACTTTGCGGGCATTTCCTAAAATTAATCCTCAAGTACGTTACAGCGCTACATATTTCGATGGCTCAATTATCAGCCCAGAGCGTTATACGGTGGAATTAATTACTGATGGCGAAAGCGAAGGTAACCATGCACGCGCGCTCAATTATGCGCCGGTATCGGTAGATGATGATGGTAATTTATATATTCAGGATGGGCTTACTGAATTAAAGGTTGAAGTTAAACCAAAGCTGATCGTCAACGCTGCCGGTCCATGGATCGATCAAGTCAATGCCCGCTTCGGAATACCAAGCCGTTATATTGGCGGGACCAAAGGTTCGCACATTGTGGTTGACCACCCCGAATTGAGGGAAGCCATTGGTGAAAATGAAATCTTCTTTGAGAACAAAGATGGACGAATCGTTCTTATCTTTCCGCTATTGGATAAGGTTCTGATCGGCACAACGGACATCCCGATTGAGAACCCGGATGACGCCATTTGCGATGAGGATGAGGTAGGGTATTTTATTGAAATGCTTGACCGGGTCTTCCCAGAGATTAAACTAACAAAAGAACAAATCATCTTTAGGTTCTCGGGAGTACGCCCGCTTGAAGCTCAACATTCACGGACTACGGGACAAATCACCAGAGACCATAGCATCAAAACCAATCAACTTAACCACATACCTGTTCTTTCGATGATTGGCGGTAAATGGACAAGTTATCGTGCATTCTCTGAACAAATTACGCTAAGGGTCTTGAACTATCTCGGAAAGAGCAGGCAGATGAGCACAGAAAATTTACCTATCGGCGGAGGGGCAAATTTCCTGTCCGATGCTATGAAAAATTGGAAAGATATGGACCTGGCGGTTCTTTATGGTTCTCAAAACCAAAAGATCAAAGATTTCCCTGTAAGTGTCAAATTTGAAACAATCAACTCTCCGTACATTACCCAGAATGAAATCGCATATTTTGTTCGAATCGAGAAGGTTGTTCACTTGGATGATCTCATCCTTCGCAGAACTTTGCTCGCCTACCTCGGATTGCTTAATTTGGATCTCCTCCAACAAATAGCCAGACAGGTTGGGTTTGAATCAGGATGGGATACGGAGAAAACTGATCAAGAGTTGGAACGGTCGATCCGGATTCTTCGCAACCAATATGGGGTCAAATTACAATGAGCAATCGGTGATACAGATTCGTTTGGTCGGATCTTGATTTTTTATTGAGGTTAAGGTATATTCTACCTTAAGGTAGCAATTATGCGATTTCAAAAAACCACCGAATACGCGATCAGGGTCATGGTTTTTCTTGCCAAGCACAAGACGGACCGTTTTTCAACCAATCACCTCCATAAAGTGCTTGATATTCCGTATAAGTATCTGGGCCGGCTGATGAGCAAGCTTTCGGCCGCTGGTTTTGTTGATGTAACCCCAGGAAAAACAGGCGGATATCAAATGGTTCGAAATGCAGAAGAAATCTACCTTTATCAAATAGCCGGACTGGTAGAAGGTTTGGAAGATTATGATCGTTGTGTTTTGGGATTTGATGAATGTTCAGATGAAAATCCATGCTCGATGCACACAATTTGGGTGAAGCATCGCGAAGGATTCAAAAAGATGCTTTATGACACGAGTTTAGCTGATCTTGAATGCGGAGATTTGATTAAATTTTAATTTTTTTATTGATTAATTTCTACCTTTAGGTAGAATTTTTAATATCAAATAACCGGAAAGGAGCCTTTCAACCAACCCAAAAAGTCAGAGTGCCTAATTTCCTTAAGAATTTTTTTCAAAATCTTTGAAAACGTTGATGGTTTAATTAATTGTTTTTTCAAAGACTCATTTTATAAAAAGGAGAACTCATGAAAGAAACTTATTTAGATAAGTTTATGAGCAAGAAGGGGTTGTATACCAGTTTCTGGATCATCGCCCTCATCATGGTTAGTATGCTCATTTACTATACCGCGAACTTGCAGAAGGAAGTTCCGCCAATCCCTCAGACAGTGTCATCAGCCAGTGGTGAAGTTCTTTATACCTATGACGATGTTGTTGAAGGAAAAGCTTTTTTCCAACAATTTGATTTAATGGATTGGGGAACTTTGTTAGGTATGGGCGCTTATATCGGCCCCGATTTTTCCACAGAATTCATGCACTTCCGGGCAGAATATCTTTACGATTATTATGGTCAGGAATTATATGGAAAAGACTCCGAGTCCCTTACCGCAATTGAATTAGGGGCAGTGAAGGAGCGGGTAAAACAGGATTTTAAAGAAGAAACCCATTTACTCGAGAGCGGCGTCGTATACACAAACGCCTCGGCTGAAGCGTACTATCAGAATGTCGCTTACCTGACCGATCAGCTGATGAATGGTGACCCCGATCGTGCCTTCCCGGGCGGAGTTATTCGAGAAGATGAAGCAGTAAAAATTGCCGCGTTCGTCGATTGGTCACAATTAGTCGCTTCTTCACTTCGACCTGGTACCGAACGCACCTGGTCCAATAACTGGCCGCCTGAACCATTAATCGACCAGGATGTTAATTTTAATTCCCACAGCGTATCACTTTGGGAATTCCTGATCCTTTGGACTCTGACAATCGTCGTCATCTTTCTTTCTTATGAATATTTATTCAAGAAAGAGCCAGGTGAAAAACTCGAACCCGCCATAAAAATTACGAGTTTGTTTAAATCGCAAAAGAAATTGCTCAAGTATATTCCGATTGTAGCGGGCTTGTTTGTGGTTCAAGTTCTCATCGGAGGTTATATCACCCACCTTTATACCGAGCCTGCCAAAGACTTCATCTTCCCGCAAACTTGGCTGCCTTTTAATGTTATGCGATCGGTTCATACCCAAATCGCGATTTTATGGGTCGCGGTTGGCTGGTTGGTTGGCGGATTATTGATCGCCCCTTGGATCGCCAACGAAGATCACAAATTTCCTTGGTTGGTGGATGTACTTTGGGGCGCACTTCTGGTTGTCGCTGTTGGTAGTATCGCCGGTTTATACCTCGGCGCAACCGGTTACATGAGAGAAACTTGGTTTTGGCTGGGAAATGAAGGCCGCGAGTTACTCAACCTCGGCAGGGTTTGGGACATTGGATTAGTAATTGGTCTCGTATTCTGGTTCATTTTAATCATCTCATTGATCAAAAAAGCCTCGACCAACAATCCAATTGTAAGTACCATCATTTGGTCCGCTTTTGCCATCGCTACCTTATATATCGCTGGTATGATGCCAATCCATGAAATCATGCCTAACTTTACCGTTGATGATTATTATCGCTGGTGGGTTATCCATTTGTGGGTGGAGTTGACGTTTGAACTGTTTGCCGCGGGTGTAATTGCCTTCTTCACGGTGTCATTGGGTTTGATTTCACAGAAAACAGCAGTCCGAACCATGTTGTTCGAACTGCTGCTCATTGCCCTCAGTGGAACACTGGGGGTTGGACACCATTACTGGTGGCAAGGCCTCGATGAATATTGGATCGCCATCGGCGGCATTTTTTCGGCGCTCGAGCCACTTCCGCTCGCGTTGATGATTGTTGAGGCGATGAAGAATTACCGCGAACAACGCCTCGAAGGAAAGAAAAATGATTTCGCGATCCCCTTCATGTGGATTTCCGGTTCGGCCATCCTGAACTGGATTGGCGCTGGGTTCTTCGGTATGTTGATCAATACCCCAACTATCAGCTATTACTCACATGGCACCTATCTCATCATGCCTCATGGTCATGTGGCGCTCTTGGGCGCATTTGGGTATATCTCAATCGCCTTCCTTTACATGGTATCGCGCGCGAACGCACTGGCGCATGGTTTGGCGTGGGATGAACGTTTCAGCAAACTAGGTTTCTGGGCGCTTACCCTGGGAGCATTGCTCTTTACAATTCCGACCTACATCATCGGGATGGAACAGACCAGGGTCGCTCATGATCTTGGTTATTATTTCGCCCGCCTCAGGGAAACAGTTGAACCCCTGTCCTTTTGGATGTGGTTACGCTTGATTCCGGATACATTGATGATTACAGGGGCAGTTGTGATCTTTCTGGACCTTTTCTATAAAACCTTCATGGCCAAAAAAGCCAAGTAAACCAATATGTAATCAGAGGGCTGCCCATAAGTTCGGCAGCCCTCAACCATATTACCGTATGTTGATTTAGTTTCCTCTGGCGCGGATGTAATCTTCAACCTCCGCATTCAGAATCAATTCCTCAACCCTAAACTCAGCCCATGGTTTTCCATCATCTGACCAGGTGGCAAAAGAAGTTTTCCCATCCCTGGAGATACTCGTAATCCAAAGTGTTTTTGAAGTATCATCTTTGGTTTTAAATCGCATCACTTCCATGCCATCCATTAATCCTGTGGTGGGGTCGAATCGCACCATAAAAGTTTCCATTTTATCTTCAAACGGAACATGGAGGAGAGCCGTAGCCTCGTCAAGAGCCTCCCAACTTACCCTCGGATCGGTCAACCAAATTGACGGAAACCATCCACCTTCAGCCCAGAGTGCCAGATTTGCGCCTTGATTGGTATTTGGATCATCATAATACGTCCCCATCGGGCTTTCAAAATAGCTTTGACCATCGATATAACCTTCATCAACACGCAGAAAGGGTAAACCAAAAATTGTTGTTTCAAAGTAATGCCGATAATCCTCTCCGGCATTATGAATCATCACGAACCTGGCCGGAAGCCAAATGCCAAAGGGACGCATTCGCCCGCGACCTTGAATAACCACAGTTTTGATAACCGGAATCTTTTCACCGTAGACTGCTTTGTAAAATCGGTCCACTGGGTCAGGTAAACCCACCGGAATGGGAATGTATTCCATTTCTGGATTCGCTTGGTTTTTAGAAGGGAAAGAGGATGGTTGGATTAACAAGCCAACCCAAAGGATCAATATCAAAGCGGGTATTGACCATAAGATAATTTGTATTACTTTCATGACTAATTCAACATTCCTTTCAAGGGTAACTTTATGGATGATTGGCACTATTTCCTAATTTCAACAAGCGGATCCCGATCAGAATTAACCAGCCAAGCAGCAATAATCCGGCCGGCATAACAAGCATGATTGCGAGTTCTTTCAATTCGGGTATAAAGGTTACGAAGTAGATATAAAAGAGCATCAGGATGTTTCCAAAAATTCCCAAAAAAGCGTTTGGTTTGCTAAAGGCATTGCCTTTAAGCATGACAATTGAAAACATCAACGCGGCTATAGTAGGCAAGAGAAAACTAAAAAAAGCTCCTGGACTTCCATGTGCTCCTCTTGCGAGTAACGCTTCACCTGCCGCGACCAGCAAGGACCTTTGTGGCTCAGGCGCGGCAAAATACTTCCTACTTAGATCGAGCATTGGTAAGGCGACATTGTTTGCCACAAAAATAGTTGTACCAATGAGGAAGAGAATCAGCGAAAATAAACTTCCCGGAAGATTTGTCTGCTTAAGCGCAGCATAGAGACTCAAATAAATCGGAATTGAAATTAATTGGCTGATGACATTCAACAAATCAAGTTGATATAATCCCAACCAGATATTTTGATTCAAGCGCTCAAATCGGTTGATCGAACTAGTCTGGAAACCATCAACTTGCCCGCCGCTGATAATACCCAAAATCATATCAAAAATGACCATGAAAATGAACAGAATAGTCGCGTAACCTCCGAAGCTGAAAAACCTTCTCCAAACATTATCTTGATTGTTCGTTTGCATTTATAAGTTCCCCGCTTTCAATAATCTCACGAGATTCAAAGTCCAGTCATTAATTTTGATCCAATTCCTGTGATCGCCTTCTTTCCAAAAGCCAAACAAAACACTTAGGCGAAACATCAAGCGTTCATTAAATTTTGGGATCCGCTTAATTTCCAGACCACCCGCAAATAAACCAATACTGATCGGGTTAACTAAAGCCCTGACAGGATCCATCCAATCAGAAATCTGATCCCTATATTTTTCTCCATCTTTTAGGGCAAGTGTCATACACACCAAAAAAGCGGCGAATGGTTTGCTGCGGAGCTCACTTTGAAATTTATTCAGAAATTCCATTGCTTCTGGCAACCAAGCTGAACTATTAATCGCGCTGCCAGCGACAACATAATCATAATTAGCTACCGAAATAACTTTTGACATTGGAATCACATCCACCGACGCGCCGATACCTCTTAAAGTGTTACCAACTGCCTCGGCGACACCTTCTGTCCAACCAGTCCGGCTGGCATACGTTACAAGAAATTTACCTTCAGACATAGTACCTCAAAATTCTTTCAAAGATGACCCGAATAAACTCGGTGGGTTGAACCAAATACACCTGCGTTTTGATTCAATCAAGCTGCAGAATAATCAGCTCAAGGTTAAGGTAATTCAGATCGGGATATTTGCACAAGGCTTTTAGCCACAAAAAGATTCCAAACAAATAGAAATAAGACCGAAAAAATTGATATATACAACCCTATTCCTGGGAGGTACAATCCCCAGTCACAAATACTTGAAGCAATCCTCAGGATTGGGATTGTTTTGTTGAAATAACCCGCTTTAAGCATGATGAAAGATATAACCAATCCAGAAATTGACCCCATCAGATAGCTAACTTGAAAGGCTGTTCCATGAAAAATCGAGAGCAATAGCTTTCCAGCTGCAAGAGTACTATTCCGTTCAACTTCTGTATCCGCTAAAAAATATGAATTAGAAATGGCTAACATTTCAAAGGCTGGCCTAGCTGCGATAAAAGCCATGATTCCAATTACACTGATAACCAAATAGACAAGCACACCAGAAGAACTGAGCCTCCAATGTATCATGGCCAGGGATAGCGCTGGAAAAATGGATAAGAGCATGTACACAATCATCAGTCCTTCAAAACTGATAAGTCCAAGCAAAGGATTAGTATCAAATATTTGAAACCATTCTAATTCTGTACCTTCGTACGGAGGTGGATAGCTCATAAAGAAAAAAATTTGGACAAGAATAATCATAGCCATGCTCAGAAGGCTAACCGCGCTGATTCGATGGAAAATTTTCCAATCCAACATATTACCCATACTAGGCTCCTACATATTTAATGTGTTTATAAAATAAAATGCCTGCTAATACTCCCAGAAAGGTTAATAACCCCCAAAAAGGAAATTCATTTGACATTGTTAAACCAGCATTTACGACTAAGATGGAGTTGACCGCCAAAACTAATGTATAAATTGGGCCTTTAATATTTATTATTCCAGCAATCACATATCCCCAAACATAACGTTTCCTGATCCAAACCGCTCCCAGGATGAGCCATGGAACGAGTAAAGTTAAATCTAAAGCAAAAATTACATTCGTAGGATGTCCTGTTACATCAATGATTGACGGCAAACTCCCGGTAATAATAAATCCAATTGATTGGGCTATATAAGCGGTGCTGATGCCAAACGCGATAAACAAAAAATATCCAGCGATCCAATCTACCGGCATACTGGATTTCATCGAACACAAGATTTTGTTTGAATCCAGGTTTGCCAAACCAAATATCAAAGTCAGCATGGCTAATGCGAATAGTGCTGCGTAGATAAGGAAAAACCAATTAAACCTGGCCGCAAAGAGGTAAAACGCGTAATTGTAGAGCATGTAATCCAATACTCCAAACCAGATGAGATGCGCTCTTAGCGAACCTTTTTGGGTGAAATACATGGAAGCGATTAATATTGGTATCGCGATGAATAATGTGATTGCGTCATTCCCCAACCAGGTCGTCTTTACGAATTCGTTATCACGGTACAACCCCGGTAATATCAATCCTCCAATCGAAGCCATAAAAGAAAGGATAACAATAATCGAGGATAAAATAATCGCTATCCTTTGGTTATGAGCTCGCATCCGCCATCCTTCGTTTTTTGAATAACATATCGATTATTGAGTGTTGGTAAGTTTTACTTACCAAGTACATTTCACCGACAATTAGCCCAAGCCATGGTAATTGCAGCCAGTCCAAAGGCGCCATTCCAAATAAAAATATCATGGTTCCAATTAATCCATAATGAACTGTCTTACCTTTGGATAAGATGAGTATCCCCATGGCAATTTCGAATCCCATTACCAATAATCCAAAATAGAACGGGCTGATACTGACTATATTGACAACCAGAGTTCGATACAGCGGAATAAGTGCTCCGTTCGCGTAATCCAGGTAAGCTTGAGGGTTTCCGAATGTAAAGGATCCATTAACCGCCAAAGCCATTGTCAGGAAGAAAAATCCCAGAAAGATCCGAGCTGCTTGTGGCTTGAAAAAGCAAAACGCGACCACAATTATCACGAAGAAAATACTCACTGACATAGGGGTTATTAAGGAATTCATATTATTTCTAACCTTTCTTCAAACCATTAAATAATTTACAAAAGATGAAATTTTTTACTATTAACAAAAAATGCTCGTTTAATAACCGGATATAATAGCCAAAAGGCGCACTTTCTTATCGATACTAAGTTCTCCTTTAAATAAATATTTATATAGACCATTCGCCATAATACAACAAACCAATGCAAATTGAAAGGTGACAAAGATCACATGTCTGACAATCGCGAAAAAATTTTATTATGCTCGGGCATATTGATGGAAAAAAGAGGGTACTGCGGCACTGGTCTGAATGAAATAATTCAAAACAGTGGTGCACCCAAAGGTTCTTTATATTATTACTTTCCAGATGGAAAGGAACAAATCGCGAGCGAGGTCGCTATCAGAGCTGGAGAGATCATTGCCCAGCGGATTCGGGATATGTCCAAAATTTATTCTGAACCAAGCGAAGTAATATTCGAGTTTCTAAAACAAATCGCGAAAAAAATGGAAGAAAATGATTTCCACAGTGGTTCGACGATCACCATGATGGCGATGGAATCCGTCACTCAATCCAAACGAATCAACCAGGCTTGTCAGGAAGCTTACTTAACGATCATCAACGCATTAAAGGAATTATTAATGGATGGTGGAGTAGAGGCCGAGAGAGCCCAGGGAATGGCTGAAATCATCATCTCGGCCATCGAAGGAGGAATCATCCTAAGCCGGACATTTCAATCTCCTGATTATATTCGGCGGGTTGCAGATCGAATTAAGCAGATGCTGAACTCAACACCAAATAACCAACCATAGTAATTACGATTGATTGGTCACTCTTGTAGGAGCCGCACCAGCCTTCGCGTAAGCCAGGCTTACAATTCTGTACATGACCAAAAATAAGAGAATTCCTCCGGATACCCAGTAGTATTGTTGCGCCCAAGGCAATTCAGTATCTGAACCAGAGGTTAAGCCGTGGATCAGCGCCAAAACATAGTTCGCGAAACCTACATAATGAATTACCCGCCAGAGTTTTTGACCAATTTTTTTTCGCACATAAAAACTCAAGGTAAGGATTAGCATTACATAAAAGCCAACCTGCCCCAAACCAACCCAAATCGGCTCATAACTGCTCATAAACGGTATGATGATTTGGGAAATTTCGTATTTTATATATTGATCGCCTATCAATACCAAGGCATGGAACATCGAAAACCCAATTCCCAGAAGGCTAATAAATTCATGAATCGCGAACGCCGCGGGAACACCAGGCCAATTGCGTGCCATTTTGTTAGTCATCAATATTCCTAAAGCCATTGAACCCCATAACAAACTCAGGGCTACAAATCCGCTTCCTCTGGATAAATACCAAAAGGCTTTGGGATCAGGGCCAGCCATCGAATCCGCCATTTTTGGCAGCCAGCTTGGCAACACCAGCATGGCTAATATAATCCCGATACCTGTCGCTAACAGTATGAACAAGAACGACTTTAAAGATAATAGTGTGTCAGGAAATTCTGTTTCTTCTTTGTCAGGAGCAGGCATTCTACCTCCAAATGTAATTATTAAATCGCTCACTCGTTAAGCATTGTCCGTTTTCTAGAACGAATAATCCAGCCAGGCTTTCATCTGTCTCAAGCCAATCAATACCTCGCTGACTGCCAAGAATCAGGCAGGTTTTGGCTGCCATCTCAGCTTTGCTTACGGATGGAGCAATAACAGTTACTGTCAGCAAATCTGTTTTAGCCGGGAAACCGCTCCTTGGATCTATGATGTGATGTTGCCAATGATCTCCCATCACCCATCGTCTTCGATCCCTTCCAGATGTTGCCACCCCGCCTTCCAAAAGTTGAATAATTTCGATATTTTCAGATGGGTTAAATGGGTTTGCTACACCGATTGACCACGGCTGCCCATCGGCACGTGTTCCACTGACTGCGATATCACCCCCTGCATCCATCAGTGTTGGCCCGAATTCCGATAATCTTTCTGCGGTTTTTTGAGCCGCCCAACCTTTAACAATGCCGCCAAAGTCAAGATGCAAATCCGGGGGAGTTATGATCGTCCGAGTAATCGGATCCCATCTGATCTCCGTTAGGTGTGGCAATATTACAATTTTTTCCATCTCAGAATTTTCAGACTTCAATTTAAGGTGTTCAAATGTTTGGTTATATCCCGCATTCAACAAAGCATCCAAAACTAATGGGGTAACTAATCCACTACTCGAGCTTTCAGCATTCAGAGCCAATTCAAATACTTCCGCAAAATCCTGGCTTACCTGAGTCGCGATGCCAGCCCAATTATTGACTTGATTGAGTTCGCTATCTTGTCTGAAACGGCTAAAAGTTTTTTCCCATCCTTCAAACCAGTTGGGTAACAACTCCATCTCGGCTGGCAAGGAATCCACATCGATCGCGGCCATCATCTCACAGCCCATTGCCCTGAAGTCAAGCTTATGAATCATCAGGATGAATGTGTTTGACCAACTGGATCAGGTTTGGGCTGTGATCGTTGATTATTTTTGACCACTTTTTCTTCTACCGCGATCACGACCGGAACTGGCGCTTTGCCGCCTAAAAGGATTTTCCCGGTGAATACTTCGGTAGGTGTAGGAGTAGGCATCATCTGTATTGCGGTTGGGATGGGTGTCGAGGTTGGTTCACTCGCTTTTGCCATCACGACTTTTTCATTCGGTGCCGCAAACACATTCCAAAGTCCGATCGTCGCTGTGATAGATATTGTCGTCAAAACCATCTTCACGTCATCCCAATTTTTTGCGCCAGCTTTTCCTGCCATGTTAATTCTCCTGCCTTTTATAATCCTTAATCTTCATTTTCCTCAGGTTCATCTTCATGCTCATCCTCGTCATCCTCATCCTCATTTTCGTCATCATCGTGGTCATCATCGTCATCATCGTTGTTTGAGCCATTATTCGAGCCTGAAGATTGGTCATTATTGCTATCATCCGTAATCAAAGCAGGTACAGAAACGATAACCGGAAGTGGGGCTTCGCTGTTTAAAATCTGCCCATCCAAACTCACAAATACCACATAACCCGAACTGAAGACGACCTTAAAAGCCTCTTCGTCTTCCCATGGAGCGTTTTCTACACTAAATAAATCCGTATCACCGAGGAAATTTGCTGCCACAAGAGCCGCTTCCTGATGTGTAAGCAGGACAGGTTTGGTCGATGTTGGAATCACCTCCACAACTTCCGTTGGAGCCGGTATGGTTGGTTGAACAACCATTGTTGGCTCCCCACTTTTGAGGTTATAAGCCGATACAACATTCACCAAAATAACCATTACGAACGCGGTTAAGGTTGCGGAAATAAAAAGGGTCTTTTTAGACATTGAATCCTCCGTTTACTAATTGGTTAATCATTTGTAATAAGCATACTTGGTGAAAGTTGGAAAATCTTTTAAAAACCAAACCAAATTTCCAATTGATTTCCAATCTTTTTCCACTAAACTATGATTAACAAATATTCAAATAAGGAAATGAATGCGAATTCTGTTAGTCGAAGATGATAAGCGCCTGGCGGCATTGACAAAAAAAGTACTTGAAAGTGAGCACTTTGATATTGATGTCAGCCATAATGGCGATGAAGGCGTCGAACTTGCCTTGCGAGGTGTTTATGATGTGGCAATTCTAGATTGGATGTTGCCAGGACGTGATGGAACGTCAGTTGCCCAGGCAATTCGAACTGCCCGGATCACAACAGCGATTTTGATGCTTACCGCCCGTACCCAAGTCGAAGACAGGGTCGCCGGTTTATATAACGGGGCAGATGATTACCTTACCAAACCATTCTCGTATGATGAGTTGATCGCTCGGATCCACGCGCTTGCCAGGCGCATAGGTGGTACGGGAGCAAGTAGTACCTGGGAAATTCGAATTGGCAATATTGTGCTCGATACCCGAACATTTTCTGCCAGAAGAGCTGAACGGGTGCTTGACCTTACAAAAACTGAATGGACATTATTGGAATGTCTGATGCGCCATCCTGGTCAAACTCTCTCACGCCAGTTTATCATCGATTATGTTTGGTCTTATGAAAGTACGGTTCAACCAACGATGGTGGATGTCTACGTGTCGTACCTTCGCAACAAAATCAGTCTTCCAGGGTATAAAGATCCAATCCAAACCAAACGCGGACTTGGCTATTACCTCGATGTGGCAAATGCTTAATTCCCTTCGCTGGAAGTTGTCTTTTTTGTATCTCATAGCCGCGGTGGGTTTGGTTGGCTTGATGGGGGTTGGAACTTTCATCCTGATCAATCGCTATTTTCAACAAACTACCGATCTCGCTCTTCAATATAAGATGGCGATCGAGTTTCGAATTCTTAAATTAGCCCTTCCAGATGAATTAGTTCAAGCCGAAGCTATTTGGGCAGAAAATAATACCAGAGTCACTGTCGATAATAACTCAACCACAATAGGCGAAACCCATTCGGATAAAGAAGAAGATCATTCTGAGGAAGAGGAACATGAAGAGGAATCAGAAGCGGAAGAATATTACGAAAATGAACACGATTATGATGATAATTTAGCCGCCATCTTCGTTGTTTCGTTGGATAAAAACGGTAACCCCATCTTGATTCCAAATACGATCTCGCCGCCGATCATCAATAATCCTGAAATAGTTTCCAATGCCCAAGTAAATGGCTGGGACATACGAACTGTGGAAGTGCCAGAAAAAGGTCGGGTAAGGGTATTAACTTATTTAACCGGTGCGGGTGTACCGGCCATTTTGCAGACTGGAAGATTACTGGCAAATCAGGATCGAGCCTTGAATCAGTATCTCGTCTTTATGGCGATACTCGGTGGCTCAGCTACCTTTTTGTTGGTTTTTGTTAGCTGGTGGTTGGCTGGCCGGTCGCTCGGACCAGCCCAACAAGCTTGGGACCAACAACAAACCTTCGTTTCTAACGCCAGCCATGAACTGCGCACCCCTTTGACTTTGATTCGCGCCACCGCGGATTATGGGTTGCGCAGCCAAACGACTCATGAAAATTCCAAAGTTTTAACTGACATTTTGAATGAATGTGACTACATGAATCACCTGGTAGACGATCTCCTTTTACTTTCACGCCTCGACGCTCACCGGCTCAGGATGGAATTGGAGGCCATTGATGTCGCGGATTTATTATCCGAATCCATTCGTCAAATAAAAAAACTCGAAAAAACCAACGGCATAACAATAGAATTAAAATCTGCTGGGGGGGTTGTTCTAGCTGATCGGATACGAATCCGGCAGATTTTGTTTATCGTTTTGGATAATGCCATCCGATTTACACCCCAAGGCGGCTCAATTCAATTGAGTGCCCAACAAATCGCGAAATCGATCCATATCGTTGTATCAGATACCGGAAAAGGTATTGATCCAAAACACATACCGCATTTGTTCGATCGTTTCTATCAAGGTTCTTCCCCCGAAAATGATGCCAGTCGCAGCAATGGATTGGGGCTTTCAATCGCCAAAAAGCTGATTGATGCTCAAAATGGCTCAATCCATATTGAAAGCACACTAGGCAAAGGTACCAGGGTCCAGATAACTTTCCCTATCGCGGAAAAGAAAAAAAACAAGCCAAAATCAATTGGTGGAAAAAGAGAATTCATTGGTTGAATCACCGATTTGAAACAAAAAAACCTGATTATTCAATCAGGTTTTCCTTTTGATTGGCGGCCCCGACGGGTATCGAACCCGCGATCTCGGCCTTGACAGGGCCGCATGTTAGCCACTACACCACGGGACCAATTGTTAAGCGGATGATATTTTATCATAACACATCAAAAGATGTCAAGATTTCTCAAATTGAATGATCCCAATTCTAATAATATCGGCCATGATACACAATCATTCTTGTAATATATATTCTGAGCCGGAGTGATACTTTCCAGGATAAAGGTGGAAAAAGTTATATGAAGCAATCGAGAAAATCTTAATAATCCCGGAAATTTGTTTGGCTTAATTTCACAAAACGCTAAATTAAGCATAATCATAATTTGGGTTGATTAAGCCCTTTACAAAATCTAAAGTCTGCAATAGAATCTATTTTATTCCTACTATTTCTATAGAGTAATTATGAGATTATCAAAACGCGGAGAATATGGAATTAGGGCAATGCTCATGATCGCAACACCTTCTTTAGATGGCGATTATCCGACGTTGTTAATAAAGGAAATTTCCATAGCCCAAAAAATTCCTCCAAAATTTTTAGAACAAATTCTGCTGATCTTGAAAAATGCTGGATTACTTCACAGCAAAGTTGGAAAGGGAGGGGGATATTACCTGGCTAAGGCATCTGATAAAATAACCATTGGAATGATAATCAGAGCTCTCGATGGCCCAATCGCGCCAATTAGGTGTGTAAGCCAGGCCGCTTACGAACCCTGTGATTGCCCTGACGAGCAATCCTGTGGTCTGCGGATGGTAATGGCAGAAGTTCGTGAAGCTATGACAGGAATTCTAGATTACAAAACATTAGCGAGCGTTGTTGAATGGGAACAACAGCAAAAATTATATTTCGGATAAGATATTTTTATTGATCTATTTGTCTACTATATCTATAGAGTTATATATATTAAGAGGATATATGAAAAGAATTTCGTTTTTTGTAGGTGCTTTTGTGACGCTTATTGTCTTGGTCAGCGGATTTGCTCGAATAACGGATTATCAAGCTGTGAATGTTGAGGTTGGATTCATGGAAATTCTACCTTTCATCTTTGTCGGGTTTCTTGCTCAGATGATCGATGGTGCCCTGGGGATGGCATATGGGGTAAGCAGCAATAGTTTCTTATTATCACTTGGCTTACCACCCGCCACCGCAAGCGCTAGTGTTCACACAGCTGAAGTTTTTACCACAGCAATCTCAGGGTTGTCACATTGGAAATTACGAAATATTGATACCAGTCTCGCAAAGCGCTTGATAATCCCGGGAGTGCTGGGTGGAGTTAGTGGAGCATACATCCTCACGAATATCGATGGAGAAGCACTTAAACCTTATATTTCAATTTACCTTATCATAATGGGTATTGTAATTATCGTGAAAGCATTTCGAGAACAAAAAAAACCTGTTCAAACACCAAAATATGTCTCTCTACTTGGTTTGCTAGGTGGATTTATGGACGCAATTGGCGGTGGAGGATGGGGACCTGTGGTAACTTCAACCCTTGTTGCCCGTGGTTATAATCCAAGAGTGATGATTGGTACGGTGAATTTCTCGGAATTTTTTGTTACTTTTGCTCAATCAATCACCTTTCTGGTTATGTTAAATATTCAAAACAGCTGGCATATCATCCTTGGCCTATTGATCGGCGGAGCTACTGCAGCTCCATTTGCGGCTATTCTCACCAGAAAAATAAAACCAAAGATCCTAATGGTGTTCGTTGGCTTATTGATTATATTTCTTAGCATTAGAACCTTGGTTTTAATTTAAACCAACTAACGGAGAATGGATACTGTTTATTTCACGCACCATTTATATTTAATATTGATTCGCAGTCGCCTGATGGCGTTTTTCTTCTATTCTCAGGTCTTCGCTTGTAATAATGGAATCGGACAATTTCAGCCTGGCAGCTGATAATAAAATCTTCAAAATTTCACGCTTTGAATAATCTATAGCCCAGGCTGATGGATTATACAGAGTGAAATAACAAGAATATTTTTTGGACCAAAAGATCTTCTTTCAGGTTACTTTTTAAATGACATCCTCGAAAATAAATTGTCCTTTAAGATTAGCTGGTGATAAAATGCGGCGGCTACATGGATCAGGATCAAGCCTAAAAGCACCGGGCTAATAAAACCATGTAGAACCCGTGCGCTAAAGACATAAAAATCCTCAGGCAAGCTTAATCCCCCGCCTCCAAAGACAATTTGTGCCAGACCTAATTGGGTTGAAAGTGAAATTCCACTAATTGCCATCAGAAAAACAAAGAGGTAAAGCCCAATATGAACAACCTTGCCAAAGAAATCAAGGAGTTTATTACCGGTCGATGCATACGGTATCTTTGGCAGACGCAATCTTGCGACCAAACGGACCGTCATCGCTAACAAAATCAACAGTCCAATCAACATATGGATTCCAATGAATGGAATTTTGTCAGCATTATTTGGAATTGTACTCATATATTTACCTAAAACCAGGGCGGAAATAACCAAAAGAAAGACCAACCAATGCATGCTGATTAAAACGGGATGGTAACTGAGTGGAGTTGTTTTTTTCAAAATTCACCTCGCAATAATTGTTTCAAATTTTGATATTAATTCTCTGATTAAATATTATTTTGATTATAACGATTTATCTATTTTGTGCAATCTTGGATCATATCTAATTATTCGTTATTAAATTCTAAACTTCGCAAAAATTACATCATCAAAAACAATTTTGTAAGCCATTCATAAAGTTCAACCATCGGATTGACCATTATCAAAAAAATCAATCTTTACCAAGAGCAATCTTAAAACTCAATCTCAAATTAGATACACCGATTGTTTCAAAGCTTTTTATTAATAACGCCACCCGACCTAAATGCCTTTATCCAAACTGGACAAACCCATTTTTAACGCCCTCACCATTCAAAATTTTATAACAGCGATCAGACTACGAATTTTATATTTGTCATGGTCCAATTTACAAAATGTAATATTTCAAAAATTTAATAGTTACAATAAGATTAGATATATGTGAATTGGAGGTTAAATGGCATTATTATTCAAATTGGCCTGGCGCAACGTATGGCGCCA
>DATMWA010000006.1:0-1962 GCA_035562755.1 Anaerolineales bacterium
TTTATTAGGTACTTTTTTGGTTTGATAAATTATTTATGCCTTGAAATAATGGGAAAAGTATTGAGTATTTTTTTTATACAATCATTCAAATTTAGGCCTTTTTTTGTTTTTAATAATTAACTTATAATAATTGGAATTAAGTTATATTTTTTTTGATTTTGCGGTAATTAGGGGCATTTTTTTGGAAAAAAATTGAGAAAGGAACCAATGTTTTTGCGTCAAAGTGATTGATGGGGGATAATGTGCGGATGAAACATAGGGTAATCGTGGCGGGAGTGGGGTTTACCGGATTAACCAGTGAGAGCGTGGTGGAGCAGGTGTCAGAAAGGATCTCTCAGAGGCGATACAAACGACCTATTTCGGTATTTACACCCAATACCGAACAGTTAATCCAGGCGGTCGAAGAGCCGGGGTTTTTGCAGGTCTTAAATTCATCAGAAGTGAGAGTGCCGGATAGTATTGGGGTGATCGGGGCAGATTGGTGGCGGGCATTTACGACTGGAAGAGCTTGGAAAATTCGGGAAAGAGTGGCCGGAGTTGACCTGGCAGAAAATTTGTTGTCTGAGGCTCGTGTGCGGGGTTGGAAAGTGACATTGATTGGAGGAAGGGGTAAGGCAAGTGAATCTGCGGTTGGAAACCTAAAAAAGCGGTTTGGCGGCCTTGATATCTGGAAGGTTCCAGTGGGCAAAGTGAATTATGATGCAAAAAATATGGATTTGACAATGGAAAATGAAGATTGGGTTATTAATCGGATTAATGAAATTAGGCCGGATCTGTTGTTGGTGGGTTTTGGTGCACCAAAACAAGAGGTTTGGGTTATGAAATATGGGGGGAAATTGTCAATTCAAGCTGTGATGGTTGTGGGGGGAGCCATAGATATGTGGTCTGGTATCCAGACAAGAGCGCCGCAATGGATGAGACAGTGGGGATTGGAATGGCTGTGGCGGTTGGGTCAACAGCCGTGGCGAATTGGTCGCCAGTTGCGACTGGTGAAGTTTGGGTGGATGGTGCTATGGGGACGAGTTTAAGATTTAAGTGACAGAAAAGGAATTTGTTGATGGATTTGTTTATCACCCCGAAGATGTTCATTTACTGTGTCAATTACAGCTTTGGTCTTTTCAGGATCAAAATTATTGATCGAACTTAGATCTCGAAGGATGGTGGCGGCGACTAAAACGGCAGCATCACAACAACCCTCGTAATCAAGGTTATATTTTTGGAGAATTTCAATTGTTTGTTGATGTTCCATTATTTTATTTCTAGAGTTAGGGTTTTGGTAGCTTGGTAAGGATCATTATCGGTCCCAGTAAAGGTGAATTCTACCACAACTTGATTCACTTTGGCATCGGGTTTGAGGAAGTGGATGTCGGTATCCCACCATTCACCGGATTTGATGGTGCCGGATTTGGCAGAAAAGGCCATGACTTTGGCGGCTTCGGGGGAGACGATTTGAGCGGAGAAATTCAATTCACGTTGGTTTCGGTTGTTTAAGCGAATAGGATAGGCGGCTAGAGAGCGGTAGGAAACGTCATAAGTCTGGTTGCCGGCGGTTTCAGTGGGAGTGTCAGTGTCAACGTAAATGCGGTCGCCCACAGGGGTGTAGGCGGTAATTTTGACGGTGCGGGTGGCTAAGATTTGGTTTTGTTGACTGATGAAATTAATAGTGACGGAGGTGGTAAAACCGGGAGACTGATCATTACTCCAGGCTTTAAGTCTGATAGTTTCCTGGGAGAGAGGTAGCATTTTGCCGGTGGCTTCAAAGGTGCCATTAACACTTACCGGAACTGAGTCGGAGTAGCGGTCGGCGGCGCGGACGGAGTACATAACTGGTTTATCGGATTTGTTGTAGAGAATGAGTTCTTTTTCGTAATTTTGACCAGGATAGTTGATGATGTACCAAGAGTCGAAGCTGGTGTCGAAGAGATTGGAAACGGTTTTGATGACAGCTGTGGTTGTTTTGGG
>DATMWA010000007.1:0-38108 GCA_035562755.1 Anaerolineales bacterium
GAAGAAATCGGGTATGATAGACCCAATTCAACCTACCTGCCAGTCCATGCAAATCTCGCGGAACGATTCTCGATGACTCGTCTCAGTCTATCTCAACTCATTACCTCCGGGCTGATTGCCCTGCTTGCGTTTTGGTTCGGCGCGCCATTAATCAACCAAATTTCCAACTCTTCCTTTGCCCTGTTGAATCTTATCCTGATCCTTTTATCCGGAGCGGCGTTCGCCTTGTCTGGCTGGAGAGCGACCCCTGAGCGCTTTAAATGGGTATCAGACCTGCTTTCCACGCCCCTTCGCCGCGCTTTGGAAGCGGCATGCTTTGGGGTTTTAAGTTTGTTTCTCCTCGCGGATGCCATTTTTGAGCCGGTCGGGATTGGTTGGTTATTTGGGCTTTTCAAGCTCGTTCCGGCGGTTCGGGCCTTGCTCGCTTACAACATCGTCATCAAACTCAGACAGATTTGGAATGAACGGAGGGGTGTCTGGCCGAAAATACTGAAAAGCGGCTTGTGGTTTGGCTTGGGCTTGATTCTGATTGCTTTTGAGGGCGTAGAGGCTCAGTTCATCAAGCAGATTTACCCGGTTATGGAATTTATTACCTTTTCCCAGACAATTTTGATTCTGCTTGTCGGAGGAATGGCTGCCTGGCTGATGAGCCGCAAACCACTACCCGCCTGGGCGGATACAATCCTATTCGTAATGATTTGGGCAATCGCGGCAGGCGTGTGGGTCACCACTCCCTTGGGCAGTCATCCTCTCGGCGAGGCTGGAGTCTTTATCCCCGCCGAAGATGCCCGGGTTTACGACGCGTCCGCCGCCCTGATCGTTGAGGGGTATGGTCAAAATCTAAGGTTGGGATCGTGGGCAAATTATGCCGCGATTTTGGCCGGATTTAAATTTCTGTCTGGCATCGATCCAATCTCTACCATGCGGGCGCAAGCCGCGCTGTTGGGGTTAATCCCCGCGCTTTTGTACTTGCTCGGCAGGGAACTTGGATCAAGGACGATTGGTTTATTCACAGCGGCTTTGCTCATCGTTTCCAATCTTAATTTGCTGGCCGGCTCAAAAAGCAGCCTGCATATCTCAACCCTCCAAACCGAGCCGCTGATGTCCCTCGGGGTGGTGTTGATAACGTTCCTTTTCATAAAAATTCTTAAAAACCCTGATAACCGGCTCCAGCTGGTTTTATTCGGCGCCTTAATCGGCTTCTTCTCTCTGGTGAGGGTCAACACCCTCCTGTTTTTATTGGCACCGCCGCTGCTATATCTGACGCGCAAACCGATTGTCTGGAGCAAGGCGGCCTGGGCACTTGCCGCGCTGGGAGCGGGGTTTCTGCTGATTGTTTCTCCTTCCATTCTGCGTAACGCGTCACTGGGTTATGAACCGCTTTTTTTTAATGCCAAGGCAAAAGACCTGGCTCATAGAATGGGCTTTGAAACATGGAAATCGGACGCGGTGGCGGAATATCAAATTGAGCACTCAGCTGAACCCGATCCACATGATTACCAGTTTAGCTGGCGGCTGGTAGGGGAACGCGCATTTAGCATCGCCACGTATGACCTTAATTTTCTTCCGCGATTGTTGAATGATCCGACTTTGCGTCCGAATTCAAACCTGTCCGCGCATCCCTTCCTACGCATAACCGGTTTTGAAATCAATGCATTTAACGTATTTTCTTTCCTGCTTAACCTACTACTGGTTGGCTTCGGTATCAATCGGCTCTACCGGGCGGCTGGTTGGCCAGGGTTGGTACCAGTGATTTTTTACCTTGCTTATTTTCTGACGGCGGTCTTTTCCAGCAGCCTGATTCCACGCCATGTTTTCCCGATTGCCTGGGTACCCATGCTTTATTACCCGGCTGGCGTTTGGGTGTTGAGCGACGCGATGAGGGGCTCGAAATTTCATCAAGAATTGGTCCAGACAGCGGCGGTTGATTCGCGGTTGGCAATCAGCGGGTTGGTTATACTTTTGGCGGTGACGCTGACGATCCCCCTTACGGACAGGTTGCTGCCGGCAGAGCAAACCTTTAAATTGAAAACTAATCCAGAAACTCAATTAATCCTGCCTCCAAGAGCCCTTGAGCTGCTCGATAAGGCGGGCATCCAAGCCAGGCAAGTGAGTTCGTTTATGGAGAGAGAACCCTCCGCGGCCCTCGCGTACGGTCCAATTTTTTACCCGGCGAGCCCGGGAGTAGCCGCTTACGGTGACGGGGATGAAATGACCTTTGCTTTTTTTGATACGCGCCTTTATCCTGAGTCTGTGATCGAGACCGAAACGCCGCCGAGCGGGTTCAGGCATGCTGGCATGGTTTTGCTGTTGTATTGTGAAGGTTTGGATGAGGAAAATTTAACCGATGTGGCCTTCATTACCAATGGTTCCGCTACGATCATGTCACCGAAACTGGATCTGTTTGGAGGCGTCTGTCCGTAACCATTCAACATCCACTGGCTGAAAGATCCGGATAAATTCTGAAAGACCCCGCGCCAACAGAGGCGCGGGGTCTTATTATTCTGGTTATTGAAGCGCTCTGCGGGTAGGTGGCTTGATGACCACAAAAAGCGTATTGAGCAGGATGCCGAGGATGGCGGCAAAGACTATGGCGGGAATTCCGCTGGGGAATAAATAGGGAACGATGAAGGGGTAGAGTCCATCCTTGAGGGCGAGGTTACCGCCGATGCCAGTGATCAGAATGACCGCGCCAATGGCCAATTGTTTTGGGTCAAACAGGTTGACTTTCTCAGATTGAAGCAGGGCGATACCTTGCATACCGATGACCCCAAACAGATAAATGGAAAGCCCTCCAACCACCGCCGCGGGAATGGTATTAATGGCGGCCACCAGCTTGCCAAAAAAGCCGAAGATGATCGCCATTCCGCCGGCTGTCATCAAAACCGCGGTCGAGTAATTCCGGGTGATCGCCATCAGAGAGTTGTTCTCACCGTAGTTGGTGCCGGCACAGCCGCCCAGCATGCCCACTACCAGGTCATCCGCGCCATCCGCCACCAAATTAAGGCCAATTTTTTCCTTGATGTTGTATGGTTTTTTGCCAACCTCATCGGCCAATTCGTCAATATAAAGGCTCATCTGATATAGATGGGCAGTGCTTTCGGGCACTGTGGCTATGAAGATGAGAGCAACTGAAAGAGCCATACCCCATGCGGCAGGGTCGTTGAAGGCTGGGAAGGTGATGTTAGGCAAAGCGAACCAATTTGCCTGGGCAACCGGGGCAAAGTTCACCAGTCCAAAGGGGATGGCGACCAGATATCCGAAAAACGCGCCCAGCAGAATTGGGAGCATCCCGATCAAGCCTTTTCCTTGCAGGTAAACGGAGAAGATGATCGTCGCCAACAAGGTGATGAATGCCACCAACCAGCTTTTGCCCGCCACATCCGCGGCAGCCCAGTTACCGGCGTTGCCCAGCGCGGCGTTTGCCAGGGCAATCCCGATCACGATGGCCATTGATCCGGTAATGATAGGCGGCAAAACCCGGTCAAGCGCGTTTTTGCCGATCTTCATGATGAACAGACCGACCAGTATCTCAAAGACCGCGGTCAGGAGAATACCGACCTGGACGATGCGCACACCCTCAGGACAGTAGGTGACAGAAGGATCACCGAAGCAGTCTCCCGCGAATTGACTCATGACAGTAATCACCACCGCGATGTAGGAAAAAGATGATCCATAATACATGGGGATTTTTCGCTTGGAAACCAACAGGGCGATGATCGTTCCCAAACCCGATGCCAAGAGGGTAGTCCCGATATCGAATTTGGTCAGAATGGCGACCAGTACGGTAGCGGGAAACATGGCGATGAATTGTTGGAATCCCAGGCTCAACATCGCGCCGAGCGGGGGGGTGTCATCCGGCAAATAACCAATGACCTTTGAACTGTTTTGCATATCAACCTCCGTTTGAAATGTGAAAAAACATAAAAAAAGAGCCGCTAAAAGCGGCTCTTTTAATAAACAATGGCTTCAAATCCCTGAGCTTGGATATGTTGGTGGTTCGGTTGGTACCAGTGCTGTGTTTTCATTTCGTTGAATTATACGCCGCTGAGAAGTTTCGTCAAGAGGCAAAATGAGGTGATTTTTCTGGAAATGGTTTATTTGAATTCTTTCCCCGATTTGCTGCTTGCATTATTAGAACAATTGTTTTATAATTAGAACATAAGTTCTTAAAAAGGAGTCAAAAATGGTCAATGGGATGATGTGGTTCGATGATAACAACAAACGCAGTCTGGAACAGAAGATTCGCATGGCAGTCAACTACTTTGAATTAAAGTACAAACTCAAACCCGAAATTGTGCTGATCAGTCCCAAGGAATCCGCCCAGGGTGAGGGGCTGCCGCGCATACCCGGGCTGGAAGTTCAAAATCAGGAAGTTGTTTTGCCGCATCATTTTTGGGTTGGCCTCAGTTAATCCGCTCGCGGGATGAACCCCGCTATCTGTTTCGCCCAGCGTGCCGCGGTCAAGGAAGGGGAAAAAACCGGGCGCCAGTGGCTCTCCGAAGGGGCAAGATTCCGGCTTGCCCCTATTTTTTTTAAGGCTTGAATCGGGTTTTGGCTAATTTCAAATTAAAATGAAAATCTTACGTTCCTGTACTATAATAAAACCCGAATTAAGGAGTACCACCCATGCCTGTTTACATCTATCGCTGCGAGAACTGTAACGTACAGTTCGAAAAACACCAGTCTTTTACAGAAGAGCCGCTAAAAACCTGTCCGGAATGCGGGCATGATACCTTGCGCAAGGTGCTTACCCCGGCTGGAATCGTGTTCAAAGGCTCCGGCTGGTACGCTACTGATCATAAATCCGCCAGCGGTCTGGTGAACACACCTAAAACCGAACCCAAGGAAACCCCAAAACCTGTCGAAACAAGCACCCCGGCAGCCGAAAGCAAACCCGCCACACCGTCCGCGCCAGCCAATAGCTGAACCAAAAACTCCCCGAGGGGAGTTTTTATTTTTTCCGTCCCCGAATGGGGGTTAGAGGAATCTTCCAATCACTTTGATTAACCTCTGATGAAGGTTAAAAATTTATTTTCATCCAATGGGTGCGCCTTGCTGTACACCATTCGACCCTGTTTTTGCATGGCATCCACAATTGGAGTGGGAAGGAATGCGGTTACCAACAGCAGAAACCCGCCTTCGGGCAATTCACGCAGATGGTCGTTAATCACGCCAAGAGGTACTTCACCGCGGGCAAGCATCTCATCTCCGTTGATGGTGATTGTTGGTTCGCCGGTTATCCATTCCGGATCGTTCATCTCGTGCGGTACGCTGATCTGAAATTGCTCGGCTGGTAAATCCGTCAGTTCTGCCTGCCCAACCGCCCGGCGCAGGGTATTTACCAGGTTGGTTACGCTCATTCCACCAACCTCGGCGACCTTTTCGATGGTCGAGAGTTTACCTACAGTTTTACGCAAAACCGGATTGCGCAGGTTTTTAAAAGGTGGGGCGATCTTGATGATCTGCTCTTCGAGCTCCGGGAACGCTTCCAGAACATCGAAAAGTTTGGTTTGGCTGGTAATCTCCAGCAGAATTGGTTTATTCATGGTCATATTTTAACAGGCGGCGTTCGCCTTCCAATCCGCGAATTTCAGTGATGTCCTGGGTTACTTCCAGGGTGCCCATGTATTCTCCTTCCGCTCCGCGCATTGCGTAGTAACAAATGTAGACCATCTTACCATGGGCATTGATCCAGAAACAAGCCCGGTCCTGTTTGCCAGCTTTAAAGTCACTCACAATTTTATTTACAATATGCACGCTCTTGGGCGGGTGGCAATACTGAACCTTACGTCCCAAAATCGCGCGTGAGCGGTCAAAAATACGATCCTTGCCTGGTGTAAAATAGCGCACCGTGTCATCCTTGTCCACAAAAGTCAGGTCGAAGGGCAGCACACTAAACATGGCGATCATTTCCTCAATGCTGAAACTTCCGGTTGGCATTTGCAGCTTGCCGCCTGCCGCGGAGGTTTTCTTTACCGAGGCAGGGACCCCGCCTTCTGGAACCCATTCGAATTCAGGCACATAAAGGCAAAATCCGTATTCTTCACTCTGCTGATAGATGTCGTACCAATCCTGTTCGCTCAATAGATCCATGGCGGTGGGGAAGAGAATCTTCTCCTCCTTGTAGATCATCTCGTCCAATGCGTCGAGGGCAGGGATGATGGTGAAGAGGGCGTAAGCTTTGGCTTCAGCGGCGGTGATGGTTTCGATTTGCTGCAATCCGGCGATGGTTTCCTTCATTAAGCCGCGGGCTTCATCGTGCTTTCCCCACATTACCAGGGCTGGCCCGGGCAGGTCGTTCTTCTCAAAATAAGGGAACACCAGATATTCCTTGCGGCGGTAATGTTTGTCTACATCCATCAACTCATTCAAATTTTGTTGGATCACGCGAATCTGTTCAGTGGCATCCTCGTCTTCGGCGAGTTTATCCAATTTTTGAATCATCAGGCGGATTTTGCTGGTGGCTTTGGTGATTTCCTGGTTTTCACGCAAAAAAGTATTAACCGGATGGCCGGGCAGGGTTTGAGGTGTTTCGGTCAGGTCCAGGTGATTTCGCAAAACCCGGCTGTGGGTGTCGCATAATTCCTGAATGTTTTCAGCGGGAATCCCTTCTTTTACAAGTTGGACTTCCATCATGAACACATCGCCATAGTCGGCTTCGTCAAGCATGGTTTCGAGCTGATGTTTGACATGTTCTTCTGTGGCGCCGCTATGGAGCTGGCGGATCAGGGATTTCATGATTTCCACCCGCTGTTGGCGGTTATTGATGATTTCGGACATAAACGCTCCTTGGTTTGCGCATTAATTTATTAGAATAACTTGATATAAATTATATCATCGAATTGATACCTCAAGGTAGTATATGCTGGAATTTGGGATGATATTTTTTCGGCCAGGTTTATTTTCAATATTTAGCATTATTGGGCCTTTTCAGGAAGGAAAGGTACGAGCTTTCCGTTCCGCAACCACCCGACTCCTTGCAACTGTGAGATGGGATTTAATTTGCCTCTTTTCTAAATTATTTTTACCTGAGCGGAGGGATAAAAAAAAATTTTCAAACCGCGGGAACTCTTTAGTAGGTTGCAATTTACTTGAAATATAATGACATAAACCAATTTCATTCCCTGAAATAATCCGCTATTGTTATTATGTGCCATTATTCGTATATTTTCAAAGGAGTTACCAATGATTAATGTGGATCGCCTTAACGTTTTTTTACATGTGGCTGATTCGCTGAGTTTTTCCATTGCCGCGCAACAGCTGCACCTTAGCCAGCCGACGGTGAGCAAACACATTAACGAGCTTGAAAAAGAGATCAACGCGAATTTGTTCGAGCGAAGCCCCGGTGGCGTTCAATTAACTGAGGCTGGCCAGACCTTGGTGCCCTTGGCGCGCAAAATGGTAAGAGATAACCTGGATCTTCAAAATATGATGGGCGCCATTGATCATGAAGTTTCTGGGCACTTAAACATTGCCTGTAGCACAACCGCGGGTAAATATATTCTCCCTCAATTGGCTGCCCGCTTCCGCCAAAGAAATCCGGGTGTCCGAATTTCAATCTCGCATTGTTCTCAAGAAAACATTTCTTCAAAATTGCTTGGTCACGAGGCGGACCTGGGTGTGATCAGCGTCGAGATTACCCATGCTCCCTTGGAATGTCAGTATTTTTTTACGGATTTCATCAATTTAATCTTACCGGCATCTCATCCATGGGCGAACCGGACCTCAATTGAACCCGATGAGCTTTTAGAAGTGCCGATTTTGATGAGAGAACCTACCTCCGGAACCCGCCACGTGTTGCAAGCTGAACTGGCCAAGCACGAAATAAGGGTGGAAAATTTGAATATATTGCTCGAAGTGGGGAGCGCTGAAGCGATTGTGGCATGTGTTTCGGCTGGTTTGGGGGCCGCGTTTGTTTCACAACTCGCCTCCGCCTCTGCGCGGGCTATTGGATGTGTTGTCGAAGTTCCGGTCAACGGATTGGATTTGAAACGGAAAATTTGCATCGGTCGCAAATCAATGGGACCCCCCAATCGAGCGATGGACGCGTTTTGGGGTTTCATCCATTCACCTGAAAATGACGATTTATATAAATTAATCGAGATGTAAAAAAGAGGATGAACCGTGATTGATTTAATATCGCGGTTCATCCAGGGAGAATGTAACGACATTCAGTTTGCGGCAGTGGAGGTTTTCTTCAACGTAAATTGGCATGTTCCAAAACCGCACTCTGAATGTTTAAAACCAATTTAAAGTTTTTTCCAGTCCAATTTCATTCGCTCTCAATCCCCTTGCATCGGGCGGATGAACATTAAATAAGCCATCAACCATCCACCGAGGATGATCGAGACGCCGCCAACGATGGACCCGACGGATAACTGAGGCACACCACTCAGAATGTGACCAATATTGCAACCACTGGACACCACCGCGCCAAAGCCCATTAATAAACCACCCGCGAAAGTTTGCAAAAGAATTTTTGGCTGCGGGGCACGGATGGCGAATTCACCAGCGATCAAAGCCGCGACCAAGGCTCCGAGAACGATGCCAAGCACTTCCGCGCCTTCCCAGTTCAGAGCGGTGATTTTGACCTTGTCTTCCACGATACTCTGCCACTTAATCAGGGATTGGAAAATATTTACCCATCCACCGGTAATACCAAGCGGATAGTTACGTCCGGCGGCTGCCGATAACGGGAAGGATAATGTGCCAATCAATCCGACCACGATTCCGGTTGGAAGCCAAGCCCAGCCCTTCTTGAAAATGGCTTTTCCAAGAGAATCCGCCTGCCCGGCATTCGCCGGTTGGGCAGATTTATTCTTCATTTCCATGTAACCCCAAATAACGAAGATCAGGATTGCCAAGCCAAGCATCGCGATTTTTAGATCGATTCCAACCATGTTCGCCAGGGTAAGAGCCTTGTCATCGGCGGTCATGATTTTGGTATCCTGCAAGGTTTTAAGAATTGGGTTCAGTACACCGGTGACTCCCATCAAAGCCGAAAGACCAAATCCCAGGATTGCCATGAGCGCGCCTACCATGCCTTCACCTGCCCGGTAGGTAATTCCACTGGCACAACCGCCGGCCAGAACCATGCCAATACCAAAAATAAATCCGCCAGCAATGTTGGCGCCCCACATAAGCGGTTTTGGCGCGAGGGTAATAACGCCCGCCAAGGCCAGGATCGAAAAACCAATCATTTCCACCAAAATGGCGGCTGCCAAGGCTTTGAACAGGGTAAAATCCTGGCCTAAAATGATATCGCGGAAAGCGGAATTCATACAAAAGCGGCCGCGCTGTAAAACAAATCCAAACAACACGCCAACCAATAAACCAGAAAGAATAGGATTCATTATATTCTCCAATTGAATTTAACTATGAATGATGCATTTTTCCAATTTTGATTAATTACCTTTTACGAAAAGGTAAATTTCTTACTTGTTACCTAATACTTCAATCATGATGCTGTGATTAGGGCCATCCACTTGGGTGACACTCAAAACTTTGTGTCCTTGTTTCACGGCGTTGCGCGGAATGCGCTCCACCGAGAGTGGGTAATCGATCAGCACTTCAAGAATTTCGCCCTTGCTCATTTTCTTGAGCGTGGTCATGGTATCCACGTCAGGATATGGGCAAATCTTGCCGCGCTCGTCGATCGTCTTGGTAGGGGTAATATCGGTCATGGGATTCTCCTTGTTTTTTGAAATTCGACCTTAGTAAGAAAAGAATTTTGTCGCGCCTTCCGCGTCTAGAAGAAAATCGGAAGCCATTCGCACTTCAACTTCATCGCGTAAATCTTCTTTTTTAATGCCTTTGTTGGGGATACCGAGTTCACAAAGTATCCAACGGCCTTCCAGGGTTGTAATGGAATCATATAGGTACATCGGATCAGGCATGCCTGGCAATCCGTTTAGTTTTTCCAACTCGCCTTTTACCAGCATCTTTGCCGCGCCGGGCTGGAAGAACATCAGGACCTCATCACCTGTGGCGGAGGAGGCAGCTCCCATAATCAGGGCTGCCATGATGCTGTCAGCGTCGCTGTGGTTGCACATGATTACTGTCTTAAAAATTTGGGTATCACTCATCGTATTCTCCTTTACATTTTTTATATTGCCCGCCAACCGGAACTGAAAAACCGGATGGCGGGCATTCAAATTTAATCTATGGCTGCTACCGCCTCAATCATCGATTTTTGGCGCTGCTGAGCTTTCACCTTGATTGCCTGAAAGTAGATCGCCAATGGGCGATATGCCAGGTGGGACCATTTACCAAACGGAACCTCCAATACCAACATGGGGGTGAGGATGATGAGATGTATCGCATAGGTGTAATAGGTCGCGAGGGGCAGATTCAGGTATCGGAAGGTATGTACCAGGATTCCACTCAGGGTGGTCAGTAGCAGGAGGATCGGGAAGATCCAATCGCTGAGGTGGGAAAAGCGGTGGGATTGGTGTTCTTGTTTGATTCGGCCCCAGATAATATCCGCGCCGCCGTATAACAATACAATGGTGGCATAATATCCCAACCAGCGCTGAGGGTGGTAAATTGGATAGATTTCATCGGTTTGGAACCACGGTAAAAAACCAACGACCAAGGCAAACATGAGTACATAACCGCTTACCAGCAGCATGTGATTTCGCCAGCGTTTCTTCTGCCAAAAACCCTTTTGCTCTTCATCGCACTTCGAAAATTGTTTCTGAGTCGCGAAGTGAACAATCAAATTCCAGGCTTCCATAAAGTAGAGTTCGAAAGGAATTTTGATATTCGAGTCTTTTCGCAAGGTAAACCAATACATCCTGAAAACATTTGAAAGCAGGAAGAAAGTTAGAAAGCCAGCCAGAATCCAATCGCCATAATGGATCAGCTCCACAGGCGCGAAAGTGTTCAGCTGAACCTGGTTTGGTACCATCGGGCCAGCGAAAAGCAAAAACATCCAGCCAACCAGCAATCCCACGAGCACAATGGAAGTAATCTCCCAAAACGGGGATGTATAGAACAGCCGCGCCAGGCCTGTCATGTCGTATTGAGCGGTTAACCAGCGGCGCATGGTCATTTGGGCTTCACCGGGATCGGCTTTGCGCGGGCAGGTAGCTGAACATTCTCCACAGTAGTAACACAGCCATGGATCCAGACTGCTCTTCAGGCGATCTCGCAGCCCCAACTGAACCATCCGCAGGTTGTTGCGAGGAAAAGGCGTTTCATCCGTTGCCAGCGGGCAAATTGCGGTACAGTTTCCACAGTTAAAGCACGATTCAATTTCCGCCTCTCCATATTTCTTTAATTCTCTGAGAAGGTTTGGGTCAGCGCGGTTACTCATGGAATGGCTCCTTTTCAAGTCGATACAGATAATAGGCGAAATCGTCATCCATGCCATCTTCGATGACCTCACCGTACTTTTTCATGGCGGTGATGTGCCACAACACTTCATGAGGCGGGAGGTTGGCTGCCTCTGATATTTCAGGAATGGACCTTGGTGTCCCTTGTAAAATTCTTCTGAGGGTTTTGCGAACAGCCTGTTGCTCCTTGTGCATATTCTGCGCCGCCTCAACTTTTTCACGTCTTTGTTTGCGCAGGTCGGCTAACATCGCCGTTCGGATTTGGGCTGCTTCTTTTTCTGTCATGGTCATAATGCACCTTCCGTTGCCGGAATTTCGGCTGTGATGGCATCTACCATCGCCTCAAATTCATCCAAACGCCAGCCAGCCACATCGATTGCTCTGTTCGGGCAGACTCCCACGCATACGCCGCAGCCGTTGCAATTTGCCGGTGTGATTACGGCGCGCTGGAATGTTCTGCCATTCTCGGTAAATGTTTGCAGCGTGATGGCTTCTTCCTGCGGACAGTGCTGGACACATTCGCCGCTACCCGTACATCGTTCAGGGTCTACCACCGCTACAAATGGCTCAAGCTCAACCTTGCCTTTGTTAAGCAGGGTCGCCACTTTTGCCGAGGCAGCTCCGGCTGAGGCACAGCTTTCTTGAATATTCATTGGTCCCTGGGCGGTACCCGCCAACACAATTCCCTTGACGGCTGTTTCCACCGGGCGCAGTTTTGGATGTACTTCTAAAAGGAACCGATCATTTCCTGGAGAAACCTTGAACATTTCAATCAAGTCACCAACCGGGTTCGGCATCATTCCGGTGGACAATACCACCAGGTCTACTGGTAATTCGATCTTTTCACCCCAGGTTAAATGGTCCTTGACTGTAACCAACAGCGGTCTATCAGCTTTTTCACCCGCGCGGGTCACTTCCGGTGTTTCTTCAGCGAAATATCGCAGAAAAGTTACTTGTTCCTTGCTGGCATTGCGGTAATAATTCTCGTGCCCGCGCCCATAAGTGCGGATATCTTCATAAATATCGTACACTTTGGTCTCGGGGGCTTTTTGCCGAATCAGGGCCGCCATACTCAAGGACGCGGTACAGCAGACTCGCGAGCAATAGTTGTTGACATTCCCATCCGGTTGAGGTTGGTGGACACCCTCGATCTGCCGGCTGCCCACACAATGGATAATAGCTACATCCCTAACCGGGTGGCCGTTCCAATAAAATTTTCCTTGGCTGGGTCCTTCATCATCCAATAAACGATGAAGCTGTGCCAATGTGATTACTTCAGGAAATTCTTTCCAACCCATTTCACCGTAGTGCGGTTCATACGGGGTAAAACCGGTTGCCAATACAACCGCGCCAACCCGCAAAGTGAACTCCTGGGGCTCCTCATTCAAGTCAATCATGCCTTCGGGCGCGACTTTGACACACTCACCGCATTTTGTGCAATGTTCCCAATCAATTACCAGGCTTTCAGGCACGCAGCCGGTATAGGAGCGGTAAATTGCCTTGCGGGTTGATAAGCCATAATCAAACCGTTTGCGGCGTTTGATCGGGCAAACCTGAATGGCTTCCTCTTCATTAGGGAAGGTTCCGCGTACACCGCGAGGTGTTTGTCGAATTTTTACTTGAAAATTTCCCACGTAGCCTTGTGACTCAATGACCTGAGCTCCGGTGTGGATGGTGATGTTTGGTTCCGCCAATACTCGCTCGATTAATTGATTGAGTAAAACCCTTGCCTTTTCGTTGGTCGGAAAAACCCGTTCCCATTGGGACATGCGTCCGCCAAGAAAATGGCTTTTTTCTACCAACGTTACCTTCAAACCACGTCGGGCGATATCCAGGGCTGACCGCAAACCAGCTACACCACCCCCAATGACCAGGGCGTGTTTGCCGGCTTCCAGTCGAACCGGCTCCAACGGGCGCAAGTGTCGGGCTCTGGCGACACCCGCCATCATCAATCGGATTGCTTTTTCTGTAGCTTCCTGGGGCATGTCGTGGTGCACCCAGCTATCCTGCTCGCGAAGACCAATGTGGTAATAAAGATAAGGGTTAAGACCGGCACGTTCAACCGTTCCTCGAAAAGTTTGCTCATGCAGGAAAATTGAACAGGCTCCAACCACAACCCGGTTGACGCCATTTTTTTGGATATCTTCTTCTATTAATTTTTGTCCAGGATCGGAGCACATAAACATGTGACTGTGTGAGGTGACAACATTGGGTAGTTTTGCCAGTACTCGGGCAACGTTTTCGCATTGCACAACATCACCGATATTGCCACCGCAGTTACAGACGTATACACCGACTCGGGGTTCTTCATTGGATTTTGGAGTTGAATCAGGCATTGGCCAGGCTCCTCTCAGCCTTCTCGGCGTCTTTTGGTCGATTTTTATTTTGAGCTTCAATATAGGCCGCGGCTTCGGAGGCAACTGCCCCCGCGGTGACAATTGAGTCGACAATATCCATGGGTCCTGTCGCTGTACCCGTAGCGAAAATGCCTTCCCGCATGGTTAGGGTTGGTGAAATATTTGAATTAGGGATTTTAATAAATCCGTCCGAATCCACATCCACCGCATAAACCGAAGTGGGGTTGTAACCGGGCAACATCCCAACCGAAAGGACCGCGAGGTCGTGCTTGCGCTGGGCAATTTTGGAATTGGAATCGATCAGCTCAACGTGCAAAATGGGATTCTGATTTTCGTCTTCGGTAATGCGGGCTACTTTGCCTTTTACAAAATTAATCCCCATCGCCTTGGCATTTTCATAAAATTGTTCATACCCCTTGCCAAAGGCACGGATGTCCATGTAATAGATGGTTATATCCGCCATGGGCAGAGCGCCGGCTAAAAGCATCGCTTGTTTGATGGCGTACATGCAACAAACCCTCGAACAATAGTCCACTCCAAGGGTCAGGTCACGAGATCCGGCACACTGGATGTAGGCGATGTTATCAGGTTGTTTGCCATCCGATGGCCGTAACTGACGACCATAAGCTCCGGTAGGCGCCAGCAAACGCTCCACCATCATGCCATCCACTACATTGCGTAATTTTCCGCTGCCGTATTCTTTTTTGGCGTCGTAAGGGGTGGTTTTATAGCCAGTTGCCAAAACAATGGTGCTTGTTTCGAATTCAATGGTTTGGGGTTGTTGTAAAAAGTCAATCGCGTCCTTGGAACAGGCTTTGATACATTTACCACAGTAAATGCAATGGTCGATATCAATCAACGCTTTTTGGGGTACAGCTGTTGAAAAAGGTACATAAATTACCCTGTGAGCGCCGCGACCGTGCTCGTTTTCATAATCCGGAAGATCGATTGGGCAAACCATTTCACAGGAACGGCAGCCAGAGCAGTCCTCTTCGATCACATAGCGCGGTTTTTTGAGGATTTGGACTTGATAAGTGTCCCCCTCTTTTTTTACCGACTGCACTTCGGCATAAGTCATCAGATGGATGTTATCGTGATGGGCTACGGCCGACATTTTTGGTGTGGTGATACAGGAGCAGCAATCAAGCGTAGGAAAAACCTTGCTCAGGTTGGCCATCATCCCACCAATACTGGGATTTTTCTCAACCAGGGCAACTTTATAACCCTGGTCCGCCAGATCGAGAGAAGCCTGCATTCCGGCGATCCCACCACCTACAACCAGAGCATCAACCTTTTTTATTTCATTCATTCTCGGTATCCTCTCTGTCTAATGAACTGGAAGAGCTGCTGGGTTGAGGTGTTTAATGGGGCCAATTTGCCCTAACAGTTCATTCATTTTGGTAACTTCATTCAAAAATGGCCGCACGCAGACCGTACAAATGGCGGCTAACTTTAAGCGGCGGACATCAATTTCTCGTTCCTTCATCAATTGATAGGTGTTGTTGATGATCACGGCGGTCCGTTCAGATTCGCCTTTATAAGGGCTGTCGGTGCCACTGTACATCACAATAATTCCGTCAAAACCACGCTCAAAGGCTTGAAGATAAAAAGATTCACGAAATATGGCGGCGCTCATCACCGGCAGGATATAGGTGTTTGGGGGATAATCCAAGTGAGATTGTCCGGTGGAGTCTGCCCCCCGATATCCCCCCGCGATTGTTGCAAGAATGAGAATTTTTGGGGTTTTTTCGATAGTCGACATAAAAATTCCTTTTGGGGTTACATGCAATAATTCCGAAAAAGGGAGGTGTGGGTTGCTCATAAAAGTTGGCTCCCCACACCCTCTAAATAATTGGGTTATATTTTGCGCTTTACAAACAAACGATCGTAGCCGCCTTCGTCAATAACACCCAAATATTCATGGCCAAGTTTTGTGCACCAACGGGAGAGATTGTCACGGGTGGTTTTATCTCCGGACCAAATTTCGAGAATATCGCCAACTTTTACCGCGCCCATGCTTTTCTTTGCTTCCAAAAGCGGGCCAGGGCATGCCATCGCGCGGGCATCAACTTTTTTTGTAACTTGCAGGGTGGTGAGATCTATTTCAGACATTCGGTTTCTCCTTTTAATTTGTAAAAACATGTTCAATAACGGAACTAAAAAATTGGGATGAGTAAGATTTCTTCACACTTAACATTATGTGAAAAATTTCACAAATGTGATAGTGATGATAATTACAATGATTATTCCGTTTTACTTTTACAAGTTATAGATAAAAGGCATAAACGCGAGCGGAGGGATGAATCAGTAGTTTTGTGAATTTGGTAGGCAAAAGCCGGGATGAAAAACAGAGCGAGGCTCAATCTGGGGTTGGACGTATCAACCCGGTAAAACCTCCGCGATCATGGCCGGGGGAAAAATGAACTACATTTAACCCCTCTCATAGATTGGCAGGCAAAGAACAAAACGGTATATGCCAGCCTTCCCGCGAGGTTTTCTTGTTCAATTTCCTGGGGAGCTATGCCCGGTTTAAAACAAAAACCCCCATCAAAAGATAGAGGTCAAAGGCTCCCAGCCGAGGATTCGAACCTCGAACCTAGCGGTTAACAGCCGCCCGCTCTGCCGTTGAGCTAGCCGGGAATGAGATTGATATTATAGTATCACCCTTGGGGAGTGTCAAGGAAATACCGGTGAAACCTACCCCCACAACCACCAGAAAGCCATGCCGATTACCCCAGCCATGATCCAGCTGTCGATCCGATCGAAAGCTCCTCCGTGGCCGGGAATGGCGGTGCCGCTATCTTTGAAACCGCTGTAACGTTTAATCATACTCACACCCAGGTCGCCTGCCGGGGCAAGGATTCCGATGACCAGGCCGATGACCGCTCCGCGCCAGATTTCCAAATTCATGGGACCCCAACGGGAGAAGCTGTACGCCAGAAAACCACCCATGGCGGCGGCGCTGACGACACCGGCGAAATATCCTTCCCAGCTCTTTTTGGGGCTTATCCGCTTGCTGAGTTTGTGTTTGCCATAGGCGGAACCGATCATGTACGCGCCGGTATCCGCGATCCACACGCTCATCAAAACCAGAAAGAGCCACCAGCCGCCAAGGGGAACCAGGCGAAGCTGAATGAGATAGGGGGCGACCCAGCCGAGGTAAACCACTCCGGCAACGGCTACGCCAAAATCACGCGCGGACTGATCCCGTCCCTGTTCATAACGCCAGGTATGGTAAATCATCAGGATTAAGACGCTAAGGGTAAGCAGGGCGGGAGCGTAAGTTGGAAAGAGAGTTTTGACCCAGACGAGAGCCAGGATTGACCCCGCAACAAGCCAAACGTTGGTGTCCGTATCTACGGCATGGAACATCTGAACGTATTCCACCCCGGCGGTTACGTAAAAAAGGGTCATAAAGCTGATAAACGGGGTTCCCCCCCAAAGGAGGAGCGGTAGACCAATCGCGAAGAGGGTTAAAGCGGTGACTGTCCGCTTAAGCATGCGGGCCCTCGTACTCATCACTGTGGATTTTGCCAAAGCGGCGATCGCGGTCGGCGTAAGCATCCAGGGCTATTTTGAACTGCTCCTTGTTGAAATCTGGCCAAAAGGTATCGGTAATGTACCATTCAGAATAGGCGGATTGCCAAATGAGGAAGTTACTAACCCGGAATTCGCCGCTGGTGCGAATTACCAGGTCGGGATCGGGTAAGCCGGCAGTATAAAGGTGATTGCTGATCATTTCATTGGTCAGATCTTCAGCTTTGATATTTTCAGCCATGATCGCGCGTACGGCGTGCAAAATTTCATCGCGTCCGCCGTAGTTAAAAGCAATATTAAGCGTGAGATTGGTGTTGTTTTGGGTCAGAGTAACCCCATCCCGCACCTTTTTTTGCAGGGCGGGGGATAGTTTTTCGAGATCCCCAATGTGGCGAACCTGAACCCCCTGGGCGTGAAGGTCGCGCAGCTCGTTGTCGATCACGGTCTCGAGGATGTTCATCAGGCCTTCAACTTCTTCTTTTGGGCGGCCCCAATTTTCAGTGGAGAAGGCATAAACGGTAAGCACTTTAACCCCAAAATCTACGCAGGCGGTAACCACCCGGCGAAGATTATCTACACCGGCTTTGTGACCGGCGAGACGGGGTATGCCGCGTTTTTTTGCCCACCGGCCATTGCCATCCATGATGATGGCTACATGTTCTGGATAATTCGACATGCTCTCCTTTAACGGGAAGTTAAACTTCCATCACTTCTTTTTCTTTGTTACTCTGGATCGTATCGAGTTCGGTCATGATCTTATCAGTAAGCTTTTGGAGCTCTTCTTCGCCGCGTTTTCGGTCATCTTCCGTAATCATCTTTTCGTTCTCAAAGTCTTTAATGTCCTTCATCGCGTCGCGGCGGATGTTACGAACCGCCACCCGGCCTTCCTCAACGCGGTGGTGAACGTGTTTGACCAGCTCACGCCGGCGCTCCTCGGTGGGGACGGGCAGATTGAGCCGAATAGCGACCCCATCGTTATTAGGGGTGAGCCCCAAATCGGAAGCCAGAATGGCTTTTTCGACGGCTTTGAGTACAGATTTATCAAATGGTTTGATCATGATCACACGGGCTTCAGGGATGCTGATCGAGGCGAGTTGTTGAAGGGGTGTCGGCGAACCGTAATATTCGACATGAAGTTTTTCTACCAGACCCGGGTTGGCACGGCCAGAACGGATGGAAAGCAGATCTTCTTGCAACGCGAGCACGGATTTATGCATGTGGGATTCAATTTCTTTTAAATGGTCTTTGATCACAGGTCCCTCCGGATAAAATTTACTAGATGTCTTAATGATACCTTAATAAGGCGTTTCGTTGAAAACTTTTGGGGGATTGTTGTTGATTCGATTTGGATTGTTAAACAAAAAAGCCGCTTTTGGCGGCTTTGTGGGCGCATAGGGACTCGAACCCCAGACCTCCTCGGTGTAAACGAGGCGCTCTAACCAACTGAGCTATGCGCCCGGAGTGAGAATTATACCAAAAGAATTCAATAATGGGTTATTTTTTTGACACGCTTGTCGGAAGAGAGGAAGATGTTTACCTTCCGAAATTCTGATCGAGGCGGTCCCAGTCAAGCCGCGGTTTGAATGAAAAAAAGGCATATATTTCGGGTTAATACCACATTTATGATAGATTTGACGCCAATTGCGTGATATTAAGCCAAAATTGTGCCATCGCTTGGGCTTGTAACCATCTCGGCGGCAAGAAAGCCGCTTAGGAATCTCGCATGGGACGCTCGCGAAGGAGGCTCGCTAAAGACGCTTGCGAAAAGTTGCCATCATTGTTCGGTATAATTACCTTTCTGTGGAGGCAAAATGACCTTTGTAATTGTTCTGGTTGGCTGGGTGTTGTCACTCAGTTTGCATGAATTCAGCCACGCGCTGGTGGCGTATTACGGCGGGGATGTGACCGTGAAGGATAAGGGTTACCTTACCTTCAACCCAATTAAATACACCCATCCAGTTTATTCCTTACTCCTTCCGGTGATCTTCCTTCTCCTGGGTGGAATCGGCTTGCCCGGCGGGGTGGTTTACATTGAGCATTGGCGGATTCGTTCGGATAAGTGGCTGAGCGCCATGAGTTTGGCTGGACCGCTCAGTAATCTTCTGCTGGCGATCGTAATCGGATTGGCGTTTTCGTTTACTCCACTGGCTGGTACGAGCATAGCTCCGGCACTGGCGTTTCTAGGGCTTTTACAGGTTACGGCAGCCTTGTTTAACCTCATCCCTGTACCTCCCTTTGACGGATATAATGCCTTGCGCGCCCACCTTCCGCTTAACTTCCGCGAGCAGATTGACCGATTCTCACAGTGGTCGATGTGGATTGTGCTGGCTTTGTTCTGGTACGTGCCTTCGGTAAGCGGCCTCTTCTGGGGTCTGGTTGGTTTGGTCGCGTCGCTGGCGGGCATTCCGCTTGACCAGGCGATCGCGGGCCAGGAACAATTCATGTTCTGGCGTTAGGCGCTTCTTTACAGCCTGTTTTACGAAAATCTAACGATAATCGCCCTCGCCGCGGATTTTTCCCCGTTCCAATCGATCAAATAATTTGGTCAGATTGGCGCTGGCTACCTCATTGAGCGAAAGATCAAGTTCAGTGGCGATCTGAGCCAGGTACCAGAGCACATCACCAAGTTCATATTTCAGCGCGTCGCGGTCTTCCGGAGTGATGACCCCTTGTTTGTCGCGAAAAATCTTTTTTACCTTGCCGGCAAGCTCCCCGGCCTCATTAACCAAACCGAGGGTCGGGTAGACGATCGGGTGATCGGTTTTGACAAGATTCCAGGTTCGCCGGGAAAGTTTTTGGTATTCGTCCAGTTCCTTAATGTCCATCGCGGGTCACTCCGATTAGTTTAAAGTGGTATCGATGCTGCCGTCAAGCACGCCTTCGATAATCTTCTGAATATACTGTTGTTTGCCAAGCCCGAAGAGGCTTTCGTTTACGTCCGTCAGGTTGATCTTGGCGGTATAAGTTTTACCCCCCAACCCGGCGATCAGATCCTCAAAAGTTTGCCCGAGCGCTTTTTGATAATCGGGTTTGAGCGTAACCACCCAACCCGGATAATTTTGGGCTGGTTTTTGGGTACCAATTAACATCGTACCGTTGGCTTTCAGGGCGCTGTAAAGTTCTTCGTCTTCCAAGCCGGGTTGGATAAACATCGTCCAAACCCTGGCGCGCACCAGAATATCGGCATAAGCGCCCAGCTCGTTGGAAGGGGTATCGGCGGGCACATCCTGAATTTGGGGATAAAAAGTAAAAACATCGGTTACATGATTGCACAAGCCGCAGAAGTATTGCTGGCCGGCTTTAAATGAATTCATTACGATCTGGCCGTCGGGGTCATCCTTCTTGATCAGGGCGCCGGTGTGGTAATCATCGGTGATGGTGGCGGCAATTACGCCGGCGATGAAGGATAGCTTATCGATGCTCGTTCCGCTTTCCACCAGGATACTGAGGTTTTGGGAGGGAACAATCTCCGGCATGCCGACCGCCAGAAAAACCGCGCCGGGATTGGCGGCGGCAATGGCGGGCAGATCCGCTTGAGGCGTCAGCGTGATGACGATTTTGGTGGCGGGATCAAAATTCTGGGTGGGTACCTGATTGAGCAGAATGAAGCGCCAGCCCTGGGTTTGGGCGAGTTGATATACAGTTTCCTGATATTGGGCGCTGGTTTGCGGGTCAAAGTCGGCCGGCAGTGAAAGGATAATGAGCGGCTGACCAGGGGTGGGAGTCGGGGGAATGTTTGTGTTGGTTGGTTCCGCCAAGGCGGGCGGGCTCTCAGGCTCAGCAGCCGGCGCGGAACAAGCCGCGAGGATGAAAATAAGCAGAATTGGGATGAGTTTTTTGATCACGTTTGCTCCGTATGGAGCATATTTTACCTTATTCGGCGGCAAGTTGTTTGGGCGGGTCGTTTTTTTGCTTACCTTCCATTGGCTGGCGGGATCAAATTGGAAAAAGGTAGATTTGTTTGGAGGAAGAAATAAACAGGCGGAGCATTTGTTCCGCCTGTTTGAAAAAACTTGTCCGGGTTTAATCCTTGCGCCGGCGCAGGAAGAATTTGGTGATTTCTTCAGCGATGGCTGGAATGGTGGCGAAACTGAGCACCACCGCCCATTCGATACCGCTCATAAAGTGGGTATTGAAGATTTCCTGGAGGAAAGGCACCACGGATACTACGATGAGCAGGACCGTTGAGGTGAGCACCGCGTATTGCATCCATTTGTTGGAGAAGACTCCGATGGTGAAGATACTGGCTCGCTCAGAGCGGACGGTATACGCACGGAGAAGTTCCGCGAATGCCAGGGTAAGGAAAGCCATTGTCTCGGCTGTGTGCAACGCTTCCAGATCGACATGCTTCCAGTCAAAATTAAGCAGGAAATTAAAGGCGCTCTGTCCGAGGCCGGGAACCTCGCCTAATTTTTCCAATTCCCACAGCAATCCGATGCCGAAAGCAGCCAAAACGACCGTGGTTTTGGCAAACATTTGAATAACGATGCCGAGGCGCATGATCCCATTAATGATCGGCTCATTTTTGGGGCGCGGTTTGTGATCCATCACATCAGGGTCACCTTTTTCCATGGCAAGGGCAAGAGCCGGAGCGCCATCGGTAAGAAGGTTGAGCCAGAGTAATTGAATGGCGGTCAGCGGCGCAGGTAAACCGGCCAGGGTGGCGAGGAAAATGATCATGATCTCAGCCACATTGGCGCTGAGCAGGAAGAAAACGAATTTGCGGATGTTACTGTAAATTACGCGTCCCTGGGCTACCGCGGAGACGATACTGGCGTAGTTGTCGTCGGTTAAAACCATGTCGGCTGTTTGCTTGGCGACATCGGTGCCGGTGATGCCCATGGCGATACCAATATCGGCGCGCTTGATGGCGGGGGCGTCGTTTACGCCGTCACCAGTCATGGCTACCACCTCATCATTGGTTTGGAGGGCGTCGACGATCCGCATCTTGTGTTCGGGAGAAACCCGGGCGAAGACGTCGGTTTCTTTGACGATCTGAACCAATTCCTGGTCAGAAACCTGGTCGAGCTCGGCGCCGGTCATCACTTTACGACCAGCTTCCAACAAACCAATCGATTCGGCGATGGCGCGAGCGGTGTTGGGATAGTCGCCAGTAATCATTACGGTTCGAATACCCGCTTTTCGGGCGGTCGCGAGGGCGGGTTTTACTTCTTCCCGCGGCGGGTCGATCATACCCAGCAGACCGACGAAGACCAGGTCTTGTTCCAAAACTTCAGCTTTGGGTTCCGCTGGAGTTTCGGGAACGACCCGATAAGCCACACCCAGCACACGCAAGGCATCTTGGGTCATATCTTCGTTGGCGGCCAAAATCTCAGCTCGTTTTTCGGGGGTCAGCGGGGTATGGCTGTCATCCGCGTTTTGGATGTATTCACACAGGTCGAGAATGATATCCGGAGCGCCCTTGATGGCGATCACATCCCAATCAATCTTATCCGTATCATAAAAGGGGGACAAATCGTTGGCGTTTGGCGCGGTGATGTTGTGGACGGTAATCATCCGTTTTCGTTCGGAATCGAAGGGAACTTCCTTTTCGCGCGGGTAACTCTCGTCGATCTGATCGTGGACTCCGCCGGCTTTTTCCGCCAAAACAATCAAAGCGGCTTCGGTGGGATCACCGATGATGCTGCTTCCATTTTCGCTTTTGGTTACATCGGCGTCATTATTCAAGGCGCCGAGCCAGATGGCGGTTAGGGCGGCTGGATGTTGGGTAAGCTCGATCGGTTTACCATCAATCTGGAATTCACCTTCGGGAACATAACCAGTACCGGTTACCTCGATTGTCTCGCCGCCAGCCCAAAGGCGGGTCACGGTCATGGAATTCTGGGTCAGGGTGCCGGTTTTATCGGAACAAATCGTAGTCGCGCTGCCCAGCGTTTCCACACTTGAAAGTTTGCGGATGAGGGCGTGTTTACGTACCATTTCCTGCATACCCAAGGCAAGGCTGATGGTCACCACCGCTGGCAAACCTTCGGGAACCGCGGCGATGGCCAGGCTGACCGCGATCATGAAGGCTTCGGTCGCCTGATGGGCGTATTCACCAAAATAAGCGCTGAAATCGGTAATTAATAATCCGAGATCAGTCTGGTTGAAGATTTCAATGAAGAAAACCACCGCGACAAGGACGAGGGCAACGATGCTCAGAGATTTGCCGAGTTCATTGAGGCGTTTCTGCAAGGGCGTTTCTTCGGTTTCCACGCTCTGGAGCATTTCGGCGATCTGCCCAAGTTGGGTATTCATGCCGGTGCTGGTTACAATCCCGCGACCACGTCCATAGCTTACGGTTGTGCCCATAAAGGCGCTATTTTTGCGGTCACCCAGCGGAGCGTCATCCTTAAGCAGGAGCATGGCGTTCTTTTTGACCGCCAAACTCTCACCGGTCAGGGAAGCTTCTTCAACATTAAGGTTCACGCTTTCAATCAGGCGCAGGTCGGCAGGTACAAAGTTGCCCGCTTCGAGGTAGACAATATCACCCGGAACAAGTAATTCTCCGGAGACAGTTGCTCGTTTGCCGTCCCGCATCACTTGGGCTTCCGGCGCGGAAAGTTTTTTAAGCGCCGCGATGGCTTCTTCCGCCCGGCGCTCCTGTACAATACCGAGCACGGCGTTAAGCACAACGATGGCGATAATCGCCACCGCGTCAATTGTTTCACCCAGTGCCATGGAGATGACTGCCGCGACAATCAACAATATCACCACAAAATCTTTCAACTGGCCGATTAAAAGGGACAAAAAGGAAGGCCGCGGCATTTCCTTTAATTGATTGTGCCCAAATTCTTTCAGGCGTTGTTCAACTTCGGCGGTGGTCAAACCTGAGTCCGAAGCTCCCAGTTTTTCTAAAATCTCATTGGAAGAGAGAGTGTGCCAATGGAATTCGGGGTTGTTTTCCTCTTCTTGGACCGCGCTCATTTACTTCTCCTTATTTAACTTCAAAAATGTTTAATTTATTAATACTCCAGTATTTTATCTTATAGGTGTTGAGCTTGGCGAAGGATTAATACCATTCCAATACGATTCTAACAAAACAGCGAAGGCAAATCGCCTTCGCTGGGTTTAAGCGGACTTCGGTTTTAATCAGGGAGCGATCACAGTTCCATCTTGAAGCAGGGTATCCTTGGGAATGACTACAATCCCGTCTTGAATCACAAATTGCTCGGTTTCCATGTCAATTCCGCGTGGGAAGGGCTTGATGACAACATTGTCCCCAATCTGGACATTTTTATCCAGGATGGCGCCTTCGATGTGACAGTTTTTGCCGATCCCGATCGGAACCTCATCGGCGGAAATATGCGGTCGGGAGTAAAAATCCGCGCCCATCATAATCGTATCCTTGACCAGTGTGCCGGAGTTGATTCGACTGCGCACGCCGATGGTTGAATTGATGATGGTGGCGTTAAAGATTTGACAGCCCTCCGATAGTTGAACGTCCTTCAATTCGGAATTTTCGATTACCGAGCCGGGCAGTTCGTGGGTAAAGGTGTAAATCGGTCTGCCGACCTCGTAGAGGTTGAAGGGAGCATTGGAACGGCAGAGGGCAAGGTTGGTCTCGTAAAAACTGCGGATCGTTCCGATGTCTTGCCAGTAATCATCAAAGGCATAACCATAAACCCGATGGGTATTGATGGCACTGGGGATTACGTGTTTGCCAAAGTCATCGAATTCCGGATTTTCGGTTAATAGATCAATCAGTACATTGGTATTGAACATGTAGATGCCCATCGAGGCGAGAAAAGGCTTATCTGTGCCGGGCATGCTGATAAATTGATTCTGAACATCCGGGTTTTTGGGTTTTTCGACAAAATTGGTAATCCGCCGTTCGGCATCCACCTTCAAAATCCCCAGCCCTCTCACTTCGTGACGAGGGACCGGGTGAACCCCGACCGTGATATCGGCGTTGTTTTCCCAGTGAAATTTCGCCATCTCGGCGTAATCCATTCGATAAAGGTGATCACCCGCCAGAATGATGGAATAGGAAAGATCGGACGCGATAATTTCACGCAGCTGTTTGCGGACAGCGTCGGCTGTCCCCTGATACCAGTCCTCGCTATGCAATGTTTGCTCAGCTGCCAGAATTTGGACCCAACCGGTGTGGAAGTTATCGAACCGGTAGGTGCGGGTGATATGGCGATTCAACGAAACGGAATGGAATTGGGTTAACACCGCGATACGGTAAATGCCTGAGTTAATACAATTTGAGAGAGGGATGTCGATGAGACGGTACTTACCCGCGATCGGAACCGCTGGCTTGGATCGCATTTTGGTCAATGGATGCAAACGGGTACCCCTTCCGCCTCCTAAGATGATCGCGAGGATATCTTCTGATACATTTGGCATTATGACCTCCGTAATTTATAGCGGTTTAAATATAATTGTAGCTTAAGAAGTGTGTAAAGTGTCAATTCAAATTGTTAAGCGGGTTTGGTAGAATTAAGCCATATTCTCAGAATTGGGAGCAAAAATGATTCTGGCGACACTGTGTTATCTCAAGAACTCCGGCAAAACGCTGATGCTCCACCGGGTAAAGCGTGACGGCGATTTTCATAAAGGCAAGTGGAACGGCTTGGGGGGCAAGTTTGAGGCTGGCGAAACCCCGGAGGAGTGTGTAAGGCGCGAGGTTTTTGAGGAAAGTGGGTTAACCATTGACCGGCTTCACTATCATGGGTTGATTTTATTCGCCAATTTCAATCACGATGATTGGTATGTTTGGATTTTCAGCGCCGACCAGTTTCACGGTCAACTGCTTAGTGAGCCAGTGGAGGGAAATCTGGAATGGATCGCTGATGATAAGGTTGCCGATCTTAACCTCTGGCCCTCAGATCACATCTTTTTGCCCTGGCTGGCGGAGGGAAGGCTTTTCTCAGCCCGTTTTCAGTTCGATGTGGATAAATTTATCAGCCATACGGTCAGTTTTTATTAACCGGGCAGGATAAATTTTAAAGATCCACCAAGTGGCACGGTATTAAAGGAAAGAGCGGGAGGTTTTCTCCCGCTCTTATTGTTTCAGCTTATGTTTGGCTAAGCTTTCTTTTCTTCTTCCAGCTTGGGTTTACCTTTGAAGAGTTTGCGAATCATGCCGCCAAACAGCTTCCAGAGCAGCCAGACAAAGAAGAGGATGACCACCAACACTGGCAATATGTAGATGATGAACCAGACGACGAAGGTAACAAAACCCTGGAAGAAACGGATTAAAGCTTCTACCGCTTGCTTGGCTTCACCTCTAATCTCCCATCCGCCGACTTCGATCGGTTGAATGGTTTCATCAGCGCTGATTGAGATGCTGATAGCGGAAAGGGCCGCGGATTGCTCATAATAGTTGATTTGACCTTTAAGTACTTCGATGTCGCTCTGTACCATTTGCAGTTGGTTGAAAACCATCAGAGTTTCTTCGGCGGTTTCGGCTTGATCCATGATCTCGTACAATTTGGACTCGGCGGCAAGTTTGGCTTTTAACTGGCTCTGAAGATCAACATACCGATCGGTAACATCCTGCCCATCTCGGTTCTCATAACGGGTCTCGGTTACTCCGTCCTTAATCTGATTCAAGGCTTCTTCAAGCTTTTCGGCCGGTACGCGGATCGAAATAGAACCTTCCGGAACAGTCACTCCACTTTGGAGGGTATTCTGGTAAGTGTAACGTGTGATCACATAACCGCCGAAGCGTTCGGCCATCGCGGCGATCTGATCCATTTTATTGGCGGGATCTGGAACAACGATGCCCATGTCCACATTTTGAATCACAATCCGTTCCTGGGCGGCCGGGCTGGCGCTATTGTAGGTCTGTTCAAAGGCTCTTTCGTCAGCCATTTCCGGGGCGGGGGCCGCCGCCATAGGAGCCTCCATGACCGCGTCAGAATAGCCGGCAATACCTTTTTCCAGAAGGTCCTCGGTTTGGCTGCTTGCTCCGCAGGCGCTTAACACAACCAATAAACTGAGTAACAAAGCTGTAATTTGGGTGATCTTCCTTCGGTTCATTTTGAATTCCTTTCTCTTAATCCTTTACTACGAATGACGAAAATCACACGCCGAAAGTTCCGCGAAATTTTCGTTCGATGGAAATTAGGGAAGGGTTTAGGGCATGGAGAGCAATTTGGCAACCGCATTGATTATCTCGGTGGCTGTTTGATGCTTGGTGAGGTTGGGCAGCTCATTTACCCTGCCATCGGAGAAGAACAAGGTTACCTGGTTGGTTTCAACGCCAAAACCAGCGTCTTCGGCGGTGATGTCGTTCGCGGCAATCAGATCCAGTTTTTTTCGTTTCAGTTTTTCGAGCGCGTTCTGGCGCAAATCCTGACTTTCGGCGGCAAACCCCGCCACAACTTTGAGTTCCAAAAATTCCGCCCGCCGCTTGCCAATCTCCGCCAGAATATCGGTGGTCGGTTTGAGGTTAAGGGTCAGGTTAGGTTCATTCGATTTTTTGATCTTCTGTTCGCTCACATCGGACGGAGTGAAATCCGCGACGGCGGCAGCCATAACCAAGCCATCCACCCGGGGCAGGGAGCGCAGAACCGCTTGAAGCATCTCGGCGGCGGTATTCACCTGAATGTATTGACAGGTTACCGGAGGGCGCAAGGCGGTCGGGTGGCTGATCAGGGTAACTTCAGCGCCGGCGTCAAGGGCGGCAGCAGCCAAAGCGTAACCTTGTCTGCCGGACGAACGATTGGTGATGACCCTCACCGGATCGATCGGTTCTTGAGAGCCGCCGGCTGTGATGAGCAAACGTTTTCCTTTTAAAATGCCATTGGTACCAAGTGCTTTGCGGACATGGTCGAGGATATCTATTGGCTCCATAAAGCGGCCGAGTCCCTCCAATCCTGAAGCCATGCGTCCTTCAACCGGACCGGCGAAGAAAACGCCCTGTTCAGTCAGGATGCGGGTGTTCTTTTGAGCCGCCGAATCGATGTACATACCCGCGTCCATGGCTGGGGCAACCAGCTTAGGGGCGCAAGTAGAAAGCGCGCTGATGGTCAGCAGGTTATCGGCCAGACCATTGGCGAGTTTGGCGAGAGTGTTGGCGGTGGCGGGAGCGATAACGAAAAGGTCGGTTGTATGGGCAATGTCAACATGCAGAATATGTCCGCGTCCGCCCCACAAATCGCTATCTGTGAAGACCTCTCCGCCTGTCACCGACCGAAAAGTAAGCGGAGAAATGAATTTTTCCGCGGCGGAGGTGAGAATTACACTGACCTTTGCGCCAGATTTGTTTAAGAGACTGGCCAATTCGACCGCTTTGTAAGCCGCGATCGAACCGCAAACACCGAGAAGTATATTTTTACCTGATAAAAGGTTCATTCACGCTTAATTATAGTGTAAATAAGCCTCATAGAGTCAATCCCCGCTTTCCTGAATTGTAAAAGGGTCTTAAAAATCCTATACTTAAAGTAGAAAGAAAGGAGGCTGTATGTTCGAGAAAATCTTAGTAGCGGTCGATGGATCAACCCATTCCCAAAATGCTGCCCGGATCGTTGGCGAGATGGCGAAAACCTACGGCGTCAAAAAAATCTATGTAGTGGTTGCGTTTGAACCGATACCGACTTATTTGGGTGAGCCAAATTTACAGGTTGTGATTGACGCCAGGTTGGCGGAAGCGAATCAGATTCTTGCTGAAGGTTTGGCGATTCTTGGCCAGGTACCTTGCGAAGTGATTACCGAAATTCTGGAAGGACCTTCAGCCGATGCGATCATCGAGGTTGCCGCGATCCGGTCTGTTGATTTAATCGTGTTAGGCTCACGAGGGCGCGGTCAATTGGCCGGGCTGTTACTTGGCAGTACCAGTCAAAAAGTAGTTGGCCATGCGCACTGTCCGGTGTTGGTTACCCGGTAGGGCTTTGGCTTTCCAGCAGTTCAGCGGCGCTGAATTCCTGCGGAGTGTTGACGTTGATGAACGTCCGGCCGAGCGGGTCGAAGTGTGCCAAAACTTGTTCAGGTACTTCCGCTATTGGCACTTCCTCGATCCAACTGATCAGTTTGCGGTCTCCACGGTTGATGGCTTCTTCCACCCGAGGCAAACAGACCGATGGGCGATAAACGGCATGGACAGGCTCATAAAACCCGTTCGGCTTGGGGTAAATGGCGGCCAGTTCAGGGTCTGCCATCTGTTCCGCCATCCAGGCGATCAGGTTCGGGTTGGCAAAGGGCAGGTCGCAGGCGATTAGGGCTAAAAGATCAAATTTGGCATAGGTCAGAGCCGTGTACAATCCGCCGAGCGCGCCAACCCCTGGTCGAAGATCGGAATAGACCACAGCCTGTTGATTCTGGAAATTCGCGGGATGGTTACTGATGATAAACAATTCTGCGGCAATCGGTTTGAACCTGGTTAGCAGCCTTTCCACTAAAGGTTGGCCGTTAAACGGGATTAATGCCTTATCAGTGCCCATGCGGGTGGAGGCGCCTCCAGCTTGAATACAAACGCTCAACATGTTCCCATTATACGAGTTTTAACGTCATGAATCTGGCCGCTGACATGTTAAAATCCCAAACCCGCGAGGGAATTTTGTGGCGCGAAGAAGGTGAGGCGGTCCGTTGCCTTGCTTGCGCTCACCGTTGTCTAATCCGCCCAGGCAAGAGCGGTATCTGCAAGGTGCGCTGGAACAATGCCGGTAAATTATTTGTTCCCAACGGCTATGTCGTCGGGCTGCATCCCGACCCGATTGAGAAAAAACCATTTTTCCATGTGCTCCCTGGCAGTATCGCCATGACCTTTGGCATGCTTGGGTGTAATTTCCATTGTGACTTCTGCCAGAACTGGTTTACCTCACAATACGCGCGTGATCCCCGCAGCCTGCGAGCGGTCGAAAGCGCCCGTTTGATGAGCGCGGAAGAGGTGGTAAAGGAGGCGCTGGCTTATGGTGCGAAGAGCGTGGTTTCCTCCTATAACGAGCCTTTTATCACCGCGGAGTGGGCGGCTGAGATTTTTGATGTTGCCCGCCAAAAGGGATTAAGAACCGGCATGGTAAGTAACGGTTATGCTACCGTTGAGGCATTGGACTATTTAACCCCCCGATTGGATGCCTTGAAGATCGACTTGAAATGTTTTTCAGACCCTGGTTATCAAAGCCTTGGTGGGGTGATGGCGCATGTGCTGGAAACAATCCATGCCGCCGTGGCACGCGGAATTTGGGTCGAAATCGTCAGCTTGATCATCCCCGGATTCAATGACAGTGAGCGTGAGCTGTACCAAATGGCGAGCGCGGTCGCGGCGGTCTCGGTGGATATTCCCTGGCATGTTACCGCCTATCACCCGGATTACGAAAGCGACGCGCCGGCAACGCCAGCCCAGACGCTGATTAAAGCGGCAGAAATGGGTATTGAGTCTGGGTTACGATATGTTTATGCTGGTAACCTGCCGGGCAGGGTAAACAGTTACGAAAACACGCATTGTCCGGCTTGCGGAAAGGTGATTGTTGAGCGAACGGGCTTTCGGACCAGAGTTGTGGGGATCAAGGATGGATTATGTGTTCACTGTGGTGCCAGAATTCCGGGGATATGGTAAATGTTAGATTGGAATGTTAGGGGTGGTATCCGCTGCCGCTTCTCGACGCGGGCTTAAGCTTTATGCAGCGAAAAATTCTTCTCATATACCCGTATAAATTAAATAAAAAAGCCCCGCCTCACGGCGGGACTTGGTTTGGCGTAGGTATTAAAACTTAGACGGCTTTAACTTCTGCGGCCTGAAGACCTTTGGGGCCTTGTTCGACGGTGAATTCTACGCGCTGGCCTTCTTCAAGGTTGCGGTATCCATCGGCGACGATAGCGGAAAAGTGAACGAACACATCGGGACCGCCTTCACGGGAAATGAAGCCGTAGCCTTTGCTTCCGTTAAACCACTTTACCGTACCAATTTCACGTTCTGACATCTTTTGCCTCCTTAGAGCAAATAAAAAAAAGGTTGTTTCGGATTTTTCTATGTTCTCGGTGGGACAAAAAAATGTCTAAAACCACTACAAAAGATCTTTGGAAAAACCATATTACTTTTACGAAAACTTACTGAAAATCCTATTGGTTAATATCTTACCATAAATGGAAAAAAGGTCAAGGTTTTTTAGGGCTTAGAATTGTCAACTATATCAAATTCACGAGGTTAAAATCCCCTAAATTCATGTTTGTGGCGCGTTTATTTTTCCAATAAGATGGTCACCGGACCATCGTTGTGAATTTCGACCTTCATTTCCGCCCCAAACACACCCTCGCCGGTGGCAATGCCTTTTTGCCGTAACAATTGGGCGAAGAGATCCACCAGTGGGCTGGCAATCTCAGGGGCGGCGGCGGGCACAAAACTCGGCCGCCTGCCGCGGCTGGTATCCGCGTAGAGGGTGAACTGGCTGACCACAATCGCTTCGCCACCCACATCCAGCAAGGATAGGTTCATTTTGCCGGCGTCGTCCTCAAACACGCGCAAATTGGCTGTCTTTTCCGCCAATGTCTCCGCGCAGGCGGAATCATCCCCGGCTCCTACTCCCAGGAGAATTACAAAACCTTTGCCAATTTCGGCGGTAACCTGGCCGTTGACGGTTACCTTGCCATAAGTAACCCGTTGGATGAGCGCGCGCATAGCCGAATTATAGCATCCCAACCCGGTATAAAAAAAGCCAGCCAAAAGGCTGACTTATGGTTTATTAAGCAAGTCCTCAGCCGGGTTGCTGAGAATTAACGCGGGACCTGGCACAGATTATTTGGGAAGCTGCATCGCGTCCCGTACGGCAACCATGGTTTCCTCAGCGATCACACGGGCGCGCTGGGCGCCATCGTGCAAACTGTCCCAAATCACATCCGGGTTTCGATCCAGCTCTTGACGTTTGGCGCGGAAGGGTGCCAGGTTGGTGTTGAGGTTGGCCGCGAATCGTTTTTTACAATCAACGCACCCAATCCCCGCTATCCGGCATTGTTGATTGATTTCGGCGACCTCGTCAGGGGTGGAGAAAATCTTGTGCATTGAGAAAACATTGCATACGTCCGGGTTGCCGGGGTCGGTACGCAATTTGCGTTGCGGGTCGGTAACCATCTGCATTACCCGTTTTGAAGTCTCTTCCGGGGAGCTGGCTAGCTCGATATGGTTATTGAGGCTCTTGCCCATCTTCTGGACCCCATCAATTCCCAACACCTTGGGTATTTCAGTGTTCTTCATCTGGGGTTCCTTGAGAACTGGTTTACCATAGCGGTAATTAAAGGAACGCACGATTTCGCGGGCGAACTCGATGTGGGGCGCCTGGTCAACCCCTACGGGGACGAAATCGGTGTTGTACAAGACAATATCGGCGGTCATCAAAACCGGATACCCCACCAGACCGTAATTTACATTGCTTTCATTCTGGCGGACTTTTTCCTTGAAGGTGGGCAGGTCGGTCAGTTTTCCAAGCGGAGTTACCATCGAAAGGTAGGTGTGAAGCTCCATTACCTGGGGAACATGGCTTTGAACAAAGATAATCGATTCCTGCGGGCGAATACCAGCGGCAATCCAATCCAGGGCCATATCGTAGGTGTTCTGACGGATTTCCTGGGTGGTATCGACGGTGGTAAGGGCATGCACATCCACAATGCAATAAACACAATCAAAATTTTCCTGGAGAGCGACATAATTTTTCATGGCTCCAAGATAATTTCCCAAATGCTGGCGTCCGGTTGGCCGCGCGCCGGAAAAAACCCTTCCCTTTTTTGGCATGGCTTGGTTTCCTTTTAGATCAGATTTTTCTCTTTCAGCAATCCCACGATTTCATTAGGATCGGTGTGCCGATTGGTTCGTAGTTTGGAGTAAATTAATTCCCCATTCACCATTACCTCAAATCGCCCGCCATCAGAAGGGATGAGGGTTATCGATTCGATTTCAGCTTCATAACCTTCCAGCAGAGCGCTTGCCAGGCTCACGGCCCGGGTGGTGTAGTGTCAAACCGCGCAATAGGTAATATCCACTTTCAGGAGCATGGCTTCCTTTAATAAATTGATGATTCAATAAATTTGCGCCATTATATCATAGGGCTCCGCGGTGAGGGTGTTAAAATGAAAGCAAGCCAAAGATCCTTGATCGTGATCTTGAATCTATTATTATTAAATACAGGAGCAAGCCATGACTCAAATTCTGCTCGTCCCCGACCATATCATCAGTATGAATTCCCAAAATGAGGTGCTTGCCAACCACGCGGTGTTGGTGGGTGAAGATGGCAGGATCGAGTTAATTAAGCCAGTAGATGAGGCGGTTCGTCGCGCGCCAGATGCTCTGTATAAGCGGATGGAAAATCAACTGCTGATGCCGGGCTTGGTCAATGCCCACATGCATAGTGGTTTGCTGCGCGGAACAGCGGAAGGCTTACCGGTTTGGGAGTGGCTTGCCCGCTACATAGACCCGATGCACCGGGTACTTAACCCGCTGGAAGCCGAGATCGCCAGCCGCCTGTGCTATGCCGAAAGTTTGCTGAGTGGCACTACCACGGTGGTGGACATGTGGCGTTACATGGATGGCAGCGCCAGAGCAGCCAGCCAATTGGGATTACGATCGGTTTTGGTGCCTTACGCTGCCGAGCATCCGGACCATGATTACTTTGAAACTTTGGATAGTAATGAGGAACTGCTTAATACCTGGCATGGCGCGGAGGATGGCAGAATTCAGGTTTGGGTCGGATTGGAGCATATGTTTTATGCCACTCCGGATGCCTGGAAAAGAGCGGTAGAGCTGACCCACACTTATCAAACTGGTTTCCATACCCATAGCGGGGAGAGCAAGTTCGATGTCGCTGAGACGAAGAAACGATACGGAATCAAACCAGTGCAGGCCCTGGAAAAATTTGGTCTGCTGGACGCGCACCGGGTTCTTTTAGCCCATTGTGTTTGGTTGGACGAGGAGGAAATCGCCATCCTTGCCCGCCGAGGGGTTGGGGTTGCCCATAATCCGGTCAGCAATATGAAATTGGCAAGCGGCGCCGCGCCGGTTGAAAAACTGTTGGCGGCGGGGGTAAAGGTTGGGTTGGGCACAGACGGCGAAAAAGAAAACAACAATTTGGATTTATTTGAGGAAATGAAAGTGAGCAGCTTGCTGGCGAAATTCAGCGGCTTGAACGCGGCTGCCCTGAACGCCTGGGACGTTTTGGGGATGGCGACCAGAGGAGGCGCTGCTGCCCTGGGTTTGGACGGGGAGATCGGCAGTGTGGAAGTGGGAAAACAGGCTGATTTAATCGGAGTCAGAACCGATACTCCGCGCATGACCCCGCTTTTGGGCGGCAAAGAGGGAAACCTTCACCACAATCTCGTCCACGCGGTAAGGGGAGGCGATGTGAGCCTGACCATGGTCAAGGGAAAGATTTTGGTGGATGAGGGGAAGCTGCTCAACGCCGATCTGGGGGAGATGATCGCGGATGCCAACCGGGTGGTGCCGGGGCTTTTCCAGCGGCGGCAAGCCTGGCTGGCCAATCACGCGGTGAAAAATGAGCTGGGTGGATAATTGGTCAATCTAAAACGCCAGACGGTTTTGTTTCCCGCGAGCGAGAATTGAACGAGAGACAAATTTCAAGCTGATTTGGCAGGGCTTTTCGAAGTAACCTGCCATAAAAGCATCGTTTTCTTATAGGAAAGCCTCAAAACTGGTCATAACCCGGTTTTGAGGCTTTCCTAATTTATTTTGAAGTGGACTCTGGTTCAGCAGGATTTTATCGGATAGCCAAACCTCGGTGGGTTTTTGCTTCGTTGTCAGCGGAGCAGTTGGAGCATACCTGGCGAACTCGTTTGATAATTGTCATTCGCGCTGAAATTGATCGCGACACCGGAATTACCATTGGAGGTAACCTGGTAACCAATCAGCTGTGTGCGCTGCAAGGCGCCGTCAGCGTTTCCGCGGAAATCGATACAGGCGGCCGGCAGGTAGATTGTACCCATCGACATAGCGGTTCCATTCCCTCGAAATTCGGCGGCTTGGGTGCAGTCCTGATCGTAAGGCAGAGGAGCATCGGGGTTATCAGCACCGAGCGGATCTCCCAAAACCAGGATTCCCTTGTAAGGCCCGGAGGTAGGGGCGGTAGCGCCAAAATAGCCGCCGCCATTGAATTTAAAATCGACATCGCCGCGCAGATAGAAAGTTACATCGCTGCCTGTGATGGATCCGTGGTAATTGCCGTCGGGGTCATTGATGCAGTAAACCCCGGGAGCGTAGTCTCCCTCCCAGGAAGAGACGTTCGAACCTTGCCCTTCATACCCGGGAGCTTCGTGGATCGTTCCGCTGATTTCAACCGCTATCGCCTCTTCAGGGCAGCTTGGGTAGGGAAACAAGGCTTTCATTGAATTGTAGGTATAAGGGATTGCCTGGCCGGTTTGGTATTCGCTGGGTGTACAGCTCCAATTTGAGCTCGCGTCTCCAACCGCGGTGACACAATTACCACCGCCGGAAGGTAGAAAAGTAACTGAGGTGGTTCGTTTGGAATAGGCGTCATTATTGGCAAAAATACCACCGCCGGTAATCGTCCATTCGGCGGTATTCGAGTTGCCTGAATGATAACTGTATCCGTAAGGGGATAAACCAACCACCGCGCTTCCATTGAACAGTGGACCATTGGAGCCCAGGCACTTAAGCGAAATTGCCTCAACATGATTCGTGTTTGATTCAATGCCAAAGGCGCTGGAAAAGGTGGTGGGAACCACAGAGGTTATGGTTACCGTAAATTGACGGCCGTTTCCACTGACACATTCGCTATTGGCGTTGGCTGCCTGGATGGTAACCGTGTTGGTTGTGCCATCATTGTCAAATCCGTTAAGATCGGCGATATTCATGCCGGCGTTAATCGCGGAGGTTTGGTTGCCGCTGAACTGAACCGCGGCGGTCATGGCGGCGCTGTCAGCGGCTGCCTGAGCCTTGGATCTGTCCGAGAGGGCGATGCCGGAATCAATTGCCAGCCCCGCGAACCCGATCAAGGCGGCGATTGCAACCGCGATCAATACTAAAGCCTGACCATTTTGATTATGTTTGATTTTTATCATATCTAACGCCTTATAATGATTATGCATAATTTCATGTATTATATATCTTAATAGCAAATGGTTTAAATAACATGTCAAAATGATTGCAAAAGCCGCCTTAATTGGCGGTTTGGTGGTTAAAAATGGCAGGGCAAAATACGTTTGTTCACCCAGCCCCGGGCTGGGTGGTTTAAGCCGCTTTCCTTGACGTTAAAGGGGGTTGATGATAAACTTTCTTCTCATTGGTTTGAGTAAATTCGGAGGAATGCGTGGGAAATTGGAGGGTAAACCCTTGATTACCAGACTTCCTTCGGTTATAATCAATCCGCTTAAAGCGGGAGCGATTAGCCCGCCGACGTAGCTCAATCGGCAGAGCACACGCCTTGTAAGCGTGAGGTTACGAGTTCGATTCTCGTCGTCGGCTCCATGATTGACTGGTGTTTGGCTCTGAATGATTGGGACCAAACACGAGTCAGTGATGACTTGACAAACGGAAATGGGCAGTTACCCAAGTGGCCAAAGGGGGCTGACTGTAAATCAGCTGGCGGACGCCTTCATAGGTTCGAATCCTGTACTGCCCACCATTCCGTGTTGTAAAAGGGCGACCGCCCTCATAGCTCAGATGGTAGAGCACAGTCTTGGTAAGACTGGGGTCATGGGTTCAAATCCCATTGAGGGCTCAGCGCTGATTGGAAAATTTTTATTTGGAACTCTTTGAGGAGAGGAAGATGGCTAAGCAAAAATTTACACGAACTAAACCCCACCTGAACGTAGGAACCATGGGACACATTGACCATGGCAAGACGACGTTGACCGCGGCGATCACGAAAGTGGCTGCGCTGGTAAACGGAGCGGGCGAGGTCAAAGCGTATGATCAGATCGACAACGCGCCGGAAGAAAAAGCGCGTGGGATCACGATCAACATTGCGCATGTGGAATACGAGACTCCGAAGCGGCACTACGCGCATGTAGACATGCCCGGACACCGTGACTACATCAAGAACATGATTACCGGAGCGGCGCAGGTTGATGGCGCGGTGTTGGTAGTAGCGGCTCCGGATGGCCCGATGCCGCAGACCTACGAGCACGTATTGTTAGCCCGACAGGTAAACGTACCGAGCATCGTAATTTTCCTGAACAAGATCGACCTGATGGACGATCCTGAGCTGTTGGAACTGGTAGAACTTGAACTGCGGGAACTGTTGAGCAACCAGGGATTTCCTGGAGACGCGACCCCGATCGTGCGAGGATCAGCTCGAACGGCATTGGAGAGCAGCAGCACCGACCCGAACGCCGCCGAATACGCGCCGATTCGCGAATTGCTGCGAGTGATTGACGAATACATACCGGAGCCGGTACGCGAGACCGAGAAACCGTTCATGATGGCGGTAGAAGACGTGTTCTCGATCAAGGGACGCGGCACCGTGGTAACAGGACGTATTGACCGAGGCGTGATCCATGTTGGCGATCCGGTTGAGATCGTTGGCTTGCGCGCCACCCGGGACAGTGTATGTACGGGTGTGGAAATGTTCCACAAATCGATGGATGAAGGTCAGGCGGGTGACAACGTAGGATTGTTACTGCGCGGCATAGAGCGCACCGACGTAGAGCGTGGTCAGGTAGTGGCCAAGCCGAAATCGATCACCCCGCACAAGAAATTCCTGGCGGAAGTGTACGTACTGAAGAAAGAAGAAGGCGGACGGCACAAGGCGTTCGTGAATGGCTACCGGCCGCAGTTCTACATTCGTACCATGGATGTAACCGGATCGATCACCCTGGAACAGGGCGTAGAGATGGTTATGCCGGGCGACAATGTTAACCTGACGGTAGAACTGATTGTACCTGTGGCTTTGGAGCAAGGCGCCAAATTCGCGATTCGCGAAGGCGGTTTGACCGTGGGCGCTGGCGTAATCACCAAGATCATTGA
>DATMWA010000008.1:0-4279 GCA_035562755.1 Anaerolineales bacterium
AAAGCGCCGCGCGACCTGCAGCGCGTCGACCAGGCCATCGCCATGGCGGCGATGTTCGTGGCCGAACACATCAGCCTGCGCGGCATCATCGCGCTGACCGAATCCGGCGGCACCGCCCGCTACCTGTCACGCTTCCGCGCCAACGTGCCGCTGTTCGGCCTGTCGCGTTTCGGCTACGCGCGCCGGCGCATGAGCCTGATGCGCGATGTGTATCCGATCAATTTCGACAGCGAAGGACAGTCGATGCGCGTGGCCGCGCGCAAGGCGGTCAAGCAGCTGTACGACCAAGGCTTCCTGGTGGCCGGCGACCGCGTGCTGATCACCAGCGGCGACCACATGGAACAGCACGGCGCCACCAACACCATGCGCCTGCTGGCCGTGGCCGAGGGCGGCAAGACCGAGGGGTTGGGGGATCTGTAAACGCCCATGAATATGCGCCGGTTCGCTTCGGCAATTTTGTCCGTGCTGCTGTGTTGTTCAGCAGGCCATACCGTATCGGCGCATGTTTTAAGCGACGTGAAGCCGCGCGGTGAATTCTTCGCCTCCATCAAGATCACCGAGCGGGCCACAGGGGCAAAGCGCGAGGGAACCACCGGCTTCGTGTTTTACCGCAACGACATACCCGGCGTAGTCGGGCCGATGCTGGATGGCTACCAGTACAAGGACGGCGAACTGGTCGACCGTATCAGCGCCGGTTCGGCCTCGAAGCGTGTGATTGATGAAATCCAGGCGGTCGGCCTGCAGCCGTTCGATTTCGCTGCGGCGGTCAAGGCGTCCCCGAAGCGCGGGGAGACCATCGTGCTGGACGGGGCCAAAATCGAGATCAGGGTCATGACCCCTTCGGGTGAACTGCGCCTGGAACAATGGAACCCCGGTGCCACCATTGATGATTACGCCCCATACAACACAGATATCGGGAATCTCAAGAACGTCCTGGATATCCTGGCTTTGTATATCGGCCGGTCCCGGATGGGGATCTAGACTTTTTTTGTACGGGGCTCAGGGCCGGTTACTGGCTCCAACGGCCCGAATGCCATATCCATCATCTTTCCCTGCAATTAAATCATCGGTAGCAAAGGCGAGCTGGTCGGCTAAGCCCGCGGCTTGAAGGCCAAGGAAAAGCTTCTGGCCTTGGAATGCGGGTTGTCTGCGTGGGTTTAATTTGACAATGTGTAGCCACAAGGCTACATTGCAATGTATGAGTAAAGTTGAAACAAGCCGTTATGATATTGCCGAACATCTTCGTACGCCGGAAGAAATGGCGGCGTATCTCGAAGCCTGTTTTGAAGAGGCGAATGGCGATGCCGCTTTTATAGCCAAAGCGCTCGGTGACATTGCTCGCGCGAATGGCATGACGCAAGTGGCTCGCGATGCAGGGCTTTCACGGGAAAGCCTTTATAAAGCGCTTTCTGGCGAGCGCGCACCGGATTTTGACACCATTTTGCGAGTAATGAATGCGCTGGGCTTGCAGTTGAATGCTTCAGTTAAGGCTGCTTAGAATATATGATTCTTACAGCGAGCTATTTATCATTAATCTGTGAAAACTATGGCTAGAAAAGATATTTCAGAAAAGCTTATTCATTTTACTAAAGGTGAATCAGATGATGTTGCGTTTTCTAATATTCAGTCAATTCTCAAAGAGAGACGGATTATTTCAAGTTCTGGATGCATAAAAGGTGGTCACAGTTGTGTATGTTTTACTGAGGCTCCGCTTTCTGAACTTGCGGAAGGGCTGTTGAACCCTGTTGCGTATTCTCGTTATTCACAATTTGGGGTAATTTTAGAAAAAAAATGGGTTTTTCAGAAGGGCGGAAGACCAGTTATTTACCAGTCAGACTCAGAGTATATAGAGTTACCAGATAGTCATAAATGGCGCCATGTTCGTTATGAGCCCAATGAAACGAGTCCAATTGACTTCACTTGGGAACGCGAATGGCGAATTCGCACTGATGAATTATTGTTTGATTCAGAATCTGCATCGGTAGTTGTTCCGGATTCTGTTTGGGCTGATCGTTTGGCGGAAACATATGAACTAGGTGAAGACTTTAAAATTCTTGAGTATAGTCAAATTATGGATGAAAATTTGGCAAGGCAATACAGGGATGAGTTTGATTGGGTTGTTTACACTCTTCGTTAAAAAAAATTGATGTTGTATAAAGGAAATAATTATGCGGAATCAAATTACTTTGATAATTGCGGTCTTTATTTTAATGTCGGCGGCTTCAAATCGTGCCCTTGCAAGATCAGAAAAAACTGGAATTGAAAAAATATTTGAACCTGACATGATAGGTGCAGATATTGGTTATTTTGAACACATAACTGGTCCATCGGTGCGAACATACGATGATTTAAGGATATACAAAGTAGATGGTTGCGAAGTTTTAATGAGGTCGCAATCAAGTGTGATTCATGAGATAGGACTAACAGTTACTGAAGATTGTACATTCGACTTAAATAAATTTTTGGATTCTGATCGCCCAATTTCGGATTTAAGAAAAATGACTTTTGGTGAGTTTGAAGAAATATTTAGTAATGCAATATATTTATCAGATTGCATTTATGGCTGCGGCAATGCTGCTGATCCAGTGTTGTATAGCTACTCTAAGGGCGCTAGGTACAATAAAAATCTTGATTTTATGATTGAAGGAAGTCTTCCAGATGGCAAGAATGGGTGGGTGGAGTCTATGTTGAAAGATAATGGTGATCAATGGATATATGATAAAACATATAACTGTAAACCAAATGATTATGAATCGATAATACGTGAAGAGAAGAAAAATGACAAAATATTTTCTATCATAATAGGTAGGGATATCAAAAAACCCGAATGCCCGCGTTGACGATATTGTCCCTAAGGTTTCGTTGGCGCGCCGTGGCGTTAAAGTTTGGTTCAGTATGCGGGGCATCAATGCAGTGATATTCTTGCTCAAGAATTTTGGATTTATGAGGTGCGCCAAATAATTGATGACAGCTAAGCAGTAGCCAGGATTATGGATGGTGGTTGGGGGTGTGCTATTTCGGTTCAAATCCGTACATATGCACCTTAAGTTTTATTACCGGGCAGAAATGTCGAGCGTTTGGAGGATCTGTAAACCTAATGTCATTATTAGCGCAGGAGTCTTTTTCAAAGCTATCACGCACTAGGATTGATCCCATGTGGTCGGGTAAGCCAAATGAATGGATAAGGTCTTTGCCGCCTGCGAGAATAGGAATAATTGGCGAAGATTTAGCCCTTTCGATACTTGGTGGAATTAAAGCTAAAAATAATAGCGTAGGGTACGACCTGAATTCCGAGGGAAGGTTAATTGAAGTAAAGCTTTCTACCGTTGTCTTAATGAATAGTGGCAAGTCTCCAACACTATGCTGGAGACAAATACGGCCATCTGATCCTTACACGCACATATTCTTTGTTGCAGTTTACCCGAGTGATGCTCGCGTTTTTTTGGTGCCGAGAGGCGAGATTCCGGTCGAAAATTTGGTATATCAACATGGCCGTGGAAAGAGTATTGAGATTTTTCAGATTTCGACGGTTAAACTCAGTGAGTTATTCCCTTGGATGGTTAGATATGAGATTAAATAGTCAGTGTAGAGGTTTTGCTTATGTACAGATATGTGATTGTCGAAGTTTACCAAGCTTATGGTGAGGCATCAAAACATCAGTACCGTGCTCGGCCTTTGACAGGGCAAGGACTAGATGTTGACATGCTTGTGGAATGTTCAAGCAGCTTCAGAAATAAGCAGAATGTTGGAAAACTATTCAAGATTAAAGCCAAAATAAAAGACACTAATATGAAGCCGCAGCTATATTCACATTTTAATTGGAGTGTGATTCCTGTATCTGCTGAAGAAGCTGCCATTTTTATTGCCAAAAATGGTGTTAAATAGGGTCGCAGATTCAAGCGCAAACAATATGAAAACCAAAGATAATTCCGATATTGAACAAGCCCTAACCGAAAGCCAAGCCGATTTAATAGCGGAGCGGTTTGTTGTAAAATCTCCAGAACAGCATTTTGCGCGGGTTAAGGCGGATTTGCCTCAAGACTAGCCATTTCATGGGCTTTACCGACCACGGCGGGGCTTGGGGTATAATATCGGCTTCCTTAAACCACCCCAGCGGAATGCCCACATGAGTATTGAACAGCTCCCCGAAATCGCCCAAGCCATGGTTGCCGCCGGCAAAGGCATCATCGCCATCGACGAATCCAACGCCACCATCAAGAAGCGCTTCGATGCCGTGGGTGTGGAGTGCACCGAGGAAAACCGCCGCGCCTACCGCGAA
>DATMWA010000009.1:0-120167 GCA_035562755.1 Anaerolineales bacterium
TCCATACTGCCCACAATGAAACTACCGTCTGGAGCGCATTTTCCATCATTGAAGCGATTCCGCGGAAGGTTTTCTTCAACCGATAAAAGGGTTTCGAAGCGATGGGTAAGTGGGTCAAACAATCCTAGCGATCGCTCGACAGCCGCGATCCATCTATTTTGATTGGTAAGTCCTACGCAGCCAACCATTTTATTGAGGGAAAATTCGGTTCGGGTTAACGAACCAAACTCAAGTTGATTGATCTTGCCAGGGATAATGTCCACCCACAAAAGTGAATTTGCGGCTGAATCCCAGATTGGCCCTTCACCGAGGATGTTTTGAGCATGGACGAGAATATCAGGAGAGGAGGTAAATTTAAGTAATTTTTTCATGATTTATTGATTGTTTGGCTTGAGGTAATCTAATGAATATGAGAAACGGGCAGGTAAAAAGCCAAAATTACGGAGAACACTGTCAACCGGGCAAGTACGGTCATAAGATAATTGATCGACCCAGTAGGTTGAAAAATCGACCCCGCGAATCATTCCCGCCAGGAAAAGAGTCAGCGAGCGGTAACGCGGCAGGCTTACCGAAATCCTGCGTTTTTTGACACCGATCGTGTTTTCAATGTCATCAACGATTTGATTAAAGCTGAGGTATTCCGCCCCGGCGATATCCAAAGTTTGGTTAAGCAGGTTTTCTGGTTCAAGACTCCATAGAAGACAGGTGAGCACATCTTGCAGTCCAATCGGTTGAAGAAGGTTGTTTCCACCGCCTGGAAGAAAAATAAAAGGTAAAACTTTGATGAGACGAGAAAGGGGCACAGTAAAGTGGTCTTGCGGGCCATAGATCATAGCGGAACGCAGGATGATGAAAGGAATTCCGCTTTTCCGGATGTGGTCTTCAGCGATTCCTTTTACTTTCAAGGCTGGATAATATGAGGCACGGTCCGCGCCAAGTTGGCTGATAAAAATAAAGCGTTTCACTTTGGCGTCCGCGGCTACGTCTACTAAATTTTTTGTACCAATAGCGTCCACTTCAAGCATATTTCCTTTGGCCCCTAAAGATTCAGCGCTGGCGAGGTGGATGATGGTATCGACACCTTTAAATGCCGGTCGAAGTGCTCGTTGGTCTGAGAGGTTGGAAACGGCGATGTCCAGGGGTACACCCTTGGGAAGATCGGGAGTTTTGGTGGAAGGTTTCACTAAAACCCTGACCGGCAAACCGTTATCGTTAAGCATTCGTAAAAGCGGTTTACCAATAAAACCTGTACCGCCCGTGACAAGAATCATTGGCCGGATTCCTCCGGAAAGTAAAAATGAATGATTCTTCGGGCGGAGTCAATCAGGTCAATCTCAACGGGAAGTTCAAAATTTTCGTCTACCCTTGCCACCATTTGATCAAGATATTTGGCGACCTCGTCCGTTAAATCGGGCTCCGAGCGCGCTTCGCGAATGAGGTTCATGGAATTCATGGTTTTGTAACGAGGTTCGTTGGGGTGACGGGCAGCCAGGGCGAAACCAACCGCTCTTCGGGCGCAGACCCGGGCCTTGCCATCCTTTCCTTCCGAACGGTAAAGCTCAGCCAAGGTAATTTCTCTCAGCGCGGTGGTAAGGTCAGCGTTTGATGTGGATGGGTTTTTGGTCATTTCGATTATTCCTTTTTGGTACTTTCGGCCACCATGGCAAGCGCAAGCGCGCCAAGAATGCCAGCCTTCTCCCCCAAACCTGGCTGAACAATGTAATTCTCGATTTCTTCATTCACCAGATCTGAATGAACATAACCATTTAAAAGCTGTTTTACGCGAGCATGGATCATCGGTATCATTTGAATTTGCTTGGAAACACCTCCACCCAGAATAATTTTGCGAGGGGAGAGAATAAGAATGTAATTGAACAAAGCCAAGGAGATATATTCTGCTTCGAGCTTCCAGGCAGGATGATCCGCCGCGAGAGTTTCTGCTTTTTGTCCCCAACGTTTTTCGAGAGCCGGTCCATTTGCTAAACCCTCAAAACAATCCGCATGGAAAGGGCAGCTCCCCGGAAAAGGATCGCGTACAAAATCGTGAGGAATTAATATATGTCCCATTTCCGGATGAAGCATTCCATGGATAACTTTTCCATTAATGTAATAGCCTCCGCCGATCCCTGTACCAATTGTGAGATATAGAACCCCTTCCAATCCGCTTCCGGCGCCCCATTTGGCTTCAGCGAGGGCAGCCCCGTTGACATCGGTATCAAAGGTTACCGGCACAAGCAGAGTTGATTCTATGGCTTTTACGATGTCGAAATTTGTCCATCCAGGCTTTGGGGTCGCAAGGACCTTGCCATATGTGCTTGAACCAAGAACCGGATCGATTGGACCAAAATTCGCCAAACCGATGCGTTGAATGGATTTGCCTGTGTGAAGATGCTTTTGAAAAAATTCGGTTATCCGCTGTACAGTCTCAAGAGGAGTTCCCGTTGGGAAACGGGTCTCATCAATGATATGGTTTTCATCCTCCGCCAGCGCGCAGATGAATTTTGTTCCACCGCCTTCAATACCGCCAAACAACGTCAATCTCTGCCTCCAAACCTAAGATCAGATTACAATGGTAATCGATGATATTGGTTAGTATAAACAATAAACGGTCTGTGTGGGAAGGTTGATGTGAAATGTTAGAGATCATCGAGATCCATAAATCGTTTGACGGGCTTCCGTTGTTAAAAGGGGTCTCATTTAAAGTTGAGCACGGTGAGGTAGTCTGCCTGCTTGGGGCATCCGGTTCGGGCAAGAGTACCTTGTTGCGGATGGTCGCTGGGTTGGAAGAACCTGAGAGAGGTAAGATTTTATGGCTTGGGCGTGATCTTGCAAACGTTCCTACCCATAAGCGCAATTTTAGCTTAATGTTCCAGGATTACGCCTTATTTCCACACCTGAGCGTAAAAGGAAATATTGAATACGGGATGCGCCGGCAAAAGTGGGATGAATTGCGGATCAAGGAAAAGGTTGACAACCTCGCTAAAATGGTTGGCTTGGAAGATTCGCTCAATCGAGGGGTATCTGATCTTTCGGGTGGGGAGCAACAGAGGGTCGCTCTGGCACGGGCGCTGGCTGTGGAACCGATGCTTTTAATGTTGGATGAACCGCTCGGGGCTCTCGATCGAAAAATGAAACAAGAGCTACTTGAGGAGTTACGCTCGATATTGCGTGAAACTAAATTACCCTCGATTTATGTGACCCATGACCAGGAGGAGGCATTCGCCATCGCGGATCGGATTATCCTGTTGAATAATGGCGTGATTGCCCAGGCTGCTGAACCAAAAGAGATATTTGATCATCCCGCGAATCGTTGGGTGGCTGAATTCATGGGCCTCGGTAATGTTCTCGAGGCAATCAAAGGTGATAAGGGATGGAAAACGCCAATAGGTATATTCCCAACCAGGATGATTGAATGCGCGGAAGAAAATGCGGTTCTGCTGATTCGTCCTGATGTCGAGTTGGATCCAACTGGTCCAATTCGAGGAACGGTGACCGATGTGATATTTGACCGGGAAGGTTTTCAGATCGAGTTAAACCAAACTTACAAATTTAATCTCCCGACCCAGGTGCAAAAGGGCGATGAAATCAGTTTAAACCCCAAAAAGGTCAGCGTATTATCTAAGGCTTGATTTTAGAAAAATTCTGTCGCAACCATTTTCGCGAAACGTCCATCGGCCTTCAATAAATCAGCATGATTGCCTCGCTCGATTACTTCACCATTCGCAAGCACAATAATCTCATCCATATCTTCCAAACCAGAAAGCCGGTGAGTGATCCAGATCATGGATCTATCCGCGAAATTGAGCTTGAGTGTCGAGCGGATTCTTTCTTCGGTGGCCGGATCGAGATTTGCGGTCGGCTCATCCAGCAATAGAATTGGCGCATCTTTTAAAATGGCGCGGGCAATTGCCAGGCGTTGTCTTTCTCCGCCAGAAAATTGATATCCGCGTTCCCCGATGATGGTGTTATATCCTTTTGGAAGTGTGGCTATAAATTCGTCGAACTCAACCGATTGGCAGACTTTCGTAATCACGTCCATCTCTGCCTCGGAATTGGCAACTTTTAAGTTTTCCAGAATCGAGGTGTTGAAGAGGAAAGTATTTTGACTCACCACACTGTACAGGGAGCGGATTCCTTCCGGGTCAATCTCTATCTGGGAAATGCCATTAATCAAAATCTGCCCGGAGTCAGGTTCCCAGAAACGGAGGAGGAGATTGGTGATCGTTGATTTTCCCGCACCGCTTGGTCCCACGATGGCAATTTTTTTACCGGGTGCGAGTTCAAAGCTGACATCCCGAAGGACGGGGGTTTGATTGTATTGAAAGGTCACTTTGTTAAATTGGATATTTCGACCGGTTGACGCAGGTAACCTTTTTAATTCCCTGGTTGTTGATTCCGCTGGAGAAGCTAACTCGAATACCCTATCAGCTGCCCGAATATTTGATCCAAGCAAATTCATGGCGGGAGGTAGATTCTGTACCGCCTCGTAGCTCGCCATAGCGCCTAAAACGATGACCGCCAGGTAGATTCCATCTAACTTACCAGATGAGACCATGGGGATCGTAATTAATAGAAGCACCCATACCGTAAGCCCAACAATGAGGCTGGTAGCTGCGGATTGTATGGCGGCTAATAAACTGAGGGTAATTTGTGCCTGGTAATACTTTTTTGCGGCTTGGTGAATATCTTGGATGGCATCCCTGACGCGATTGAAGAGCACCAATTCAGGCAAGCCGTTTACCAGGTCTATGATTTCCTCACGCAAAATGCTGCGATACAAGATACTATCGCCTCCGGATTTTTTACCCGCAATGAGCGCCAAGGTCGAAAGGCCAACCCCTACTAACGCCAGACTGAGGAACAAAACGAGCGAAACCAGCGGTGAAAAGATCAACATGAATGCGGATACACCAAACACGATTACCAAGGCAACCACCGGTGGTAAAAATACCCGCACATAGAAGTTTTCAAGGGTGTCGACATCCGCGATAAGGCGATTGAGGAGATCTCCGGATTTGAATTTTGAAATTCCCGCCGGAGCGATTGGTTCGATGGCTTTGTATAACCAGACGCGGATATCCGCCAAAACTTTGAAGGATGCGCTATGGGATACGAGACGTTCGATGTAACGAAACACGCCGCGAGAGATTCCAAAGAAACGCACGCCCACGATGGCGACACTAATCTCACCGATGGAAGGCTGTAAGGCGGCTTTTGAAATGAGATAGGCGGAGGTCATGAGCAAGCTCACACTCGAGCCAATGGTTAGTGTGGAAAATAAGATAGAAAGAACCACTTCCTTACTATTTGGTCTAAGAAAACTGATTAGCTGCCTTAAAGTTTTCATCTGGTTTCACCCTCCGAGGATATGGATGAATGGCTGTGGAGGGAAAGATAGTTTTTGTAAGCTCCGCCTCGATCAAGCATTTCCGCATGACTTCCAAAATCGACAATCCTGCCTTTTTCTAAAAGGTAAATCATATTGGCTCCGATGATCGTGTTCAGACGGTGGGCGATGGTCAGGGTAATCTTGTTTTGGGTCAGCTCGCGGATCGCTTTGGTAAGATCTTGCTCGGTCTCCACATCCAGATTTGAGGTTGGCTCATCGAGAATAATAATGGGTGCGTTTTTAAGAAATGCCCTGGCGATGGCGATTCTTTGGGCCTGACCTCCACTAAGGAAGGATCCACGTTCTCCAACGCGAGTTTCAAATTTTTCTGGCAGGGCGAGAATTGTCTCCAGAATACCGGCTTTCTGACAAGCCAGCTCCAAGTCTTGTTGAGATGCCTGAGGTTGTGATATCAGAAGATTCTCTCGAACTGAATCGAAGAATAGGTAGGGATTTTGAGGTACCCAGGAAATGGATCCGCGCCAGGCATTCGCGGGTATCGCGGTTAATGGTTTGCCATCCACCATAATTAATCCCTGGTCTGGTTCGATGAAGCGCATTAACAAGCTGCTTATCGTAGATTTCCCAGAGCCAGTCGCGCCGATTAGAGCGGTATTGCCCTGATTGAGCACGAGATCGACCTCAATCAGCGAGTCGAGATTTCTACCTGGATATTTAAAAGTAATATTCTCAAGCCGAATTTCTTTAAAATCCATGGTTAAAGGTTGAGGCACAAAGTCAGGTTTGCCCCTAGAAAGTTCAACCTTGGGAAGATCTGTATCAAGAATCTGCCAAATCCTTTTTGAGGCGGTGACGCCTGACATCCCGGCATGAAATTTGAGGCCGAGTTGGCGAAGTGGAAAATAAAACTCAGGGGCAAGGATCAGCAGGAAAAAGGCTTGTTGAAACTGAATGTTGCCGTAGATCAGACGCAAACCGATTTCAACCGCGATGATGGCGGTACTAAGGGTGGTTAGCAATTCAAGCGCCAGGGAGGAAAGGAATGTAATCCGTAATACCTTCATTGTGATTTCACGATAATGGTCGCTTATTTCCCGGATCATTCCAGCCTGGCCCTTTGACCTGCCAAAGATTTTGAGGGTGGTAATGCCTTGAAGAACATCGTAAAAGTGTGCAGCCAGAATCGAAAGCGTTCCATATTGTTTTTCGGTAAGGCTTTCCGCGTAGCGGCCGATCAAGATCATGAAAAAGGGCACCAATGGCGCGGTGATAATGAAGACCACTCCGGTCAAGGTATCCAAGGGAAAAACAAAAAATAGCATAGTGGTCGGAATGGCTAAGGCGAACACTAATTGAGGCAGATACTGGCTATAGTAAGCGTCGATGGATTCTATTCCATCCAGCAGAGTGAGCGAGAGCTCACCAGTTTTTTCTCCGGTCGCGTAAATTGGTCCTAATTCGGCAATCTTGTTCAGAGTGTTATCGCGTAAAGAATTTTTTACACGAATGGCAAGATGAGAGCTTGAATAGTCGGAAATGAAGATTAAACCAGCTTTAGCGAAATAAACCCCCAAAAGCCAAAGCATATAAGCCCAAACTTGTTGAAGATCTTGTTTTTGAAGAAAAACCGCGTCGATAATTGTAGCCAGCAGCCAGGCTTGGGCAACCGTTAGAAGTCCTCCAAACCAGCCACTCGTCAGGGCGATGGCGGCGCTGAGTTTTTCGAGTGAGAGAAATGAAATAAGGCGTTTTGAAAACATTTTGCAATTATAAAAGGATTTGGTTCCGTTTAAAAAATTTATGTAGCCCAATTGAATTAGTGTAAAATTACCACACCGATAGGAGCTTTTTTATGTCCAATATGATCGAAGTTCGCATCGATAACATTCGAGTCAGCTTGATGTCACCGCAGCGTCTGGTAATTTTACGCGAGCGGGAAGGGACTCGCTATATCCCGATTTGGGTTGGCCCATATGAGGCTGAAGCGATTACAGTTGCCTTGAACGAGATCGAGATTGTCCGTCCACTGACGCATGATCTCTTGCGTAACTTGTTCGTCTTGTTTGACGCGCATATCAAGCGGATTGATATTATAGACCTGCGGGAAGATATTTTTTACGCGAACATTGTTTTTGAGGCAGGCGGGCAGGAATATATGCTTGATTCGCGTCCATCGGACGCGATAGCCCTTGCCGTTAGAGCAAGAGTTCCTATTTTAGTATCACCAGAAGTGATGGACGCGGCAGGAGTTCTTCCCGAGGAAGATCTTGACCAGAAAAAGCCTTCAGTAGCGGATGATGTTTTTGGTGAACAAAAATCCAAACCAAAGCCAGCCAGCCCGCCGGTAAAAGAAGATCCAGAGGATAATGACCGTTTATCCATTTTTGAGGATTTTTTAAAAAATATCGATGAAGAAAGTTCCGAAGATGATTCGGACTTGAAAACAGACGAGTAATTGAATGGCGGACTACCCTCTGGAAAGTAATTATTACATCGAAGACCCATCTTCAATAGTCGCACAGCCTCACAGCCAAGAGGCAGAGGAAGCTGTAATTGGGGCAGTGCTGATCAACAATGAAGTTTATTACGATCTAGCCCAATTCCTCCTGCCTGATGATTTTTACATTCATCGTTTACGCTTTATCTGGGAAACATTTGTCAGTTTACATGACCGGCACAATCCGATTGATGTACTGACGGTTACCGAAGAACTGACCAATATGGGCAGGCTTGAGGAGATTGGTGGACAATCTTATCTCGTCCGCATCCTCAATAGTGTTCCCACCACCCTGCATGCCCTTGCTTACGGCAAGATTATCGAAGCCACCTCAATTCGCCGAAAACTTCTTGAAGCCGCCAAGAATATTTCTATCAAGGCCTATAACGAAAAAGAAGTCATCGAGACTGTGATGAACGAAGCTGAAAAGGCGATCTTCGCGGTTGGAGAGCGGCGAATTCGGCATGACGTTGAACTAATTCGTGAAGTCCTTTCGAAATATTATGATCATGTTGGCGAACTTGCCCGCCGCGGCGAGGATTTTGTTGGTGTTCCAACCGGATTTATCTCATTGGACCACTTGCTCAGTGGCATGCAACCTTCTGATTTTTTGATTACCGCTGGAAGACCTGGTATGGGAAAAACAGCGCTTCTCTTGAGTATCGTAAACAACGCCGCGGTTGTTCATAAAAAAAGGGTGGCTGTCTTCTCGCTTGAAATGGCAAATGAACAGGTAGCTCAACGCCTGGTAACTCAGCAAACCGGTATTGATTCTCAAAAACTGCGCACGGGTAAGTTAAGTGATGATGATTGGCCGCTTTTTAATGAGGCGATCAGCCGTCTGGGTGAGACCAAGATTTTCTTGGATGATACGCCTGGTTTAACCCCGATGCAGCTCCGAACCAAATGTCGGAGATTGGCGTCTGAGGATGGGCTCGATTTAATCGTGGTGGATTACCTTCAATTGATGTCATCCGAAGTGCGCAACGATAACCGGGTTCAAGAAGTCTCGCATATTTCTCGATCACTCAAGCAACTGGCTCGGGAATTAAATGTTCCTCTCCTTGCCGCGGCTCAGCTCTCCAGGGCTGTTGAACAAAGGTCTGACAAAGAACCACAACTCTCCGACTTGCGCGAATCCGGTTCGCTCGAGCAGGACGCGGATATTGTCATGTTCATCTATCGAGATTCGAATGACCCTGGCATGGCGAATGTGACCCATTTGAAAATCGCCAAGCATCGCAATGGGCCAACCGGAGTAGTGGATTTGATTTTCCGAAGCAATTTGACAAAATTTGAAAATGCTGTTTCTCGAAACGTTGATCTCTCGAGGATCTGATGGGTAAAACCAAATCATCCCCATCCACGGAAAGCCAGGTCTTTCAGCTGCCGCTTGAGCTGATTAGCAGATTGGACAAGATCACAAACCTCACAACTCTGAAACTCGTGCTCTACTCCTACGCGTGCCAATTGGAGCAGTCAGGGTTTTCGTGGGAGGAATTGGTTAAGGATTACTCCTTTTCCCGCCATTTTAACGGTAATGAGCTTGAATCCGCACTGACTGCGGGAGTGGAACAAGGTCTTTTCCTGATAAAAGAGGAAATATCGGCGAAACGTTATTTCCCGACTATGGTTCTGCCGCAAGGTACCAACCCGACTGACAAATCCGCTCCACATCAGGAATCAGATTCCGTTCTGGGAGAATTGTTTACCGTTTATGAAACCAACATTGGACCGATTACCCCAATCCTCGCGGATGGAATGATTCACGCCCGTGAAATTTACCCGGCTGAATGGATTAAGGAAGCGATTGAGATCGCGGTTAAAATGAATAAAAGAAATTGGAAATACATTGAGGCGATCTTAAAACGCTGGAAGGAGGAAGGATATGGCACCCTCTCGGATCGACGAAACACTGAAAAATCTGATGCAGCAAAACAAATCCACAATGACCTCGAAGAATTCCTCAAAGGAGAGTAGTCGCTCCGATCAATTAGGTGATCCTGACTGCCCAATTTGTCATGGCGTTGGTTATATCCAATACGATGTACCTGTCGGGCACCCTCAATTTGGCAAGATTGAGCCTTGCGTTTGTCGAGCATCTCAAATTACCGCGGCTGTTCGTGACCGATTGTTTTCTTACAGTCATCTCGATGAATTAGATCATCTCACTTTTGATAATTTTAAGCAACGCGGACAATTAAACCTTCCCCGAACCCAGGCTGAGTCTTTGCAGGTGGCATTTAACGCCGCAAAAAGGTTCGCGGGTAAACTGGAGGGCTGGTTACTATTACGTGGTACATATGGATGTGGGAAAACTCACCTGGCGGCCGCGGTTGGCAATTCGGCTGTCCAATTAGCCGTTCCAACTTTATTCCTCACGGTTCCTGACCTTTTAGATTCTCTGCGTTTTTCTTATGACAGTCCTGATACGACATTTGAGGAACAGTTTGATCGTATCCGCAACATTCAGTTGCTGATTCTGGATGATTTTGGCACTCAGAATGCGACCCCGTGGGCGCAGGAGAAATTGTTTCAAATCATCAATTATCGATATATCAATAAGCTGCCAACCGTGATTACTACCAATCTGGATATCGCAGATATTGAGCCGCGTATTCGCTCGCGGCTTACTGATCCGGAATTGGTAACCAAGGTGGAAATTACCGCGCCTGATTTCCGCCAACCCGGTAACGATACGACCCACAATCCGATCTCGACGCTCTCTTCCCTTTCATCAAAGACATTCGCAAATTTTTCTGACCGCAAGGATGAGAAACTCAATCTCGAGGAGCGACGATCACTCGACAAAGCGGTCAAGGCGGCCGTTGAATTCGCCAAAAAGCCAAAAGGCTGGTTGATCATCTCCGGAGGTTACGGCACTGGTAAGACCCATCTTGCGGCATCTATCGCCAATTTTATTGCTGAGGCTAATGATCCGCCTTTGTTCATCATGGTACCTGATCTTTTAGATCATCTGCGGGCAACCTTCAGCCCAGCTTCGGCGACATCTTATGACCGACTGTTTGATGAGGTAAGGCACGCGCCTGTGCTGATTCTGGATGATCTCGGCTCGCAATCCTCCACCCCTTGGGCTCAGGAGAAACTTTTCCAGCTTTTAAATCATCGTTACATCAATGAGGCTCCGACTGTGATTACGATTGCCGATGAACAATTGGGCAAGATCGATACCCGGGTTGGCACCCGATTGATGGATAATCGTTTATGTAAACCAGTCAAAATCAGCGCGCCCTCATTCTTCAAGAAAAAAGCCATACAGGAGTAAACGATGTCATTAACGCAATCCGATTACCCCTTTGCGTCTGCCGGGGATTTGTTTAGGGTTCCTTACGCTGAAATTGCCCATTTAGCACGATCATCCGCTCAGAAAATGGGATGGAAATCAGCGGCAGAAGATGTTCTAAGAACTGAATTGGTGTTGATCGACGTACAAAATACATTCTGCCTGCCAGGGTTTGAGCTTTTTGTGGGCGGCAGAAGCGGCACCGCGGCCGTGGAGGACAACCAACGCCTTCAGGAATTTATCATTCGAAACATTGCCAGTATCAGCGGTATTTCCGCCACATTGGATACCCATAGCGCCTTCCAAATTTTTCACCCCGCCTTTTTTATCAATCAAAACGGAGAACATCCGACCGCTTACAGTGATCTTCAAGTTGATGATCTGTTGAATGGGACTTGGAAATTCAATCCTTCCATTGCCCCTCAATTTGGTATCAGCTCGGAATATGGGCAGGCACGGGTGGTTCATTATGCCCAAACATTGGCAAAAAAGGGCAAGTTTGCCCTTACCATCTGGCCATACCATGCCATGTTAGGAGGAGTTGGGCATGCCTTGGTGCCGGCCATCGAACAAGCCATTTTCTTCCATTCTATTGCCCGCTATTCCCCTGCCGATTTGATGATTAAGGGACGCGCTGAATTCACTGAAAACTATTCCGCGCTCTCACCCGAGGTACTGTTTGACGTGGATGACCAGCCCCTCGGTTATCCGGATGATTCCATCTTTCAGAAACTTTTGCGCTGCGATCGAATGATCATTACTGGTCAGGCTAAAAGCCATTGTGTCGCCTGGACGGTTTCGGATTTGTTGACAAGGATCAAGGCATCCGATCCAAGTCTGGCGAAAAAGGTCTACCTTTTAGAGGATTGCACTTCACCGGTCGTGGTGCCAGGTGTGGTTGATCATACCGAAAACTCAGACAAGGCTTTTGAAGAATTCTATTCCGCGGGTATAAAACCGTTACGCGCTTCAGATTCAATGGATTAAAATGCGGTTTTAGGAGGCAAGGTATGTCAATTTTCAATGGTAAACGTTTATCAAACGCTACCTTCAAATTAGATGTCGAGAGAATGGTGAGTGGTTGGTATTCGGATAAATATTTTACCAATATCAACAAAATGTTATGCGCGCTTTCAAAAGAAGGATACCAATTTTCAGGCGCTCACCACAATTTGCCGACAGATATTAACCCAGCCGGGATTCTGGTTGGCGACATGGAAGTTGAGATGCAATGGTTCACTCGCCGTCCTGGAAAAACAATCGTGGTTGGCCTGGACAAGGCTTTGGAAATGATTCGGCTTTGTAGCGGATATTTTGATGGTGACAGATTTATCAATACCGCCGACCAATTGGAAGTCTGGGCAATTCAGGATGGGGACGTGGTTTCATCGGAAGGCGACCCTTTGAAGGTGCAGCCTGTAATGAGAATTCTCGGAAGGTACCGTGATTTTGCCACCCTTGAAACACCAACATTGGGAATCTTAACCCGTTCCAGCCGGATAGCGACCAATGTTTATGATACATTCAGGGCGGCAGATGGCAAGCCAGTTCTTTTCTTTCCCGCCAGATTTGATAGCCACGAAGTTCAAGCCTCAGACGGTTATGCTTATAATATTGGTCTCCAACGCTTTAATTTAGATTCAACCAAAACCCTTGGACCATATATCTCCACTGACGCGCAAGGCGACTGGTGGGGCGGGGCGGGAGGCGGAACTATTGCCCACGCGGCGATTGCCAGTTTTCTTGGTGATACTGCCGAAGCGATGATGGCGTTTGCCCGCATCCTGCCGGTTGAGATTCCCCGGATCGCATTGGTTGACTTTAACAACGATTGTGTGACGGACAGCCTCTATGTGTTGAACGAAATGTTTAAACGTTACCAGGGCTTGATAATTTCTGGTGAGGTTGAAGAGGCAAAGAAATACCTGCTGTATGGGGTGAGATTGGATACAAGCGGATCGTTACGGGATGTTTCGGTACCTCCGATGGGTGACCCCGCTTTGGATTTGGGTGTGACACCTCGTTTGGTATTTGCGGTCAGAGAAGCACTTAATAATGCCTGGAAAGGCTGGAATCTTTCCGCCGATTGGATGAAAGCCGCCAGAAGTTATTGCGAAGGCATCAAGATCGTGGTCTCCGGCGGGTTTAACCCTGATAAAATCAGACGCTTTGAAAAATTACGGGTCCCGGTGGATATCTACGCGGTGGGCTCATCCTTATTCAGCAACTTTGGCCCGACCGTTACGGATTTTACCGCCGATGTAGTCAAGGTAAATGTGCACGGGGAATGGTTGGATATGGCAAAGGTTGGCAGGCGGTCGTTGGATAATCCCGCTTTGCAAAAAGTCTGGTGATTAACGAACCAGACGTTTCCAATATTTTTTGATTTGAATTGGACGGGCGATTTGATCGGCGGGTAATATGAGATATTCGGTGATTAATCGTTCCACTTCAAGCGCGTGGGCAATAACCGGAAACAAATTTGGACTATCCAAATCGAGAGTGAGCCTTTGACTCGGCAATGAACGATCCTTGACAGAGTTTGGTTCGATGAGAAGGCTTGGTACGGAAGAAGCTTCAATATTTACAAATGATTTGTATTTCTGAAAAGCCGCCGGATCCGCTTTGAGACTATCGGTAAGAATTGGAACATCTACCCCGGGTTCTTTTTTTATCAAATCCAGCGCTTTGGCAAAACTTAAACGTTCAAGATCTTGTTGGATAGCCTGGTTAAGTGGATCGATCAAAACCATCCGCTCCACACGTTGTGGATTTTTGATTGCATAGGCGTTAGCGAGAATTCCACCAAACCCATGTCCGATGATGGCGGTCCGGGGAATTCCCATTTCATCGAGATAGATTTCAATTGTGCTGGTTAACTGATTGAGGGAATAAAGGTCAGAACTTTTGTCGGAATCCCCCATTCCCCAGAGATCGAAGGCGTAACATCTGAATTTTGAACTGAGAGATTGCATGGTTCCCATCCAATATCGCCAGGAACCAATAAAGTTATGCAAAAAGAGCACAGGTTTGCCCTTTCCAATGACTTCATAGTGTAAAAGTCGGTCATTGATCGTCAGCGCGCTCATTGTCAGGTCTTTCATGATCAAAAACTTGGGCGATGGAATCTTCTTCCGATGGGGGAGTGGATTTCAGGTTGTTCTCAGGTTCGCCGGCCGGATTCAACTTCCCAAGCAAATCGCTAACGCATTGTAAAACTTGCATCGGTTCAAATGGTTTAAGGATGTAGTGGTCCGCCCCGGCTTGATAACCTTCCTCAATTTCAAGCTCCTGACCTTTCGCTGAAACAAAAACGATCGGTGTATCGGCGGTTGATGATTCAGTCTTCAAGGCTCGGCAAACATCATACCCAGTAATTTTTGGCATCCTGATATCCAGAAAAATCAAATCAAATGATCCGTTTCTGGCGAGTTCCAATGCTTCGGCGCCATCCCTGGCAATTACCGGCTCATGTTTGGCGAATTGCAAGGTAAAAGCGATCAGATTGCGGATGTCCTGCTCATCTTCGGCTACCAGAATCTTAGCCATCGCTTTCAGTCCCATCCCAAATCGGTAATGTAAAGGTAAAAGTTGAACCGGGCAGATCATGGTCATTTGAAACCCAGATCTTTCCCTGTTGAAGCTCCACTAATTGCTTGATGATCGGTAATCCCAATCCGGAACCTTGTAAAATCTGAATCGAAGGATCATCGCCTTTGTAGAATTTATCAAAAATCACGGTATTGTGTTCCGGCGGTACAAAAACATGTTGATTGTGGACGCTCACCTGAAGGAAACCTTCCGTTTGGGTGATTGACACATTGACAAAACCGTCCTCGGCGCTATATGCGCAGGCATTGTTAATCAGGTTTTCAATAATTTGACGGGACCGATCGGGATTGGCGAGGACGAGCGGCAAGTCGGAAGGATGGTCAAAAGTAACTCGAACCTTTTTTGCCTTGTTTTCGTTTTTTATCTCGATCTTGCGGGCAGTTTCACGGGCGACAGAGATCAAGTCAAATGCCTGGACTCGCATTTGGAAGTTGCCTGATTCGATAGTGGTCAACTCAAGCAGGTCATTAATCAAATTATTAAGACGGAAGGAATTTTCCTTGATCGTACGCATGTACGATTCCTGAGATTCATTTAATGAGCCAGCGACACCCATGAGTAACAAGTCGATATAACCTGAAATTGAAGTAAGCGGGGTTCTCAGTTCATGACTGATCGAGGTGATGAAATCTGTCTTCAGCCGATCAAAGGCAAATTCATAGGTAACATCTCGAAAAATAGACACCGTGCCCAAAAATTCTTCACCTAAAATGATCGGCGAAAGATGAATGGAGAGCACCCTGCCATTTTTCAATTCGATGTGGTCACTAAAGATTGGTTTTGGATCCTCGAACTTGCCGGTAAGTGACCAGGTGAGGATGTGATCTTTCCACTGATCGAGATTATCCCCAAATTGAGAGCTGAAGCTTTCGATGGTATGTTGTTCGGGTTTATTATCCAGGCTGGTTAGCTGGTAAAGGGCGGAATTAAGATATTGGATCTTGTTTACTGAATCTGTCACCAGAACACCGTCGAACATTGCCTCGATGATCGCGGTTTGGCGGGCTTTTTGTTTGGATTGGTCGCTGTACTCTTCCTGGGCGTTTGCGGGAGAAGGCGCCAAATCAGACGGTAGAGCGGCGTGGAAATAACGTAAGAATAGCCTGGTTTGTAGTTGATCTTGCTCAGAAAAAGGCGGAGGGTTGTTTCTGACCAGGCAGATGATTAAAGTTGTTTCTGGGTTGAGCTGTAATGGCGCAAACAACCTGGAAGCGGAGCTTTCGGCGGCTAAGATCAGCTCTTTGGGTAAGCGAGGGTCGTTTTCTTCGACCATTTCTCCTCGCTCAATAAAAGAACGAATCGAGCGGCTGAAATGGATTTGATTTAAAGAGACGCCCGCTTGAGCTATATTGAGAGGGCTTGATTGAGTGTCCTGCCAAATATGGGCTTGATCAAAAGCGACAAGATAAGCGAGTTGGTTAAAGGCGTTTTCGATGACCTCGGATGGATCTGGGTTGAGATTTTCGGTCGAAACGACGCTGTAAAGGGCTTTGAGCGGTTCCTCTGGTGAAAGCTGACCTGAATTACTGTTTTCCAATAATTGGGAAATGGAACTGACCAACTCTTGATACAAAGCCTGAGCTTTTTCCTGATTTATGGTTCCCTGTCGGAATCGGTCGAGGATGACGAGCGTTTTAAGATGGCCTTCTGGAATCTGAATCGGGAAAAATACAGATGAAGCGGGCAAGTTTCCGCCGCTGGCGAACCTGAAAAGATGGAATGCCTGTCGGTCAAATGGATGGTCTTTGAAAAATGATACGTTTGGTAGAAGGAGAACATCGCCTGCTTCAAACAGCGGCTGAATTTGTTCGGAATTTTTGAAACCGAGTCTGGATGCAAAGCCAGTGTTTGGAAAACCGCGCGAAGCGCACATCTGAAATTCCTGAGATGTCTCATTCATGCAGTAGATTGAGCGGAGGTCAAAACCAGGCAGGAGTTTATCAATCCGGTCCAGAATTGCGACCCAATCGAATTCTTCGAAAACGCTGCCCGAATCTACTGTTAGATCCATAATTTAGCGGTCTTCTCTTCGCTTGGCGGACGCGACTTCGGTAATCTCACGAATATCGGCAAAATCACCATCTTGGGGAGTAACACAACCAATGGAGAGACGCATAAAGGCTTGTTTTTGAACCGAGCCCGTGCTGTCTGGGGCGAGAATAAACCCGTTTCCTCGGTCAATGAAAGAGTACTGAGTCAGAATTTCGGTATCAAATTTCGCTCGTAAACGCTCCATTACCTTCTGGGCGCGATCCTGGGTGGAGATAACCACAAAATTCTCACCGCCCGCATTACCTACAAAGTCATCCGTACTGCCGGTTTCATCGAGGGTCTCATTGATCTGCAAAGCGGTAAAGCGTAGAGCGTCATCCGCGGCTACAAAACCATAAACCTCCCTGAATGGGATAAAATTCTCAACTTTGATCTCGATGTATGCCCAGCCCTCGGTGTGGATGATACGGCGTAATTGCTCTTCGATCAGCTGTCCGGATGGCAAACCGGACCGAGGATCGGTAAGGCTTTCGCGTTCAGCGCGCCGCAAGGCACCTTGCACACGCAGCTTCAATTCATCATTGTCAAATGGTTTGGCGATGTAATCATCAGCGCCTAACTCCAAACCCTGCAATCGATCACCTCTTTCATCTTTTTGAGTGACGAAGATAATCGGAATGTGACTGGTTCTGCTTGATTCGCGAAGTCGCTTGCAGATTTCATACCCGTCAATATCGGGGAGCATCACATCCAGAACGATCAGATCAGGGATGGAATGTCGGGTTTTCTCGAGCGCCTGGGCACCATTGAAGGCCGTATCCACCTCGTAGCCCTGATTGGTAAAGATCATTTTATGCAAATTGGAGATGTCCAAATTGTCTTCGACAATAAGCAATCGAGTAGTTGTCATGCTTCACTCCACAAATTTTGATTTATTAAAGTATAAACCACAATAAAACTGAGCGGGGTTGGTTATTTCCAATGTTGAGAAGTCGTATCCTCGTCATCCGAATACTCAACTTGGTGGGTGGAGGAGTGTCGGTGCTGGTGGTGATGGCTTTCAGCGAAGCTTACGTCCTTGGCGATCACATTGCTCCGGGCGCTGTTAATCAGAACCACATCCGAATCAATCATCCGTCCCGGATAAATGATAAAGCCGGAACCGATTCGACAGTTGTGACCGACGGCGCCGCCGAGTACTGGTCGATTGGATGGCACGAGCTCTCCCTTCGCGTTTCTGGCGCGGATTGGAACAGGAAGCAAGTTGAAATCCGTAAAGGTGGTGCCGGCGCCGATGAAGGTATTTCGTCCGATCACACACATTTGCAGGCAGGCATTTTGAGCTACAGTTGAATTTTCCATCAAAGTAGTCATAAATAAGGCGGCTCTGAAAGGAAGAAAAACGTTATCTCCTACGACGCTGAGCATGATTTGTGCGCCCTGCGAAATATTCACATTATCACCAATGATCGAGTTCTCAATGACGACTCCCGCGCCGATGGTTACATTGTCTCCGATGGTGGTGGGACCATGGATGATGGCGCTTGGGTCGATGCTGCTATTGGCGCCTACTTTTACCAGAAAACTGCTATCCAGGAGTTGTTTTCCTTCAAGCATCGCACACCATAACGCCCGCAATTTAGCGCTTAGGTTTTGTTTAATCAGTCGTTCCTGGCGTAAGCCTCTGGCGAAAACGCCAAAGATGATATTCGCGTAGAAAATGTGAACCCAGCTCTCAATCGCGAGAAAAGGATGGGTGGGGATGTGATATGTGAGATCGCCTAATTTACCCGCCATGTAGGCCGGCACGTGATAATAACCAGCTTCCATGCATTCAAACTCAACCACGAGCGGTTCAGGAGAAATCTTTGTGATGGAAGGGTAATACCAAATTGGGGCTAACACCAAGCCATCGCGGAATTGAAAACTCTGTGTGAGCGGTAAGATATGCTCTTTTATGGCGGGGTCTTGATCCTTAAAGGCGAGTTGAACCGCCTTACCCATCGAACGCGCTAAAGCCACGAAATGCTTGATAAATTCGGAATCAAAATAAAGATGATCTTGGAAAACGAGGCACTCTTTCCCGACTTCTGGCAGGTCTTCACCGGGTGCGATGATCAGTTCGCTATCACAGATTTCGGCCAGGGCATCCCGCTGGAGGAGCCAGAGCGGTTTATTAAGTACTCTCAAATCCCGGGCAGGCTGTTGAAACGGAGCGATTTTTTGGGGTTGTTGAATAACGATTTTTAACATATCGGCTTATTTCATTGTAACCGGCGAATCAAGAAAAGCACGTAAATCCTCCTGGAAGCCAGATCCGGGGTTGAGCATGGGAAAGTGCTTTTCCCGCGGGTAAAGTTTTGTTTGGGCTTGCGGAAAGGCTTTGACCAAAGTTCGCCACTCAGATGATTTTACGAGATTATCTTTTAAGCCATACATTCCCAAGATGGGAATCGTTAATTCGGGGTCGCCCGGAGAGAGATCGATCTGGCGCAGCGAAGCGATGCTGGTGAGGAATGACGCCAATGTAGTGCGCGAAAGATCAGTGTCGATAAGATCGGGAAAATCGGGATGAGTGTTTAGCAATGGTGCGGCCGCGCGTAATGATTTTCGAAAGAGTCCCATCTGCTTAAAGAGCATATCCGCGATCCACGGAATACTTGCCAGTTTGAGCAATAATACCAAAGAATTTCCATTAACCGGTGATCCGATGATCGCCACTTTGCTGACAAGCTCGCGGTAACGCAGCGCGGCCATCAAACTGACGGTTCCACCCATGCTGTGTCCCACGAGCGGCGCCTTGGCAATGCCGAGCGCGGACATGAACTGGGCGATGAGCTCAACATAATCAGTAACCAGGTAAGAGTTGCGCCTCTTTCCTGATTCCCCAAAACCCCAGAAATCAATCGCGTAGGTTCGATATTGAACACTTAGAGCTTGCATCGTAGTTTCCCAAAGCCGCCATGAGCCAAGCCAGCCATGTAATAAAAGCACTGGCTTGCCCTTTCCGTAAACCTCATAATGGACTGGACCTTGGGGAATGACCAGGGAAGGCATGATTAGTTATCTATTTTTGAGAGAATCTCGTACAACATTTCCAGGATTGTGTTTTTAACGCTGTCGCGATTGGTTGCGTCACAAGTAACGTATTTGATTTGGCTGGAGAGCTTAAGCGCGTTTCTTATGGAAACTTCCTCCCAGGCAAACTCAGGGTTGGTTGGGTTGGCGGCAACGATATAAGGGGCATGGGTTTTGCCATATACAAAATCAATCATCTTTCGGGTTTCAAAAAAAGTTTCTGGTTTTGAACTGTCAAAGAGGATGATAAATCCGTGGGATTTGTTTTCGATGATCTCCCAGATGAAGTCAAAGCGCTGTTGGCTTGGGACTCCAAAGAGGTAAAGTCGCATATCCTCATCAAAGTGGATTTCACATTGATCTGTCGCGATGGAAGTCAGTTGTTTAAGATCAGGGTCGGTTTTCTCATTTTGAAAGGTTGTATTGGCGCCGAGTAGTTTCGCGGTTTCGATGAAGGTGGTTTTTCCAGCCCCGAATGAACTGATGATTACAATCTTTAGGGTTTTCATGGTTTCTCCATGTTCAATATGTCCACCAACGCTTTTACGCGGGGAGGCTCTTCCTCAAATATGTAAGTAACCGGCGTAACGATGACGCCGCTACCCCCGATGGCACGCAATTCGGTAATGGCTTTGAAAAGTTCATCCTTGTGGACAATGATATGCAAGGCGTGCCAGTTATCTTCTTCGTCCCGCCGAACGATATTACTGATGGTTGGGCCATTTAAACCGCCAATTGTGGTTTTGGAGAAGATTTTTTCGGCAATCTCGCTTTGGTTTTCTCCACGAATATTAACAAAAATGGCCATGTTATTCTCGGCGCGCTGGTAAGCTTCGAAAAATTCGAGCAATTGCTTGGCAACAGAAAGGGCAGCGGGATTGGTTTGGAGAACATGTTTATTGCCCGCCAGTACCGCCTGTGACGCAAGGATGCAACCATCCCCCACTTTCTTCAGGCGATTGTCTTTGAGGGTTTGCCCACTGGAAACCAAGTCAGAGATGATATCGGCGTAACCGATAGCAGGAGCTAATTCCAAAGTGCCTTCGGCACTGACGATCGAATAGTCAATCCCGAGTTGATTAAAAAATAGGGCTGTCAAGTGTGGGTATTTGGTAGCGATCTTCAAGGGCCGTCGCAAGGTATTCTGAAAATCGATCAAATCTCTGACGGTAGTGACCTCAGTTTGAGCTTCGGGTATCGCCAAGCAGAGTGAGCAATGGCCATAACCTAAGGCATCGTGGAGAAGGATGAGTCCGTTTCCGATTGCGTCATGTTCCGCGAAAAGATCCAAACCGGTAATCCCGAAATCTATGCTGCCATCCAGCAGGGAGATGACGATATCACTTGGGCGTTGAAAGAGTACACCGAGCCCGGGAAATTCGGCGATGGTAGCTTCGTACTGACGTGGGTTAGCTTTATGAATGTGAAAACCACAAGCGTGAAAGAATTCAATCGTATCTTCCGAAAGCCGGCCTTTGGAGGGAATGGAAAGTCTGAGTTGTTCTCTCATGCCATTTAATTCACTTTTTGTTAAAGTTTATCCTGTTGAATTTCAAATAAATTGCCGTTGACAATAAACGCCGTACGCTCGCAGATATTGGTGACCCTGTCTGCGTAACGCTCCAAATTGTGAGCGACCCACATTAACCAATTTGCTTTTTCGATGTTCTTTGGCTCGCTGATAATGAACGTGATTAATTCCCGATAAATTTGAAGGTAAAGATCGTCGACTTCGTCATCTTCAGCGGGGATTGCCATGGCGGCTTCAACATCCTCTGTAACGAATGCTTCCAAGGCCCGGTGAGACATGCTGACCCCTTTTTCCGCCATACGGGGAATATCAACCAGAGGTTTGAGGAGTGGTTCATTTCCCATGCGAAGATTGATAACCCCGATGCCCTTGGCGTAATCACCCATTCGCTCCAATTCGCTGATTACTTCCAAACAACTGGAAAGTAAGCGCAGATCCTTGGCCATTGGCTGCTGGGTGGCGATGAGAATCATGATATATTGTTCCAGCTCGAAGCGGGTTTTATTGATTACTTTATCAACCTCGATTACTTTTTCTGCTTTTTTAAGATCCTTTACCTTTAATGCGTTTACCGAATCAAGCAGGTTTTGTTCAATCACGCTCCCAAAACTGAGGATATCATCCTTGAGTTTTTGGATTTCTTCTTCAAATATTTTTCGAGCCATTTTTCCTCATACTTTCTGCCAGCGGCATTAGCCGAATCTTCCGGTAACATAATCATCAGTACGTTTTTCGCGCGGGGTAGTAAAAAGCATTTTACCTTTCGCGTATTCTACCAAATCACCTTGTAGAAAAAAAGCGGCGTTATCGGCGGTGCGGGCAGCTTGTTGAACGGAATGGGGAACAAGGATAATGGTGTAGTCTTTTTTTAATAACTGCAGAGATGTTTCAATTTTGCCGGTGGAGATTGGGTCCAATCCGGAAGTGGGCTCGTCCAGCATCAATAATTCAGGCTCAAGCGCCAGGGTGCGGGCGATACAAAGACGTTGTTGTTGCCCGCCGGAGAGGGCAATCGCCTGATCATCAAGGCGATCTTTAATTTCATCGAACAAAGCGGCTTGAATGAGAGAGCGCTCAACCGCGTCGCTCAGTTTGGCGTAATTTCTCTCGCCCATCACCTCTAATCCATAGGTGATGTTTTTTCGAATGGACATGGGCAGCACCACTGGACGGGCAAATACCATACCAACCCTGCGCCGAAGCGAAATGAGGTCGGTTTTGGGATCAAGGATATTCTCTCCATCCAATAGAATTCTGCCCGACATGGAGAGGATCTCATCCGGATCATTAAGCCGATTTATGCTGCGGAGGAGGCTGGATTTTCCTCCGCCGGCGGGACCGAACAGAACCGTAATCTGGTTTGCTTCAATATCCAGGTTGATATTTCGCAAAGATTCTGTGCGGTCGTTGTAAAGCAAGCTGAAGGATTCGATCTTTATCTTATCGGTCATTTTCTCTGGTTTCGATCCTTATAAATTTACCATTGCCTTTTTGACCTGGCTCGTGAACGGATGATGGTGGCGATCAGGTTCATACTGAGTACAAAGAATACCAATACCAAGGCGGTACCATATTGAATCTGGAAAGGCATCTCAGGGATCTGGGTTGAAATGACGAACAAGTGATAAGGTAATGCCATGGTCGCGTCAAAAACGCTTCCGGGTAATTGAGGGAGAAAAAATGCCGCTCCGGTAAATAAGATCGGGGCGGTTTCTCCAGCCGCGCGTTCCAAGCCAAGGATGACCCCGGTGATGATTCCTGGGGTCGCTTCAGGGAGCACAATGCGCCGGATAGTTTGCCATTTTGTTGCTCCAAGCGATTGCGAAACTGTTCGGAAACTTTGCGGGACAGCCCTTAAAGCTTCTTCGGAGGTTGAGATGATGACCGGAAGGGTCATAATTGACAAGGTTAGGGAGGCGGAAAGGATACTGGTACCAAAATTTAAAAAGAGGACAAACAAACCAAGGCCAAACAACCCGTAGACAACAGAAGGAATTCCGGAGAGGTTAATGATCGCTATCCGAATGAGGCGGGTAAGGGCGTTGTCCTTGGCGTATTCCGATAAATAAACCGCGGAGGCGATACCGATTGGCACTGAGAAAATCGCGGTGCCAACGGTGAGGTAAAAGGTACCCACAATGGCGGGCATGATTCCGCCTTTGCGCATACCGTCATAAGGCATTGCTGTAAGGAATTCCCAACGAATTACCTCTCCGCCTTTAAACAAAAGATAACCTAAAATGAGTACGATCGGAATGAATACAGAAATCGCAAGAAGGGTAAGGGCGGTATAGCCAACCTTCTGGATAAAATCTTGATCAGAGCGCAGTGCTCGCAGACGGCGTTGCCATTGTTGGATCATGATAAAGCCTTTTCAGAGCGTTTTTGCTGGCGGAAAACCACCGCGGAGGCGGTGATGTTGATGATCAGGGTGATGATAAACAAAATCATTCCGATGAAAAACAAGGTATGGTAATGGACGCTGCCATTGGCAACCTCACCCATTTCGGCGGCGATGGAGGCGGTCATGGTCCGGACGGGTGAAAAGAGGGCACCCGGGGAGGTTGCCATCACCGGAGCGTTGCCAGTGACCATCATCACGATAATCGTTTCTCCAATAGCGCGGCCAACCCCGAGCATGACAGCTGTGAGAACCCCTGATCGGGCGGCTGGCAAGGTTACTTTCCAAATTGTTTGCCAATTGGTGGCGCCTAAAGCCCAGGCTCCCTCACGATAGGATCGCGGGACTGTATCCAAGGCGTCCTCCGCAACTGAGACAACGGTTGGGAGAGCTACAAATCCAAGCATGATCGAACCGGCCAAGGCGGTCAGTCCGGTGGGAAGGTCGAGTAAAACCCTTAAATTGGGGGTAAAGATCAGAATGCCCAGAAAGCCGAGGACGACGGAAGGCAAACCGCCGAGAAGCTCAATCAGTGGTTTTAGAATCTCCCTCGCCCATTTAGGTGCGATTTCGGAAATATAAACCGCGGTTCCGATGCCGAGGGGAACCGCGATCGCGGTCGCGCCGATTGTAATCACCAGCGAGCCGCTTATGAGAGGTAAAATGCCGTAATATTCCTCAATCGGGTACCAACGATCCGAAAAGAGATTTGAAATGGAAACCTCGGTTAGAGTCGGTAGACCTTCCTTGAGCAAGAAGAAAAAGATCAATCCCACGAATACGATAGCGGAATAACCAGAAATTTTTATGATCCAGGTGAGCAGAAATTCCTTCCAATCCACATTAGGGTTCATTACTCACCTATCGATCGGCACAAAACCAAGCTCTTCAACGATGGTTTGAGCCATGTCGGTTTTGATCCAATCCAAATAAATTTTTATTTCACCGGTGGGTTCGGCGAGGGTGTACATGTATAAGTCACGGGAAATCGGGTAAGTCGCGTTGTTGACGCTTTCAATGGATGGAAGTACAAAATTTGGACTTCCGACCGAAGCGATGGCAATCATCTTGAGATCGTTGGGCACATAACCAAGCCCATCGTAACCAATCGCATTTGGATTGGTGCGGATCTCGTTGATGATCCCTTCCGAGGAGGGTAAGAGCAAGGTATTCCTGGCGAATAAAGTCTTGTTATCACTTTCGCCAAGCCTGAGCACTGTCTCTAAAAAATATACATGGGTTCCGGAATTCGTTTCCCGGGAGAGGCGTACAATTGGCCGGTCTTCCCCGCCGACCTCGCTCCAATTGTTGATCTTACCGGAATAAATATCCGCGATTTGGTTCAAAGTAAGTTGGTTGACCGGATTTTCCGGATTTACGATCACAGCGATCGCATCTTTTGCAATGATGTGCTCAATTGGCTCAAAGCCATTCGCTCTTGCCTGGTCGATCTCATCCTGTTTGATTTGGCGGGAGGCATTGGCGATATGAACGGTGCCGTTGATCATTGAAGCGATCCCTGTGCCTGACCCGCCCCCTGTCACAGAGATTCGTAAGTCAGGCTCAACCTCCTGATATGCCTCCGCCCACGCCAAAGCAAGGTTTACGATTGTATCGGAGCCTTTGTTTTCGATATATGCCTGAGAAGAACCTTGAGAATTGGTTGAACTGGAACAGGAGGTCGTAATTCCTAAGAGAAAAATCAATATCAGAAAGCGGCCTATCGTCCTTGTCATATCATATTGATTATAACCTTTGACTTGGGATTCTTAGAGTAAAATAATTTTATGTCCCCGGAATTAAAGTATCAAGTCCAAGACCTTAACTTTTATTATTCAGCCGTACCCGCGCTCAAAAACATCAATATGGAGATCCACAAGAACCAGGTGACCGCCCTGATTGGGCCATCAGGATGTGGTAAATCAACCTTTCTTCGCTGCCTGAACCGAATGAACGATACCATCAAGGCAACCCGGGTTGAAGGAAAAATTTTACTGGATGGGACAGATATTTACAGCCATGAGTTGAGTGTGGTAGACCTGCGCCGCAGAGTAGGGATGGTTTTCCAAAAGCCCAACCCGTTTCCCCAGTCCGTTTTTGATAATGTGGCTTTTGGTCCTCGGGTTTTAGGATTGACCGAATCAAATAGTATGCTTGCGGATATCGTTGAGGATAGTTTACGCAAAGCAGCCGTCTGGGAAGACGTGAAAGACAGTTTGGGCAAGAACGCTCTGGGTTTGGCACTTGGGCAACAGCAGCGGGTTTGCATCGCGCGGGTATTGGCAACCAAACCCGAGGTGATTTTGATGGATGAATCCACTTCGGCTCTGGATCCAATCGCGACGTTAAAGATTGAGGACCTGATTGACCAGCTAAAAAAGGACTATACGATCGTGATCGTAACCCACAACATGCAGCAAGCGGCGAGGGTTTCTGATCGTACTGGCTTGTTCTGGCTTGGGGATTTGATCGAATACGATCTGACAGAAAAGATTTTCACCAACCCGGCTGTAGAACTCACCGAATCTTATATTACCGGCAAACTGGGGTGATTTGCCGCGATGATTCCATCAATTTCAGTTTTCAAAAGCTTTTTGAACCCTTCCCGTCACAGGAACCTGGAAGAGGGTGGATAAATTTACGAAGCCGCATTTTACCCAAGCTAATTTTGCGCCAGAGCGCGCTATTTTATGGATAGATCGATGAACATTGAAACCTCTCCGCGAATAAAAATCGACAATCTTGACAGACTGCGTGAGCTGTGTGCTCATTGGGTCGATGCCTACACAATGCTCCTGCCGCCTGAAAAGGGGATCGGCGGGAGAATTAGCCTTGTGTTTACCCGATCCAAAGTTGAATTATTCAACAAACATGAATTGCCAGCGCAGCGGCGGGAAATTGCCCTGGTCCATACTCCAGATGCATTCACCCCTGAATTAAAGCAAAAATACCCACATTTAAGCCACTACAATGCCTTTCGAATTGACACGGCGGCAAAGTGTGATTTGAGGATGGGTTTAAGATCCATCCATTTTTTACTTTTTCACAATCAGGATGGAGAGATTTTTGATATTTGTGGAATCCAAATACCTGGCGCGGTGGATGACCTGATTTCTTATTCAGGAGCGCTTGGCGCTCAAGTATCGGCTGAATCGGTAACACTGCGACTGTGGGCACCGCTTGCGTGGCAAGTAAGGGTGGGCTTATTTGAAAGCCCAAATGCCCCGGAACCGATCGGTATTTATACGGCGGATTACGATAAGAAACAAGGTGTCTGGGAGGTCTCAGGACCCTCCGATTGGGCGGGATGTTACTATCTGTTTGAGGTCGAGAATTATTATCCGCTATACGGGCGGGTTTCCAGGGAGTGGGTTACGGACCCATATTCCAATGGGTTATCAAAAAATAGCCTGCGCAGTTTGATTGTCAATCTTGAAGATCCTTCCCTTATGCCTGCGGGTTGGAAGGAACTCACCAAGCCCGACCTGGATGCCTTCACAGATATGGCTATCTACGAATTACATGTGCGTGATTTTAGCGCTGCGGACATTAGCGTACCAACTCAACATCAAGGCACTTTTTTGGCGTTCACCCATTTGAAGTCAAACGGGATGCGGCACCTGAAAGCACTTTCTCAAGCTGGAATTACCCATTTGCAATTGATGCCTGTTTTTGACTTCGCGACTGTTGACGAGGAACGTTCCAGTTGGCTGATACCAAGTTCACAGGAATTGGCAAAACTTGAGCCAAATTCAAATCAACAGGCAGAACTTGTTTCAAAGACGCTTGGGATTAATGGATATAACTGGGGATATGACCCGCTGCATTACAACGTGCCGGAAGGATCATACGCAAGTGAAGCTGATGGAAGTGCTCGAGTTTTGGAATTCCGCCAAATGGTAATGGCTCTGAACTCGATTGGGTTACGGGTGGTGATGGATGTAGTCTTTAACCATGTTTTTTCCGATGGTTTGGAAGCAAAATCGGTGCTGGATAAAGTGATTCCCGGTTATTACCTGCGTTTGGATTTTCAAGGCAAGTCAGAACGGAGCACCTGTTGCCCAAACATCGCCAGTGAACATCGGATGGCGGCGAAGTTAATGATCGATTCGCTTTTGCTGTGGGCAATCCATTATAAGATTGACGGTTTTCGATTCGATTTAATGGGGCATATCATGCTTAAAGATATGCTCGCGGCAAGAGACGCGTTGAGAAACCTGACCCTTGAGCAGGATGGCGTGGATGGCTCAAAAATCGCCCTCTACGGTGAGGGTTGGGATTTTGGGGAAGTGAGTAATAACACCCGTGGAATTAATGCCTCTATCCGGAATTTAAGCGGTAGTGGAATCGGCGCGTTTAATGACAGACTCCGCGACGCGTTGCGTGGAGGATCAGCTTTTGGAAGCCTTTTCGACCAGGGGTTCGCGACTGGATTGTTTTCACAACCCAACCAAAATGAAAGCCGTGACCATGAAAATTTGCGTTGGCGTTTGATGGAGCATTGCGACCTGATCAAAGTTGGTTTGGCTGGCAGTATTCGTAATTTCACCTTTCCGCGGGCTGGCGGAGAGTATCTGCGAACTGATCAAATTTGGTACAACGGGCAGCTGGCGGGATTCGCGGAAAATCCGGAAGAGAATATTTTGTATGCTTCAGCCCATGACAACGAAACCCTTTGGGACATCATCCAAATTAAAACCGCCCCTTATCTTTCCACCAACGATCGTGTGCGGATGAACAATTTGGCGTTGGCGGTGGTTGCGCTTGGTCAGGGCATCCCATTTTTTCATGCGGGAGATGACCTCTTGCGCTCCAAATCGCTTGATCGAAATTCTTATCATGCCGGAGATTGGTATAACAAGATCGATTGGAGCATGGAAAGCAACAATTGGGGGGTGGGTTTGCCTCTTCAAGGCAAGGAACATTGGCATTATTTCAGCCAATTGTTGGGCGACCATAGAAGGAACGTGTCCAACAAGGAGATCGAGTTCGCGGCGGCGGCTTTCCGTATGATTCTTGGAATTAGGAAAAGCTCTCCTCTCTTTCGATTGAAGTCCGCCGACGAGGTTCTTCGGACAGTGTATTTCGATAACAATGGCCCATCTCAAATTCCAGGTTTGATTGTGTACGGACTTAGGGACAACCTCGGGCTTGATCCGGTTTTTGAACAGGTGGTCACCCTCTTTAATTCCAATCCGGGTGGGGTTTATTTTGGAGAGGATGAATATCTTGGAAAAGATTTTATTCTTCATCCGCTTCAAACCGCATTTCCGGACGAGGTATTAAATCAGGCAACCTTTAACAAAGATCTGGGTGAGTTTTTTATTCCTGCCCGCAGCGCGGCGGTTTTTGTCTTGATGAAATAAGCCTCCCGTTCGAACAAGGAATAAAGCTTAAATTCAACTCATTGAATCCCGTTCAGAAAGAAAAATTCTCTGGGTCGGGGTAGCGAAATGAATTCTCTCCGCTGAAAATCTTTCTAAAAGGGAAAAGTTTACCTTTTCATTAACACCCGCGAAGGTGAGGAAGTCTTTCGATTCAACAAAGAAAACAGCCTCAAAAACGATCTGATCGGCAGCCAGACTTGCCAGATGAACGTACTCCAAACGAGCCATCGGCTGGGCAGCGATCGCTTCGGTGATAATTTGTTTGACCATTTCCAGCTTGTCGATGGGTGTTTGATATGGCACCCCAAGCTTAATAACAGCTCTACGCTCATCCATTTGTTTAAAATTGTGAATCCTGGCGGTGGTCAGTTCGGAATTGGGGATCACCAGTTCTTCACCTTGCAAGGTTGTGATTCGAGTTGATTTAATCCCAATCTTTTTTACCGTGCCCTGATCTTGCCCAACCATAATCGAATCCCCAATCTCAAAGGGTTTGTCAAAATAGATGGAAAATGATGAAAAGATATCGGCAAGGATACTTTGCAAAGCAAAGGCGATGGCAATTCCTCCGATACCCATGCCCGCGATGAGAGCACTTACATCGTAACCAAAATGCTGAAGGATTAATGCTCCACCTAAAAACCAAATAGCGATATTGATTACAATTTTCAGCCCGGCGCTCAAGTTCTGGTCTTTAGATTTGAACGCTTTTTCGACACTGTATACCAGAAATGTTTGACTGAGGCGGATGATGTAAAAGGCTATGATTATATAGATAGTCGAATTGACCCAGGTATGCCAAGGCTGTTTGAGATTTATGAATCGAGCGGCGATAAAGATTGAGAGGGCGAGAACGAAGAGTAAATTTAATTTACCCATCGCGTAAGTTACCGTATCACTTAACCCAGACCGGGTGGCGTAGGAGATCGCGCGGGCTTTATCCCGTGAAAATTTTAGGATTGATCCGATGATGATGAAACTGGCCGCGAACGCGATAAGGGCGGGAAGATATTGGTTTAAGTCACCCATTGGGCGAAATGTAAATGGTTCCATGTGGTCTCGCGCTATTTCTGTTGGGGCTGGTTTCTTCTCTCCAGCTCTGCCATCACCTGATCGGGGGTGATCCCACGTTGCGCCATTAAGGTCAAGGTGTGATATGTAAGATCGGCAATCTCTTCAATTAGGCGTTGATCATCCTGAGCCAAACCAGCGATCACCACTTCGGTTCCTTCCTCTCCGATTTTCTGGACAATTTTCTTGATTCCGGCTTGATAGAGAGAAGCGGTGTATGATGTGCCGGGATCGGCGTCCTTACGCCCGACCAGTAAATTGTAAAGCTCGTTCAATTTCATATCAGATCTCCGAAAACTCAACTTGGGTAAAAAAACAACTGACAGCACCGGTATGACAGGCCGGGCCGTTTGGAATCACTTCTACTAAAAGTGTGTCGTTGTCACAATCGATTTTAATTTTTCCAACTTTTTGAGTATTTCCAGATGTCGCGCCTTTATGCCACAACTGTTGACGGGACCGGCTCCAGAACCAGGTTTCGCCGGTCTGCCGGGTCTTCTCAAAAGCTTCTGAATTCATCCAGGCAACCATGAGCACCTCTCGGGTGTTCTGATCCTGAACAACACACGGGATAATTCCATTCTGGTCAAATTTAAGCTCAATCGGTGATTTCATAATCGAACCTTGATTCCTTCTTTTGCGAGTACGTTTTTGATCTCCTGGATGGTGAAATCCCCAAAGTGAAGCATCGAGGCGACCAGGGCTGCATCCGCCATGCCTACGGTGAGTACTTGGGCGATGTGGGCTATACTGCCGCCGCCGCCTGAGGCGACCACTGGCAGGCTTACCGCGGAGGCTATCGCGCGGGTTAACTCGATATCGTACCCTTCCCGGGTACCGTCCGCGTCAATTGAGTTAACCACAATTTCACCCGCGCCTAATTGCTCAGCTTTAAGTGCCCATTCCACCGCGTCGATACCAGTTGGCTTGCGACCTCCGTGGATTACGATTTGGAATCCGCTTGGAATTTGAGGGCTGATTGGAGTGCGAAGTACGTCCATGGAGAGGACCACCGCCTGAGAGCCAAATTCGTTCGAGGCATCCAACACCAAATCAGGTTTTTCTACCGCGGCGGAATTAAGATTAACCTTCTCTGCCCCGGCATGTAACACGGCGTAACAATCCGGAACACTTCTCAATCCGCCGCCTACTGAAAAGGGGATGAAAATCTGCTCGGCGACTGAATTTACAACATCCAACATGATTCCGCGTTTGTCGCTCGTAGCGGTGATATCGTAAAAAACCAGTTCATCCAAACCCTGCTCAAAATATTCGCGGGCTTTCTCAACCGGATCACCAATATCCCGGGTTTCTACAAATTTCACACTCTTGGCGAGTTTGCCATCGCGGACATCCAAACAACTGACAATACGTTTACTGAGCATCTTCATCCTCCGGAATCCAGGAGGCAAAGTTGGCAAGGAATTGTAAGCCTACCTTCCCACTTTTTTCGGCATGGAATTGAGCAGCGATCAGGTTTCGGCGGCCAATAATGGCAGGAAATTCAATCAAGTAATCGGTTAGCGCGTAAATGGATCGCGGGTCAGAAGGGTATGGATAAAAGGAATGAACATAATAGAACTCTGATCCATCCGGGATGTCTTTAAAGAGGGGGTGCTTTCTGGTAAACCTGACCGAATTCCAACCCATGTGAGGAATTTTAAGACCTGAGTTTTGCGCTTGAAATCGTTTGGCATCTCCCGGAATCAAATCAAGGCAGGCTGTATCTCCCTCTTCCGATCGGCTGAGGATGATTTGTGAACCGAGGCAAATTCCCAAAATGGGGATACCCGCATTAAAAGCTTTCCGCAAGGCGGAATCCAAATTCCTTTCAGAAAGGACTGACATGGCCGTCTGGGCATGCCCAACTCCGGGAAAAATCAAGTGATCGGCAGAGAGAATATCATCCGGGTTGGCGCTAATCCGATTGGAAATCCCAAGATAGTCCAGCGCGCGTTTGACGGATGTTTGGTTACCTGCTTTGTAATCAAGGATGGTTATCATGATTCAAGGCACCTTCTCAGATCTAAAATGCCTTCATAAAGAGCTCTTCCGAGGATGATTCCAGCCAACCCTGCTTCACGGGCGGTAAGGATTTCATCATAGGAATTTACTCCGCCGGAAGCGACAACATCCAAACCGCTTTCAACTTGCAGATTTTTCGCTGAGTCGATATTTACACCGTGTCCACTGCCATCCCGGGCGACATCGGTAAGTACGCAATGTCTTATGCCCAGTTGGAAGAGTTCTTTTCCGACATCATTTACCCTCCGCTCCGCGGATTGCTGCCAGGCTTTGATCATCAAAACTCCGTCCTTGGCTGCCAAATCGGCGGCAATCAATTGAGGCCCAAATTCTCGAACTGCCTCAGCCAACATTTCGGGTTGTTCAGCGGCGCTGGTACCAAAGAAAACTCTCTGAACGCCAATATCAGTAAAACGGCTGACTTGTTCCAGCGCACGCAATCCTCCGCCATACTCCACGCGCGCGCCCAACCTGGTGATTTTCTCAAGCGCCTTTAGATTGGCGGTGTCCTCTTCACCAAAGGCCGCGCTTAAGTTGACAATATGCAGCCATTCCGCGCCGTAATCGAGCCAGCGGGCGGCAAATTCAGCAGGATCGTTACTGTACACAGTCTGTCGATTCGGGTCTCCCTGAATGAGGCGGACAACTTTACCATCCCGCAGGTCAATTGCCGGAAAAACCACAAATTCAGAGGGCGGCATTACAGAGTTCCCTTGGAGGAAGGAATTTCAAGGCGGCGGGGATCAATCCGAGTGGCTTGGTTTAAGGCGCGCGCCAATGCTTTGAAAAGGGCTTCCGCCTTATGATGATCGTCCCTGCCGTATTCTACTCTGGCATGGAGGTTGAGGCGGGCATGTACGGCAAAAGTTTCAAAAAAGTGTTCAAAGAGACTGGTTGAGATTTCGCCTAGATGGTAGCCACGGAAATCGGCGTTAAAGACACAATAAGGTCTACCGGAGAGGTCAATGACCACCAACGCGAGGGTTTCATCCATTGGTTGATAGGCATGTGCTGTTCGTATGATACCTTTTTTATCGCCTAACGCCTGGTAAAAAGCGCTTCCGAGACAGATGGCGACATCTTCCATCGTATGGTGCGGGTCAATTTCAAGATCGCCTCTAGCATGAATCCGTAAGTCAAACAAACCATGAACCGCCAATTGGGTAAGCATGTGGTTTAAGAAACCGATGCCTGTTTCAATTTCATGCTTGCCGGACCCATCAATTTCGAGAGCGCAGGTAATATGGGTTTCATTTGTGTTTCTTTCAATTTCGGCTGATCGCATGGGGGCTCCTTTTCATTTTTCCGCCAGTAATTGGGCAAAAGTATGCAAAAACTGGTCATTTTGGCTTGGTGTTCCAACAGATACACGGAGACAATCTTCGATGCCAGGCTTATTAAAATATCGGATAAAAATACCAAACTCATTCGCCAGCCTTTGTTTGATCAACTGCGCGTTTGCGTCAGTTAATCGGCAGAGAAGGAAGTTGGCATTGGATGCAAAAACGGCCAGCTGATGGTTTTCTGAGAGCGCCCAAAAAAGGCGCTGGCGTTCAGCCACAATTTTGGTAACCGTTGTCTGAAGGTAGTCCAGATCTTCCAAGGCGGCGGAAGCTGCCGTCGAGGCGGCGACATTGACGTTGTAAGGCTGCTTGGCTTTCCAGAGGGTTGGCAATAACCAATCGGGAAAGATTCCGTAACCAACCCGTAAACCAGCTAAGCCCGCCAATTTACTAAAGGTGCGTAGTACGATCAAATTTTCGCTCTGAGCGGCGAGCACAGCCAAACTTTTTTCTCTTCCAAGATTTTTCGGATCGGCAAATTCGATATATGCCTCATCCAACACCACGAGGGCCGGATATTCCATCAATTTTCGGATCACCTGAACATCAATCAAGGATCCATCCGGGTTGTTAGGGCTGGTAAGAAATATCAGTTTAGGACGAAGAGTGCTGATGGCGAGGTGGAGCGCGGGCAGATCGAGGCTAAAATCCGACTGGCGAGGTACGTTCACAACCCGGGCAGCGTTAAGGTCACCGTCAAATTGATACATCCCAAAAGTTGGAGGGCAGTTAAGAATCACCTCGTCCGGTTCCAGGCAAACCCGCATGATGAGGTCAATCAATTCATCCGCTCCGGCGCCGGCCATGATGTTTTGAGCTGGTACACCTGTAAATTTGCTAATCCTGTCTCGTAATGATCGGCTTTCAGGATCAGGGTAAATATGGGCGTATTGGAGACTGGACAGGGCTTGCTGAGCTCGTGGCGACATCCCATATGGGTTTTCATTAGCATCCAGCTTGACAATCTGAGCGGGAGTTTTTCCTATCCGCGCTGATAGAACCTCGAATGGTTCGATCGGAGTATAAGCAGGCAAATTGAGAATGTGAGCGGGAAGGCTAATCATCTTGGGCATAATGGCTCATTTCACTCGTTTATCGGCTGAGCGGGCGTGACCTTCAAGTCCCTCAGCCCGGGCAAGCAAGGCTGCCTGAGGCGCGATCTTTTGGGTCGTTTTTTCGTCCAGGGCGATGATGCTGATAATGTGAATGAAATCCCAGACATTAACCGGCGAGGCAAAGCGGGCGGAGCCGCCAGTAGGCATCACATGGCTTGGCCCGGCGATGTAATCTCCGAGAACCTCAAAGCTCATTTCGCCCATGAAAATTCCTCCGGCATTGGTAATCTTTTCGCCCAACGGCCAGGGATCGCGAGCAGCGAGGCAAAGGTGTTCTGGTGCGTAAAGGTTGCTGAGGTCGATCGCTTCATCAATGTCTTTCGTAATTACAATTCCGGACTGGCCCGGCAGGGAGTAAGCAAGGATTTCCTCACGGGGCAAGGCGTTCGATTGTTTCTCAACTTCCGCTTGTACGGCGTACGCCAGGGAACGGCTGGGTGTCATTAGGATCGCCGTGGCGAGGACGTCGTGTTCTGCCTGAGCGAGAAGATCCGCAGCCACCCAGTCCGGTCGGGCGGAATCATCCGCGATGACGACCGTTTCGGTTGGTCCAGCCAGACCATCAATCCCGACCATGCCAAAGACTTGACGTTTGGCAAGGGTAACAAAAAGATTCCCGGGTCCAAAAATCTTATCTACCGGCGGAATGGTTTGAGTGCCAAAGGCTAATGTACCGATTGCCTGGGCACCGCCGATCGCATAAACCTCGTCGATTCCAATGACCGCGCAAGCAGCAAGGATAATGGGCGGGATGTGTGGATAGAGGGGTGTCTTCGAAGGCTCACGACTGGGGGGTGTGACGATAACGATCTCTTTGACACCGGCTACCTGGGCAGGTACGGCTGACATCAGGACGGAGGAAGGCAAAGGCGCGGTTCCACCGGGTACGTAAACCCCAACTCTGCGATGAGGACGCATAAATTGGCCCAGCGTACCGCCCAGTTCATTTGTAATCCAGCTTTGGGCGGGCTGTTTGGCGTAAAAATCTCTGATGCGTTGTGCCGCGGTTTTCAACGCTTCCAATTCTTCCGTTTTTATAAAGTTGACGGAAGCGTGGATATCCTCCACTGGAACCCTAATGGGAGCGCCGGCTGGAAAACCATCCAGTTTGGAACTCCAATGAGTTACGGCTCTGTCCCCGTTTAATCGGATATCGCTGATAATCCGCTTGACGGCTTCCTCTGGCTGAATCCGCGCGCCAAAGGTTGATTCAATCCGATCTAACATCTGATCGGTTACTTTAATCTCATCCGGAGGAATTCTTTTAAGGATGGTTTGCCTGGCTTGATCTGCATCGTAAATTTTGATCATAATCTTTCCTGTTGGTGGCTCTGATCTGTTCAGACCAGTTATTAACGTGGGATTTCGCTCGATTATAACAAGGGATTCGGAGCGTGGAGTCCCGAAATTAAACAAAAAGGGTTGCCTTTTTGGGCAACCCTTTGGTACGGCTTAAGGTTTTTTCAGCACTCACTGTATCCGCAGGAGTAACATTTCCTGCAACCTTCTTCGTTGACCACGGTTGCCTCGCCGCATTCCGGGCAGAGATCACCAAATTTTTGATGATGGGCTTTAATTGGATGGTCCTTGCTTTTCGCGGCTGTGTTAAGAGAGATGCTAGAATCTGAAACGGCTTTACCATCAGGCTCACTCTGCCAACCGCGGATATATTCGTTGATAACCTGACCTACACCATCCGGGAGACTGCGAACACGCTGGGGGCCAAAGCCAAGCGAACGTCCCGCGCCGATACCGGTTAATTGGGTAACAATCTCTCGTAACCGATCAATTGGCGCTATGGGAGAAGCCAGGCGCAAGATATAAGAAATAAGACGTCCAATAGCTTCGGAGACGGCAGCGGTATCGGAACCGGCCTTGGCGGTGTTGACAAAAACTTCAAAGGGTTGGTTGCCGCCATTGGCGTTTACGGTAACAAACGCCTTTCCAAGAGGTGTATCCACATTATAGGTTACACCTTTTAAGGAGCGGGGTCGTGGTTTTTTTGTTTCATGCCAGATAATCTTCTGTTCAGCGGGAAGAGGTAATGGAGCTTCTGTTGCGGAAGCGTCTTTCTTGGAAGCGGTAGCAAGGGTTTCCAAAACAACCTTGTCGCGGGAACCGGTAACATAAACGGTGATTCCCTTGGCGCCTAACTCCCAGGCTAACTTATAAGCTTTTGCCACATCTGCTTCTGATGCTGTTTCAGGGAAGTTAATGGTTTTGGAAATTGAATTGTCCACAAATGCTTGCAGCGAGGCGGCCATACGGACATGCTCTTCCGCGGTGACGTCGGCGGCGGTAACAAACACATTTTGGATTTCATCAGGCACATCCTCAACTTTTTGACAAGTCCCCTTGGCCATCACATCTTCAAAAATCTTTTGGCGGGTTTCTTTTTTGACGCCATGCTTTTCAAGCGCGTTTTCAAAAGATGGGGAACCATAAGTTAATACCAAGTCGTTGCCCTTGTCATTTACATGGCGAATATAGGCCAGGGCAAAAACAGGTTCGCAGCCATATCCTTCACAACCGGCGACAGTGGCGATTGTACCGGTGGGGGCAATGGTTGTCTGAGCGGCGTTGCGGATACCATCAGCACGGATACCAGCAACAATCTCGTCCCAATTTATTTCCGGCCGATGCCAATTGTTACTATATTTCATTAATGGAACGGGAGGAGTCCATTTAAGATCCTTGGGATCGTAAATGGAGCCTTCGATGGCGGTAAAGGAGCCTCGCTGGCTGGCGAGCTCGATGGATGTTTTCATGCTATGAAAACGGACAAATTCCATAATCTGAGAGGCAAATTCCTGGCCTTCGATTGAGCCGTATCGAACTCCCACATGGTACATCAGGTCAGCCAAGCCCATGATACCGAGACCAATTCGGCGGGCTCGCAGCGCGGCTTCCCGCAGTTCTGGTACAGCGGGAACGTAGGCGTTGGCGTCAACGACATCATCGAGAAAGATGGTGGATGTGACCACACTCTGGCGTAGGGCTTCCCAATCCACGCTTTGTTTCTCGCCTAAGTGCTCCGCGAGATTTATGGAACCCAGACAACAATTTTCGTAAGGTCCGAGCCATTGCTCACCACATGGGTTAGTCGATTCAAGCGGGTAAAGGTGAGGTACCGGATTTTGGCGGTTGGCGGCATCTAAAAAGAGGACACCAGGCTCACCGTTATGATGGGCGTACTTAATGATCTTGTTAAAAAGATCGCGAGCGCGGACAGTCTTGTAAACAACCATGGGAATACCAAGCTCACGGGCTTGCTCGATGGTACCGTTAAAGGCGCGGTATTCTGGTTTTTTGATATCAGGAAAGATCAAATCCCAATCTTGATCCTTGGCCACTGCCTGCATAAAGGCATCGGTAATACCAACCGAGATATTAAAATTGGTGATCGCGTTTTCGCTGGTTTTGCTGACAATAAAATCTTCCACATCCGGATGATCCACCCGCAAAACCGCCATATTCGCGCCGCGCCGGGTGCCACCTTGAGCAATCTCACCAAAAGCGTTATCGTATACCCGCAAGAATCCGATTGGGCCGGTAGCATTTCCGGCACTCGTTTTAACCAATCCACCTTTGGGGCGCAAGCGGGAGAACGAAAAACCATTCCCGCCGCCAGTTTGTTGAATGAGGGCGGCATTGCGCAATGATTGGAAGATGCCAGAAGGATCCTTGCCCATGTCATCGGCGATGGGCAGAACAAAACAAGCCGCTAATTGACCAAGCGGAGTACCGGCTCCGGTGAATGTGGGCGAGTTTGGAAAGAATTTTTTACTGGTAAGAAGGTGGTAATACTCATGGGCTCGAGCTTCAACATTACCATCCCAAGTCGACTCAACTTTGGCTACATGGTAAGAGACCCGCCAAAACATTTCTTCGACACTCTCAACTGGTTTTCCATCATCACCGCGCCTCACATAGCGCTTCTCAAGAACCTTCCTGGCGTTGTCGGTCAGGTCGACCTTGGGAAGATCCAATGGGAAGGCAGGGGTTGGTAATAAGCCGTTGTTTGTTTTGACATCGGTTCGCAACATGATCACCTCATTATTTTTTATTTATTTTCAAGCAGACGATCAATCTCATCTCTGAGCGATCGGAGGTCATTTAAATTCAAATACACACTCGCGTATCGCAAATAAGCCACCTGGTCGATTTCTTTTAATCCCGAAAGGACCAGATCTCCCACAACTCTGCTGCTTACTTCCGATTTTCCCAATTTCTGCAAATTGGATTCAACCGTTCCTACCAGGCGTTCAATTTCCGCGGCAGATACCTTGCGTTTCGCGCAAGCCATTCGAATTCCCCGGGCTAATTTTTCGCGGTCAAACTCCTCCCGGCTGCCATCTTGCTTAACCATCAGCGGGGTGGTATTGATCACTCGTTCGTAAGTACTGTAGCGCTGGTGACAGTGATCACATTCCCGGCGTCGGCGCGTCCCTCCATGTAAGTCATGGCTGGTGTCGATAACTTTTGATTCGTCATACTGACAATATGGACAGCGCATAAAACACCATTATTAGAACAAATATTTCAGCCATATATGGGTGACAACTACATACACCCATGCTATCTATGGCTGTTCTAGGATTTTAGCATACCCTGCGGGGTTTGTTCAAGATGGAACTTGGGAAAACAAGAATCTTTTAAGGTTAAAATTTTTTAATACCTAACTGCTTATTTCGCATAACTAAATTGCGAGATTTTCATGAGGAAAAAGTGGACGATCAGGAGAAAAATGATTGAGATACCATGCAAAATCGCGCTGATCCAAAGGATGAAGGTGAAAAGGAGCAATGACTGACGAAGTGGATTGGCAAGCATTTGGGTGATCCAATCACCAAATCCGAGACCGAAGGCCGCTAACAATAGAATGCTGATAAGCAGGATAACAGGTAACAAAGCCTTACGATCAGACTCTGAAGGCATCATAGTTGTTGAAATAGTGAAGGACAGGTAAAGCCAAAGAAAGGAGTCATCGGCGCTGATAACCCCGCGGATGTTTGGAAAAAAATTAAAAATTGATTCCGGAAGGTTGAGTTCCGCGAGATTTGGGATATTTAAAAAGCGGGTGGCGATAATCGTGATCAGCGCGATCCCGCTTAGAAGCGGCGCCAGCCCGATCATTGAGTCTCGTAAGAGGTCAGTGGGATAAATTTCGACATAACCAAGTTGAACGCGGTTTTGATCGATTACTTTAGGGATCAGTGAGATTTTGCCGGTTTTAACCCGCAGGATCTTTGCCATTAGAAAGTGACTCAGTTCATGGACGACTACCCCAGGCAGGAAGATGAGGGAAAAGACGCTGATCGCCACCGCATGGTCACGTGTAATTAAAACAAGGACAGCCTGGAACAAACGGTGTAACCAGCGTTGAAGTAATATAAAAATAATCAGGGAGGCAACAACAATCCCAAGATCAAGAACAGGGCTAATCAAATCCTCAATTCCTTTGGTTTAACCAGTTTTGTACCTTCCGGAAAAAGCTCACCTCAACCCACACTTGGCTGAGTAAGGCAATCTTCTGAGCTGTCAGGCTCAGGAAGCTGCCTTGGCGATTTCAACGAACTCAGCTTTAAGGCTCGCGCCGCCCACCAGAGCGCCATCGATATCGGGCTGGTTGAAAAACTCGGCGGCATTGGCGGCGGTAACTGAACCGCCATAAAGAATTCGGATTTTCTCAGCGGTTTGTTCACCAAACAGCTCGCTTAAAGCCTTGCGAATGATGTTTTTATGAACGTTCTGCGCATCTTCAGGGGAGGACGCCAAGCCAGTTCCGATCGCCCAGACTGGTTCGTAAGCAATGATGATTTGACTGGCTTCATCAGAGCTGATTGTGTTTAAACCATTCATTACCTGCGAGCGTACTACCGCGGATGTCTTTCCGGATTGATTTTCCTCTAAGGTTTCACCTACACAAACGATCGGGATTAGACCAGCCTGAAGGGCGGCTTTAACCTTTTTGCTGACACTCTGGTCAGTTTCGTGGAAATATGTACGCCTTTCACTATGGCCTATGATTACATAACCGCAAAACTCGCGGATCATTTCGGCTGAGATTTCGCCTGTAAAAGCGCCCTTTGGCTCCCAATGCAAGTTCTGGGCGCCAACCCCAATTTTGGTTCCGCCAACCAGATTGGCTACCGCTACGATTGACATGGCAGGTGGACAAAGGACAATTTCCACATTGGTTAGATTGTTAAGATCCTTACCAATCAGAGAAACCAATGCCCGGGCTTCCTCCACGGTCTTGTTCATTTTCCAGTTACCTGCCACAAATTTCGTTCTCATAAGATCTGCCTTTATGTCTATTTATTTTTATTTTCAAAATTCGCGTCGCAAGGACACGTAAGCAAGGGTTATTGTACCCGCAAATTCCTGCTCAGCCTCACGTACCCAGATTGCCGGATCGACCCCAACAGTTGGGTAATGTATCAGGATCAATTCCTTAACGCCGGCTCGCGCGGCGACTTTTCCCGCTTGGCCGGCGGATGAATGTCCTGGCCGATCACCGGTTGCTTCGTGGATGAGAATATCTTTACCTTCTGAAATCAAGGCTACTGACGGGCAGGGTTGGGTATCACTGGTATAGGCGATACCCCCCGACTTATCCCTGCGGCTGAAAGAGAGTCCAATGGTAGGCACGAAATGAATCATGGGTGCAGCGGTAATTGAGAAATCCGGCTCGGTAACAACTTCCGCGCCAAAACTATCTTCGACCACATGAAAAACCAGCGGAAAATTTCCTGGAATTTCTGCCAATCCAAAAAGGGCGATTAACTGTTGAATCTTTTGGATTGTGAACTTGTTGGCGTGTATGGTAAGCGGAGAGGTTCTTCCCCGAATTTTCAACTCAGCCATGAAATTTGGCAAGGCGGCCACGTGGTCAGGATGAAAATGGGTCAGAATCAGATGTTCGATATCATCAATCTGATAACCAAGATCCAGGATCGGATTGATTGGGTTGTTTCCGCAATCGACCAAGGCACATTTTTGGCGATAAAAGAGTGCCATTTGGGAATAGAGGTTTCCTGTGGATGGAGTAGCATTTCCCGCCCCAAGGATATGGAGTTTAATCGGAGGCATGATCGGGAAGGCGGGATTTGATTCGAAAAGCCAAACCGAGCGCGGAAATAACAAAAACTACCGCCATAAAGGTTTGGTTGGCGTTAATTCCACCGACCATGGATGCGTCGAGGCGAATAAAATCCAAAAGGAACCGCCCCAAAGAGTAATTCAGGAGATAAACCAGAAAATAATCCCCGATTTTCATCTTCCGCTTGGCATAGCGATAGAGAGCCAATAAAATGGCGAGATTAAGTAAATTCCAAAGTGATTCGTAGAGAAAAAGCGGATGGTAATACTCTTCTTCCAGAAAACCAGAAATTCGGTGAGCGGGATCGATGTAGATCTTCCAGGGAAGGTTGGTCGGAGCGCCGTAAAGTTCCTGATTGACATAATTACCCCAGCGGCCGATCGCCTGACCGAGCGCCAGCCCAAAACTGCTAATATCGAGCCAAGTCCCAAAGGGGAGCTGGTTTCGGTGGGTAAAAAAGTAAAGGGCGATTACCCCGCCGATGATGGCGCCAGGAATGCCAAGTCCACCGTTACGGGTGTTCAACAACTCCAGAGGATGAGTGAGGTAATACCAGGTATCGATGCCGCTGGCTACCAGACTGGGTGAGGGGGTAAAAACATGCCAAAGTCTGGCGCCAACAATCCCACCGACGATTAACCAAATCATCAAATCCCAGGTTTGTTCTTTCTTTTCGCCCATCTTCTCAGCCATCAGTGAGGCGATCCAACCGCCCAAAATGACACCAGCCATCAGCAGCAGACCGTAAAAATAGAGCACAAAACTCTTCCCGAAGAAGAGAAATTCAATTCCAGTTGGCAACAATCGCATTGTTTAAACCTTGGATTTTATAGTTCTGCGCACACGATAGATGCGTTGGAGGGCGGTGATATTGGCAAGAATGGCAAGTATCCAAATGGCAATCTCCGGCTGATTAAAGAAGAGAAGCGGCGCGAGAACAAGGTAACGTTCCATGCGGGTGAGAATGCCAGTGTTGGCGTTCAGCTTAAGGGATTCCGCCCGTGCTTTGACATAAGACACCATCACCGAGCCAACCGCGGCGATGTAAGTAAGAATGACCAGAGATTGATCCTGCAAGGTGGAAAAATAGACCAGTAAACCACCTAATACAATCAATTCTGAATATCGGTCGGTCACAGAATCCACAAAGGCGCCAAACTCACTCACTTCCCCGCGCAGGCGTGCCATGGTACCGTCGAGGGCGTCAAAAGGGGTACAAATGAGAATGAAGATACTACCGAGGCGCATGTCTCCAATCGCGAGAAAATATGCACCAATGGAATTACCAATGAGGCCTAACATGGTCATGGTGTTGGGGGTAATCCCCAACCGATTAAGGAAACGGGCGATCGGCTCGACAATGCCTTTGAACCATAATCTCATGTTATCGGTAAACGTCCGGCTGAAAGATGCCTTGATAAATTCCTGAGTCGAGTTTTCCATGCCAAATCCTCTTTGTTCTGGGTTAGTCTTCATCGTTGATGTTTGGTTCTACCAGTACTTCCCGTTCACGTCCGCCGCCGGTGGAGGGTCCAATAATACCCATTTCTTCCATCTGATCGATCAGACGAGCCGCGCGCGGATAGCCAATTTTGAGCTTGCGTTGGATGAGCGAGGCGCTTGCTTTCTGAGTGGAGCGAACGATCTCGACAGCCTGATCAATCAAGGCGTCATCGCTATCCTCGGCTGGCTCCGAGATAATCATTTCCCAGGGAGCCAAACCCTGTTCTCTCTGGCTGTTTTTCTGCCAGTAGGCGATTAATTTTTCAATTTCCTCATCAGTAACCAAAACACCCTGAGCCCGAATCGGATTCCCAATTTCGGGATTGAGAAAGAGAAGATCACCTTTGCCGAGGAGGTTTTCCGCGCCGCTCGAATCGAGAATGACTCGGCTATCGACGCCGGATGCGACTGAGAAAGAAAGCCTGGCGGGAAAATTCGCCTTAATCAAACCCGTCACAACATCCGTACTGGGACGCTGGGTAGCCACAACAAGATGAATGCCCGTGGCACGAGCTTTTTGGGCAAGACGGATAAGGTGATGCTCAACTTGATCTGGGGAAGACATCATCAAATCAGCGAGTTCATCAATAATGACTACAATACGGCAAAGTTTTGTTTTGGCTTTTTTGTTATAGGAAATAACATCCCGCGCTCTCGCGCTTTCCAGAAGCTTATAGCGATGTTCCATTTCCATCACCAGCCAGCGAAGAACGCCCAAGATGCGTTCCACGTTGGTTTCCACCCTGCCGAGCATGTGATTAAGCCCATTAAAACGAATTAATTCAACCATCTTGACATCGATCATGACCAACTTAAGATCTTCGGGATGGTTGTTCATTGCCAAAGTAGTCGCCAAAGCAGCAATAAACACAGATTTGCCTGAACCGGTTTGACCAGCAACCAGGAGGTGGGGCATCTTTGCCAGGTCAGCCACAACGGGATGTCCGGAGACATCCTTACCGAGGACAAACGCTAGGGGCGAATTAATTTTTAGGAATGATTGGCTGTCCAGAATAGAGCGTAACCGTACCATGCTAGAACGGCTATTTGGTACTTCGATGCCAATGTAGGAGCGTCCGGGAACCGGCGCTTCAATTCTCAAACGTTGGGCAGAAATTGCCAGTGCCAAATCTTTCTGTAAACCAAGAATTTTTGAGACCCTGACCTTCATTTGCTGGTCATCATTCTCATTGGTGCCGGTTTTTTTGATGTAGCCTGGTTGAACGGCGAATTGGGTAACGGTTGGGCCAGATCGATAACCGATCACCTTGGCTGGAATGCCAAAATCTGACAAGGTTTGCTCAATCAAACCCGCGGTTTGATTGATATGCCGCTCATCGATATTATTTGTACTGTCCGGGGCGAGGATTCCAAGCGGGGGTAAACTGCTCTCGCGTTCAAAGGAAGCCGGCTCGTTTTCAACCTCGGTAGGAGTAAGCTTTTTTTGGAACTCCTTCGCCAAGCGAGTTTTTTTTGCGATGGTGGGAGGTGTTTCCGCTTGTTCCTGTACGACGTCTGTTTGCTCTGGAGTCGATACCGGCTGAGGCACGTTGTATGGCCTAGTAATTGGACCAAATCCGGCCTTGATGGCAAGAAAATTTTCCAGTCGATCAAAGAGATCGAAAGACCAAATGATAAAAATTACCAATAAAAAGAGGGTGAATATAATTTGGAGGAAGGATACCGGTAGGATGACGTTGAAGGTTTGTGCCAACGCCCAACCGAGATAACCTCCATCGAAACCAGCTTCAGCCCGCTCGATGGAAATGCCTCCGAGTTGGGACATAAGCATCAATAAGAGCACAAGAGTAATCTCAAATCGAAAATAAAACCAACCAGTCGTCACTGTTCCTGGTTGAGGTTTTCTAAGCATCCGCAGTCCGATGGCGAGAATCCAGCCCATCAAAAGAAACGCGCCAAAACCAAACCAGCGCCTGAGAATGTTGGACCATGGCGTTAAAACAGTTCCAGAAGTTACCCCAAGAATGGCGAGGAAGGACATCAGGGCAAACGCGATTAGAATAATGCCAAAGAGACTGATGGTTGTATCGTCAAAACGCTCGCTAAAGGTGCGCAAACGATCAGAAAATTTCTGACCAGAAGGTTCTTCCAAATAGTAGCGTTGCTTTCTTGAAACGTTCTTTTTCATAATTTTGGTTAGTACTTTTATAACATACTATTGGAATTTTCAGCCCCCGGTTCGTTTTCATCGGGGAGTTCATTCTCCATTTTAAGGATCGCTTCTGTCACGGCTTCGACCGCAACCCGCTGTTTTCGATAAAGATCCGCCTCGGACATGGCGAGTCGCAGGGCAACGTCACGGACTTTCTTTCCCTCAAAAAACTTCATCTCAAGAATGTTGAATAAAATCCACTCAGTGGTAAATTTACGATCCCCGCTTGGTCTGATTTGATTAACGGCTTGCTTCAACAACGCCCGCATGGCGTTTTGCACGTTCCCTTCAAATTCCCGATTTGCAAGGCGTTGGGTAACCCTTAATCTTGCCAATGGTGAGTTGGTTAACTTGGGTCCTCCCCAGTAATGAGTGAGCGCGTCCCGAACCACCTCGATGATGTCCTCACTTTCACCTATCGAAGCAAGGTAGCCGTTGGTTGGTTCTATTCGACCGCTGGCACGAATTTTTTGAATCGTGGAAACCTCGGGCGCCATTTTTTGCAGGGAGGCGATCATGCCTAATTGTTTATTGCGATCCATGATCGCGACTGCAGCCCGGTCAGCGAGGAATTGAATGCCTGTCAGTTGTTGTTCATCTAAAATCGCATTCCCCGCATTGTGGATTCCAAAGAGGCCAAGGAGTTCAAATTTTGATTCTTCCCAGCCTGTGATCTCATTCCAGATTGGAATCAGGAGATCCTCCCCAACTGGAATGAGCGGTTTGCCGCTTTCAATATTTTGTTGAAGAAGTTCGGCAAGACGATCTTGTTCAAAAAAAGGTTCTCCATTGTGAAGTACTGTTTTAATTTTTTCCTGACCAACGATAGCCAAAAAGGCATTTTTTGTACCGAGGAGGTCTTGCATGGCTGCCAATTCGGTTTCAAGGAATTGGGTGAGATCTTCCTGGGTGAGAAATCGCTCCTCAAAGTTCTCAAATAACTTGATTTCTGCCTTGTCTTGACCATAGAACAGAAAACTTTCGATATATGGGGAGAGAAGCGTAATCATGTGCTCGGCGAGCATAAAGGTCGCCGCCATGCTGGCAGGGGCTAGGGAAGTGTATTCCAAGCCAAAAGCTTCTCCCGCGCGCCGCACTAGAATAAAGGCGGTCAAGCCAATGGAGGCCGCAACCGGACCGCGCATCAGCCATTTAAGTAATCTCGCTTTTACGATGCGATCGGGCCAGGAGACACCAAAAAAGGCGACGACATAAGCCATCATCACCAAAAGCGATCCCACCATGATGTTGTTAATCGCCGCGAAGCTCCAAAAAAGCAGCTCATAATTTGCCGCGAAGGACGATCCGTACAATGTAAAGGGAAACGAACCTATCGCCATGAACGAGGCGCCGCTGAGGAGGTAAAAAAGCCTCCTCTTCCCGCTGCTGGTTACCGCTCTCAAATAGGAGCGAACGAAGTTATATTCAGTCAGGGCGATGAGGCTGACATAAAAAAACGAGAATACATTGGTCAGCGCTGTACGCTGAAGATGCATGGTCGGTTTGCCTAACTTATTAAGCTCGCCAACCAATAATCCGCTGATCAGAGCGACCAGAAAGAGGGCTGAGACAAAATAAAAGGCGCGAACCATCAATTTCCGTCGGCCGCGGGAGGGTCTGCCTACGCTGACGAGAAGCGCGTCCGAAAAATGGAAGTAAGCTGATGGCAGGATAATGAGGCCGATCCACTGCATTCGCAGGAAAATATCCTTGAGGATATCAGTATCCGAAACGCTTTCGAGTGCTTCGCTGGTAAAGATGATTACAACCGCGATCAGGATGACGGCGAAAGATTTGGCTACCCGGTCTCTGAGGTTGAAAGACAAGGCATAAATTAAGAGCGAAAATGCCGTAATGGACAAGCCGGCGGTAAGGATTTGGTTAATCCCAATAACCAATGAAAGGAAACTAAAATCCAGATTAGGGTTCATTGTTGATTTGTGAGATACGCGGGCTTAGATTGCCCGAGCGAAAAATAATGCCACATCCCGGGTCGCGTAAAATTGGTCGTTATAACCACTGAATTCATAGCCTAATTTTCGCGCCATTTTGATGGCTGGCGCGTTTTTCGATTGAATTTCGATAATTGATTTACGCAAACCGTGCTCGCTACCCCAATCCTCGACCGCTTTAATTAATTTTTGGCCGATGCCCTGTCCACGATAAGGTTTTCCTACTACAAGGTCAGTAATCCAAACCGCGTGGGTAACAATCTTATCTGTAAAACGGATATAGGCGATGGCTTCCATGCCATTCATGGCACTGAACATTGGCCTGAGATGCCAGGTATCCGCCAAGTCGCTGGCCGGACGAGGATGATCTATTCGGATTGTTCGGGGGAGGCGAACTTCGCGGAAGGAGACGTCGATTTGAACATTCGAATGTTCCAGAGCGAGCTGCCAAACATAATCCGTGTTGACGGAATGGTCCAGGGCCGCCAAACGGGCGAGATCAGTAGATACGGTATTTCGGATTTCAATATACATAAATTACACCACTCACTCAACGACCATTAGCGGTATTGAGCAGGTTGGCAGAGCATTGCCAACATTGTCCGTTACCAATAACCGCAGTTGATAAGATCCGGGTACAAGTTGAGATACATCCCAGTTCCCCAGGTCGCCGTTGATAATAATCTTATCGCCGGCGGCGATGGTTACCCAGATATCATCACCTTTTGAATATTCGTACTTATAGAAGCCGAAATTTTCTACGTTAATTGTACCAACAATGGTGATTTTTCCACTGATCATTTCTCCTGGCGCGGGCGATGTGATGACAATTTTTCCAGCGGTGCAGCCAAAAGACCCTTCCGGCACAATTTCAGGTGTGGGCTGAGCGGTCAGATCTTCGGGGCTTAGCGTGTTGGGAGGATTAAGCAGGTCAAGGGTCGGAGTCGCCAGAAAATCAACCGAGGGGAGGACAGGAAAAATAAAACTGACCACGCAGAATTGGCTGATGAGGAGCATTGAAAAGATAATCAGGATTGTCCCGGCCGCGCGAACCTTGTTGAACGCCAACTCCTTTTCCAAACCAAACACAGCCTTTCGCCATTCCAGAAACGCAAATAAAAGCGATCGAAGTGGAAAAAGGGCGCCAATTCCAAGGATGATATAGATCGTTGTTTCGTAGCGTACGAAAAAATCAATAACGTCTTTCACGTTTGATTTGGATTAAATCTTTCGTAAAAATTCTGACAAGAGGGTTTCCAATTTTGGGACCATCAACTCGCCGGCTTGCAGGACTTCTTCGTGGGTTGTCATCGTGTTTCCATCCAGGTTGGCTTTGTTGCTGATTCCGGAAATACCTAAAACCCGCATCCCGCTGTGACGGGCAACGATTACTTCAGGAACCGTACTCATGCCGACCGAGTCCGCGCCGATTTGATGTAAGAAGCGAATATCGGCTGGTGATTCAAAACTCGGACCACTCAAGCCGGCATAAACACCTTCGCGTAAAAGTAATCCCTTCTCCCGGGCGATTCCCCTCGCCAAAGCCATATATTCCCGATCATAACTTTGGCTCATATCCGGAAAGCGCCCCCCGAATTCATCCATGTTCGGTCCAATCAGAGGATTAAAGCCCATCATGCCGATCAAGTTGAGGTTGTCGGTGATTAACATCAAGTCACCTGGTTCGAAGTCTGGATTGATCGCCCCGGCTGCGTTGGTTACTACCAAAGTCTCAATGCCCAACCGCTTCATCACGCGTACCGGCATGGTGATTTGCGACATGGAATAGCCTTCATAAAAATGAATTCGACCTTGCATGACTAAAACGGTTTTTCCGTGCAGTTCACCGATGACCAATTGTCCGGTATGTCCCCAAACGGTTGAAACTGGCCAGTTGGGCAATTCATTGTATGGAATCTTGACCGCATTCTGGATGGAATCGGCAAAACCGCCTAACCCAGAGCCGAGTATCATTCCGATAGTGGGTTGCTGTTTCGCTCGAGATTTAATTGCGTTAACGATGTCATCGATCTCTTCGATGGTGACAAATGGTTGGTTATTCATCAATTACCTGACCTTTTTTTCTTGATTATAACGCCTTTGCTCAGACGTTCAGGACCTGACGCATGGCAGCGATTGTTTCTTCAATGTCCTGGTCGCTTACTTGCAAATGGGTTACCAGACGATAACGTTTCTCATTAACACTGCTGGTGAGAATTCCGCGAGTTTTTAACCCGGCGTGAATCTCATCCACACTGAGAGGACACTCAGGCAAGAGATCGAAGAAGACCATATTAGTGGGGGGAATATCAGGATCGAGTTTGATCCCGGGCAATCCGCGCAATCCGTCCGCCAGCATTTTTGCCCGGCGATGATCATCAACAAGACGATCTATCAGATTTTCCAGGGCGTAGATGCCGGCCGCGGCGATGATACCAGCTTGTCGCATACCCCCGCCAAGGTGTTTGCGGATTTTGCGAGCTCGTTTGATAAAATCAGCCTGACCGCAAATAACTGAGCCTATCGGGGCGCCAAGCCCCTTGCTAAGGCAAAAAGTTACAGAATCCGCATATTTGGTGAAGGCGCTGGCTTTAACACCTTTTTCAACCGCTGCATTAAACAAACGGGCGCCATCCAAATGAACTTTCAGGCCATGTTCGTCGGCCAGTGATCGGGTTTTTGAGAAGAAATCAAGATCCTGTATAACCCCACCGCGCTCGTTGTGGGTTGTTTCGATGGCAATCAGTCTGGTTTCAGGATGATGGTCATCTTCTACCCGGATAAGATCGCGCACGGCATCAAGCGGTAAGGAACCATCTGAATTCTCCGTAACCTGGCTGCTGTGAATACCACCGAAAGACGAAACACTACCGCCCTCGTAAAGGAAAACGTGTGAATTTTTACCGCAAATAATTTCGTCACCTCTCGCGCACTGAGCGAGAATGCTAACCAGATTTCCCATGGTTCCCGACGCAACAAACAGACCGGCTTCAAACCCTGTCATCTCCGCTGAAAGGTCTTGAAGCCGGTTAACGGTTGGATCATCCAGATAAACATCATCTCCTACCGGAGCGGCTCGCATTACTTCACGCATTTCCTCGCTTGGAGTGGTGACAGTATCAGAACGTAGATCGATCGGTTTCATTAATTCCTCCTGAATTTCATCCAAAGATGTGGAAAAGGTAGCTTACCCAAGCCATGAGTACGCAATAAAAGGCAAAAAGATATAGTGAGTGTCCTTGGACATATTTCAAAAGCCATCGGATAGAAAACCAGCCAGTTATTCCTGCCGTCACAACACCGATAAGAATAGGTAATAAATAGGATGTTTGGTAACCCTCCAAAAACAATTTCAGCACTTCATAACCGGTGGCGGCTAACATGATTGGGGCTGAAATGAGCATGGCAAATCGCGCGGCACTCTTGCGGTCTAAACCCATCAACATACCGCCGCTTATGGTTGAGCCGCTTCGAGACGCTCCGGGGAAGATGGCAAAGATTTGAAACAGCCCAACGACCAGGCTGTCTCGCCAGCTGATATTTTTCAGATCGGTATGTTGTTTTCCAAAAAACTCAGCCAGGGTCATCAAGACCGCTGCCATCCCCAGGCGAATAGATGAATGTAAAAGCGGTTGGGAAAACATTGTCTCAACCAGGTCATTAAAAATAAAACCGAACATTCCGGCTGGAATAGTAGCGATCAAGATGTACCAGCCCATTTTTGCGTCCGCAGGCAAAGCCTTGAATTTGACCACTCCACCCAGATTCGATAATGTGCTGGTTACGATATTCCAAAGATCACTCCAAAAGTAAACGATCAAGGCGATGATCGCCCCGGCTTGAACAATGATCGTGAACGGCTCGACGATTTGAGGGTCAGATACGCCTAACAACTTTTGGGTGATAAGAAGATGGGCGGTTGAAGAGACCGGAATGTACTCGGTTAACCCTTCAACAACGCCTAAAATGATGGCTTGGAGGATGTTCAAGGTTGGTTACCTTTCTCGCGTTTGGCGTTGTTTTTCCACTGCTCAAGAAGCTTATCCTGATTCTGATAGAAGGTGCCTGCTTGAATAAATTCACGAATCGTTTCAGTTAATCTGATGAGGGCGTGTAAGTTGTGAATCGAAATCAAGGTTCCCGCCAGGGTTTCCTTGGCGACGATTAGATGACGTAAATACGCCCGGGTAAAAGTTTGGCAGGTATAACAATCGCACTGCTCATCGATCGGACGGGGATCATCCCGGTAGATGGCGTTCATCAGATTCAATCTTCCCTCAGAGGAGAAGGCAGCATGGTGGCGGGCAAGTCGGGTTGGCAATACACAATCAAAAATATCCACACCGCGGGCCACCCCATTGATGATATCCTCCGGTGTGCCGACTCCCATCAGATAACGGGGCTTATTTTTCGGCAAAAGAGGAGTTGCCACCTCGAGCGAGCGATGCATTTCTGTTTTTGTTTCACCGACTGATAGCCCGCCAATGGCAATTCCAGGAAAGGGCAGGGATGCGATAAATTCGGCTGAGCAGGCGCGCAGGTCTGGATCAACCCCGCCTTGAACGATACCAAATAAGGCTTGATCGCTTCGCTGATGTGCATTCAAAGATCGCTCAGCCCAGCGGTGGGTGCGCTCCATGGCAATTCGGCTATAACCACGATCATTTGGATCGGAACACTCGTCAAAAGCCATGATGATATCAGCGCCAAGATTGTTCTGGATTTGAATTGAACTTTCCGGGGTAAAACGATGGCTGGACCCATCAATATGGCTTTTAAAGGTTACCCCATCGTCATCGATCTTTCGGGTGAGAGCCAGAGAAAAGACTTGATAACCGCCGGAATCGGTAAGCATTGGGCCATCCCAGCGCATAAAGCGATGCAGACCACCCATTTTTGCCACCAATTCATCGCCGGGGCGCAAATAAAGATGATAAGTATTGGAAAGTACGAGGCTCGCGCCAAGTTCCTTGAGATGGACTGGCGTGAGGGTTTTTACGGTTGCCTGGGTACCGACCGGGGCAAAAACAGGCGTGCGCAGAACACCATGAGGCGTGGCAAATTCACCAACCCGGGCAGCCCCCTCATGATGGAGAAGTGAAAATTCAAACATGCTATGAATTGTAAACGAGAAAAGAAAAGACAGATATGAAAGAGGAGCGCTTCAAGCGCTCCTCGTGTAATCAGAATCTTTTAAGATTATTCTTCGCTTTCTTCTCCGGAGTCGGAAGAGAGCATCACGTCTCCACCACTGGCTTGCTGACGTACAACGCTCTCGATTTCCGCCGCCAGATCAGGATTTTCTCGCAGATAATCCTTAGAGTTTTCCCGTCCCTGGCCGATGCGGATATCACCGTAGGAGTAAAAAGCTCCGCGTTTGTTGATGATCTCCAATTTTGTAGCCAGGTCAAGCAGATCTCCTGATTTGGAGATGCCCTCGTTGAACATGATGTCGAATTCGGCTGTACGGAAAGGAGGGGCGACTTTGTTCTTAACCACTCGCACCCGGGTTCGGTTTCCGATTACTTCCTCACCAGTTTTAATCGCCTGAATGCGGCGAACGTCCAGCCGAACAGAGGCATAGAATTTGAGCGCGTTGCCGCCGGTGGTGGTTTCGGGGTTGCCGAACATGACTCCGATCTTAGAGCGGAGTTGATTTGTGAAGATGACCGCCGTTTTGGTTTGATTAATGGCTCCGGAAAGTTTTCGTAAAGCCTGGGACATTAACCGGGCTTGAAGCGCCATGGTAGCGTCGCCCATATCGCCTTCCAATTCGGAGCGGGGTACGAGTGCCGCGACAGAATCGACGACCACCAGATCAACAGCGCCGGAGCGAACCAGTGTCTCCGTGATCTCGAGGGCTTGTTCACCGGTATCGGGTTGTGAGACGAGGAGGTTATTTACATCCACACCGCACTTGGCGGCATAAGCGGGATCCAAGGCATGTTCCATGTCAATAAATGCCGCCGTTCCGCCTAATTTCTGGGCTTCCGCTACAATGTGTTGACAAATTGTCGTTTTACCAGATGATTCAGGGCCGTAGATTTCGGTAATACGGCCGCGTGGAATTCCGCCGATGCCGAGAGCGAGATCGATGGAAAGGGAGCCGCTTGGAATCGCGTCCACAACCATGGCATGGGCTTCACCCAGGCGCATGATGGAGCCGTCTCCATAACGCTTGATGATGTCATTAACCGCCTTTTCCAATACCGCTTGTTTAGCGTCATTATCCTGGCGGATCGCGGGTTGCAGATCTTGAGATTTTTTGGCCATCGTCTTTTACCTTTTGTAAATTCAGATTTGTTAATTGTCATTATAGCACAAATGTTCGCAAGGTCAAGTTTCTGACCCGGAGCGTAATTTGATTGTATTATGAATGAGGTTAAAATCAACTTTATACCCTAAACGAAGGAGCAAAACATGTTACTCTCCGCGATTGTAGCTACAGTTGGTACCTTTGTAATCATCCTGATCTTTTTAAGGCTGATGGATTTCATTGCCTACCGAGGCTGGATCAGCAGCAGGTTAAGTAGAAAGTTAATCCACATTGGAACCGGACCGATTTTTGTTTTGTGTTGGGCGCTTTTTCCAGATGCCTGGTATTCCAGATGGCTGGCGGCCTTGGTTCCATTGCTCATTACTTCACAGTTTGCCTTGGTTGGATCCGGCATGATTAAGGATGAGGCATCCGTTAAGGCACTTTCTCGGAGCGGTGATCCCAAAGAAATTTTGCGCGGCCCGTTATTTTATGGGATTGTTTTTGTTCTCTTGACTCTCGTCTTTTGGAAAGACCATCCGGCGGGAGTGGTAGCGCTGATGATTTTGTGCGGCGGGGACGGGGTGGCGGATATTGTAGGGAACGCGGTCAAGTCTCCCAATTTGCCCTGGAGTCCGAAGAAATCAATGGCAGGGTCTTTGAGCGTATTTTTTGGGGGATTTTTGCTGGCTTTGGTAATTTTATGGTTTTTGCAGTTGTTTGGAATCTTCGGCACCGCGTACACAAAGATTGGAACACTGGCTCTCATCGCCCTGGTCGCGACATTAGTCGAGTCATTGCCTTTTAAGGACGTGGACAACCTGACCATTTCCGGGGTCTCCGCTTTGCTGGCTTGGTGGTTAATGTAAGTTCAACCCAGCAAATCGGATTGATAAAATTACATAAATCAAAGGAAGGCTAAGATTCAAAGCAACAATCGTAGTATTTGAGGCGGGTTTTGGCTATTTTGGTCAAATTTTGCCCGAATTGGATGAAAAATTTGCATTTTGGAACCTGGAATATGATAATATCTGTGTTATGCGGGCATGAGGTCTTATGCCTGGATTTGGATTTTGGCAAATACCTGGATTCCCAACTATTTATGGGGGGTAAATGCCAAGATGGAATTGTCAGGCATCTCTGACAGGAAAGGACAAAAAAATGGCTGAGGTAGCTTATTGCGTCAAATGTAAGGAAAAAAGAGAAATGAAAGACACCGAACAGGTGGTCATGAAGAATGGCCGTAAAGCAATAAAAGGAAAATGTACTCACTGCGGAACCGGAATGTACAAAATTCTGGGTAAGTAAGCGTGATAGAAAATCCCCGCTACATGTAGCGGGGATTTTTGTATTAAGAATGAACTTGGTTACTTCACCAGATTGCGCAATACGGTATGCAGGATACCGCCGTTACGATAGTAATTCACCTCAACCGAGGTGTTGAGCAGGACTGTCGCGGAAAATTCAACTTTTTTCCCGTTTGATTTACTGGCGACTACATTAACCTCGCTCAGGGCTTGCAGTTGGTCATTCAATCCGGTAATATCGAACACCTCGCTCCCGTCCAAGCCGAGTGTTTCAGCATTCTGGCCATCCTTGAAACGCAAGGGTAAAATGCCCATACCAACCAGGTTGGAACGGTGAATCCGTTCAAATGATTCGGCGATAACCGCTTTCACGCCTTGCAACATCGGTCCTTTGGCTGCCCAGTCACGGCTTGAACCGGTACCATACTCTTTGCCCGCCAGGATAATCGTCGGAATCTGTTTTTCTCTGTATTTCATGGCGGCGTCAAAAATCGGCAGATCCTCACTGGCGCCGTTGTTAAAGTATTTCGTCCAGTTACCTTCCCTGGGGGACACTAGTTGATTTTTCAGGCGGATATTCGCGAATGTTCCACGCGCCATCACAAGGTCATTTCCCCGCCGAGCGCCATATTGATTGAAATCCTTGGGCAGGACGTTGTTCTGTTGGAGAAATTTTCCTGCCGGGCTATCCGCGGCGATATTTCCCGCCGGGGAGATGTGGTCGGTGGTGATTGAATCCCCAAACAAACCCAGTACCCGGGCGCCTTTTACTTCCTGAATATGAGGAATGTTGAGGGTTAAATCCTGGAAGTAAGGCGGATGATGGATGTAGGTCGAGGAATCGCTCCACTCAAAGATTTCCCCGCCTGTGACTTTAATCTCCTGCCACATTTCTGATCCATCAAAAACGCTGGAATAACGTTCCTTGAACATTTCGGTACGTACATGTTTGGTAACGTATTCCGAAATCTCCGCGCTGGAAGGCCAGATATCCTTTAAGTAAACTGGGCCATCTTTGCCTATCCCAAGCGGTTCTTTATCGAGGTCAATATCCACGGTGCCCGCGAGAGCGTATGCCACAACCAAGGGCGGGCTGGCAAGGAAATTTGCTTTAACCAGAGGGTGAACGCGCCCTTCAAAATTACGATTACCAGAGATGACCGCTGAAGCAACCAGGTCGGCACTGGTTACAGCTTTGGCGACTTCTCCGGGAAGAGGTCCACTGTTGCCGATACATGTGGTACAGCCATAACCAACCACATTAAAACCGAGTTTGGAGAGCGGGTCAATTAGTTCAGCGGAGCGCAGGTATTCAGTAACAACCCGCGAACCTGGCGCCAGACTGGTTTTAACATAAGGTTTAACTACAAGTCCTTTTTCAACTGCTTTTTTGGCGACCAGACCCGCGCCGATAAGCACGGAAGGATTACTGGTATTGGTGCAGCTGGTGATGGCGGCGATAACCACCGCGCCATGTTTCATCTTCATTCCGCCGAAATCCGCTTCTTTGGCCAAAGCGGCATCGTTCAGTTCGTAACCGCGTTCCTTGACCGGGGCTTTAAGAGCCTTGTGAAAATTTGATTTCATTTCAGTCAGAGAAACCCTGTCCTGTGGACGTTTGGGTCCGGCAAGCGATGGAACCACTGAACCAAGATCGAGTTCCAAGGTATCTGAAAATTCTGGGTCAACCGCGCCGGGTTCGTGGAATAATCCTTGGGCTTTACAATACGCCTCAGTACGTTCGATCACCTCATCAGGGCGTCCGGTAAGGCGCATATAACGCAAAGTTTCTTCGTCAACGGGGAAGAAGCCCATGGTAGCACCATATTCTGGCGCCATATTGGCGATAGTGGCTCGGTCAGTTAACGACATGCTGGCAAGCCCAGGACCAAAGAATTCAACAAATTTATTGACCACACCTTTTTTACGCAGCATTTCAGTGATCGTAAGGACGAGATCGGTAGCGGTTACTCCTTCACGCAGTTTTCCGGTTAGTTTAAAGCCAACCACATCCGGAAGAAGCATATCCATGGCTTGTCCGAGCATGACAGCTTCCGCCTCAATTCCGCCAACGCCCCAACCAACTACCCCAAGGCCATTAATCATGGTGGTATGTGAGTCGGTGCCTACCAATGTATCCGGGAAGGCAAAGGTCTGGCCATCTTCTTCCTTGACACGCACGACATCTGAGAGATATTCGAGATTGACCTGGTGGATGATACCGGTCATGGGCGGTACTACCCGGAAATTCTTGAATGCTTTCTGCCCCCATTTGAGGAATTCATAACGTTCTTTATTGCGCTGGAATTCGATCTCCGCGTTACGGTTTACAGAATCGGCGGTAGCAAAGAAATCGACCTGCACAGAATGGTCGATCACCAGATCAACTGGAACGAGGGGGTTGATCTTGGCGGGATCCCCTCCCAATCGATGAACCGCGGCTCGCATGGCAGCCAAGTCTACAACGGCGGGTACTCCGGTAAAATCCTGCATGACCACTCGGGCTGGCAGGAAGGGTATCCCGCCCCGCTCACCTTTGGGTGTCCACCCGGCAATATTCTTGACATCCTGGGTAGTAATTTCCACCTCATTGCATTGGCGCAATGCCGCTTCCAGCATTACCCGGATGGAATAGGGTAACTTTTCCAATTTGGTGAGACCGGCATTTTCCAGCGCGTAAAGGCTGAAGATCTGGTAACTGCCACTGGCGGTGGTCAGCGTGGTCTGGGCATTAAAATGATCCTTATTCATAGCATCTCCTTTAGCACGGCCCGAATTGGCTTAAGGCCGCAATTAATATCAACGTTTTTTATGGCGTTTGCGACCCTTTTTATCAGGCGCTTCATCAACAATCTCCTGATCAGGGGGCGGGGTTGATGATGTTGGTTCTTGTTCTGCCGAGACTTGATTGTTATTAGAGGCAATGTTACGTGGCAGGTAGCGGAAAACCTTGTCAATCGTCCCGGAGCGGATGTCATCCATCAGGGCGCTAAACATTTCAGACGCTTTGCTTTTGTACATTACCAAGGGATTACGTTGTCCGTATGCTTCCAATCCGATCGAAACGCGCAGCGCTTCGATTCGGGTGAGGTAATCTACCCACGATTCGGTTATGATGCCGAGCAGGGCATTGCGATGAATTTCCGCCATCCGTGCCTTGCCAAGTTTTTCGGAAAGTTTTTCGCGGGCGGCGCTATCCAGCTCTCCGACTTTGGTTTCGGCTGAAACATTCAAATCACTGGTATCGAGCCGAAGGTCTGAGAGAGCATAATTGTTTAACTGTACTTGAGCGAGATCATTTAAACCCCATCCCTTAATCAGGGCTTGATTGGCTTCTTCGAGGTGATCTTGTACTTCAGCGGTCAGCTCAGCCGCATCCTTGTCCTCTAAAAGCTGGGAAGCCAGATAGAAGTAACTAAATCGGGCAAAATCCTGAGTTTCCTGTTTATGGGTTTTGGTGTTAAAGACCATCCGCCTTCCGCGAGCGATATCGGTCAGGATTTTCACCATGCGGGATGTATCCAGTTCGCTCGGGTCCACATTCACGAGAGCTTCGGCGAGCGTTTTACGAACCGGACTATCCTCGGCGATTAACTTTTCTTCGCGAGTTTCGAGTGTTGTTTGTGATGCTACCATCAATTCACGAATGGCATCATCCCATTCCAAAGTTGAAAGCCGGTCGAGATCGACCATAACACGTTCATTGAGGCGGAATTCAATACTTCCAATCAGCCTTAGCAGCCCGATTTTGTTCAGTGCTTCGTCAACCTGCCCAGAAAGAACATCTTCTAAAGAAGCCGGGTCGCTGAGCAGAGCTCGTGTTTCATTGGAATTAAGTTTGATCGGAATGCCGAGTAAACCTCGCAATTCTTCCAGAACATCGGCAGCTTTTTGACTGCCGTCATTCTCTTTTAATCCATCCAGGTAGTTGTCAAGAACCTCAATTTTTTCGTTGATTTGGGCTTCCAAGGATCCGGAAACATTCTCAATAGCGCCCTCAATTGCTTTGAGGATATGGTTGTGTTCCAACTCCACAGAGCGTTTCACCAGTGAGAAGATTGCCTCTTCGGCGTCACCAGTGGATTGTTTCAGCTCATCTATCAGGACCTTGAACGTGAAAGATGGGAAAATAGTGTTTCCACCATACACGAAAGGCGGTTGAATCTGTTCCAACCAGGAGAGCAGTTTCCAAGGACCTTCCTCGTCTGAGAGGGCGGCAGGTACTCGCTTGGCGACTTCCTTTTCGGTAAATTCCTGAATATCGTCGTTAAGGTCCGCTTTGCTCATCACCCGATCGCGCTGTTCGTAAATGATATTGCGTTGCTTGTTGAGCACATCGTCGTATTCAAGCAAGTGTTTGCGAAGGTCAAAATTACTTCCCTCAACCCGGTGCTGGGATTGTTCGATCAGGTTGGTAACTAATTTGTTTTCGAGTGGAAAATCGTCATCCAGCTTAAAACGCGCCATGAGGCTTTCAACCTGTGCGCCACCGAAAAGGCGCATCAAATCATCCTGTAAGGAGAGGTAAAAACGGGAGGAACCCGGATCACCCTGGCGGGCCGCGCGTCCTCGCAGTTGATTGTCAATGCGGCGGGCTTCGTGCCTTTCGGAACCAATGACATGCAAACCGCCTACCTTGCGAACCGTTTCCATCTCATCAAAATAGCGCAGGAAAAACTCAACTTCGGAGGTGTAAATTCCATAATCGGAAGGATTAAGGGAAAGGATTGCTTCGCGTTGTTCTTCAAGGCGCATATTGTAAGGGTCAAAACCTGCCCGTCTTAATAGGCGAATGATGACCGCGGTGATTTCGTCCGCTAACTCACCCCCTAATTTAATATCAACACCCCGTCCAGCCATGTTGGTAGCAATCGTAACCGCTCCAAATGAACCGGCTCCGGCGATAATCTGGCTTTCCTCAGTGTGCCGGCGGGCATTAAGGACCTGATGCGGGACCCCGCCATTGACCACGTTTTTCAGACGTTGACTTTCTTCCGGGGAGAGGCGAAGAATCTTCATTAACCGCTGCAGATTCTCGGGTTCTTCTGGATTGATGGAAACACCATAAGGCTTGGCAAAATTTCGCAGGAAGGTTGGTTCAAGCTGCTCGACTGGCGTGTTGAGAGGAACCAGCTCATCAACCATCCTGCCGTCTTCTTCCTTGCCGGTCTTCTCAAATACCACCTGGCGGAGAATGGCTACCTGGGCTAATCGGCGAATCGGTTCAGCTTTCAGGCGGCTTGAAAGCCGCTCAGATGATTCCACCGAGGTTGTTCCAACTAAGACTGGCCTGCCAATAATATGATCCCGGACGATTTCAAGGGTGATGGCACGCAGTTTGGCTTCAACGGTTCGATAAACCATATCGGGATAGTCAGTGCGTCTCCAATAAGCGGGAGATCGGTTAGATTCGTCTTTTTTAATGTAATAACGGATTTCGTATCCATCCTGGTCTTTGTCTTTGACTTCTACCAGTTCGGCGTTTTTTGCGGTGGCGGTGTATTCAAGGTTGGTTGGAATTGGCAGTACTTCGAGGTTATAGATTTTGCTGAATTCCTCAGCTTCGGTAAGGGCTGTACCGGTCATACCTGCCAGTTTTTGATACATGCGGAAGTAATTTTGGAGGGTGATGGTGGCGTAAGTCACATTTTCAGGCTCAACCTTTACGCCTTCCTTTGCTTCAATGGCTTGATGCAAACCATCGCTCCACCGTCTGCCCGACATAACCCGGCCGGTAAATTCGTCCACGATGACGACCTTGCCTGCCTGAACCAGGTAATCCTTGTTGCGCTTGAAAAGATATTGAGCGCGCAAGGCTTGTTCCAAATAGCCGAGGTAACGGGCTTGCTCCGGGGTAACATCCTCAGGACGTTCGGGGTCGCGGAGCGGAAAGCCAAGTAACGCCTCAACGTGAAGGGTACCACTCTCCGTCAAGGTGATGGAACGTTCCTTTTCATTGATCTCAAAATCCTCAGGATCAAGTTGTTTGACCACCTGAGCCATCTGTCCGTAGTATTCCAAATCTCCTGAGGCTGGGCCAGAGATAATCAGGGGGGTTCTGGCTTCATCAACCAGGACATTGTCAACCTCATCGATGATGGCGAAATAGTGGCCGCGCTGAACCTTATTATCAAGGCGGTAAGCCATGTTATCTCGCAGATAATCGAAACCAAACTCCGAATTGGTTCCATAGGTGATGTCCGCCTCGTAAGCTGATTTCCGATCAACCAATTGGAGTTGGTGTTTGTCTTCCTGTGGAGATTCCTTATTCGGATCGTACAAATAAGCTTTTTTTCCATTCTCGGTGGCGCCGGCGGATTGGAGGACTCCAATACTCATACCCAGTTTGTGGTAAATTGGACCCATCCAGCGGGCATCACGCCGGGAGAGGTAATCGTTTACTGTAATCAGGTGAACTCCGCGCCCGGTGAGCGCATTAAGATAAACCGGAAGGGTGCCGACCAGGGTTTTACCTTCACCTGTGCGCATTTCCGCGATGGTGGTTTCATGCAGTGCGATTCCGCCGATTAATTGCACATCGTAATGGCGTAAACCCAGGGTTCGTTTGGAGGCTTCTCGTACCGCCGCGAATGCCTGGGGTAATAATTTGTTTAAAAGTTCCTGCTCCTTACGCTGAACTTCCTTTGGGTCGCTTATCCCAGCAAGCCCTTCAACGAGGACGGTGCGGAATTCATCGGTCTTGGATCGAAGCTGCTCATCGGTTAATTTTTCAAATTGGGCTTCCAAATCGTTGATCGATTGAATGCGTTCCACAATAGCGGAAAGCTCGTTTTTATGGGGATTACCCCCGAATATTTTTATGAATTGATTGAACATACCGATCCTCTCGAACATGAAATTATAGCACAGGGTAGGTTGCTGGCAGGTCAAAGGAGCAGTTTCCGAGCCATAGTTGCGTGTTAAAATAACTAAACATGGAATCTCAAGGCGGCAATATGACCAATACAATTTTCATCTCTGCTGATCACGGTATGGCGGTGATTTATTTTCTGCAAAGTGATGTCATCAATATCCTCCTATCAACCGGACAGCGAGTGGTGGTTCTGACCGATGACCAAATCGTCGAGCGGGTAGCGGAAAGATTCCAGAAACCAGGGCTGGTGGTGGAAGGTTTACGCCTTAAGCAAGCGGAGGCGTATGCAAAAACCTTTAAACCCCGCAGTCAATGGCTGTTGGCTTTTCTCCGCAGAGTCGGCGCTTCATGGCGGATCAATCTGGAAGCTCAGGATAGCCACATTTGGGAAGTTTGGAAGGAAAATTCATTCAAGTTTCGGCTTGGTGTTTTACTCCCCGCCATGGCGGCGATTCTTTTGCTGCGTTCCAGTTCCTTCGCCCGTAAAAAACTGGTTGAATTACAATCCAAGTTCGACCCGAATTTGTACGCGGATTTATTTGAAAAATATCAACCTGGTTTGGTAATTGCCAGTACCCCGGGTTGGAGAATTGACCGTTACCTCCTGCGAGAAGCTGTCCGGCGAGGGGTCGAGACCATGACTGTGATTGTGGGCTGGGATAATCCATCCAGCTACGCTATTCGCGGGGCACGAGTCAATTGGGCAACCTGCTGGTCGATGGAGCAGAAACGCGAGCTGGTGGATGGATCTGATTGGGATCCGGAACGGGTGGGCATAGGCGGAATACCTTCGTATGATGGTTATCTCCGAGGCCAGTGGTTGATTGAGAAGGATGAATATTTCAAAGCCCATGGGTTGGATCCGGCGAAAAAACTAATTTCATATGCCTGCAGCTTTGTACATTTTGCCCCGAATTATCCCAATATCGCCGCCTTGGTTGAATTAATCTCGGAGGGCAGCTTACCTGAACCATCTCAATTACTGATTCGCCTTCATCCGAGCCACTTTCAGGATAAACCCCTGATTTTTGCTGAAGAGCGGGAACAAATTTTCGCTTTGGAGAAAGAATTTTCTTTCGTCCATGTAGTCCGGCCGGTTGCTCTGGGCGGTTCACTGGGATATTATGGCGGCGAGGACATGGACGAAAAAGCGACTATGATGGCTCGTTCAGATGTATTGGTTACAGTTTATTCCACTATGGTTGTTGAAACTGCGGTGCATGATACCCCGATCATTGCCGCGGTGATCGACACACCCGGCGGTTGGAATGTACCCGGAAAGTTTTCACTGGCGCTTAAAGATATTGGCAACTGGCCGACCCATCAAAGATTTTGGCAGGCAAAAGCCGGCAAGGTTTGCGCGAGCAAGGCAGAAATTAAAGAAGCCCTAAGCCAATATCTTACAAACCCAAACCTTGATCAGGCGGAACGCCGGAGGTTTGTAGAACAGGAAATCACCTTTACCGATGGCAGCGCTGGTGAGCGCACCGCCGGATTTATCCTTAAAACACTGAAATCTTTATCAACGAGGAACTAACCATGTCAAACGTGATCGTGCAATTTCCCAAAGGATTTTTGTGGGGTACCGCGACAGCTTCTCATCAGGTAGAAGGTAACAATACCAACAACAATTGGTACCAGTGGGAAAACATTCCCGGTAAGATAAAAAACGGCGACAAATCAGGGACCGCGTGCGATTGGTGGGGAGGCCGTTGGCGTGAAGATATGGATCGCGCTCGGGAAACTGGCCAAAACGCTCATCGTTTATCGGTGGAATGGAGCCGTATCCAACCAAAATCGGATGCCTGGGACGATTCGGCGATTGAGCGATATCGGGCAATTCTAAAAGGCATGCTCGACCGAGGCATCCGCCCGATGGTTACTTTACATCATTTTTCCAACCCAATCTGGTTCGAGGACTTGGGTGGTTGGGAGAATGAAAAAGCGCCGGAGTTGTTTGACGCGTTTGTTCGCCGGGTTGTTCCGGCTTTAATGGAATACACCGATTTGTGGGTAACGATCAACGAGCCGAATGTTTATGCTTACAATGGTTTCGTGTCGGGTGAATTTCCTCCAGGCAAGCGCGATCTTAATCTCGCATTTCAAGTCATGCTTTCCCTGATCAAAGGACATGCTCTGGCATATCAAAGTATCCATCAAATTCAACCATTGGCGAAGGTCGGGCTGGCGATTAATTACCGTTCCTTTTATCCGGCTACGCGATCACCATTGGATAAGTGGGTCGCAAAAACACAGTCAGGAATATTCAATGACCTTTTTCCTGCTTCCGCGGCCTTTGGCAAAGCGAAGTTTTTGAATAAAAAAGTTAACATCCCTCAAGCGGCAAATACCCAGGACTTTATTGGTTTAAATTATTATTCACGCGATCGGGTTTCCTTTGACATTACCAAACCCATGAATTTGTTTGGACGATTGTATTACCCAAAAGACGCCGATCTTAGTCCGACAGGTTTTATTGCCAATGAGCCGGATGGATTCTATGAAGGACTTAAGTGGTCCGCAAAATTTAAACTGCCGATCTTTGTAACCGAAAACGGGGTAGAAGATGAAGCAGACCAGTTACGCCCACGATACCTGGCTTTGCATGTACACAAATTGTGGCGTGGCGTAAATTACAACTGGCCAATTTTGGGATACTTCCATTGGTCTCTGATTGATAATTTTGAGTGGGAACGGGGTTGGAGCCAGCGCTTTGGCCTGTGGGGCTTGGATTTGGCAAGCGGACAGCGAATTCGCCGGCGTTCAGTAGATCTTTACGCTGAAATTTGCCAGGCAAATGGCTTATCCAGCGACATGGTTGAGAAATATTGTCCCGAAGCCAGTCAACGGATCTTTCCAGATTGAGCCATCCTTAATGGTCGTATAATGAAAATAACGGACGGAAGACATGTTTCCGACCGCCTGAGAGGTGACCTATGAGAAAAAAAATCGCAGCGGCACTCCTGATACTGTCCACCTTTTTGAGCGCCTGTACGGCAACCCCGACCCCAGAAGTCGATATTAATGCCATCCAGACCCAGGCAGCCCAAACGATCGTTGCTCAAATCACCGAGGAAGCAATGGCTACCCCAGTTGTTACCAGCACAAAGACTCCGGTACCTAAAACAGCGACGCCGAGTGTTGAGCCTAGCCCCACGATCACCACCACCGCGGCTAAATGTCCAGATTCGGAATGGATCGAAGATGTAACCATAAGTGATGGTTCTACCTTGGTAGCTGGAGAAACGGTGACCAAAACCTGGCTGGTTAAAAATAATGGCTCGTGTACCTGGCCGGTTGGGGTAGACCTGGTTTTTGGGGATTATGTGGATAACCTGAGTGGCGCGACAGCGATTGTGCCAGACGGCGTGGACCCGGGGGAGGAAGTTGAGATTTCGCTCGAATTTACCGTCCCTACGGTCAAAAAGAATTACTATAGTTATTGGCGGTTGGTGGATAATCTTGGCCAGCCGTTCGGCGTTTTCCTGTCCATCATTTTTACGGTGGAATGAACGACGAGATCAAGGAGCGTATCCGCGAATACGCGCTGAATTTAGGTTTTACTCTTGCCGGGTTCATCAAGCCCGGCAAGGCTTTTTCATATCCAAAATTTGAGCGTTGGATTGAGGCTGACCGGCATGCGGGGATGGAATACCTCGCCCGTCCGGACGCGATTTACAAACGAAGCGATACCAGCCTGGTATTTGGAGAAACTGGAACAATTATCGTCCTCGCCTATCCGATTCCTTCATCAATATCCGAGGATTTTAATACCCCGCCTGTCGGGCACGGACGAGTCGCCGCCTATGCGTGGGGCAGGGATTATCACGACGTTATACCAGCTAAAACAGCCAAACTGGCTGATCGAATTACTGAATTGGCTGGAAGACCGATCAAATCCAAAACTTATACCGATACAGGTCCGATCCTGGAGCGGGACCTGGCAGCTCAAGCCGGGCTTGGATGGATTGGTAAAAATTCGTGCTTGATCCATCCCCGGATTGGCTCCTTTTTTCTTCTTGCCAGTATGCACTTCGATCTTGATCTTGCGCCTGATAAGGAAACGATTCATGACCATTGCGGCAGCTGTACCCGCTGTATTCAGGCATGCCCTACCCAGTGCATTCTGCCTGATCGGACACTGGACGCGGCAAAGTGTATTTCCTATCTTACGATTGAAAACAAAGGGTTGATCCCTTCAGAGTTAACTTCTAGTTTGGCATTAAATGTTTTTGGGTGTGATATTTGCCAGGTAGTTTGCCCTTGGAATATCCGCTTCGCGAATCAAGCCATTGACCGTGATTTAATTCCAGATGAACCCGTCCGCTACCTCGACATGGCGGCATTAAGCCGAATTACTCCTCAAGAATTCAACGAAAAATTTAAATACAGCCCAATAAAACGTGCCAAGCGGCGTGGCATGATCCGAAACGCAATCGCCAACCTTTCCCCCGATCCCTCCCATCGAGAGTTAATCAGCCTGTCGCTTGAAGATGACGACGCGATGGTGCGAAGCAGCGCCTGTCAGGCATTGGGCATGGAGTTTGAATGAAGAAAGTATTGATCGCGACAACAAATCCTGGCAAGATACGCGAATTTCAGGATTTGCTCACCAATCGGGACCTAGAACTTATCACCCCGCGAGACCTGAAGATTGAAATCGAAGTGGTTGAAGATGGATCAACTTATGCTCAAAACGCCGCCCGTAAAGCGCTCGCTTACGCCGCGGAGAGCGGATTAATTACGCTCGCGGATGATTCTGGCTTGGAGGTTGAGGTGTTGGATGGCGCGCCAGGCATCCATTCCGCCAGGTTTTCTTCTTTGCCTGGAGCAACAGATGCTGATCGTAGAGCTGCCCTCCTTCAAGCGCTTGAGGGAAAGCCCGCTCCCTGGAAGGCTCGCTTCCATGCCACCATCGCGATCGCCTTTCCTGACGGGAGGCTGGTTTTCGCGGAGGGGGAATGTGACGGGGAGATTATTGCCATGGAACGTGGGTCAAATGGCTTTGGTTATGATCCAATTTTTTTCATCCCCGAAATGAATAAAACGATGGCGGAATTAAGCAGGGAGGAAAAAAACCAAATCAGTCACCGGGCGAGGGCGGCAAAGTCGGCGATGGCTTGGTTATAAAGCGCGTAAGTAAGCTTGTTTAACTTTATTCGCTAAATCTTCAATCCCCAAACCGAGCTCATCCGGGGCCTCCAAAGGAAGCATGTGCCCCTTATTGGAAAGGATTTGTAACCAGGAATCAGCGATCAGATTGTTAAAGTGAACAGAATGTCTGAGGGGGGTCATCTGGTCATTATCGCCAACCATGATGAGCGTAGGCTGGGTGATTTGACTAATTCGATCACTCAAATTAAAAGCTTCGCAGGCTTGAAGATCGTTGAGTAAAATAGTCGGGCGCTCACCCAGTAAGCGGGCATGCACAAGTTGGATTGTTCGGCGTGGAACCTGCTTGGAAAATGAAAGATCCATTAATAGGTCAACCAACTCCGGATAGGTTTCTGGATGAACTGTCAGGTCGCGAATTGAGCTGGGAAGGCGCAGATTAGCCGCGCTTGAAATCAATCCAAGGCCGGTTACTCGTTCTGGGTGGTCGAGGGCAATCGTCAGGGCTACACCGCCTCCCATGGAGTGACCAACTAAAATCGCCTTTGGCAGGCGCAAAGTATCCATCAACATCAGAACCTGGTCAGCGTAATATTGAACCCCGCAATAAGGGTTATTCTTGGAATTTCCATGGCCCGCCAGGTCGATTGTGTAAACGGTTTGCCTGGGAAGATGACGCAGGGATGGAGGCCAGGAAAGAGCGTTTCCGCCGGCGCCATGGATGAGGATGATTGGAAAGCCATCCGAGCTTGCCATACTGGTGAGATAGGCTGTATTGTCGCGGGTGACCGGCATGCGGACCAGCTTTAAAGTGGATAACCCATCTTGAGGATGGATTCTCCGAAGCGCTGATTTAGTTTCTCAATATCATCCGTGGTAAATCTGTCCCGGAATCTTCCGACTTGCCCCTTGAAAAAATGAGTTCCTTGTTTTTCCTGAACATTACCACCGGGGCGGTTCTTTTCAATAACCTGTTCTACGTCTGGGTTGGTGCGGTCGAGCCCGAGGAATTTGACGATGGCATCCGCTTCATTGTCATAATCCAATAGAAGATCTTCGTAACGGGTGGCAATAACTTTTGTGAGCGCTTGCCAGTTCGCTTGGTCACGAATGTATTCCGCGAAGAAATCCGCGGCCTTGTCAATGTCTGTCAGATGAGAAAAAGCATTCGGCCGGTTCTGTTTATCCAAAACCCGCGCGCCATAATCCATGGCAGAAAGCATCGCGTCCCGTGGATCGCGATAAATGTAAAGAACTTTGAAGAGCCCAATTTCAATCAGGAACTTGATCCAAATCGTTGGTCCGGAGTGCGCCTTGATGACGAATTTTTTTCCTAAGATGCCCGGAAGGCTGGCCATCAAGAGGCGCCTAAAACTGAGAACTCCGATGTTGGTGTTCACAGCGGTTAAGATACCTTGCAATTTAAAACGTTCTCGAATGTCACGGGCGTCCTCATACCCAACTGTCGCCATCAGCTCCTTGATCAGGTTGTAATGCCAACCCGAACCGGCGCGAGGCATGCCCACTGCTAATATGATCATTCCTGCTGACCTCTTTGTTGATTTTGGTGTGCCTGAAAAAATCCCGCCAGGATACCTGGGGTGATCCAAAGCTCTGGCATCGCGAACGAATCTTGCGAAAAGCCGCCGAGGATTACCGCGGTTACCCCAAATACTCCCGCGATACCAACCAACCTCGTCCAGCGATCTTCAGGCTTGTTCCGGCTTGATTCGAGTAAGTATAACGCCATACCAAAAAGGCTGAGGAAATACAAAACAAGCAAGATGAATCCAAAAATTCCTGTTTCCGCGAGAACTCTTACAAAAAGATTTTTGGGATTCGGGAAGATGTTGGTTGAAGGACTGAGCAGCCTGGCGATTTCCGCGTTGCCTGCCAGCGCCCAATCAGGCATGTTTTCCAAGACCCAAAAGCCACTTGCCCCCAGCCCGACGCCGCTAAACGGGCGCTCGATTGCCGCGCTGATTGCGGCAACAAGGTAAGCAAAGCGCGGTCCCAGGTAGGCTTTTTGCAAATAATCAAAGATGTTATCGGTATTTTTCTGGAAAAAGGCGCTGATATATCCTTTATCGGTGAGGAAATAAACTATCCCCGCAATGCCGCCGACAAACACAAGCACAATACCAAAGCGGGTGAGTAGTCCAAGCGCCCGTTTTTCGGGTTTGGGTTTAAAAAACCAGGCGAATGAACTTTTTAGAGCTTGCGTTCCGGTGAGCGCGATAGTAAGAAGTAGACTGGCGGCTAATACCGCTAAACCCGACCGAGAGTATGTAAACAACAATAGGGCGGATGCTGCAATGAGAAGAAGTAAGTCAGTTACCAACCAGTCGAACTTGCCAAAGCGGGATGTTATCAACTTTGATTGAAACATTCCAATTCCCACGGTTAGTGAACCGATAATCCAGGGAAAATAAACGGTAACCAACTGATTGGCGAGCCAACTCGGTTCGTAGGCAAAACCGGAAACCCGTTTATTTTTAACCAAGCCGCGGACTGAAAAGAGATTTTGGAACTCTAATAACTCTCCTCGTAATCCGTGTTTTAGCCCATAAAACTGGATAGAACCCCAAATAAAGGTAAGTCCGAGGCCGACCACCAGCCAGAGGAGAGAAAAACGAACTTGGTCGACGGAACGATTCATGGCGGCGGCGGCGAAATAAAAGCCGAAACCGATCAGGATGGTAACCAATGCCCGCAAAAATCGACCGGTAAAACTTGCCGAGGTGCCTTCGGCGAGCGTCTCTAATCCGCCAAGTACACCGGTGAAAACAACCAGGCTGGCAAAGAGAAGCAATAGCTGGGAGTTTGGAAGAATCTTCTGATCAAATTCACCGCGCCAGAAACGATATGCCAGAATAGCCAGGAGCAAAACCAATGGATAGAGGGCTAGAGGTCTTACTACCGTTCCGCTGCCAAAAAGAGGGAAATACCGAAAGCTGGTAACCGGCAGGCAGAGTAATACCAATGCCCACAAAAATTTACTGACGGTTTGCGAACTCCGCTTGGACAAGGTCATCTTTTCTTGAATAGGACCAGCAATAAACCGATTAACCATCCGCCCAACGCGCCCGCGAGCGCAAACCAGACCAGTTCACCCTGCCGTTTGACTGGCAAGTTGTGGGTTTGGGTTGGGGTAACGTTTATATTTTCCAAAATTCCAAAGGGGTTATCAGAAGCACTAGATGAAGAGATTTGTTCCGTAAAGGATAGTGCCCAACTGGACGCGATTATCTCCGCTCGCTCCGGAGATGTGGATTTGGCGTAAAAATGCCACCCCCCGTCTTTTGGTTGGCTGAGCATGAGTGTTTCAGCACGCAATTTCGAGACTGTTACCCCAGTTTCTGATTCAACCTGGGCAAGCACAGAATCTGACCAGGCCAATTCAACCAATTTGCGGGCTTCACGATCGAGAAAATAAAAGATTTCATTGTCTGGAAGCCCTGCCCAGTTTTCCTCTACATTCATATCCACGACCACCGTAGCCTGAGCGCTGTAAATTGGTGGCAGCAGATAATAAAAGGTTGTCGCAAGAAACAAGCCCGCCGTCATAAGCAGGAAACCTAATTTCCAATCCAATAAGAGCTGAATTAGCGAACGGACTCGAGGGTTTGTGGAGGTCATTTTATTTCAATCTCCGGGCGCGGTTCCACGTGATGATAGGCGCCAATAATTTTCGCAGATAATATTTGAAGACGATCGGGGAGAAGAAACTCCCGCCGTCCCGATAGTGAACTTTGAGCATTTCCGGCCAGCAGCGATCATCGGCGGAAATAGTCTTTGCCTGGGTGTGAAGCCTGAAATTTGCCCAGAATTTGCCGGGGAGGTAAACGATTTTGGCAATCTTCGCGATGCGGATCCAAAGATCGTAATCCATGGCAAAATAAAAATCTGGGTCGAGCGGGCCAACTTTTTTCCAAACCTCAGCCCTGAAAAATGCCGCCTGTTGGGGAATGTGAACGTAACCTGCGCGCAGACGAGCATAATCGGTTTGGGCCGCAGGAAATTTACCAATCCGCTTGCCCTCGTCATCAATGAAATGAGCGTCTCCGTAAACCATGCCAATTTCTGGATTGCGTTCGAAAAATTCCGCGACAGCCTTAAAGGTCCCTGGTTCATAGGTATCGTCTGAATTAATCCAGGCGAAAATATCGCCAGTAGCGAGGTGAAATCCTTTGTTAAGCGCGTCCGTCTGTCCGTTATCCTCTTCGGATATCCACGCCGCCAACTTTTTTTCATACTTTTTAATTACATCCACGGAGCCATCCAACGAAGCTCCGTCAATGATGATGTATTCAACATGTTGATAATCCTGCTCAAGCACTGACTGAATCGTAGCTTCGATGTACGCCGCCTGATTGAAGGAAGGTGTGACAATGGAAAATTTCAATTTACTCATTCTTGATTTCCTAAATCCAATACCACAAAATCATCAGTGCTGATTACCTCTGGAAAATTTTCAAACACAAAAGCCTTAATTTCGGGTTGGTCATCCAGCTTGTTCATCTGGGTAACCACCAGATAGGTTTTACCGCTGGCTTTTTCCAGGAATTTGGTTTGGAGATCAATCTCTCGCCCGTCCATTGAGCGTAAATTCAGATCTCCAGCATCCAGCCAGGCTTCCACTTCCTGCCAACCCCAATATGCAAGTCTGTATCCATAATCCTCGGCGATGGTGAGTACCGGTCCCGGATTTCCCAGCTGGTTGATTTGGCCGCCGATTGAAGCCCAACGCTGGGCTTCAGCTCGATAATCCTTGCGGGCTAAATCCACACGCGCATTCCAAACCTGGATGGACAGGGCCAATAATAACACGACGGCGAAAAATCCTTGGGCGAGACGGAAAGCGGAGGAACCGGAAAAATTTTCCATTATCTTATGTGATGCGGTTTCAACCACCGGCGCGAGAGATAAGGCACAAATGGGGATGAGCATCAGTTGGTAATAATCGTGAGTGATGGTGTGATAGGCAAAGGTCATTGAGTACATCAAATAACCAATCCAAATGCCTTGCAGCAAACCGCGTCCGTTTTTTGGAGCAAGGAACATCCCGGTAAGGGCAAACATGAAAGTTCCAAACCCAATCACGGCATCGATCTGTTCTTTCCAGCGCAGGTAAAAAACCGGATCAATCCACAAATTTGGGAAGAAACGAAAAGAGAACTGCTGCCCAAGAAAACCAGCTCCGAGTAATCCGTAAAGCGTGTAAACCAGGGTGGGAAAAACAGCCAAACCGGCAATGCCCCAGTATTGAGGGTTTTTAATCTTTTGACGAAAATTGCCGGGCAGGGTGTGCAAGAGAATACCAAAAAATAGGGGGAACACAGCCACATTTTTTACAAATATGGCGGCACCGGTGAGAAGTCCGGCGGTAATCGCCCATTTCCAACCACCTTTTGCCTGCCATTCGACCATTGCCCACAAGGCGCTAATAATCAGGCTTACCATCAAAGGATCGGGTTGAAAACTTCGGCTGGCTATGATTCCATAAGGGACAAACAGGTAAAAAGCGAGCGCTACGATCGCGCCATTATTTCCGGAAAGGCGGCGGGCAAGCAGGAAGAGCGGGAACGATCCGGCTAACCAGAAAAGGATTGAGAGCGCTCTGGCGTACCATAGTTGCTCACCCAACCCACGGTAAAGCATCGCGGTGAGGAATTCCAATACAGGCGGCTCAATTTCTTGAATAGATTGCCATTGGTGGATAGCCACTTCAGCCTCGGTTCCGCGTCCATCAGTGGGGAGCAGGTTAAAGTACATCCCCCGGGCTTTGAGCGCGGAATAAAGCTGGCGGGTGGGGTGAAAATCAAGCGGAAGATCGGTAAGATCATAGAAACGGATCCCGCCACCAATGAGAATCAAGACCGCGATCACGATCCACAGGCTTAATTTTCCTCCAAAGAACCAATTTTCTGCGGGTTTATCCATGAAAGGTATTCTTCCGGACGCGGGTATAAACTGTTTTCAGTCCGTCCAAACCAAGTATGCCAAGCACTGCGAGGAGCGCTCGCTTGTAATTTCTCTGAATTGATTTTACATCATAGCGGGCGGCTTGCATGACCGCGGCCAGACCAGGCTTAAATCGGCCGGCTTCCACCAGGTAGAACGCGTTGATAGTTTGGGCACCAGCAAGGATGCCGTTTTCATTCTGTTGGATCAATTCCCGATAGGAGGGTTGGGTCCGCAGCCATTCGACGATTTTGAAGGCTTCTTCTCCAAATTCGGCGGCACGGGCGACATTTTTAGCGTCGGCATGGTAGCGGGCCTGGGCGAGCACGCGCGGAAGGTAGAGGATTTTTCCTTGAGGCGCGAGGCGCAGCCAAAGATGATGATCGAGCAGAAATTGGTAACTCACTTCGAGCGGTCCAGCTTGCAACCAGGCAGATCGACGGAAAAATACCGCCGGCTGGCTTATGATATTAAAACAGGCGAGGTCATTCAGAGTGTATTGACGGAAGGTCTGGCGGTTAAAAACCGCCCCTTGGGCATCAATGGATTCGACATCACCATAGACCATAACCAGATCAGGGTCATTTTCAAATGCGTTCATTACCAAACGATAAGCCTCTGGCTTAATTTGGTCATCAGAGTTTAACCAGGAGAGCACGTCACCGGTTGAGCGGGCAAAACCTTTGTTGATCGCGTCAGCCTGTCCATGATCCGATTCGGAAACCCAGCCGCTGAGCTGACCGGCAAAACGGCGGATAACATCGACCGAACCATCCTCGGAACCGCCATCTATTACAAAGTATTCATCTGGCGCTCGTTCCGCCTTGATTACTGAATTAATGGCGCTTTCAAGGAATTGTGCCTGCCCAAAGGAGGGGGTTACGACGGATAATTTCATCAGGATTAAAAGAGGGAATCGTACTTTACCTTGTCAAAAATGGTGAGTTTTCCACCTACGGTCGCATCCACAATCCGGCGGCCATCCGCTTCGATAGCTGCCCGCGCCATGCGATAGCCGATTTCGGATGTTTCCAAATCAGGCAGCTGCCAGCGAAAACCTTTACCAAAGTAATTGGCCGAAAAATGGTTTGGATCGTCACCTTGTGATGTGACTGTTGTGTTTGGCTTTCCCGAAGCCTGATAATTATGGTCAACCCCAATCAGGATCATTTCTTGAAAGCCCATGTGAAATGCGAGCTGAATAGTAACATATGTGACGGTCGCGCCTTCCCATAATCTTCCACGGACATCCCGAGAAAAACTTGGGGCATCATAGGTGGTGTGGAGAAAGGTGGGTAACTTTTCCGGATTTTGGTTGAAATCTTCAGGACGAAAATATTTGCGCGAGCGCCAAGTGAGGAATCTGGGCATATCGAGTGCTGCCAAATCCGCGGCAGTTTGTTCGATTACCAGGTCATTAACCACCGAAAGAAAACTGGTTCGAAAGCCGAGCTCCTCGAACATGAGGTAGATGCGGTTCATGCCAAATGTGAATTCATTGGAGAGCCTGCTCAAATCGGTTTCACGCAGGCTGGGCCCGTTGCCAATAATGAACGCCCGCTCGCCCTTGTAACGATCCTTTAATTCCGCCAGGCGTTGAATGGAAGCTCGCCGCCATGGATGAAGATACGCGGCGGGCATTTGGGGAAGATCGCGCAATCCGATGTAGGTATTGCGGAGAAGCGGCCAGATTGAGGAACGTTTTAACGCGGTTTTCATCATTCTGTGCTGAGGCGGGCGGTTGCTCCACCGTCCACTACCATTGCCTGCCCAGTCATAAAGGAGGAACTTTGACTATCCGCGAGGAAATAAATCGCTGAGGCTATCTCATGCGGAAGCCCGATGCGGCCATTCACGGTTTTTTGGGCGAGGTTGTCGAGGCGGGATCTTAAATCACCCTGACCGACATGCCCTCGGTCGAGTCCAGCCCGCAGCATGGGAGTATCCACCGCGCCGGGGAGGATGGCATTTACCCGAATGTTGGCCGGCGCGAATTCGATGGCGGTTGCGCGGGTGAGTGCCAACAAACCGCCTTTACTGGCGGCATACGCGGCGATATTAGCTGAAGTTTGAATGGCGTGCACCGATGAGACATTTACAATCGCTCCGCCGCCTTTGGCTGCCAAAAGGGGATAGGCGAGCTTCATAAAAATAAAGGCGGATCGAAGGTTGGAAGCCATGACGTCATCCCATTCTTCTACGCTGGTTTCGATCAGCGGCTTGGCTACCTGTACGGCCGCGTTGTTAACCAGCGCATCGAGTGTGTCTGTACTGCTGTTAACCTGCTCAAAGAGAGATGCCAAAGCTTTAGCATCGGAGACATCAGCTTGAATAAAAGTATTTCCATCAGGTAAAGTTTCTGGAAGATTTTTTCGGTCAATTCCGATGACCCTCCAGCCTTGATTAATAAAATGGAGCGCGGTTGCCCAGCCAATCCCGCCGCCGACTCCGGTAATGAGGGCAGTTCTCTGGTTCATTTTATAATTTCCTCCAAGCCGGATGAATCAATGTCGAGCCCTTCCAATAAATTCCTGATTGTGTTCCAGTGCACTCTTTCCCAGGCACTGGGGCTGGAATTGGTATTGTGCGGGGCGATCATGACGTTATCCATGCTGATTAATGGGCTGTTGTGAGGAAGGGGCTCCACCTCAAAAACATCCAAAGCAGCTCCGAACAATTTGCCTGAATTAAGGGCTTTAACCAGATCATCTTCATTTACGATTGGACCGCGGGCGGTGTTAATCAGAATCGAACCGGGTTTGGCTCCCTTTAAAGACTCCGCATTGATCAGATGAAAGGAGGATGGGTTAAGATCACAATTGACCGATATGAAGTCAGAATTTCGGATTAGATCATCCAGTGGGACCATTTTAATCCCAGTTTCGGCAATGAAAACGTGGTCGATTTCGAGGATATCGTTACCATAAACGGTCATTCCAAACGCTCGAGCTCGGCGGGTGACCGCTTTACCGATATTGCCGACCCCGATAATTCCAAGAACCTGCTCATGTAATGCTTTCCCCGGAATTTTTTGCCAGACTCCCGCTTTCATCGCCTTATCCATCCATGGCTGCTTACGGCTGAAGGCGAGCATGTAGCCAAGTACAGAATCCGCTACGGGTAGGGTGAAGGCGTTCAGGGTTCTACCGATTTTTATACCGAGTTTGGCGCAGGTTTCTTCATGGATCGAGTCGATCCCGGTCCCCCACTTGGAGATTACTTTGAGCCGGGGGGCACAAGCGGTGAGCACCCTGGGCGTGTAACGGTCGTCTCCACAAATCGCGCCGTCAAATTGTCCGGCGTATTTTAATAATTCTTCCTCTTCCATCCGCTCTTCGACAATTGGTTCGATCAACTCGATCCCATAGTGATCGAATACAGGTTTGAAGCGCTCCACAAATGGGATCATGTAAGGCGCAGAAAAAAGGACTTTTTTCATTTATTCCTCTTGCCCATTAGGATTTCCGCTATTTGAAAATCGGCTTCCTCATCAATGTCTACCGCTTCCAAACGCGGAACCTCGATCATCAATGGCCGTTCGCCAATCCGATTTCGTCTTTGGAGGAGTCTGGATTTTGTGAACAGGTAGAAACAGCTATTTTCCTCAAAAACCGGAGGGAGATCCTGAGTTTGTAACAGAATGGCGGGGTTATGGTTAATTGGCCGGGCGAGTTCATCCCATAAACGGGTTTGCAAACGGGTTACCCCAAATGCTGAATCGTACTCAGGATAAAGACGGAGAAAGCGTTGAACTCCCTGGCGTAAGGTATCGGCGCCCAGGAGCGGATTGGTACTGTGGGTTTGAAGATAAAAATCACTCTCGAATTGGGCGCAGTCATGGGCAAGAATTTCATTCATCGGAATTTCTGGGGCGCGCAGATGTTCCGGACGACGAATGGTTTTTACGCTTGGAAAAAATTTGGCGATTCCATCCAAAACCGGCTCTGAGTCTGTATCGACCAGAATCTGCGTGATTTCCGGGATAGAAGAAAGCGTTTCGAGGATATAGTGAAATAAAGGTTTGCCATTCAGCTCCCGAAAGTTTTTACCGGGAACACGCTGACTGTTGTGACGCATGGGCACGAGGGCTGTGATTGTGGTCATAAGATCTCTCTCTCAATCGATGAGGTTATTATAAACCGCTTAAAGGGGCATTATTCGGGCTTGTTATAGTTAATGGGTTTAATTTCGCGCTGGGAGGCAGCCTCGTCATTCATGCCTCTGGGATAATAAAAAGTTTGGCGAAGCTGCCAATTCCATACCACTGAACGGCGGTATCCGAGGTACGTGCCTGAAAATTGTTGGAATCTGAACCAGAAAATGGAAGCAAGGCTGTGCCAGAATACTCCTTGTTGAAGAGCGTGACGACAATCGCTCCAGATATTGCTCATAATCATACGGATCATATCGTACGCGCTGAAATGGGCTTCAGGATAAATTATTTTAAAAGCCATTGCCTCACGTTCATAACGTTTATAGACACCGGCAGGGGTTTCGTTATGAATGTGAACAATCTCCGCTTCAGCTGAGTAGGCGATCTTATACCCTTCCGATTTTACCCATTTTGCCCAATCGAGATCCTCCAGTCCGGTGAGATCCTCATCATAGGGTCGTTTTAACCAGATACTTTTGCGTATGGCGGCGTTGGCGTTATTACAAAAGGGATGGCTTTGATCGGCATTCGAGGAATCTGGAAACCAGATTTTAAAAATCTCACTTTCTGAAAATTTGGTGGTATTGGGTATCCCGCTGGCGATATAGGCTGGTGAGGTCCCTCGCTGTTTTCCATAGGTTAATGCCACCGCGGGATCTGAGAATGGACTGAGAAGACTTTCAAGCCAATCGGGAAAGACTGGAAAAACATGGGCACTGGCGAAAACGAGCAGATCGTGTGACGCCGCCTCAATCCCCCGATTAAGCGAGCGTCCAAAGGAGAATTCTCGTGGATCGATTTGAATAATCTTCGCTCCAAAGCGCTGAGCGATCGCTACCGTGTCATCGGTCGATCCGGAATCCACCACAATGACTTCCGGGTCGCGAATAGTTTGTTTGCGGATACCGTCAAGCAGATAGGGCAGGAATCGGCTCTCGTTGAAGGTCCTGATGATGATGGAACAAGACATTGAATTTTACCAGTCGAGGGTTTTTTCATAGCCGAGGTCAATCAATAATTGACCAGCGACTTCTTTAAAGATTTTTTTGTGTTCTTCCTTGAAATATTTCTTCCATTCGCCAGTTTTTCCGGTGCGGAAAGTTGGAGAATTACGCGGATTGATGTTAATCTCGAGGGATTTAATGATCTCATCCCGCGCGGTGGAAACAGTATTTACTCTTTTGAGAAAATGATCCACCACCATTCCGAGAGTATGATAACGGTCGTTGATAAAATCCTCGTAGCGCAAGCAGAGCATATTGGGAACTTTCAACCAGCCGGCATAAAACTCAAAACGGCCGGCGATGTCCGGAAATTCAATTTTCGCTTCAGGTCTACCTAGAATGCTTACCTTAAGACGTTCATCAAAGGTTTTTAATTCTGTGTTGTAGTAGTTGGAATGGGCATGGGTGGGTTCCATCTCTGTGATGTAGAACACATGCGAGACGACCACATCGCGGGGGTCACGGTAGATGAAATAGGGAATAAAGCGGGGTGTATTGACTTCAGCAATCACCTCTGACCAAGCCAAAAGGTGGGTGCTGGTCACATCGAGAGGTTTAAGGGCATTGAGGTAAGCCAACGCCTCGGACACATCCTTTTTCTGGCCGGTTTCGCCATCAAAGGAAACAAAGGGTAAGGATACATGAGGAGAAAAAGGAGAAACCCGAGAAAAACCCATCAGTACCTGATCAAGCAGGTGAGTGCCGCTTTTTGGGAATGAATTCCCCATCAGAATCGGCCATCCACCTTCGGGCTCGCGAATTCCTGAAAATTTAAGTTTTTGTAACTGAACTTCTGCCCGGTAAACGCGTAAACGCAACGAGTTTCTTAACTCGTTGGGTAATAATTCTGTGAGGTGTTTTCTCTTCATTGCCAATGATTATAAGCGATAATCATTTAAAGAATCGCCGTCCTCGTAGAGCAGGAAATCCCCGCCTTCAAAGAGTCCCTGGTAGATAACGGAAATGGTTTTATCTTCTCGGAGAGAATCCACATCAAACCAACACAGGCTGGCATGGGTGCCTCTGATGGAAGGTTTGAGATGCTCAAAAGGAAGTGAAGAGCGGAAAAGCTGGTAAAACAAGAATTTGCGAGCGTTCTGTATGTTTTCTACCCGTACCTCGGGGATATCTCCATTGAGGCGCTGGAGAAGGATGTTAATGTATTCCACCTTTGACTCTGGAAATTCCACAATAGGGAGTTGGGTGAAACGGGCCTTGCCGGCGCAAAGCACGTACTTGCCCATCAAAACAGCTTCCATGCCGATAGTGGAATTGTAGATGAGCACAAAATTGGATCGTTGGATGAGCTCGTACGAACTGATGAACTCGCTCGGCGGGATGAAATGCACATTAGGCATCTCAGTAACCTGGTTTGAGATAATCCAATTTTCGACCGTTTCAAGGCTTGTCTTTCGGATTCGGGTTTCATCCGGGTGAGCACGCAGTACAAATAACGTGTCGGGCGTTCGGGCGGCCTGGGCAATGATTTCTTCGAGCCAGGCGAACATATCCGTAAAGAGGGTATTGGCGTGGGGTTGACTGGTATCAAAAACAACGTTGGTAAATACCGGTACCAATTTATTGAATTTGGCAATCTTGGTTTCCAGAGTTTGATCAAAATGTTTGATTTCCTGCCAGAAACGGACCCCGCCCATGCTGAAATCTCCCTGAAAACGCTTTGCCAAATACGCGTCCATGAGGGCGTTCTGCGACCGGTCGAGTTGAAAATCGGAGGGGATTTCGATTGGGTAAGCGGTTGATTCACCTTCGGTGAAAAATCCGGTCATCGGCCTCAAACCAACCTCGTGGGAAATCACCCTGATGCCGTGTTTCCGAGCCGCCCATTTTACTGCCGCTTCCGGATAGAATTGCCCATTAAAAACTACAACGGCGTGAGGGGTTTGACGTTTGAGTTCATTTTCAAATTCCTGAATCACACTGTAAGCTGAACGGATGTAGCGTCTGAAAAGCAGCCGGGTTTGAGGATTATCGACCAGGTTGTGCCGGCGGAGAATCCAACGCGCGGCAGGCAGAACGAGTTGACCGAGCGGGATGTTAGCGAATTCAAATTGAATTAATTCACTTAAATTACAATCCTCCAATGCCTTATCCAAGCTTGGATCGGCTTTGAATTGGAACCAGGTAACCGGCGCGGCGGCATAAAGAGTTTTAGATTGATAGATGCAGGTAGCGCAGGGCGGATTTTTTGCGGGATCGTCCCGATCCGTTCCCAATACGCACAAATCCATTCCTGAAGAACAAGCGAAAAACCGAACAGGAACGCCACGTAGACGTAAACCCCAGGAAGTTAACAGCTGAAAGGCGCTATTCCAGCTCAGGTCATCGATCCCGCTGGAAGCCTTAAAAAAAAGGATCGGTTTTTTGTCCGGATCCGCTTTCGCGAAGGAAGCGACCTTGAGGGCAAGCAAGAAAATTTTGGCATTGTTAAGATGCCGATGAACGCGCCGTTGTATGGTTTGGCGGAAAGTATCCACGAAGTTCATCGGGAGCTACCAGTCGTTGTCTTTTTCATAGCCGAGCTGAATGAGGAGATCACCGGCTACTTCCTTAAACAACGCCTTGTTTTCCGGAGTGAAAGAAGTACGCCAACCACCGGTTTTTCCACGGCGGAAAGTGTGCGATTTATTGGGTTGGATGGCCGCAGTCAAGATGCTCAAAGCTTCCTTCCTCTCGGTAGGAAGATCATAACCTTCCACTTTGAATTGATCCAAAATTCTGCCGAGCGTGGTGGCTTGATTGTCAATCAGGTCTTCGAATTTTAGGCAAAGGGTATGTTTTTGTTCAAGCCAGCCAAAAACCGCTTCGTAGCGCTTTTGAACCGAAACCATAAACAAATCACCTTCGTCAATTCCGGTGATGGCGGTGTTGAGGCGTTGGTTAAAATTTTCCAATTCTGAGTAATGTTCGTGCATGCCATGACCTTGGTGCATGTCCGTGGCGTAGTGGACGTGGGATACCAACATATCGCGCGGATCCCGGTAGATAAAGTAATGCAATCTGCCGGGTTGACAGAGCAAGGTGATGTTCTGCGAGGTGGGGTCAAGGTATCCCCAGCCAATTACACCGGGCGGGATGGCGAGAATATCGGCGCTGATCTCGTCTTGCTCGCGTCTGCCGCCCTCAGCTTTCACCGTACGGATTGGCTGGTCGGCAACGTAGGTGTAAGGAGCGACCTGGCAAAGTCCATGCATGATTTGCAAAAGGAGATGTGAGCCGCTCTTTGGTTTTGAATTGGCAAAAATTGGCGGGCTGTCTGAAAAATCGATCCGCTTCCAACGAAAAACAGCCTGTGAAACTTTGACAGGCGCTCTGAAGGCAGATCGAAGGCTTTCAGAAAATTTCATTCCTGGCGTTTATTCGCTCTCTTTAATTCGGCGGAGTTTTTTCCTGGAGCTCATCTCACTATCATATACTTTTTTAACGCCGTCCCCGAGCCCAGCTTCGGTAACGCGAATGTATTTGATCAATTTCTCAAAACCTCCTGGTTCCACACTGGCGGCTTGATCGCTACCCCACATGGCTCGGTCGAGGGTAAAGTGGCGCTCTACCACGCAAGCTCCCAAGGCGACCGCGACTGCTGATGGAACTAAACCAACCTCGTGTCCGGAATAGCCAATCGGATTATTTGGGAAAGTATTCCGCAGCGTTTGGATCATACGCAGGTTTAATTCTTCAGGCTCGCAAGGATACGCGCTGGTACAGTGCATGATCACGAGGTTATCGAGCCCAACGGTAGAGGCACCGCTATTAATTTCACCCATTGTGGACATGCCGGTGGAAATGATAATTGGCTTGCCAGTTTTACGGGCATATTGCAAGAGGGAAAGATCGGTCAAGGAAGCGGATGGGACTTTGTAGGCTGGAGTATCAAATTGTTCCATGAAGTCAACGGAAGGCTCATCCCAAACCGACACCATCCAATCAATACCGAGCTGCTTGCAGAGTTTGTCAATTTGACCGTATTCCTCCTTACCAAATTCGACCTTGTAGCGGTAATCGAGATAGGTGATATAGCCCCAGGGTGTTTCGCGCATCTGGGTTTGTTGTTCTGGAGGTGTACAAACCTCGGGAGTTCGTTTTTGGAACTTGACCGCGTCCGCGCCGGAATGCACCGCTGCTTCGATCATCCGCTTGGCAGTTTCAAGGTCTCCGTTGTGGTTAATGCCGATCTCGGCGATCACATAAGTTGGATAGCCATCACCGATCAAGCGTTTCCCCAGTTTTAATTCTCTGTTCATTTGGTCTCCTGAGAGTTAATTATCAAATCGCAAATTTCACGGACGGCGCCATGGCCCCCGCTTCTAATTGTAATATGGTCTGCCTCTCGCAAGGCATCCGTCATTGCGTCAGGGACGGCAACACCCCAGCCAGCAATCTTAAAACAGGGGATATCATTGATATCGTTCCCCATGAAAATCACTTCTGAAAGCGGAATACCTCGCTCCGCGCACAATTTGGTTAAAACATCAGCCTTATCACTAAGACCCACCCCTTGAATGGCTTCGACGCGCATTTTCCGGGCTCGGGCGCTAACCACGGGGTTGGTCTCGGAGGAAATGATTACGATCTGAATTCCTTTTTGACGCAATTTGTCCATGATCAGGCTGTCACTGCGGTTAGCGGCGATCATTTCCTCACCGTTTTGGTTGACCCATACCCGATTGTCGGTAACCACACCGTCAAAATCAAGGGCCAGCAAACCGATTTTTTTCGGCAAAGGACGCCTGGATTTTCCTGGAGAAACCATCGCCAGCCCGCCATATTTTGCGAGCCATTCAGCTCGAGTCCAATCATTCAGATTGTCGAGGTCAACGGTAAAGGCGGGATCGATATGTGATGGATAGATATTCTTTCCGCTCATACTGCCATTTAAAATTACACTCGGGCGAATCACATCGATATGTCCGGTCTGCCAATAAACCGCGGGAAGAATCTGTCTTGGGGCATTGTACGGCTCATCGATTCCATCAACATCGAGCAGGTTGCGCATCGGATTCTTACCCTCGGGGTCCAATCGCCACATTTTATGCGGATTTTGACCGGCTGGGACCACCCCTCGGACGGAATCAGCGTCAGCATGGGCAAGCAGGACATCAATCGCGTCGTCCACGCAGCCATGCGGACGGATCGGGGAGGTTGGGCGTAATTGAATCACCAAATCAGGTTGATAATTTTCGTTTTTCTTGAGCCATTCCAAGGCGTGAACAAACACCGGAAGATCGGTGGTATTGTCCATGGCAAATTCGGTCGGACGGAGAAAGGGTGTTTCGGCGCCCCATTGCCGCGCGACCTCGGCAATCCGCTCATCATCAGTGCTGACGATGATTCGCGGTTGATATTTGGAATCTTTGGCGGCGGCAATACTCCAAGCGATGAGTGGAAAACCGGCAAAAGATTTGATATTCTTACCTGGAATTCCCTTCGAACCTCCTCGAGCCGGAATGATGGCAAGCACGGACGGCTTTACCATGCTGTCCACCCACCATCCACAACCACATTATTACCTGTCATATAGGATGAGGCGTCTGAGGCGAGGAAGAGCAAGGCGCCATTCATTTCATCTTTTCTCGCCATTCGCCCTAAAATTGTTTTGGCAGAGTAATTTTTTACGAAGAGATCGTTGTGACCATTGAAAACGCCGCCTGGTGTAAGCATATTAACCCTGATCTCGGTATTCATGTAATACGCGGCAAGATATTTGGTAAACCCAACGATCCCCGCTTTTGAAACCGTGTAATACACTGGTTTAAAGGCAGGCTGTTCTCCGCTTTCAGTTTGATAAATTCGTTGATCCGGCCCATTGAGACCGTAGGTTGAGCAGATGTTAATGATGCTGCCCTTTTTGCCCTGTTTTACCAGCTGACGAGCCACCGCCTGGGTAACCAGAAATGTACCGGTCAGGTTAACTTTCATTGCCGCGTCCCATTGATCGAGAGGATATTCCTCAAAATTTCCGGGGGCAATGCCTTTCTGGATGGCTTCAGGGTCAAATTTAGGGTCAAGGGCGGCGCTATTGACCAGTACATCTATCCGACCAAAGGTTTGAAGGGTTTTTTCAATCATCGCGTTTACGGAAATGGGGTTGGTGATGTCGGTCTCAACCGCCAGGACATTGAAGCCCAATCCGAGTAAATCATCCGCTGTCCTGCGCAGTTTTTCCTGGTCGAGGTCAACGATTACAACCGCGGAGCCGGCTTCCGCGAGAGTGAGGCAAAATTCCTTGCCGAGTAAACCCACTCCGCCGGTGACGATGGAAACTTTACCGGTTAAACTGAATTTTTCCAGTATGTTCATAATTACTCCAATAACTCATAGATACATTTCTACCTGCTAAATAATACCGCATCCCCACCCTTTTTCAGGATGGTTAATTCATTCAAATAACTGGCAATTTCTTCAAGGAAACCTGAATTTTCCAAATCGCTGCTATTAAACAAAGCTAAAACCGCCGTGCCACTTTCGATTTGTTCGAACATGGCGGACATATTTTCCGAATAATTGGTTCTTGGTGTATTACTTACCGGGTCAATCTTGGTTGGCAAAACCTGGGTTGCTCTATCGGCCGCGAGGTAAACCGCGGGCGGGGAATTGGTGAATACGGTAATATTCGTGGGCAGGTCTCTGACCGCCAAAATGACCGGGTTATCCCGATATTTCCAACTCGCATACCCTAATCCGCCGTCGCGTAGGTCGGAGATTTCAAGCATGGTCGCGTTAAGGGAAAAAGCGAGGGTAATCAACCCAAAGATGCCCAGAAAACCGACTTTCCACTTGATGTTTTTTGTGAGCCAGGTACTCGAGCTTACCACCAAAACGAGCAGGAAGAGCAAGTAGCCAGGAGCGATGATTCGATCTTGAAGCTTGGTACTGTTATCAAAAAATGACATTGAAAAGAAGATTGCCAGAAAATAGGCGGAAAAGATCGCTAATAGGGTAAAGTTGAAAATTCTTGATGGATCGCGTTTTTTGCTCGCAATTAATCGGAAGAAGAGGATTGCCGCCCAGCCGCAAAGACCGATAAAAAGTAATGTGAGCAGCCATTCCCAGGCGCCACTCTTAAAAATCGGCTGGCGGACACTTTCTACCGGGATAAATAACCTGGAAAGGTTATAAATACCTTGATCAAGGTTGTCTCTAGTGATCGGGTGAAATTCCCAAGATCGGTTGGTGACATTTCCGGCAACCATACGATTGCGAATGAACCAGGGGAGAATTAACAGGAATGTAATAACAAGATAAAGGATCGGTGTCGATGATTTCTTTTTCCAACCCTCCGCTAAGAAAAACAAACCGAGCGCTATAGCGGGAACCAGGGCAAAACCTGAATAACGGGTGAGTATAGCCCCAGCGCTGAACAATCCGAGCAAACCAATTTGAGCAAGCTTTGGTTGGGTGGAATAAGCATGTAAGGTGAGAATCGCGCCTAGCATCAGGGTTAGAAATAACGCTTCGCTCATGGCGTAAACGTGAACACGCAGAAACATAACGGTTAAAGCAAAAATCAGCGAAGCCCAAACTGTCAAATAAACCTTGCGGGTAACCTGCCAGATGAGGTAACCGGTCAAAAAAGTATTCAGCCCAAAGAGAAGGATATTAAGGGCGCGGGCTGCCCGGAGAGGGTCAATTCCAACCAAGCCTCCGCCGGCCAGCAGAAGCGGGTAGAGCGGTGGATAATGGGTGATTGGCTCATATGGTGGCATCAGCCAGATGTCCGAGTATCCAGTGCCGTTAAGAATTGATCGAGCGCCGCCGATATAGGCGGCGGAATCATTCGTTAATCCAGCGCCAGCAGGGGTGGCAAAATAAGAGAGCAGGCTGGCGAAGATAGCGGTCAAACCGAGGAGAAAATGGGGGGTAAACCTTTGTAAAAAAATTTTCATTCATGGAAAACAGGAGCGCTTCAAGAAGCGCTCCTGTTGATATCACGAACCTAAAGAATATAGCCTTGCTCAACCAGATATTGAACTACCTTGCGCGCGTTTTCCTCAGGAGTTACTCCGCTGCCTTTTAAACTAATCTCAGGGCTTACTGGTTGTTCATAAGGATCATCAACGCCGGTAAATCCCATCGGTTTGCCATCCGCCAGAGCCTGACGAGCCTTGGCGTAAAGTCCTTTTACGTCGCGTTCCTCACAGACTTCGACAGGAGTATCCATAAAGACTTCGATAAAGTTCTCGCCAACCATCTTGCGGGCTTCCTCTCGAGTTGTGCGGTAGGGGCTGATCGCGGCGCAAATAACGATACCGCTGGCGTGAACAATTTCACCCGCGACAAAACCGATGCGCAAAATATTGGTATCGCGATCTTCCTTGGAGAAACCGAGACCTTTTGAAAGGTGAGTTCGGACCACGTCACCATCCAAAACCGCGACTTCCTTGCCTCGTTCCAGCAACAAGGTGGTTAATACCTTGGTGGTGGCAGATTTACCTGATCCGGAAAGTCCGGTAAACCAGAGACAAAAACCTTGCTTATGGCGGGGTGGATACATCTCTCGTAGAATTTCCGCGGTTTCTGGACGGGTAAACCATTCTGGTAACAATTTTCCCTTGGCAAGATAGTCATCCCTCACCTGAGTTCCAGAAATATTCAGCACCTTTTGTCCTTCTTTGACTTTACCGATTTCTTCATATCTACCCTCATCTTCAAGGTAAACAAGTTGTTCGAAAGGCAGCATTTTTACACCGAGCTCGGCTTCGTGTTCCTTCATCATAATTTGGGCATCATAAGGACCGTAGAAATCCTTCCCGGCGGAATCCTTACCAGGGCCGGCATGGTCGCGGCCAACGATGAAGTGGTTTACGCCATGGTTGCGGCGTATGATGGCATGTAAAAGCGCTTCTTTGGGGCCAGCCATCCGCATCGCCAATGGAAGAAGGCTGAGTAATGTATTTTTCGAGTCATAGTAGTTATCCACCAATGCTTTATAGGTGCGCACTCGGGTAAAGTGGTCTACATCGCCGGGTTTGGTCATGCCAACTACGGGGTGAATCAGGAGTGAGCCCTTAACTTCTTCGGCGGCTCTTTTGGTTAATTCCTCATGAATACGATGAAGCGGGTTGCGGGTTTGGAAGGCGACGACATTGTCATTGCCCATTTCATCCAAAATGGCACGCACTTGGGCAGGTGTGCGGCGAAGATCCTGGAAGTCATAATACTTGGGGAGGTTGATGACCTTCAAGGGTCCAGAGATGCAGACTTTTTCCCAGCGCGCCATCTCTGAGACCATGGGGTGTTTGGTATCAGTGGTGCCATAAGCCAGAGCTGCTTCACTCGCCATATCCCAATGGAAAACCTCGTCGAGGGTAAGGATGGCGATCAGATCGTTATTACTGTCGCGTAAAACCACATCCTCGCCTACGGTGGGTAATTCAGCCGGATTGGCGGTAAGGGTGATCGGCAAAGGCCACAAGGTGCCATCTACCAGGCGCATTTCGCGTAAAACGCGTTCGTAATCGGCTTTACCCATGAATGTTTTCAAAGGTGAAAAACCGCCGGTGGCAATTAATTCGAGATCGCACAAGGCGCGCATTGAGATTTTGATTGAATGCAGCATGGTGGCGTGAGCGATCAGCTCTTCCCGTTCTTTACCGGTTACCACCAAATCAACTAATTTTCCACCATATGGCGGAATCAACTTCGCTTTAGGCATTTTAATACTCCTCGTATATTCAACTATTGAATTTTAAGCAGCAAATATTATATCAGTCTTACCAAAACCCTGCTTTCCATGTTTTAAGAACTCCGGAGCGGTATCTCTCCGATTTATTAATCCTTTTTGGCTTGCAAAACTACTTCGAGTGCCCGAACGCCATCCTCAAAATCACACATAGGTTGATCGGTTGTCCCGGTTACCAAATCAATAAAATGGCGGGTCTGGGCAATAAAGAGGTCGTTGCGTTCAAATCCTTGCGGGAGTGGATAGGACTTGGCGACTGCTGGGGTCGGGTTACCATTAATTTCGCCGAAAGGATCTGGCATGGCAAAATGGGTTAAAGTACCATCCGAATTATCCCAGCGGAGGGTACCGGCAGAGCCAATGATCTCAAAATGATGGGAAGGAGGACGTTGGAAATAGTTCATGTGGGCGCCTCCGATGGCACCATTGGCAAAACGCAAGCCGATTTCAACCACGTCTTCCACGTTGCTGAGCTGAAGTGAGGAAACATGGCCATGGAGGGCGTGTACCTCCGCAATCTCGCCCAACAGAAAACGCAAGTAATCAATCGGGTGGGTGAGGGTAACGGCGACTCCACCGCCAAGATCCTTGCGAGCCGCGTAGCTTTCCTGATAGTTTTCCCAGGGATGCCAATTTGGCAGGTACTCACCCCAATGAGCATGCGCGCTAAGGATTTGGCCGATTCCACCCTGTTGGATGATTTCCCTGGCTTTTTGGATAGTTGGATGATATCGAAATTGAAATCCCACCAATACCTTGGCTCGATTGGCGAAAATGGCCTGACGGACTTCATTTACCTGATCGAGAGAATCAGAGATCGGTTTTTCGAGCAGAACTGGTAATCCGGCCCGGATGGCAGGCAAGGCGCTTACCAAATGCTGAGAGGTTGGGTTGGCGATTACTACTCCATCGGGTTTGTGTTTCCGAATCGCAGACTCGACCTCGGATTCGATGGGGTAACCTTTGAGCTCGTCGTCTGGTAATGTAGACAGGTTTTTGCGTACCAGTACAAGGTCCTGGACTCCGAGCGCGAGAAAATTTCGAAAATGGCGTCTTCCAATCGAGCCCAGCCCGGCGATTAAAATCCTCATCGGTTTACCAATCCAAATCCTTTTCATAACCCCATTCGATCAATGTTTTTCCAGCGATCGATTTGAACAACGCCTGGTCGGCTTTGGTAAACATATTTTTCCAATTACCGACTTTTCCCTTGGGAAGAAATGATGCGATCGAATCATTCTTTTGAGCCTGCCACTGCTCATCCGGATTTTCGGCTGCCTCCGCGATAATGGCTTGCTCTAATGCGGAATCGACCTCAACCCCGAAAGATTTCCAGAGGGAAGACATCTCGGCGAAAGGTTCACGGAGGAGATCCTCGTACCGAAGGAGATGGAATCGATCGCCATAAATTCTTTTTCCCTCAGTCACTGTTTCGGTAACATTATCAACCCAGCCTTTGGCGGCTCGGCTGATGAATGAATCCGTGAAGATGGAGCGGCTGCCGTCAGTAAACTGGGTTTGGTTTACTTTCAGATCAGCGATGATGGATTTATCCTGTGTGTTGAGAAATTTTGAGTCTTCAACAAAATTTCGAAAGCGTTCTGAAATGAGCACATCGCGTCCATCACGAATGATATATATGATTCGGGCATCGGGGTAGATGAGGGAGGTATCCCGGATTGCCTGGCCATGGATGAGGCTGGAAGGACTTTTATCACCAACAATGCGCTTACCGGCGAGGAGAGCTTCCCGTTCCAAAATGAGATCCGCCGCGCCGCGCAAAATGAAGGCGGAAAGATCCTTGGCTTGATTCCAGCGGTTGGACCGGCGAGTGAGCCATTCCTGGATTTCAGGAGAATCAACCAAAGATGTAAGGAAGGGCTGTCGGGTAAAGAAGTGGGCTTGCCAATTACAATGAATTTCAGGGTGAAGGCGAATAAGACGCGCTAAAAGGGTGGTTCCCGAACGGGCATGACCGTAAATGAAGAATTTTTCCCGCGGGAAGAACTGGCGCAGCTCAGCTAACTCTTGTTCAGTTATGGCGGGGATTGGTCCCCTTTTTCGTTGTATTTCTTCCCCTCTGATTAAGATCTTAAGCGCTTTTTTAAACCGAGCCAGCATGGGCAACTCCATTATTTTCTGGATAATAAGGTCAGGTATAGGACAGTCGAGCCGGCAACCGACGCGTTGAGCGAACCAACCTTGCCTTTCATGGGCAACCGCAGCAAATAATCACATTTTCCGCGGACAAGTTGGCGAATGCCTTCCCCCTCGGAGCCTACAACAATGCCGATCGGTCCGGAGAGATCAACTTCGCCGGGCAACTTTGAGCGATCATCCTCATCCAAGCCAACGATCCATGCTCCGTTTTCCTTCAGAATGTCGATCGTCCGCGAAAGATTTTCTCTGGCAATGAGCAGGTGCTCGGTCGCGCCGGAAGAAGCGTTTACCACAGCTGGGGTTACCTCAACAGCATGGGCTAATGGGATCACCACCCCATGCACACCTACCGCCTCGGCGGTACGAATGAGGGAGCCAAAGTTCACAGGATCTTGCATGCTATCCAGCAGGAGGACAAAGAGGGGCTCATGCCTGGCTTCGGCCAAATTGAGAATATCCAGCAAGTCTGCCAGAGGATACGGTTTAGTTTCCAGGACAACGCCCTGGTGTTGATGGGAGTATTTTTCGAGCCTTTGTTTGTTGACTTTCTCAATGGGAACTTTTTTCTGTTGGCACAGTTGTAAAATTCTTGCCAAAGCGCCCTTTTCCTGAGCCGTCTCGGATAGATACAGTTTTACTGGTGAACGTTTTTCAGCCGCCAAGGCTTCGTAAACAGCGTTTCGGGAGTAGATAAATTCATTCATAGGATGCCGAACTACAAGTATATCACCCGCGCAGCTTGATTTTTTGTTAATCAATTGTTTTGTAGTGACAATCATCACTACATGCAAAATTGGCTGAATGCTATAATTTTTTAGATAATAACCAAAGGAGTTTTGTATATGGCATACAATATTGTGGAAGTCCCCGCGGGCGGGGCAAAAATTAGTATTAAAGACGGAAAACTACAGGTACCCGATAATCCGATTCTCCCATTTATTGAAGGCGATGGAACCGGCCGCGATATCTGGCGGGCTTCTGTGCGTGTTTTTGATGCGGCTGTTGAAAAAGCGTATGGCGGCAAACGCAAAATCCACTGGATGGAAGTGTACGCCGGCGAAAAATCATTCCTCAAGTTCAATACCTGGCTTCCTGAAGAAACCACTCAGGCCTTCTCAGAATTTCTGGTGGGCATAAAAGGACCCCTCACAACCCCGATTGGCGGCGGTATTCGCTCTCTCAACGTCGCTCTGCGCAAACTGCTCGATCTTTATGTTTGCCAGAGACCCGTTCGCTGGTATAACGGTGTTCCCTCCCCGGTAAAACACCCGGAATATGTGGATATGGTTATCTTCCGCGAGAATACAGAAGACATCTATACAGGAATCGAATTTGCCAACGGAACTGAGAGCAACGATAAATTCAAAAAAATGTTCAAAGAAGCATTCCCCAATGAATACGCAAAAATGCGCTTTCCCGATACGGCCGGCATTGGAATTAAACCGGTTTCAGTGGAAGGTACCGAACGCTTGGTACGCGCCGCGATTCAATGGTCCCTGGATAACAGCCGCCGCAGTGTGAACTTTGTCCACAAAGGCAATATTATGAAATTCACCGAAGGCGCCTTCAAGGACTGGGGTTACAAACTCGCCAAACGTGAATTCCGAGATCAGATTGTTACCGAGCGCGAGAGCTGGATTTTGGGCAACAAAGAAGCCAAACCCAGTTTGAGCGTGGAAGAGAACGCCAAAATGATCGATCCCGGCTTTGACATGATGTCACCTGACCAGAAAAATGAGATCATGGGTGAGGTGGAAGACGCCTTGAAGTTGTGGGATACCCACGGAGATGGCAAGTGGAAATCCAAATTATTAATCAAAGATTCGATAGCTGATGTATCCCTTCAATTCACCATCATCCGCCCGCGCGATTATGATGTAATCGCCACGCTCAACTTGAACGGTGATTATCTTTCCGACGCTTTGGCTGCCCAGGTGGGCGGGATTGGTATAGCCCCAGGTGCCAATATCAACTATGAAACCGGCCATGCGATCTTTGAGGCAACCCATGGAACCGCTCCAAAATACGCCGATCTGGACAAGGTAAATCCTGGCTCGGTCATTCTCTCCGGAGAAATGATGCTGCGATACATGGGCTGGAAAGAAGCAGCTGATTTAATCGTCAAGGGAATGGAGAGCGCCATTGGGAAAAAGGTTGTTACCTACGACTTTGCCCGCCTGATGGATGGCGCCACTGAGGTGAAATGTTCTGAGTTTGGTGACGCGATCATCGCCAACATGTAGTAAGAGTAAATTGCTTAAAGTGCAGCCTGAATTCAGGCTGCACTTTTTTTTATTCTCTGCCCGAGAAATAATATCCTTATAAGGCGTGAACCTGATTATTCGAGTGAATGCGAATGGTTTTCCACCAATTATGGTCTGCCATAAGTTAGGTCATATTGGAATAATTTGTTTAATGTACGATATTGATGGCCTGGGCAGCCAGAAAAGAAAACTTTGGTAAATAATTCAATACCAATAATAAAAACCGCCGCTTATTTCAGCGGCGGTTTTGGTGTGAGTCAGATTACTGAGCGGGACTTTGGGGCATGCCTGCTTCGATCCACAGGCGGAATACTTCGATCACATCCGCCGGTAATAATTTACTTGGCGGCATCTGATCAATCAGTACCGAGCCATCGGCAGCCAGAATTTGGTGGCCCTGGATTACCTGCATGAACTTGGTCTCCGTCTCGCCTTCCGCGAGAGTGAGCGGTTTATTGTCACCGGTATTGAGGATTTCCTCATAACTGGTCATTAAGTAATTGTCATTTTCCTTGCCTTCACGGTGGCAGGAGATGCAATAACGCTTGGAAATCGGCTGGATATGGGTGTCATAATTCGGAATTTCACCTTCAGCCAATGGCGGATAAAGCGGTGGGATTACGGGAGCCTCAAAGCGATCATCCCAGCTGTAACGCATGAATGTTACGATGTAATCAATGTGGGATTTGCTCAGACCTTCGGGATTATATGAAATGCCAAAGGGGTTCATACCGCTTTCTGGTCTGCCGTAATTGATTACTTCCGCCAGTGACGCGTCATTGAGGGTATAGAGAACATCCTTGCTGTTGATCGCCATCACGGCTTTGCCTTCCAAGCCTTCAACACCTTGAATTTCGGTTACCGAACCATCGTCACCATGGCATTCTACACAATGAAGGGCATACAGATCCTGCCCGGCTAAGATCTGTTCGGTGAGGGTAGTTGCCACTTCTTCGGTTTCTACTTCAGCAGGTTTGTGCATGTTCATTGGAATGATGGTGAAAACCAACATCAATACCCCGATAACCCCGGAAAAAACAGCGATCCAACGGTTGGTTACTTTGCCAGGTTTGAAGGCTAAATAAAGAAGTACCGCGTAAGCGAGGGTCGGAAGTACCAGTTGACCAACCGTTTGAAAGATATCACCGATTGGATTTTCACCGGTTGGGATTCCTGAAAGCATGGTAAGTGTAACGGCGCTGAGGGTAAAGATTCCCATGATCGCGATCGGCACCGCGCGTTTGCTATAGTGCCGAAATTCGCCGCGTTCCAGGAAGGGAACCGCGAAGAAGGCCAGAACGAAGATTCCAGGGATAACAACAGTCGCGATCCACTCAATCTTTCCGATGACCGGAATTTGGCCGTATAGCGCTAAAAATTTGAAAAGGAAAAGAAAATACCATTCCGGGGTTGGGTGGTAGCTGGTATCGCTTGGGTCAGCCTTGGGTTCATTGTGAACACCGAGAAAGGTTGCCAAAAGTACCAAAAGAATAAAAATACCCAGAGCCATGATGATATCTTTGAAAATACTGTCTGGCCAGAACTTTTCGCCGTGCATGAGAGACTGCTCGTAGCGTTTGTTAATCTTTTTCTTGGTTTCGTTGTCCATAGCCAGCTCCTATTCATCCGCCTTGGGATAGTTGGATTCGCCATGTTTAATGATCAGGTATAAGTGCACACCTATCAAGGCAATCAGGATAAGCGGCAGAAGCCATACATGGGTGGCGAAAAAGCGCTGAAGAGTCAGGGCGCTCAACTCGTTGCCGCCACGCATCACCTTTAAAATAAATTCTCCGATAAAAGGCGGGGTGGCGGCGATTTGGGTGGCTACCGTGGTTGCCCAATACGATTTTTGATTCCAGGGGAGGAGATAACCAGTCAAGCCCATCGCCAGCGTTACTAAAAACAGCAAGGCTCCGATTACCCAGGTAAGTTCGCGAGGATATTTGAACGAAGCGGTGGTAAAAACACGCAGCATGTGGATAAAGACCACCACAACCATAAGGGTTGCCCCCCAATGGTGCATTCCGCGAATGAGCCAACCAAAAGCGACATCGTTCATGATGTATTGGATGCTATCGTAGGCATGATCGGGGGAGGGAGTGTAATAAACCAATAAGAACATGCCTGTAAGGCCTTGGAGAATAAAGAGGAAAAGGCTGGCTGAGCCAAGAGTGTTCCACCAAGTCCCTCTCGGTTCGGGGCGGTCGAGAAGATTGGTGTACATCGCACCAAGGCTAAGGCGCTCATCGAGCCATTCGTAAATTTTTTGCCACATATTACGCTCCCAGATAATGGATGAGTAAATTACCGTTCTCGTCCAATTTAAATTCCTCGTACCTGTCCAATGGCCGCGGTGGAGGTCCATGCATCACTTGTCCTTCAAGGTTGAAAGCGGCATCGTGGCAAGGGCAGATGAATAAGCTTTGTTCTTCAATCCAACTGACCGTACAACCAAGGTGGGTACAGCGGCTTGAGAGGATTAGAATATCGTTAGGATCTTCGGACTTACGAATGATAAACCCGCCGAAATTCACACCTGTACGCTCCCAGCCATTTACAGTGGTGATGGTAAAGGTAAAAGTTCGCGGGGTTTGAATCTCGATGTTGTCTATTGGACCGAGGTTAATCCAGGAATCCTTGGCGCCGGCCTTGGCGGCTGGATCCACCAGATAACCAACGATCGGAGCGCCAAGCGCGACTGTAACCACACCGCCAACGGCGCCTGTGGTTACCTTCATAAAATCACGCCGGCTGAAGTGTTTCATACCAGACATGGGTACCTCCTGTTAGTGTAAAAGAATGCTTAAACTCTTAGGCGATCGGTGAATATCGATAAATTCACTACTTAGGATTATAAGGGCGCATGTATGGTTTATTAAGGTTATTGTGAACTAAAATAACCTGATAATTGTCACTTTCTTACGCGTAATTTGTTCGTATATGCTGTTTTCAGTCATTCCGTGAGTATAATGTTTTCAGATCATTCAGAGCGATTATTCCATTTAATTTGATTATTAGGCGCTCTATGTTCGTGTAACTCCCATAAATTTTACCGACCAGGAGGAGTCAATGAGATTAAGCCGAAATGTAAGTCTGGCTACCGGCTTGCGATATAAAGGAAAAGGTCCGATGTTGACCTTTGTTTTACATCGTATCGGTGGCTTGGGGATCGCAACTTTTGTCGGCATTCATATGATGTCGAGCTATTTTGGCGGTTCGATCGGTCAAGCCGCAAACGCGATTTATCAAAATTGGGCATTTCAGTTGGTAATTTTCTTTTGCGCCCTTTTCCACGCGATCAATGGTTTAAGGATTACGATCATGGACCTTTGGCCGCGCTCCTTGGAACACCAGCAGGAAGCAATCTGGATCGAATGGGCGGTTTTCATACCGCTTTACGCCATCGCCGCGTATATCATCCTTGTAAACGGTTTGGCAGGGTAGGTGGAAGATGAGTGATAGAAAACTTGATTTAAAGCAACGCGGTTTGAATTTTGAAATGCTGATGTGGATTTTCACCCGTATCTCAGCATTGGGAATGTATCTCTTCATTCTGGTTGGTATCATTGGCGCTCTGGTGATGGGCGCCCGAACTCATATGAACATGGCGGATGTGCTTCGTTGGGGTTTCATGCCGAACATCTCGCATGTGTCCAATACCGAATTAGTGGATATCGCTCCCTGGGAAACGATCTACTGGCAGCTTATCGGCAGTGTCCTTTTACTGCTGGCGGTATCTCATGGGGTTCACGGTTTGGTCTCCATTGCGGATGACTATTTCACCACCCCGGGCGGACGTAAGGCTGTCCGCCTGATCAGTATTGTCATGGTCGCGTTCTTCTCCCTTGTCGGCCTCGGCATTTTGTGGAACTACAAACCATTTTAGCAAGAGGACGGTACTGGAATGAATACTCATCAATTTGAAGTCATCGTAGTAGGCGCGGGCGGCGCGGGTTTAATGGCTGCCTTGTACGCGTCCCGCTCCGCGAATACAGCGGTAATCAGTAAACTTTACCCAACCCGTTCCCATACCGGCACGGCGCAAGGCGGAATCAGCGCGGCGCTTGGTAATTATGAGGAAGACAGGGTTGAATGGCATACATATGATTCTGTCAAAGGCTCCGATTATCTCGGAGATCAGGACGCGATCGAATTCATGTGTGAGGAAGCACCCGCGGCAATCATCGAACTTGAACACATGGGTCTTCCTTTTGACCGAACCCCGGAAGGTAGAATCTCTCAACGCCCATTCGGCGGACATACCAACAATATCACCGGCAAACCTGTTCGACGGGCGTGCCATGCCGCGGACAGAACTGGTCACATGATTTTGCAAACCTTGTATCAAAACTGTCTTAAAAACAAGGTCAATTTCTTTGACGAATATCAGGCAGTCGAATTATTAATGAATGAAGGCAAGGCGGTCGGGGTGGTGGCGGTTGAGCTGCTTACCGGCGAGCTGCATGTCTTTCATGCCAAAACAGTAATCATCGCTACCGGCGGACATGGTCGTATTTTTGAGGTTACCTCAAATGCCTATGCCTACACCGGCGATGGGGTAGCCATGGTTTTGCGTAAGGGCTTACCGCTTGAAGATATGGAATTTTTCCAATTTCACCCGACTGGCATTTACAAACTTGGCATCCTCATCACTGAGGGGGTACGAGGCGAAGGTGGTGTTTTGATAAACAATGAGGGCGAAAGGTTTATGCCTAAATACGCGCCTTCGGTTAAAGACCTGGCTTCCCGTGATGTAGTTAGCCGGGCGATTTACGAAGAAATCCGAGCTGGTAGAGGAATTAACGGTGAAAATTATGTCTACCTTGACGTTCGCCCGGAGACGGTGAACAAATTCTCAGATGTGGACGGAAAAACAAATCCTGATGGTTCACCGTATCGCACAACCGGCGCAGACATCCTTAAAAAACTTCCCGACATCATCGATTTCTGCCGTACATATTTGGGAGTTGATCCGGTCACTCAGATGATGCCAATTCAACCGACCGCCCACTATACCATGGGCGGCATTCCCACCAATAAATATGGCGAAGTTACCTTGGCAGACAATACTACCGTTCCCGGTTTGTATGCCGCCGGTGAATGCGCTTGTGTGTCGGTTCATGGCGCCAATCGGCTTGGGACCAACTCATTGTTAGATTTGGTAGTATTTGGTAAACATGCCGGGCTTAAAGCGGCTGAATATTCAAATAAAATCGATTTCACACCCTTACCGGCGGAGCCGACCGTTAAAATTGCCCAGGAATTTGAAAAATTACGCGCAGGAAATGGGAAGGAAACCACTTTTAAGATTGCCAAAGATCTGAAGCGAGTGATGTTCGATTTTGTAGGGATTTATAGAAATGAAAATGACATGCTCAAGGCAATCGAAGCGGTCAGGGAACTTCAAGCGCGCTTCGATCATATAAAAATCGACGATACCGGCAAGATTTTTAATACTGATCTGATTAACGCCTGGGAGCTCAAGAATATGCTCGAAATCGCCGAGGTGGTGGCATTGAGCGCAGTTAACCGCAAGGAATCACGCGGTGGACATTCGCGGGAAGACTATCCCAAGCGGGATGACAAGGAATGGCTGAAGCATACCTTTATAACCAAAAAGGATGGCAAGCTTTCCATCGAATATAAACCCGTTACCATTACCAAGTATCAACCGAAGGAAAGGGTTTATTAGGAGATAACCTATGAACGTAACATTAAAAGTTTTTCGATATAACCCTGAAGTCGATACCAAATGGCATTATGAGACTTACCAGTTGGATGCCGCTCCAACCGATCGTGTTTTGGACCTATTGGAAAGAGTCAAAGGCGAGGATGACGGTACGCTTACCTTCCGCCGTTCCTGCGCTCATGGAGTCTGCGGTTCGGACGCGGTTCGAATCAATGGTCGAAATATGCTGGCTTGCAAGACCCTTGTCAAGGATATTGGCGATCATATTACAGTCGAACCCTTATTGGGCTTGAAGGTCATCAAAGACCTGACGGTGGACATGGAACCATTTTTTGATAATTTCAAGGAAGTGATGCCTTGGTTTGTCAACAACAGCCCTCTTCCTGAAGACGGCAAAGAACGACTCCAAAGTATTGAGGACCGTGAACGATTCGACGACACAACCAAGTGTATCCTTTGTGGAGCCTGTACTACCTCCTGTCCATCCTTCTGGGGAGATGATTCCTATCTTGGACCAGCCGCTTTGGTTGCTGCCCATCGTTTCATCTTTGACAGCCGGGATGAAGCGGCCGCCGAGCGAATGCAGATTATCAGCGAAACCAATGGAGTGGCTCGCTGCCATACTGTTTTCAACTGCACCATGGCTTGCCCGCGCGAAATTCAGATCACCAAAGCGATTGGCGAGCTTAAGGTGGCGATGATTACTGGCAAGCTCGATTAAATTGGAATACACGATTAAAAAAGACCTCTTCTGAGGTCTTTTTTTGTCTATTCAATGGCCGCTTTGATCGATTTTGCCATTTCCCCAAATTCCGGGGTAAAGCGCATCTCATCCAATCTCGGTCGAGGCAGGGTAACTTCTAATTCAAATTTGATTTTCCCGGGTCTGGCGCTCAACACGATTACCCGGTCAGCCATGAAAAGAGATTCACTGATGGAATGGGTAACCATGAGCAGAGTCTTGCGGCGCTCGTTCCAAATGCGTGAGAGCTCCATCCACATTTTTTCACGAGTGAGGGCGTCCAAGGAGCCGAAAGGCTCATCCAGAAGCAGAATATCGGGATCATGAATCAGCGCCCGGGCAAGGCTAACCCGCTGTGCCATGCCTCCGGAGAGTTCCCGGGGGAGGTTGTCCTCAAACCCTTCCAGCCCAACCAATTGGATAAGCTCATCGGTCTTGGACCTGATCTCATCTCTCGTTCTCTTTTCGATTTCTAAGGGGAGTTGGATATTTTGGCGGACTGTCCGCCAGGGCATGAGATTGGGAGATTGAAAAACGAAACCGATCTTTGGCTTGCCCGGAGAGGAGAAGGTGAGAGTGCCGGTGGTGGGTTTTAACAAACCGGCAATCATGCGCAGCAAGGTGCTCTTACCGCTGCCGGATGGACCCAATACGCAAACGAACTCACTTTCATGTACCGAAAAGCTGACGTTACCGAGGGCGTGAAGATCGCCGCGCGGATCTGGATAGACCGCGCTGAGGTCCTTGACTGTAAAGAAAGGAATTTTATTTTCTCTGATCATCATCATTCACTGAATTGATCTGTATATGCTTCTTCCGGAGCCATCGCGCTTTTTACCAAGTCCATATTTACCAAAACTTCCAACATATTTGCCCAGTTTTCTCGATCAATGGCGCCATAAGGTTCTAACTGCCACATCGAGATGGATGCATTGAGGATCTCTTTTTGAATTGTCTCATCCGCCAGTCCGAGGTTTTCGATGTATTTTTTACTTATCTCGTAGGCTTCATCCGGGTTGGATACGGTATCTTCGATACCATGCCGAAAGGCACTCAAAAATCCGCTTACCAATTCCGGGTTGGTAGCGATGGTATGTTCATTGGTCACGATCCCATTGGAGGCCATATTAAAATGTTCCGCTACGCTGAATTGGTTAAATTCCACACCCTGAGCCTGGAGCAGGATCGGCTCGTTATTACTGTAAACAACCACGAATTGCTCCGCGCCAGCCAAAACCGATTCGATTTGGGTATAGCCGATCGGGTTAAGGTTGAGGTCGCTCTCTTCAAGGCCGGCTGAATAGAGTAAGGCGCGTAAGCCGATATAGGAGGCGCCATACAGACCAGGTAAGGCGACTTGTTTTCCTTTAAGCTCCTCCATCGACTTGATACTTAAGTCAGTTGAAAGGAGAGAAACCGGGTAATCACGATACCAGGTATATACATAACGTATCGGTAATTTTTGCTCCCGGGCAAGAAAAACCTGTTCTCCGGATGCCAATGAAAAAGGAACCTGATTGGCTCCTACCAGAGCAATCCCATCGGTTTCAAAGGAATAATCGAATACAAGTTCAATCCCGTTTTGGGCAAAATAGCCTTTTTCGAGTGCTACATAAAACGGGGCAAATTGTATATTTGGGATGTAGCCCATCGGCAGGCGAACAATGGTCGGCTCCGGGGTGTTTTTGATGCTGTTTTCCTGTGAGGAACAACTGGTGAGCAAGACAAAGACTAGCAGGATGGTTAGTAACTTTTTCATTTTAATACACTCGCTTTCTGGTGGTCATTCCAATACAAAACGCTTTTCTCGATCCAGGAAAGAAGCCCGTAGAGGATTAGCGCGATAAACATCAAAGTGAGTACCGCTACGAATACCAGCGCGGTATCAAACAGGCCGCGGCCTAAATTAATCAGGAAACCAAGGCCTTCATCTGCGCCGATGAATTCTCCGACTACCGCGCCAATCACGGAGAGAGTGGCTCCGATTTTCAATCCACTGAGGAAGAGCGCCAGCGCACTCGGGATCTCCAGCATAATCAAAATCTGCCATTTGCTCGCGTTAAGGCTTCTGGCAAGTTCGCTTAATTGGCGAGGTACAGATTTGATTCCGATGACGGTATTAACGAAAACCGGGAAAAACACTACCAGGGAACAAATCAGCGCCTTGGTAAAAAAGCCATTTCCGAACCAAATAACGAGTAAAGGAGCGGCGGCAACAATCGGTATTGCCTGACTGGACACTAAAATGGGCGAGATGAGCGCCTCAAAAACTCGCGATTTGGCGATGATATAACCGAAAAAGATGGCGGCTGACGTGCCTACGAAAAGGCCGGTCAGCATTTCTGATAAGGTGGTCAGACTGTGAGTTAACAATGTCCCATCCCTCACCGCGATGAGAAATCGATCGAACACCAGGCTGGGGCTGGGAAGGATGAAAGGAGGCAGGTTGCCGACAATAACGATTAACTCCCAGAAAGCAATAAAGCCGATCGGGAAAGCTAACCATAGAATTATTTTTTTTTGCCTGGTCATAAAAAAACCTCGAATGAACATTCGAGGCAGGCATAGGGTTTGTATAGAACCCCCGACAACAGAAGTTCCCGGGGGTTATACGACCAAAATCACCCAATCAATTTGGGTAACCCTTCTTTTATCCGGACTTTAACCGTCGGCTACGGAATCAAACCGTATCTGCGCTTGCGCGCTCGTGGGCTTTACCACCGATCGGGAATTTCACCCTGCCCCGAAGGTTCGCGGATTTCTCCGCGAATAGACTATTAAATTGTAATTACGCTTTTACGATGCAATCCACTGGACAAACGTCTACACAGCGAGGAGAGTCATAATGACCAATGCATTCAACGCAAGTGTTGGGGTTGATAACGTAGATATCGCCCTCAGTGATTGATTCGGTGGGACATTCTGGAAGACACGCGCCGCAAGCGATGCAGTCATCTAAAATCTTCATTGCCATATTGAAAATCTCCTATAATCTTGAGTTATATATTTCTTATACACAGCTTTGATGTTTGTGTCAATGAACAAACGCGTGATGAATGTATACAATTTGTCACTTTTTAGAGAGTATATAATTCACCGAATTTTCCGCGCAAATAGCGAATATAAGGATCGATTGTCAAGTCACTGCCGGTCACCCGCCTGGTGAGTTCATTGGCGGTAAATTTGCGCCCATGTTGGTACAAATTATGCGTTAACCATTGGTGCAAAGGTGAAAAATCACCCCGCCGAACTTGTTCAGGAATATTGGGTACTGCCGAGAGGGCGCTTTGATAATACTGGGCGCTGAGAATGTTGCCAAGTGTATAACCTTGGAAAGCGCCGCCGATAAAACCTGCATACCAATGCACATCCTGCATCACGCCATTTCCGTCAGTGGGAGGAGTAAAACCAAAGTCACTGTTAAAACGCTCATTCCATGCGGCAGGCAAATCTTTTACTTCCAAATTACCTTCCAACATGCGAAGTTCTAAATCAAATCGAAGCATGACATGCAAGTTGTAGGTCACCTCATCCGCGTCAGTTCTAATCAGCGATTTCTCAACTTTGTTTACGCCTTTATAGAATTGCTCCATACTGACATTCTTTAATTGCTCTGGAAATTCATCCTGGATGAGTGGAAAAGCGTACTCCCAGAAAGCACGACTTCGGCCGACAAGATTTTCCCAGGTGCGGGATTGGCTTTCGTGAACGCCTGAGGAGGTTCCACCCGCTAATGGAGTGCCTTCATATGCCAAATCGATTCCCTGTTCATACATGGCATGGCCAGCCTCGTGCATATTACTGAACAATGCCTCACCCAGGTAGTTTTCCTTGACGCGGGTAGTAATTCGCACATCGGTCAGAGAGAATTTGGTCATGAAGGGGTGATGGGTTTTGTCAATCCGCCCTCGGTTAAAGTCGTAGCCTAATTGACGCACGATTTTTTCACCAAAGGCCAATTGTTTGGCTTCAGGATAGGTTACCCGTAAAAAGGAGTCATCCGCGGGCGGTTGTTCAGTAATCTTTTTAACAATCGGAACCAATTCAGACCGCAATTCACTAAACAGTTTGCGGATGCTCTCAGCCTTCATATCCTTGTCGGATAAATCTATCAGAGGATCGGCAATATGATCGTAACCCGGGAAGAAATTCGCGTATTGCCGGCTTAGATCGAGGGTTTTTTCTAAATAAGGCCGAACCTTGGCAAAATCATTTTTAGGGCGTGCCTCCGCCCAAACCTGATACGAATCAGTCGAATGTGTGTTAAATTCCACCAGAAATTGGGGAGGAACCTTGATGGCGTGTTCATAGTCGTTGCGGGTTACTCTGATCAGACTGGCGTCATCATGGTCGTAGGGCAGGCTTTCTTCATACGGACGGAGTGCGTCGAGTATTTTGCCTACTTCGGGATCAATGAATTTCTCCTGTGCTAATTTAACCAGGGTGGAAAGTTGCCGTCCGCGAGCGACGGCGCCTCCGTTAGGCATATAGGTGCTTTGATCCCAATTTAAAAGGGATGCGGACATTTCGAGATCATTGATCTCAAGCAGGCGGGTTTTTAATTCAGCCAATAACGATTTCGGGTCGCTCATGCTGTGCTCCTGTATTGAATGAAGTGGTCGAACCATTCAATTATAGCTTTTTTGAAGCTCAATAACAGGACGATCAGGATCAAAAAAACTCCCGGCGGACTTATGCCACACCGAGAGTTTTCTCAAATTATGCGAATGTCACCCGAGCTGGGCTTTAATCTTGCGGGATGTTTCGATGAACCCCGCCAATTTTTCACGTTCTTTGTTAACCACGGCCGCGGGAGCCTTATTGGCAAAATCGCTTTCCAGTAATTTTTCCAGGCGGCTTACCTGGGTTTCTATGTCCGCCAATTCCTTCATCAGGCGGGCTTTTTCAGCCACCGGGTCGGTTAACTCAGCGATCGGAAGGTGAATTTCCACCCCACCCGCGATCAGTGTGAAAGCCTCTTCAGTTGGGGCGGTTATACTGATCATCGTTTTGTTATCATCCAACCCCGCCAGCGCCTTCACCGTTTCTAATTCAGCGCTGATGATGCCTTTGCTATCCACAAGGATAGCGGCAAGCTTTTGGCTTGGCTTGACGTTCTTCTCGGAGCGCAGGTTGCGGATGGCGCGGACAACCTCCTGCACCTGATTAAAAGCGCTGATTTTTCCCTCTTCCCAGCCTTCTACTGATTGTGGTGATGGCCAGTTGGCGATCATCAAAACTTCTGGCCAATCCGCTACTTTATCAGAAAGGGCTGAGTTACTGGTTGCCTGGCGCAAATGGCCCCAGAGCTCCTCAGTCACAAAGGGCGTAAACGGGTGCAACAGCCGCAGGCTGGTATCCAGCAGCCGAAGGAGAGTTTCGGCGGTTTGTTTTGCCCTCGCCGGACTCTCGGTGGATTGGATTTTGGCGATCTCGAGATACCAGTCGGCCAGATCGTTCCATAAGAAATCGTAAATCAATTGCCCGGCCTGGCCATATTGAAAATTCTGGAAGAGGCGTTCAACATCCCGCAGCAAACTTTGCATGCGAGCCCAAATCCAGGAATCAGCCAATGTCCATTGATTGGGGACTTGGTCGGTCTTTGGAGTTGTAGAAATCGCGCTGATCACGAAACGTCCGATATTCCACAATTTATTGGCGAAGTTGCGGTTGGCTTCCACCTTGCTCAAACTCAGGTTCATATCCTTACCCGGCGTGGATCCAACTAAAAGGGTAAAGCGAAGCGCGTCCGTTCCAAGTTCATCCATCACATCCAGCGGATCGATCACATTGCCTTTGGTTTTGGACATTTTCTGCCCGTGTTCATCCCGAATGAGGCCGTGGAGGTAGATGGTATGAAAAGGCGCCTTTCCAGTCAATTCCAAGCCGCTCATCACCATCCGTGCCACCCAGAAAAAGAGAATGTCATATCCGGTTTCCATCAAGCTGGTGGGGTAGAAGTATTCCAAATCTTTGGTCTTTTCTGGCCAGCCAAGGGTAGAAAATGGCCACAGCCCGGATGAGAACCAGGTATCGAGCACATCCGGATCTTGTTCAAGATTTTTACTGCCGCATTTCGCGCATTGGTTCGGATCTTCGCGTGCGCAAATTTCAACGCCGCAATCGTGACAGTACCAAATCGGAATGCGGTGCCCCCACCAAAGTTGACGGCTGATGCACCAATCCTGAATGTTTTCCATCCAGTTGTAATAAACCTTCTCAAAATAATCGGGGACGATCTTGATTTGTCCATTTTTTACTGCTTCGAGTGCCAGTCCGGCTTGGTCTTCAACTTTAACAAACCATTGGGTTGAGATCATCGGCTCGATCACCTCTCCCCCGCGCTGGGAGCGAGGGACATTGAGCGTATACGGTTCTTCCTTGATGACCAGTTCGGCGGACATCATATCCGCCCACAATTGGCGGCGGCATTCGTAACGATCCAGGCCGGTATATTGACCGCCGATCTCGGTGATTCTGGCGGATTTATCGAGCATAGAAAGAATCGGAAGGTTATGCCGGGCGCCGATTTCGTAGTCATTCGGATCGTGACCAGGTGTGATCTTCAAGGCACCGGTTCCAAATTCCCGTGAAACGTACTCATCCGCGATCACTGGCACCAATCTTCCGATAATGGGAACCACTACGTTCTTCCCCACAAACTTCTGGTAACGTTCATCCTCAGGGTGAACGGCCACGGCAGTATCGCCTAAAATTGTCTCGGGCCGGGTGGTTGCAACTGGAATAAAGGTGCCTTCCGGAAAACCTTGATTGGAAGCCAACTGATATTTGAAATAATATAGCGTCCCTGATTCCTCAGAATATTCCACCTCCAGGTCTGAAACCGCGGTTTTAAGTCCGGGAGACCAATTAATCAGACGCGGACCGCGATAAATCTTGCCGGCTTCATACAACCGCACAAAGGCTTCGCGAACCGCCTTGGAAAGGCCTTCATCCATGGTGAAGCGCTCCCGTGACCAATCACAAGAGGCGCCTAAACGGCGAATCTGTCTGGTAATCTTGCCGCCTTTCTCGCGTTTCCATTCCCAAGTTCGGCGCAAAAACTCCTCACGTCCGACCGCTTCGCGGCTGGTACCTTCTTTTAATAATTGGCGCTCCACCATCAGCTGCGTGGCAATTCCAGCATGATCGGTGCCGGGCACCCAAAGGGTGGAATAACCCTTCATCCGATGATAACGAATCATTAAATCTTCAATGCTGACAAACATCGCGTGCCCGGTATGCAGTTCACCGGTAACGTTAGGTGGTGGAATTGTGATCACAAAAGGTTTGATGGTTGGGTCAAAGCCTGGTTTGGAGGGGTCATTGTGGGGTTGAAAATAACCACCGTTTTCCCACATCTCGTAGATCTTCTGCTCGGTTTCTTTAAAATCGTATGTTTTTGGAAGGCTATATTCGCTCATTCATTCTCCTGCTCTTTAAAATCAAAAGACCGTCATGTCCATGAGGACGAAAGACGATCCTTCCGCGGTACCACCTCGATTCGCCAATTGGCGCGCTTGAAAGCAATAACGGGCAAACCCGTGCCGGTCTAATCTCCCAATTTGGATTTCTTCGGCAAATTCAACTGGTGACTTTCAGCTTGGTGATCGAGGAACTTTGCAGCAGAATGGTTCCCTCTCTGACGATCGATTGCGGCTTACTCTTCCAGTAACTCTCATTATAGCATTTTGATCCACGGTCGGCAAGCCGGAGGATAAATTTCGAATCAGGCAGGGTTTGAATAGATGGTGAGAAGGACAATCGAAATGATGGCAAAGGCTATACCCAGCCACTGGCGTTTGTTCAATTTTTCTTTTAATATAAACCCGGCCAACCCGACCGTAGCCAGCGGATAGAGCGAAGACATGATCGTGGCGATATCCAACCGTCCGATTTGACCGGCGAAGATAAAAAATGTATTCCCAAGCACATCAAAGCTGGCATTTCCAGCAATAAGCGGCCATGGTTTACGCTCTGGGATTCGTAAACCTGTTCGAGTAAACAGAAGAATAAGGATGATTACTGTGCTTCCACCGATTCTACCGGTGATTAATGGCCAAAGGATTGCCTCGCTGCTGGCAGAATGGATGAGGATGAAGTACATGCCAAAACCAAAACCGGCGATGAATGGCCATTTAAGATCTGAAAGCCTGCCGAGATGGAAACCTTTTTCGCCATCCTGGCTGATAAACCAAACAGAGAGGAATGCCAAAAAAAAGCCTGCCAAAGCCAATGGCCCCGGAATTCCCTCGGTGGAGATGCTTACCAAAACCGGCAGGACTGCCGCCAATAATGCCGAGACTGGCGCGGCGACCGACATCAACCCAACGGACATAGCGTGGTAAAGAACAATTAAACCGATCGTGCCGATCGATCCGGCGACCAGTGCCGTAAAAAAATTTTTCCAACCAAAAAAGGGTTCTGGAAAAATTGCGAACAAGATCAGAAGCAGAATTAAACCGATTACCTCAATGAAGAAGATGGAGCGCTTGGCACCGAGCTGCCGGCTGACCAAGCCTCCCAAAAAATCGCCTGTTCCCCAGAACAAGCTGGATAATAAACCTAAACCGATCGCTCCCATGGTTGCTCCAATGTCCCGTGTTTTATTCGATCTTTCCCGCCGATTTTGCCTTCGCGAGAATATTTTCAGCTTGTTTGATGAGGGGCATGTCTACCATTTTCCCTTGAAACTCAAACGCTCCTTGACCTTCGGCGGTATGAGCTTCGAATTGGCGGATTAATTCCAGTGCGTCATCAATCTCAACCTGATTGGGGGAAAACGCGCTTTGCACAATCTCAATTTGAGCAGGATGAATGACCTGTTTTCCAGCAAATCCCAGCATCGCGCCGGCTGCGGATTCGATCTTCAAGTTCACATAGTCTCGAAAGTTGATACTGACCATATCAATAGCCTGTTTTCCATATGCGGCGGCGTGGACGACTACGCTGCTGCGCGCGAAAAGAACTTCCTGCATTCCATTGCTACGTTTAGCACTAATACTTGCGGTAAAATCCTCCGCGCCAAAAATTAGCGCGTCCACCCGCGGATGTTGAACCAATTCCCTGAGGTTGAGGATCCCAAGAGCACTTTCTACAACCAGAATTATCCGCACTCTGCCTGACTGCCATCCGCGGATTATTTCTTCCTCCTCGATTCGCTGACATAGCCACAGAACCTGATCTAACGTTTCGGCTTTGGGAAGCACGATGCCATCAGGAAGGCCAGGAAGAACCCGGTCAAGATCCTCAAGCTCCAAACCGGAGCCGACCGGATTAATTCGCACCAGTTTTTCAGATGTTCCAAAATCAAGTTCATTCAGCGCTCGCAAAGCAAACTCCCGGGCAGTTTCTTTTTTGTTTAAGCTTGTACCATCTTCAAGGTCAAGGCAGATAGAATCTACCATCAGGCTGGCTGATTTTTGAATTTTTGCCCATTCACTGGCGGGAGTGTATAAAATGGCTCTTCTTGCTCGCATGCTGGTTTCCTTTAATAGACCTAAAACTGATTGATTGTAATCGCAAACCTTGCTAATCCGGCGGGAATATTTATATGCTTCTAACACTCGTCTCATTGACGCCCATTTTTTGATAGGTTATGATTATTCAGCACTCATCCTGTTGGAGTGCTAATGGTGTTCTATGATCAAATTAACCGAGCGAAAAAGATCCATTCTCCTCATGGTAGTACGTGAGTACATTGAAACTGGCCAGCCTGTCAGCTCCAATCATCTGGTTGATAACTGCATGCTTGACCTCAGCCCGGCCACCATCCGGGCAGAGCTGAGCGCGCTGACAGAAATGGGTTTGTTGCGCCAGCCGCATACTTCCGCCGGCAGAGTGCCCACTGAAGAAGGGTACCGACTCTTTATCAATGAGGTTATCCCAATCTCAGATTTGGCCGATCCCGATAAGCTGGCGATCCGTTCCCAATTTGACTCATCCCGCGCGGATATGGGGGATTGGATTCAGACCGCTGCCCGGGTTTTGGCACGCAAGTCAAGCGCTGTTTCGGTGATTACCGCTCCAAGAGCAATGCAAAACAAATATAAACATGTCGAACTGCTTTCGATCAATGGCCGCCAGATTTTCATGGTCTTGGTGCTGATTGGCGGGGAGGTGATTCAACGGTATATTTCCCTCTCCGAACCAGTGTTGCAAGACCGACTCGGGGAGGCGGCGAAAAACCTAAATCGGATCTGCGCGGGGAAAACTCTTGAAAAGTTAACTTCCTTGGATCTGTCTGCCGAGCCATTGGAAGACGATATCCTCGCGGTTATAAAAGCCGAGATTCGACGTGTCGATACTAACGGTATAGGTAAATTGTATTACGATGGTCTGGCAAACCTGCGTGCTGTTCCGCAAGAGTCGGACACAAACGCGGTTTATCGGGCGATTGATATGTTGGATGAAGGCAGCTCGCTTGGCAGGATCATGGGTATCTCGGCGGATGGGTTACAACCAGCCGGCACAGTTCAGGTAATGATCGGTGTTGAAGACGCGCTCCATCCGTTGAAGGATTTTTCAATGGTTTATTCTAATTATGGAATTCCCGGGAAACTTTCTGGGGCATTGGGAGTACTGGGTCCGATGCGCATGCCGTACAACCAGGCCATACCAACTGTGCGTTTTATCGCCAATGTTCTGAGCGATTTCTTGGCCAGCAATTATATTGAATAAAGAATACACAAACCAGGTGGTGAATTTATGAGTGAGAAGAAAGCAAAATCCAAAAACGAGGAAGAAATTCTTGAGGAGACTTTGGTGACTGAAAATGAAAGCCCCTCGGCTGAAGGCACATTGGATGACTTAAAAGCCAGACTGATTGAAAGTGATGCAAAGGTTCAGGAACTGATGGATGCCTTGCAGCGTGAAAGGGCGGATTTTCTCAACTATCGCCGCCGGACCGATCAGGAAAAGATGATGGCTGGGCAATATGCTTCCGGTGAGGTCATCCGAAAACTATTAGCCGGGATCGATGATCTTGAACGCGCACTCTCCCATAAAAGGGAAGGCGATTGTTCCTGGGCTGAAGGGGTTGAGCTAGTTTACCGCAAGTTCATCAACATTCTGGAAATAGAAGGCGTGAAAAAAATTGAGGCTGAGGGTAAAGAGTTCGACCCGCAATACCATGAAGCCCTTATGCAAGAGGCGGCTGATGGCGTTGAAAGTGGAATAGTCACCGCGGTTCTTTTGCCGGGTTATACCCATAAAGACCGGGTTTTGCGTCCTGCCCAAGTTAAAGTCGCTCAGTAGCGGACAAACTTAATGTCTACCGACAGAGATTATTACGAAATTTTAGGCGTGCCCCGAACCGCGAGTTCGGAGGAAATCAAGCAGGCATTTCGCAAACTTGCCCGCCAATATCATCCAGATGTCAATAGCGAGGCTGACGCCGAGGAGAAATTCAAAGAAATCAACGAGGCTTACAGCGTCCTCTCCGACGCTGACAAACGGGCTCGCTTTGATCGTTACGGTAAGAGCGGGCTGGGAGATATGGGTGGAATGCAGGATTTTTCAACCCATTTTGAGGACATCTTTGAAGAGCTCTTTGGGTTTGGAATGGGCGGCGGAAGGACTTCTTCCAGACGGAATGCCCCTCGTAAAGGCCGAGACTTGCAGATGGGCGTCACGCTTACCTTCGAGGAAGCGGTTTTTGGTACGGAAAAAACAATCGAATTTGAGCGGGATGAAGTTTGTTCAACCTGCCATGGAAGCGGCGCAGAGCCGGGTACAAAGGTAACCACTTGCCCGCAGTGTCATGGCAAAGGTGAAATCCGCCAGGTAAGGCAAACTTTTATTGTGCAAATGGTGGAAACCATACCATGTCCTAAATGTCATGGGCGTGGGCAGTTGATTGAAAAACCATGCCATACCTGTAATGGTAGTGGAATCGAACGTAAAAAAGTTAAGAAGACGGTGAACATTCCAGCCGGTGTGGATAGCGGGATGCAGGTTCGACTTCCCAATGAAGGTCAGCCCGGATCAAATGGCGGTCCAAACGGCAACCTGTATGTAATGGTGGATGTAAAGGAACATGAATACTTCCGCCGCAGGGAAAATGACATCTTTCTTGACTTGGACATCAATATCACCCAGGCGGTTTTAGGCGCTGAAATGCTGATTCCTACCGTCGACGGAGTGGAAGAAACGCTTAAAGTACCCGCTGGTACTCAGCCCGGAACCGTTTTTACCATTAAAGGTAAGGGAGTACCTCGTTTAAGGCATAGCGGAAGGGGCGATGAACGCGTGATTGTGAACATCGACATCCCTAAGAAATTAAGCCAAGAACAGAAAGAGCTGTTTGAAAAGCTGGCCGCTACACTGGGAGACAAACCTCAACCAAAATCGAAGGGATTCTTCGATTGGCTCAACGATACCCTCGGCGGGAATTAGGAAAGAAGAAAATGGCAGATTGGTTGGAAGCTGAAATCAAGGTAAACGGCGAACTCGCTGAGGCGGTGGCCGAGGTATTTGGCCGATTCGCGCCGAATGGCGTTTTGACAGAACAAGGTGTCGAATTTTTGGATGATGAAGATGCCGGCACACCAACCGGAGATATTGCCGTCAGAGCTTATATTGAAATTGACGACCAAATTGAGGATACCCGTCAGAAGTTAGAGCAAGCCCTCTTTTATCTGGGAATGATCCAACCTATTCCCGCCCCTGCCTATCGAGTCATTCAGGACCAGAACTGGATGGAAGCCTGGAAAAAACGCTATCAACCGATCGCGATTGGTGAAAGAACGATGATTGTGCCTGTGTGGATGGAAACGCCAGACCCGAGCCGTGTTTCCATTCGAATTGATCCAGGTATGGCCTTTGGCACCGGAACCCATCCCACAACCCAATTGTGCCTGCAATTAATGGAATCGGTTTATGATCAGCCAAAACAGTTTGTTACCCCCAATCGGGTCATTGATATCGGTTGCGGATCAGGTATTTTATCGGTGGGCGCCATTAAGTTAGGCAGCAACTTCGCGCTTGGTGTTGATATCGATCAGGCATCGGTTGATAATAGCCGTGAAAACGCTGAAAATAACGGCATCTCCGCTTCTCAATTTGAAATCGGACTCGGTTCCGTTAAGGAAGTCTTAAGCCAGCAATTTTCGATATCCCGCGCTCCGTTGGTGCTCGCCAATATCTTGGCTCCCGTTCTTATCCGCTTGTTTGACGCAAACATGAAAGCCTTAATTGCCGATGGCGGAGCGATTATCCTCTCCGGTATTCTCGATCATCAGGAAAGCGCTGTCCGAGCCAAGGCTGAAGAAAAGGGGTTGACATTTGTTGCCCGCGCTCAGATTCAGGATTGGGTTGCCCTCCTGTTTAAAAATGGATAAAAAATCCCCCAAAGGATGACCGGTTTCCCGAGCCAAGTATGCTATTATTTAGCTATATGGGAAGCCTATGAACGAAAAAGACAGCAAAGCACTCTATCGAAAATGGAGACCGCGCACCTGGGATGAGGTGAAATACCAGGATCATGTCGTGCGCACCCTGCGCAACGCCATAGCCAAGGACAAAGTTGGCCATGCTTATATTTTCTCCGGACCAAGAGGTACGGGAAAAACAACTGCGGCTCGGCTTTTGGCAAAGGCGGTTAACTGCACGGCTCAAAACTTATCAGACCGGCCATGTAACAATTGCCCCAATTGCAATGCCTTTAACCGAGGCGAATATCTGGATCTGATCGAGATTGACGCCGCTTCGCATACCGGGGTTGATGACGCCCGTGAACTGATTGAAAACGTGCGCTATTCGCCCAGTATGGGGACTTATAAGGTTTATATCATCGACGAAGTCCACATGCTCTCCAAACAGGCGTTTAATGCGCTCCTCAAGACGATTGAGGAACCTCCAAAACATGTCATCTTTATCCTGGCGACCACTGAGCTCGATAAAGTGATGCCAACAATCCTCTCGCGCTGTCAGCGTTTTGAATTCAGGCGTTTTGAGCTTAGTGGATTAATTGCTCATTTGGCAGAAATCTGTGCCAAGGAAGGCATTGACGCTGAAGACGACGCGTTAATGGAAATCGCCAAGTTTTCAAATGGCGGAATGCGGGATGCCATCTCCTTGCTTGACCAGCTCTCTAATGTTGATGGAAAATTGACCTTGTCGGTCGTTCAAAGCATCCTCGGCACGGCCACTGAAAAATCCGTATTTGAACTAATCGTTGCTCTGGCGGATGATAATGCCGCCGAGGCGATTGAATTGACTCACGCGACTTTGGATAAAGGCGCCAATCCACTATCTTATACCCGCCAGATCGTTGAAACTTTGCGCCAGATCCTGTTATATCAAATTGATCCAGCACGGTTCAGTGAAAATACTCACGATGTTGAAGATTCAATTTCAAAATCTGCTGCCCAAATTTCACAGCCAGATCTCATTGAACTCATCCGTATTTTTAATGAAATCCTTCAAAATTCCCGAATCGGCTGGTCTCCATTATTGAGTCTTGAAGTTGCCATTGCCCGTGGGACTGCCTTGCTCAATCAAAAACTTGAGGTTTCTCCTTCGCGGGCAAAACCAGGCAAGGCGCTTCAAAATCAAGAAGAAAAAACCGAACGATCTACCTATCCGAAGGCGGTAGAGAAAGCCACGTCATCCAAGCAGGTTGCCGCAGAAGACGTCAAGGCGTCTTCAGAAGAAAAGAAGCCAATTGAAAAAATTGAAAGCAAAACCGAAGAAAAAGAATCCGATCCTTCGGCAGAATCAAAAAAAATGATTTCAAACGCGGCGGAACGACTTAACCGAACAGAATTTACCCGTCTTTGGGAACAACTCATTCAAAGTTTGAATCAACACGACCGCTCCTACGCCGCTTTATTGAGGAGCGCGAAGATCATGGAGATCAAAAAGGACGAGGTGATTATTGGTTTCAGCCAGATCCTCAAAGATAAATTCGATAAAAATCCGCTCAATTCGGAATTACAATCTACCTTTAAAAACCTCAGCCAAACGAACATGCTGATTAGAGCAGTCGCGTTGAAAGATAATGGGAACCTGCCGGATGACATGGATCAGAACGGGATGGTTGCCCTGGCGAAGGATCTTGGCGGAAAACTGGTTAAATAATCAAAGGAGAGAAAGATGGCAAAAGGATTCAATCGTGGCCCCGCCGGGGGTGGTAATCCCATGATGGCACAGCTCCAAAAATTACAAGCCCAAATGGCGGCCGCCCAGGAAGAGCTGGCCCAGGCGAGCGTAACCGCTACCGCGGGAGGCGGCGCGATAAGCGTTACCATGACAGGCGATCAAAAATGCAAGGAAGTGAATATCGACGCCGATTTTTTAAAGGAAGCCGACCCGGAAATGCTTAACGACCTGGTACTCACAGCGGTAAACCTTGCCCTGGATAAATCACGCGAGCTTCAAGAAAAGACCATGGGGCCGCTGGCAGGCGGATTACCTTTTTAACCGGAGCTGAATGATCTTACCTGAATCGATCCAAAACCTGATTAATGCCTTGGAAAGGTTGCCCGGCATTGGTCCTAAATCAGCTTCCCGGCTGGCGTTCTACCTCTTAAAGGCGCCGGAAGATGTTTCGGAGAGGCTGGCGGATGCTTTGCGAGAGGTAAAAGCGAATACCGGATTGTGTACCGAATGTTTTAACATCACATCAGGCGGACATCAACGCTGCTCCATCTGTGAAAATGACCGACGCGACGCGGGGCAAATTTGTGTAGTGGAAGAGCCTTTGGACGTGATCGCGCTTGAAAAAGTGGGCATTTATAATGGCAAATACCACGTTTTGCACGGTGTTCTTTCACCAATCGAGGGTATTGGTCCCGACGATCTGCGGTTGGCTCCGTTATTTGGGCGTCTGGAACGTGGCGGAGTACGAGAATTGATCCTTGCCACCAATCCAAGCATGGAAGGCGACGCGACCGCGATTTATATTCAGCAGAAAATAAGTAAAATGGCGTTGGAAAGCCCGCTTCAAATTACCCGTCTGGCAAGAGGCTTGCCGGTTGGCGGTGACTTGGAATATGCTGACCAGAATACCTTGATGCGTGCCTTGGCAGGCCGTCAAGAAATGAACTAAATCCTCTTTTAAAATATCCCGGCGAATATTGGAATTTTGGAATTAAAACCCTTGACAGAGGGGAGTAAGTCTGTATAATAGGTGAGCTTGAAGGGTGAGCCTGTTGCTGGCGAGACGGTAACAGAGACAAATAAATACGAGCTGGGAAGTAGACTCCGGTGGAGATCAGGAATGAAGGAACCGGGGTTTTTTAACCCCCCGAGCTGGCGGGACCTTAACAACTGAATAGTGATAGTAAATACGACAACCCCATGTCAATCTTTTTTTAGTACGAAGAATCCGTAAATAGGCACCTGAGAAGGTGTGAGAATATTTTTTTTTGCGGAGAGTTTGATCCTGGCTCAGGATGAACGCTGGCGGCGTGCTTAATACATGCAAGTCGAACGGGGTTTGGTTGGTAGTAATACTGATCAGACTTAGTGGCGAACGGGCGAGTAACGAGTTGGCGACCTGCCCCGAAGAGAGGGATAACATGCCGAAAGGGATGCTAATACCTCATAATATCCCGATAGTTAGAGAATTGGGAAGAAAGTGGAGACACGCTTTGGGAGGGGCCTGCTTCCCATCAGCTAGTTGGAGTGGTAACGGCACACCAAGGCGACGACGGGTAAGGGACCTGAGAGGGTGGTCCCTCGCAATGGCACTGAAACACGGGCCATACACCTACGGGTGGCAGCAGTAGGGAATATTGGGCAATGGGCGAAAGCCTGACCCAGCAACGCCGCGTGCGCGAAGAAGGCCTTCGGGTCGTAAAGCGCTTTTCTGAGGGATGAGAAAGGACAGTACCTCAGGAATAAGCCTCGGCTAACTACGTGCCAGCAGCCGCGGTAAAACGTAGGAGGCGAGCGTTATCCGGATTTACTGGGCGTAAAGCGTGTGCAGGCGGTCTGGCAAGTTGGATGTGAAAGCTCCTGGCTCAACTAGGAGAGGTCGTTCAAAACTACCGGACTAGAGTGTATCAGAGGAAGATGGAATTCCCGGTGTAGTGGTGAAATGCGTAGATATCGGGAGGAACACCAGTGGCGAAAGCGATCTTCTGGGATAGTACTGACGCTCAGACACGAAAGCTAAGGTAGCGAACGGGATTAGAGACCCCGGTAGTCTTAGCAGTAAACGATGTAGACTTGGTGTCGGAGGTGTAATAGCCTTCGGTATCGAAGCAAACGCGATAAGTCTACCGCCTGGGGACTACGGCCGCAAGGTTAAAACTCAAAGGAATTGACGGGGGCCCGCACAAGCAGCGGAGCGTGTGGTTTAATTCGATGCTACACGAAGAACCTTACCCAGGTTTGACATGCAAGTGGTAGTGAGGGGAAACCTGAACGACCCTTCGGGGAGCTTGCACAGGTGCTGCATGGCTGTCGTCAGCTCGTGTCGTGAGATGTTCGGTTAAGTCCGCTAACGAGCGCAACCCTCGCCGTATGTTACAAGTGTCATGCGGGACCGCCGGTATCAAGCCGGAGGAAGGTGGGGATGACGTCAAGTCAGCATGGCCTTTATGTCTGGGGCTACACACACGCTACAATGGCCGGTACAATGGGTAGCCAAATCGCGAGATGGAGCCAATCCCGGAAAGCCGGTCTCAGTTCAGATCACAGGCTGCAACCCGCCTGTGTGAAGTTGGAGTTGCTAGTAAACGCGCGTCAGCTATAGTGCGTTGAATACGTTCTCGGGCCTTGTACACACCGCCCGTCACGTCATGGGAGTTGGTAACACCTGAAGCCGGTAGCCTAACCGCAAGGAGGGCGCTGTCGAAGGTGGTGCTGATGACTGGGACGAAGTCGTAACAAGGTAGGAGTACCGGAAGGTGCGCCTGGATCACCTCCTTTCTAGAGTAAGCGAGCCTGGCATTGAATGGTTAGGTGAGCGAAGAAATCCAATTCTGACGCGGTGTTGGGATTGGTGAGGGAGATAATGGGGGGAGTGTTTACTATCACTAATCAGTTGTTTAGGGCTGGTTTGGAAGAAGGGCTTGTAGCTCAGATGGTTAGAGCACTGTGCTGATAACGCAGGGGTCACAGGTTCGAATCCTGTCAAGCCCACAAGCGGGGATGTAGCTCAGCGGGAGAGCGGCGCCTTTGCAAGGCGAAGGTCGCGGGTTCGATTCCCGCCATCTCCACAAGATGAGGTGGTGCTGGGTGCTTGTAAGCGGGAGTTTATAGGCAGCTGGGACCATCTGAAGAGGTGGTAGGACATTAACAACTGAATAGCGAAAGACAAAAACCGAAAGCAAGAAGCAGTAAACGGAATGAGAAACAAAGTCTCTGTATCACATAGAGAAGCTAATAAGAGTTTACGGTGGATGCCTAGGCGCAAAGTGCCGATGAAGGACGTGGGAAACTGCGAAAAGCTCCGGATAGCCGTTAACAGGCGATCGACCCGGAGATATCCGAATGGGGAAACCCGCTGGAGCGAACCTCCAGCATCGCTGGCTGAATATATAGGTCAGAGGAAGGGCACCTGGGGAACTGAAACATCTAAGTACCCAGAGGAAAAGAAAGAATTCCCCCAGTAGTGGCGAGCGAACGGGGAGTAGTCCAAACCGAACCGCTTGCGGATCGGGGTTGTAGGGCCAGTAACGAGGTATGAGAATGGATAGGAGAAAGGTGTGGGAAAGCCTGCCGCAGAGGGTAAGAGCCCCGTACTCGAAATTCATAATTGGCCGAACTGGTACCTGAGTACTGCCGGGCACGCTAATCCGGCAGGAAGCTGGGGAGTCCACTCTCCAAGACTAAATACACTTTGCGACCGATAGTGAACAAGTACCGTGAGGGAAAGGTGAAAAGTACCCTTGATAAGGGAGTGAAATAGAACCTGAAACCGTAAACTTACAAGCAGTTGGAGGGCAATGTCGTGTTGGTGCTAAGGAGCGATTCTGTGCGCAGCGATAGGCCTGACAGCGTGCCTCTTGGAGAATGAGCCTGCGAGTTAATCTTAGTGGCGAGGTTAAGGGAGGAATACCCGGAGCCGTAGCGAAAGCGAGTCTGAATAGGGCGTATAGTCGCTAGGATTAGACCCGAAACCGGGTGAGCTACCCATGGGCAGGGTGAAGCGAGTGTAACAGCTTGTGGAGGCCCGAACCTACAAATGTTGCAAAATTTGGGGATGACCTGTGGGTAGGGGTGATATGCCAAACGAACTCGGAGATAGCTGGTTCTCCCCGAAATAGCTTTAGGGCTAGCGTTATATGTTTAATACTGGAGGTACAGCACTGAATGGGCTAAGGGGCTTACAGCTTACTGAACCCAATCAAACTCGGAATGCCAGTATTTTAGAGTATAGCAGTCGGACTCCGGGAGATGAGTTTCGGGGTCGAAAGGGAAACAGCCCAGATCATCGGCTAAGGTCCTCAAGTCTACACTAAGTGGGAAACGAGGTGGGGCTACTGGAACAACCAGGAGGTTGGCTTAGAAGCAGCCACCCTTTAAAAAGTGCGTAATAGCTTACTGGTCTAGTGGCCCTGCGCGGAAAATTTAACGGGGCTAAGTGTAGCACCGAAGCCATGGAATCTATATTGAATAGATTGGTAGGGGAGCGTTCTGACGGCGGGGAAGGCATACCGTAAGGAGTGCTGGAGCGGTCAGAAGTGAGAATGCAGGCATGAGTAGCGAATAATTATGTGAGAATCATAATCGCCGTAAATCTAAGGTTTCCGACGCCAGGTTGATCCGCGTCGGGTTAGTCGGGTCCTTAGCCGAGGCCGGAAGGCGTAGGTGATGGACATCTGGTCAACATTCCAGAACCGTCTCATTGGAGTGAAGTGGGGACGCAACGGGGTAGGTCAGCCTCCGGATGGAAGAGGAGGTGCGATCTGGTTAGGTGATGAGGAAGGCAGGGAAAACCGCCATCTGAGCTGAGCCAAGAGCGAGCCGTAAGGCATAAGTGATTGAGCCCTATTGCCAAGAAAAGCCACTAAACGTTGAAGATGGGATGCCCGTACCGCAAACCGACACAGGTAGATGGGTGTAAAAGCACCAAGGCGATCGGGAGAACTATCGTTAAGGAACTAGGCAACATGACCCCGTAACTTAGGGAGAAGGGGTGCCTCGCGAGAGGTCACAGAAAATAGGCTCTAGTGACTGTTTAACAAAAACACAGGTCTCTGCCAAGCCGAAAGGCGAAGTATAGGGGCTGACGCGTGCCCAGTGCCGGAAGGTTAAAGGGAGAGGTCAGGAGTAATCCGAAGCTTTGAACTGAAGCCCCGGTGAACGGCGGCCGTAACTATAACGGTCCTAAGGTAGCGAAATTCCTTGTCGGGTAAGTTCCGACCCGCACGAACCGCGTAACAACTAGAGCACTGTCTCAACGATAGACCCGGTGAAATTGAAATGGCTGTGAAGATGCGGCCTACCCGCAGCAGGACAAAAAGACCCCGTGGAGCTTTACTGCAGTTTGGCATTGAATTTGGGTAAAATTTGTGTAGGATAGGTGGGAGGCTGAGAAGCTGGCGCGCTAGCGTCGGTGGAGCTGACAGTGAAATACCACCCTGATTTTATTTAGATCCTAACCTGTCGCCGTGAAACCGGGACAGGGACCGTGCCAGATAGGCAGTTTGACTGGGGCGGTCGCCTCCTAAAAGGTAACGGAGGCGCCCAAAGGTTCCCTCAGGGTGAATGGAAACCACCCAAAGAGTGTAAAGGCAGAAGGGAGCTTGACTGCAAGACCAACGCGTCGAGCAGAGACGAAAGTCGGGCTTAGTGATCCCACAGTACCGAGTGGAAGGGCTGTGGCTTACCGGATAAAAGCTACCCCGGGGATAACAGGCTGGTGAGATCCAAGAGTTCACATCGACGATCTCGCTCGGCACCTCGATGTCGGCTCATCGCATCCTGGGGCTGGATAAGGTCCCAAGGGTCGGGCTGTTCGCCCGTTAAAGCGGTACGCGAGCTGGGTTCAGACCGTCGTGAGACAGGTCGGTCTCTATCCGCTGTGGGCGTAAGGGATTTGCGAGGATCTGCCCCTAGTACGAGAGGACCGGGGTGGACAGACCTCTGGTGTGCCAGTTGTCGTGCCAACGGCATCGCTGGGTAGCTATGTCTGGCAAAGATAACCGCTGAAAGCATCTAAGTGGGAAACTTGCCTCAAGATGAGATCCCTCATGGAGAAATCCAGTAAGACCGCAGGAAGACTACCTGCTACATAGGCAACGTGTGTAAGTACAGTAATGTATTGAGCTAAGTTGTACTAATGGTCGAGGGCTAATCTGTGTGATATGGAGAGTTTGTTTCTTATTCGGCTGAAGGTTTTTGTGTAAGAGAGCTATCTTAGTTGTGAACAACACAGTGAATAGGTCTCTTGGTGATAAGAGCGACGAGGGTCCACCCGGTCCCATCCCGAACCCGGAAGTTAAGCTCGTCAGCGCCGATGGTACTTGGAGGGCAGCCTCCTGGGAGAGTAGGTCATCGCCAAGAGACTTTTCTATTTAATACCCACGCAGGAACCCCCCAGATTC
>DATMWA010000010.1:0-3023 GCA_035562755.1 Anaerolineales bacterium
ATTCATTCTGTGATACCGAAGCATAGCGATGAGTGTCGCCGGATGGACCTAGCAGCCCTGAAAGACCTCCAGTGGGCGGTATCGGTTGAAGTTGCCCTAGGTGGGCAATGGTGGCAATTTAGGCCGGCTGTCCATGCTGGAATCCTCGGCTGGCATCCTGCCCGCCTCTGGCATACATGTAACACAGTTTTCTCCGAGACAAGAATCGCAGATTTCTGAACTCGGGGTCATTTGGACAATTCCCTTAAGCGGATTAGAGATGAACGGGCTTGGATCAATTTCTTCCACTGTTCCCGTAGACCAGCAGCTTTTTCCTCCGTTTCCTTAACAAGGTCCCATTCTGCGTCGCTCGACTTGGACTTTAAGGTCCGGAGATCATAGGTGCCGTTTTTGGACTTCGCGATGTAGTTGTAATGTTTTTTCTTGGTTATTCGGTTGATGTTCATCGTATACCAGTAAATTTGTAGTGAACCGCGTAGCATCCGAACGGATATGTTCAGTGGGCTGAATACGCGCTTTGGGCTTTTGTTGCTAATCCTAGCTTCAAGATCGAAAGCGGACTGCTGTTCGTTTTGTACAGCTAAGCGGCGATCATAAAAATCAATGCGAATATCGGTTGCTTGGGACTCAATGGAGGATTCAAGCTCGAGCATGAGAATTAGCGTGTTTTCTATTAATTTTAATTGATGTTTCATAGTTATCTTTTTGCGTACAATTTAGGGGTCCGTTACATAAATACTATTTACTCGTACCTTGGTAGGGGGGCACACAATAAAGATTTTTAAAAGTGAATATGTCCCGTTTTTTTACTTTACGGGCTGATTTTAGGTAAATAAAGGACCCAATCGAATTTATTTCTATAGTGTGCCTCCCCCCCTAGGTACGTTAGATTATTTGTGTAACTAGGTTGGATTTAGCATTTAAGCAGCTGTTCGAATATTGGACTTATCGATTTCTATCTAAATCAACCAATCGTCCTGCAATGGGATGCTTGGTTCGGGTGATTTGGCTGAAATAGCCATTTTTTGCAAATGGTCGAGAATCGACGAAGTGGTCAATCCACGTATCTTCTTGAATATTATATTTTTATAGACCCTTTGAAAAAAACAATGGTCGAGATTGGTTGGGTCCTTGCTTGTGAAATCGATTTTTGCGACCTTGTGATGGCGAATCTCGACCATTTGATTTTTTGAATGCCGAAAATCGTATGCATGTATCTGTATTAATTAACCTTTCAAGGAGTAGTGAAAAAATGGGAATCTCGACCATTGGGTTTGTGGCAGGCCTGGATATCGGCTATGGCAACGTAAAAGGCGTCGGTGGCAGCTTAAACGGCAGCGATGTGTGCGAATTTATCCTTCCTTCGGGGGCCGCGCCAATCAGCGCCATGCCCAAGCGGGGCTTAAGTCCGGACCTGAAAGGTGGCGAAGTGGTCAACATAGGTGGTGAGGAATGGGTGGCGGGCGTCGACCAGCACCACATCCAAGGCGGCGTGAAGCAGACCCACAGCGCCTATGTCGAGACCCGGGAGTACAAGGCCCTCTATCTGGCCGGGCTGTCCCGCTTCGGGGTACCGCGGATCGAGCGGCTGGTGACCGGACTGCCGGTTCAGCAATTCTATGGCCCGGGTAGCAAGGAGCTGATCGAGAAGATCAAGAACGTGATGAAAGGCAGCCACCAGGTAAATGCCATGACGAGCGTACAAGTCGATGAAGTGGTTGTCATGAGCCAGCCTATGGGCTGTTTCATGGGTATGGCATCCCTGCCCAACTACGAGTTCCTGGCCAAGAAAAGCGACCTCACACTGATGGTTGCCGACATCGGCTACTTCAGTAGCGACTGGATCCTTGTACGGGAAAAGTCGATTTTGGACCAAAGCAGCAAGTCCAGCACCTTGGCCACCTCGCACATTCTTGAGAAGACGGCCGAGAACATGAGCAGGGAGTTCAATCGCCTGGTAAGCCGAGACCGACTGGATATGCTGTTGCGTAATGGCGAGCATGTTATTGATATGGGAGGCACCGAAGTCGATTTCATGTCTCGGCTGATGATGGTCGGTGACGAGGTCGGCGAGCAGATTTGTTCGGCCATCATGACCTCGATCCGCGGCTCTACAACCACCCTGGACTACATCTTGCTGACCGGTGGCGGGGTCTTCGCCATGGAAAATGCAATCCGCAGGCGGTTCCCGCAGACAAAGGTCATCTGCCAGGAAGATCCGGTGCTTGGGAATGTCAGGGGCTATTTGGCAGTCGCCCGACTCCAGGAGGCCAATGCCAAGAAATCCAGGGTTGCTGCTTAGGAGGTGGGTGGTGGCTAAGAGATTGAGAAGCAATATTTCCTGGACCCAGGAGGATGGAATCCTCCTGGGCGATCTGTCTAGGTACAAAGGTAAGGCAGTCGGTGCCCGAATGAAACGGCTAGCGATGGCAGGGCTGATGTTGGAGCGCTTGGGCATCACGATGGATGGGAGTGGTGCCATCAGCGGGCTGGCTGAGCGCTTTATGGTAGAACCTGCCAGACAGCCGACCAAGGTCATGCCCCCTGCCCCGCCCACCCTCGGCTTCACAGACCATGAGCATGAGCAAGCCTTTGGGGACCTCATGGCGAATATGGGGCTTTAATGGTTGAAATGCATCGGGCGAATGGCTCTAGGTATCCAAAACCGCTAATTAATTACCATTCACCGCCTCGCCCGCCATTAAGCCAGTACGGGAATTCAATACCTAATAATGACAATTATTAGCTATAAAGGCCTGCCTCAACTTAGATCCTTAAGAAATCCGCGACAGCCGATTCTTTAACCGGCTCCCGCAGTCGTTTGATGAGACAAAGAATGCGGAGTTTATCCAACTCCATTCGACTGAAAACCGCTTCCGGCCGCAGCTGTCGATTGTTGAGAGCGCGCTGCAGTTTAAGAGCTGGCTGGAAACTCGAAAGAACAATAGCGAAAATCCGATTTACGCTATGGATCTGGCGGATGAAATTGGATATTCAAAAACGCATTTCCATCGACTGAAAGC
>DATMWA010000011.1:0-22917 GCA_035562755.1 Anaerolineales bacterium
CGCGGTTCCCTCCATTGGCGGCGCCTATATGGTGGTTCCCTGGATGAACTTCGTTGGATCCGTTGAAGGTGGATTTCCCCCCGCGGTTTGGATTGCGGCAGTAGGTTTAATCCCTTATTTCGCCTTGTTGTTAGCTGAGAAGGTAGACAACACCCAAAAAATGGTTGACTTCTTGGTCTTCCTTATGCTTGGCGTTGCGGCTGCTGAACACTTCGCAAATGGACATGCGTCCTACAGAATTTTGTTCGGACACCCTGCCCGCCCGCTTTATGCTGAAGGTATCGCGATCACCTTCTTCAGCTGGCTTGGTCTGTGGGTCAGTATGGCTTTCTGTATTGCCGCCATCTACCTGCTCGGACAGAAGAAAATGTCCGGTTGGTATTGCGGTATGATCGGTGGATGGGTTGGTCTAATCGCCAGCGGCGCCACCCACTATGTTCGTCACGCGACCAATGATTACTTGTACGGCGCGCTGATGGGCTTGAGCATCGTTGTCATGCTCGCCATCCCGCTCTTCAAGAAGAGATTAGTTCAGGAGTAAACGATCAAGCGGGAGGGGTAACCCTCCCGCTTTTTTTATTTAATTTATTGATTCGCTATTTCGCGCAATCGTTCAGGGTCTTTGAAAACAAATTCCACCCGGTTGATTTGGATCATGTCATTGTTGGCAAATCTGTGTAGCGTCCTGCTGATCAATTCACGGGTTGTTCCAACGGTATCCGCCATCTCATCCAGGGTTAAATTTCGGGCGGCAGGTTGACCTTTTTGGGGTTGATAATGATCCAGAAGGAGACGGGCAAGCCGGCTTGCGACTGGATGAAAAGCGAACCCATAAACAACTTCGCGGACCTGGCGCATGTACCTTAGAAGGATTAAACTTACATCAAGGAGAGCGGCTGGATTGGAAGAGATCATCGGCAGAAGCACTTTCTGATCCCAAAAATATAAGACACAATCCTCAATCACCTCCAATGAGGCGGGCATTGGTTTTCCATCTAATATCGAGTGCGGCCAGACAATGTCGCACTCTTCTAATTTAAAAACCACCTGTCTTTTGCCATCTACGGAAAGCATGGTCCATTCCACCTTGCCGGAATGGATGTAAGCTGCCTGGGTGAAGATTTCATCCTGCCAGATGATTACCTCGCCTTTAAGAAAACTCTTTATTTTGGCGGCTTTGATTAAAACCGCCCTCTCGGCCGGAAGTAAATGTCCTAGAATGGGGGCATTTTCAAAGCATTTCGGGTCGATAGCCATAGGTTTTCCTTTGTGACAATTTGCACTTTTATAAAGACAAGAATTTCTAATGAGAGTAAATTGATAACGGACTGTCGTAATTTATAAACCATTATACCTTTAGGAGAGCACTCTATGCATAATGAAACTAGTAAGACCCAAAGAATCGTACTCGCGGTTCTGGCTGTAGTAGTGGGCGTGTATCTGATGTTACTTGCCCCGACCCAATCCATGCAGACATTAAAAACCTCCCTCGACCAGGCATTGGTTCGCTTGGTCCCCTTCGATGACGATTTCTTCCCGGCCGTTCCGATTTTGACCGCCACTTATTCGGTTTGGATTGTCTTGTTTGTTTTGGCTGGGGCGATGTTGGTCATGTTAACCAAAAAGTTATACGATGGTGAGAAGTGGGCTCGTGCTGCCGCGCTGGGCTTATTCGCTGTTCCGTCCGTAGGCGGAATGACAATGATCATCCCGTGGTTCGTGCTTGTTTTGGCGGAATATCCTCAGAAGGGCGTTCCCCCGGCCACGCTTTCTGGGATGCCGACCGTGGCTCCTGTACTGTTTGTGGGTTTAATTGCATACCTTATTACCTTACTTGCGGACCAGGATAACCTGATCGCCAAGCTTCAGAAGCTTGTACCATTTGTTTTTATTGGTATCGTTTCCGGTATGGTTTTCATGAATGGTCAGCACGGGGTGCGCTATTTTATTCATATCCCCGGCAACTTTATCCGCGGCGCTGATGGAATGATTCAGGCTAATCCCGATGCTCCAACTGTCCTCTCACCTTTAGCACATGCCATTACCAATCTCGATCATTTAGATTGGAAAACTTTCGAATATTTGACCGATGAGGCTGTTTACAGTCCACAGACTCTGGCGTTATTACTCGGCGGGTACCTGCTTTATGTTGCCTCCGCCATGTTGGTGGTTTCGATCCCCTTTATGGCTATGAAGAAAAAGATTGGTTGGTATATCGCATCCAGCACAGCCTTGGCAACCGCTGTTGTCAGCTTCCAGGGCTTTGTGGTTCGCAGTTCTACCGAATGGCTTCAGGGCGGGGCATTATCACTCGTATTGTTCGCAATCCTCCTGATCCCCATGTTCAAGAAACACCTTATCGAAGAATAATTACAATTATGTTGGGAAAATGGGTGGGTATTTTAAATACCCACCCATTATTTTTGGAATTTATAAGGTTGGAGTTTGCGTTAAGGCAAAGATAATAGGAATTGTTTGTGATATTCTTCACATAACCAAATTATTCGGAGGTTATTATGAAAGAGACTTCACAAAAGAACCGTACCATCATGTCCTGGATCGCGATTGTTGTGGGTTTGCTGATGCTTACAATCATTCCGTTCTGGGTACAGACCTCGCTCGCGCGGGTTTTGAAAGGATTGTCCGAGCACGTGAATGCAGGAAACGCTTCCTTTGCCAGTGGCATTGGGATGTTTGATTTGTTTTATTCCGCCTGGAGAGCCTTTATCTTTGTGGCAGGAATTGGTTTGATTGTCACTTCCCAGCAGGTTAAGGCAGGTGAGGAGTGGACCTACACGCTTGATATGGCTCTTTTTGCCCTGCCTTCGATTGGTGGAATGTTCATGTTCCTGCCATACGTCAGCTGGGTGCCAGGCTTTCCGCTCCCCATGTTGATTTCAGTTATCGGTTTGACAGGTTATTTTAGCTTTATCTTTCTGCGCAAGGCTGAGACTATGCAGAAGTGGGCAAGATTTGGAGCGCTTACCTTTATTGGTATGTTGGCGACCCACGCCTTTACCATTGGTATCGGCGCTCAACGTACTATGGCGACCCGCCCTGGCTACCCGTTTTACCCGGATTTCACCTGGTGGTTATTCAGATGGGTCGGTGAAGTCAACTGGGTTGCTGTAATCTTGCTCTTCTTGTCCATTCCCTTCCTGGCAGTTGGCCAGAAAAAGGGCTGGTGGCTCGCTCTTGTAGGCGCCGTCGCAATTTTGGTTATCGACGCTCCCACCCAATTTATCCGTACAAAAACTCTGGATTACTTGTATGGCTCTCTCTTGGCCATCGGTACCTTGATCTTCTTGTTGGTTCCTCTCTTTAAGAAAAATCTGATCATTGAGGAATCTGAAAAAGTTTAGCTTATATCGGGTGCATTCTCCTTCACCATATGGCGCGCCGATATTCTCCCGGCGCGCCATACCGCCCGATTATGAATAAATTATGAAAGTTAACCCAAAATATTTTCCGCATATCATCTTGATTGCATACGTTGTTGGCGTAATTATCGCCATTTTGCTCGGTTTCATTCCCAAACATGGCGGGGGTGAAGCCCTGTTTCTGCCCCTCACCGGGGTGGGCTATATTAAAACGTTGTCGTTGAGTAAATTATTGCCTTCGGAGAACCAAAAACTATGAATGCTGGGGATAAATTATCTCGAACCAGAACCTGGATGATGATCTCAGCGGTCTTTGGTTCCACGCTGATCGGATTACGGCACATTATCCCAGGTGAAGAGAGCACTGGTGGCTCTTTTGACGCTTTTTGTCCATTTGGGGCGATTGAAACCTTTTACAAATACGTGACGACTGGAACCACCCTTCAGACAACGAATTTAATGAATTTCGCCATCTTTGCTGGTGTGTTGAGTGTCTCCCTGATCGCTGGTAGGGCTTTTTGTGGTTGGATGTGCCCGGTAGGTTCTGTTCAAGAGTGGTTGGCGATGTTAAGTCGAAAACTCTCGGGTGAAAAGAAGCATATCCGCGGTAAGAAAGTTAATTTTGCCTTTCCACGCAAGTTAAACCCGACCGCGGATAAATATTTACGCTATGCGAAATATTTTATTCTCGCCGTTATCCTTTGGGTTAGTACTTTTTCGTTATATCCGCCCTTACACAATATCTGTCCTGCCCGGGCTCTCTTTAGTCTGCAAATTAATGAGGGTTTGTTGGTAAGCGTATTGATTGTCTTTATTCTTACATCGATGGCAATCGAAAGGGTTTGGTGTAAATATTTATGTCCATTTGGGGCGTTTTTAGCGATCTTTAATAAAATTGCCCCCTTGAAATTGCAGGTTGATACAACACGTTGTAATAGTTGTGGTCGATGTGATATTGAATGTTCGATGGGAATTGAAAATGTTCCCGAAAACCTTTCTGATCTGGAATGTATTCGCTGTTTGGAATGCCTTAACACCTGTTCCAGAGATGATAGTTTGAATCTGGTTGTTTTAAAATCAGAAAACAAGAAACCGTTATCATGAAAGAAACGACAGCGTTATTGACTGAGACCCTGATAAGGACTGTAATGGGCTTGGAGGAAATCGGACCGTGCGCTGTTCAGGAGTTGAAAGATAAAGCCTGGAAAACTAATTACCCGAAAGGTAAGCTTATTTACCTTGAGGGAGACCCGCCTGACTTTGTATACCTGATCGAGAAGGGTTGGGTTAAGGCTACCAGGTTGAGAAGAGATGGCCGCGAGCAGTGGATGCGTGTTATTGGAAAAGGGGATTTATTTGGTGAAGTGGCAGTTGTCGCCGATACCAATTATCCCGCAAGCGTGGTCGCGTTGGAGGATCTTACCGCCTGGATAATTCCCGGAAAAGTACTCAAATCCTTAATGTCTGATCTTACCTTTGCGTCAGGAATGGCGCGCAGAGCGAGTCGACAGGTGCTCCAATTTGCCCGCTTGGCTGAAGATTTATCCCTGAAAAGCATTGAAGAACGTCTGGTAACAACCCTGATTCAATATGCTGAATTTCAAAACGGGGCGTGGCAGGTTCCGAGAAGGGAATGGACAACCTTCGACGAAATGGCATCCAGACTTGGAACAGTGAGGGATGTTTTGGGACGTTCCTTGCGGGCTTTGGAAAAGGATGAAGTGATTAGAGTAGAAAAGCAGAAGATTGTCATTCTAAATACAAACCGCTTCTTGGAAATTGGAGGTTTGTCTTAGTGGTAAGACAAAAGTCGTACCATGCTGGCAATGTTTATTTACACTCAATGAAGATCGGCGTTTCATCTCAGCATTTAGGACGTGTTCGAAGGAAATCGTCGATCCAACCAAATGGTAATTTTAAAAAAAGGAGTTTGAAATGAAAAACAATAAGACACTTGGTATTGTATTATCCATCGTGGGCATTTTCACAGGTTTACTGCTCTTGTTCCTGCTGGCTGATATTTATCAAGCGAACATTGATGGTAAGATCGCCGGGGAACGCCCGGATGAGGCTATCACAGTTCAGATCGTATTCGCATTGCTCAGCTGGATTGGTGTTTCGGCTGGAGCTCTGTGGGTAATGGTGCTGTACGGTTTTCAAAAGAACCAGCCCTGGGCTTGGTTTTATGGTGTCGTCGCTTCCTCAATCCAACTTTTAGCAGGCTTTTTCCCGATTATTCCGCCATCCAGCATTGGTTTACCCGCGCCAACCATGTGGGTATTCTTGTTAGCGGCGGTGCTTTGGTTCGGAATGCTATTTATCGGCGGTATCGATAAAAAAGTAATCGCCTTCGCGTTTGTAAGCGGTTTGGCATTTGTCCTTACCTTTATTGATGGTGTAGGCGCCATTTCCCGATACCAAACTGAAGAAAAGGGCTTTATCGCCTCCATGTATATGATGTCCCAGTCAATCAACTGGTTGGGAGCCGCGGTTTGGGCGATGTTCATTTTTGGCCTGGTACGTGGAAAACAATGGAGTATGCCGGTTGGAATTTTCGCGGCCGCAATGTCCATGTTTGGTGGTTATCCAGTCGGGCTTACCGATGTAATCATCCAGGGAAGGGCTTCCATGTTCCTGGTCGCGCCGATTATGAGTACGGTCCTCCTGGTGGCTTTGTTATTGCCCGGAACCCCGAAAATGCTCAAGCTGGAAAAATAAACGAGTTTTTTTAGAGCCAATACAAACGAGCTAAAAAAATATATAATGATTTTAAGAAGGTGAAATTTGCCTAAAAAAAATTCATTATATATAGGAGTCTAAAATGAACCACCCAAACACGATCGATATCATTTTGTTGTTGCTGACTGGCTTGGCGGCGTTATACCTGAGTGTGCAATTCTTTAAAAGAAAGAAATTGTACGATTGGTATTACATTCTGGGATTTGTTGTGTTATTGGTTGCCGGTGTTTTATTAATTCTTCTGGGCTATGACATCCTTGGCACCCCATTTGTTTTAACCGTATCCAGTTTGATTCCGCTCGGTATTTCAATGGGAATTGCTGAACAGTACTTTCCTGCGATCAAGAAACCATTTAAGTGGTTTCTTGCCATCGGCTTTGTATTGATCGCGCTTTCCAGTTTCTTTGGGTGGGAAATGGTTAAGAAAATTTCAGTACCGCTGTTCCATAGTGTGGCGGGTCTGATGATCTTTTTAGGACCGATCATGGCTAAGGGCGCGCCCAAGGGATTTTTCTGGGTCGGCATTGGCGGTTTGTTGATCGGTATCGGTGGTATTGCTTTGGCGTTCTTGACGATCGATCAGCCATTGCTTGGAATTTTTACTGCCGACCTCGTTTTCAATATTTTGTCCTTGATCCTTGTTCTGATGGCTTTTTCATTCCTATACGGCTTTCAGAAGGATTTGGCTTGATATTTGAAATTGTTACAAATTAACTTTAATCAAAGACCAAAAAATGCGGACGTGTTAGGATAGTATCAACGACACGTCCGCATTTTAAAAATATTTTTTTGGAGGTTATTCCACATGCAGTATATCGGAAAACGGCTTGATTACCTATTCCGTTCGACTCGCGGATTGGCGCTCACAGCCATCGCGGTGGTTTCTATCATCACAGCGATCTGGGGCACACTTTCCGGACCAATGGTCGAATGGGGAGTTAGGGATATCACTGTAAATACATTAAATATGGATTTGGTAGAGGCTGAACGCGAAGGCCGAATTATCCTTCTCTACCACACCATTGCGATGACGATCATTGCGATCGAAGTCTATTTCATGACTGAAATTTTGCCCATGCGCAAGCATGAGCAAACGATCATCAATGGAACCATCACGGTGGGTTACCTCACCGCGGACATTTTTGGCCTTCTGTTCGCTTATTGGGGACACAATTTCACTTTCCATGGTTTGTTCATCCTGGGACAAAGTCTGGTGTTCTTTGCGGGTATTCTACTCTGCGCGGCTTTATGGCCGTGGAAAAAAGAGTATTTGCTTCCCGCGGATTCTCCTTTTGCGCATACCAAGGGTGGCGTTGATTTGGAAAGAGCTGCTTTCTTTATCATGGCAGTTAGTACGCTCATCTCCGCGACCTGGGGCGCTGTAACTGGCTCCTTCTGGGCAAATGGCCATGAAACATTCCTGGGTGAGGACCTGATCCGTAACCCTCATAAGACCTACCTGCAAAAAGCCATCATCGGCCACCTTCACATTATGCTGACTTTGGTCGCTGTGGGCATTACCTTGATTGTTGGCCGTTGGATTAAATTCCAGGGTATTTTACATCGTTGGGCAATGCCTATCATGATAGCCGGTACGATCACGATTACCTTCGGCGCGTTATCCGTTGTTTGGTTGGAGTGGGCTCACAATACGATTTACGTTGGTTCCACGATGGTCATGTTCTCGGCGTTGTTGTATGTTATTTACGCCTGGGATAAACAAATCAAAGATGGAACTGCCCACCTTAAAAAACCAAACTTTTTCCAAAAATTGGGCGCACTTTTTAGTGATCCTTTGAAATTTGGTCCAGGTTGGCAGATGGTCTTTATGAACTTTACCGTCAGCGGCGTGGGAATCTTCCTGGCTATCAAACTGGAAGAGATTTTCCGGGTATGGCCTCATAGAGAAGAAAGAATCACTCTCACCGGCCATTGGCATATTCTCGCCGCCTTGATCGCGACCATCATTTTGATGTACTTCGCCGATCTTTCAGGAATGAAGGGGAAGGTCCGCAAGTGGTTTGGCTGGTCGTTGATTATCCTCTCAGATATCGCCTTTGGTTCCGCGACGATCTTCTCGATGAAACGATTGTTTGTGGATGACCTTAACCAGCAAGGACTTGTAAACACAACCATGTTGCTGATGGACCTTGGTTTGGGTATCGTACTCATCATGCTCGCTTTGTTCATGATCTGGCGTTTATACGACCTGGTTCAAGAAAAGGGTCACTGGTCGATGGAGTTCTCACAAGAACGAAAACTTTCAGCCCAGTCTGAATTGGAAGAACAAAAAAGGAAGTTGGAAGAATTGAACAAGATTATAAAGGAGGAATCAGAATGAAGAAACTGATTGTAGCCTTATCCCTCCTGGCGATTTTCGCGATGGGTTGCGCGCCGGCCCCTAGCATCGGCGCGATTACACCGCCTTATGTTGACACCGGCATCGACCCGGAATCATGGGCGACCGTACCCGCAGGAGAGTTTCCTTATGGTCAGCACGATCACATGACCATGATTGATTATGATTTTGAGATTATGGTCACAGATGTAACTAATGAACAATTTGCCAAATTTCTTAACGAAGCGGTAGCTGACGGCACTTTGACCTTGGGTGAAGGTGAAGTTGAGGCTGGCAATGTAGTTAATGCGAAGCACGGTTTTTACGTGGATTACCCTGGCGATCCTTTCGATGCTTACAAGCATGAGGAAGAAATCAAGGCTGGCGAAAAATTGGTCATGCCATTCCCGGCGGAAGGTGTTCGAATTGAGGAAAAAGATGGGGTATTTACCTCATTGCACGAATATTCGAATCACCCTGTTACCATGGTAACTTGGTTTGGAGCGAATGCTTACTGCCAGTATTATGGTTACCGTTTGCCTCTCGAAGTAGAATGGGAGAAAGCTGCCAGAGGAACTGAGATCGTAGATGGATATGGCCTGCCTTATCCTTGGGGCGAGCATATTGAGCGCAATAATGCCAATTACTACTCCTCCTTCGATCTATTTGAAAAAGCATTTGGCAAACTCGGCAATACCACCCCGGTGGGAATGTTTAACGGAAAAACTTATGATGGCTATGAAACTCTGGATTCCGCCAGCCCATATGGTTTATACGATATGGGTGGAAATGTTTGGCAATGGACCGGGGATGATTACTCGGATCAACACTATCGCATGATGCGCGGCGGAAGTTATTACACTTACGAAGTAGACCTGCGTGTTTGGAAAAACAACAGCGCTGGTCCGCAGCACTACGCACCTGAAATTGGTTTCCGCTGCGTAAGATAATAAAATAAATAATACCGGGCAGGCGAACCTGCCTGCCCGGCGAACTACCGAAAGGAAATAAAGATGTTTGATACCGTAAAAAAGAAGCTCAAACTTTACTGGCCTCTGATTAAGAGTCTGCAGACAGGTTTGTTGATGACGACTGGGGTTGCTGGTTATATGAGCGCCCGATGTCCGATTTCTTCACCTTGGACAATGATTGGATTGATTCTGAGTCTATTTCTTTCCATTAGCGGTTCAACGGTATTAAACATGTGGTGGGACCGCGACATTGACGCGAAAATGGGTCGAACGAGCAAACGACCTTTAGCCACCGGTGCCATGACCGAAAACGAGGCTTTACGCCTGGGGTTGATTCTTTCCATATTAGGTGTTGGTTTAGCCGTTTGGATGGGCGCTCTCTATGGCCTGATTATCTTTGGCGGCATATTTGTGGATGTGGTTATTTACAGTATGTGGTTAAAGCGAAGAACTGCCTGGGGTATTGTTTGGGGCGGTATTTCTGGTGGAATGCCAATTTTAGCAGGTCGGGCTTTAGGGCTTGGCAATATCGATTGGATCGGAATCACTCTCGCGCTGAGCGTTTTGTTCTGGATCCCCACCCACATTATGACTTTCAGTATGAAATATTTCGAGGATTATAAAAAAGCTGGTGTACCAACATTCCCTTCAACCTATGGATTCAAGGTAACCCGGATTGCCATAGCGGTCTCCAGTGTGCTTGCCGCAATCGCGATTGGTGCTTCGGCGATGGGCATTGGTGTTACAATTGGATATATCCGCATATTGATTGTATTATCCGCTGGGTTATTGACTCTCGCACTGATGAGTGTTTTCAGCCCAACTGAAAAAGTAAATTTCGGACTTTTCAAATATGCTTCGTTATATATGTTAGGATCCATGCTTTTGATGATGATTTAGCGAATGAAACTAACTATTCTTGATAGACTTCTCTTCTTAGCCACTGGTTTGCTCAGTGGCTATATCATTGCTTTCGGCATTGAGGGTTTTGAATTGCCAGTGATGATTGCCTTTACTATTTCATTTGGGGTAATGCTTATAGCCAGTTTAATGATCATCATTATCGGTTATGAAATCCTCGAAAACAGCATTGTGGTTATTGCCGCTACCCTCGTTCCACTTGGCTTGGCAATTGGGCTTGTAATCCTTAAATTTCCACAATGGTTTATCCCTTATCTGATCTTCGCTCTGGTTGGATTTTCTGGAATTATTTTCACCCGGGTTAACCAGACTCCTGGCAAGGCAAGTGTCATCACACTGGCAGTTACGCACGCCATCTCAGGGCTTACCATTGTCGCTCTTCCAATCTACTCTGTCATGCTTGGCCAGTCTCGGTTCGGTTTTGTATATGTCGCATGGGGCGGATCCTTGATCGGCCTTGGCGGTTTGCTTTTGATGTTCATAAAAATGAAAAAACCGATTCTCTCTGTTGAAATTGTTATGAAAGCCTTACCCTGGATCTTGACCTTAATGATGTTCTTCTTCAGCCTGGGGTTGCGCTACGCTTACCAATAGACCCATGAGTAAATTGATCACTCTGTTCCACAGATTACGCGGCTTGATGAAACAAAGCCGCTTTAAAATTTGGCTTCGGGCGGGTTTACTTATCCAATTTTCCTTGATGTTTTCTTACCTTCTCTATCTGGATATTCAGGAAGGTTATTTTACCTGGGGTTGGAGCGCGGTTGTTGTCATACTCAGTGTTCCATTGGGCTTTTGGATAAGCCGCTGGGTTCCCATGCGATATGATGAACAGATCCAAAAGGTGACACTTTCAATCGATATCATTTATCTGGTTCTAATCTGGATTCTCGTCATTATCAGGGTTTCCGTTGGAATTATTGGAAAAGGGGTCGCCTTCTCTGATGTAATTATGTGTGTCATTATTGGTATGATGGCGGGTAGATTAGGCGGGATAGGGCTACGGGTTCGAAAGTTAAAACGGGAAAACGGCTTAGTTTAACTGCATTTAATAAAATCTATTTGGTTTGCAAAAATTGGTTGCTTATAACACTCCTTGTCCACAGGGAGTTGTTTTTTTTAGTCTTTGACTTCTCGCAAATTCCATCCACCCTTGCGGATTACCCATAACTCGACGGGTATGGTTTAGAATTAAGATCAACAAGACCATGAACAACGATTTACTGATCACCTTTCTTATACTAGCTTTCTCGATTGTATTATTCCTAAGCGAACGATTCACTGTTGATCTCGTGGCGTTAATCGCTTTGATCGCGCTAGGATTAAGCGGTGTTTTAACCTTGGAAGAGGTTTTCTCTGGTTTTAGTGATCCTTCTGTTATAACGATCATCGCCATCTTTATTCTTGCCTTGTCCATTGAAAAAACGGGACTTGCTCAAAGAATGGGAGAATCAATATCAGGAATCGCTAATAAGAGCGAAGCCTTGCTGATTATGGCTTTGATGGGAATGTCCGCGGGAATGTCGCTGGTGATGAATAATATTGCAGTAGTTTCAATTCTTCTGCCCGCGACTTCGGCAATTTCAAAAAAATCAAAAATCCAACTTTCTCGTCTGTTAATGCCACTTGCTTTTGGTACTTTATTAGGCGGTACAGCTACTTTGTTTACTACAACCAATATCGTAATGAATAGTATTTTACGAGAAAGCGGTTATCAAGATTTTGGCTTTTTCGATTTTGGGCTGGTAGGTATTCCACTGGCGGTCGTTGGAATTTTGTATATGGCTTTTTGGGGCAGGCGATTGCTGCCAACCGACACCTCTTTCGAACGACAGGAAATGATGCGGCAGGCAGAAACCGATTTGTTAAATATGTACCAATTAAACGAAAGGCTTTTCCGCGCCAAAATTCCACGAGGTTCGGCTCTTAACAATAAAAAACTTTCTGAAAGCTTTTTGCGTGATCATTATGGATTGAACGTGATCGCGGTGGAGCGAGAAACGAGAGTCTTCCTTTCTCCTGGTTCTGATTTTGTTTTTCAGACCGGCGATATCATGTTGTTGCAAGGTCGACTTGAGGAATTTAAACAGAGGGATATTGAGCCATATCTTGAAATCCTTCCGATGCGGGAGTACAAGGAACATGAATTGGAATCTGCCTCCATTGTAATTCTTGAGGTTGTCCTCTCTCCGCGCTCGCAGTTAATTGGTCATACCCTTGTAGATTCCCAATTTCATGAGAAATATGGCATGACGGTTCTATCCATTTGGAATGGAAAAAGGGTGATTCGGACTGGGCTTGGAGAGATACCTCTTGAATTCGGAGATTCCCTCCTATTACAAGGTCCACGGGAAAAGCTTCCCCTGCTTAGGGCGGATAAAGAATTAATTGTTTTGAGCAAAGAAGAGCAACTACCCAAACAAGATCTGAGTCGAAAAGACTGGTTGACAATCGCGATATTTGTTCTAACCATCATCATCTCCACCTTGGGCTATTTACCGGTAAGTATAACCATGCTCACAGGCGCGGTTTTAATGGTACTTTTACGGGTCGTTACCATGGAACAAGCATATCGGGCAATTGATTGGCGGATTGTCTTTTTAGTCGCCGGGATGTTACCTCTAGGTCGGGCAATGACGAAAACTGGCGCCACCAATCTCATCGCGAATACGCTCAACACTATTGCCATCCCTTATGGGTCAATGGGCTTGTTACTGGGGTTGATATTACTTTCGGTGATTTTGGCGCAGGCCATGAAGGGGGCCGCGGTTTCCGCGATTATCGTTCCAATATCCATTGAGGCTGCCACCCTCGCCGGAGCTGATCCACGAGCCATGGCAATGGGGGTCGCCTTGGCTACATCCCTGGCTTTTATCACACCCCTTGGCCATCCAGTGAATATTATGATGATGGGCCCCGGCGGATACCGATTTAAGGATTTTTTCAAGGTTGGCTTACCTTTAACCATCCTAAGTATTTTAGTGATCATTCTCTTGTTACCGATATTCTGGCCACTTTCAGGCTAAGCGAATATTAAAGACCATAAATCAACAAAATAAAAAAACCCGGACAATTTCGCCCGGGTATACTAAAGAGAAAGTAATTCAAAATTTCTTTTGGAAAAGTTTTCCCTTTTGCCAGGGGGTTCCTATCAGTGGAAGAATCCAGCGGTCCAACCCAACCAAGCCTGCGATTTTCCAAGCCAGAACTAGCAAAATGGAGAGCACAAGGAAAACACCATTTACACTGGCTGAGCCGGCCATAATAAAATTCCAATTCATAAATCCGCCGAGTAACGCGAATAAACCGGTATAAATACCGAGAATCAAGGCGACTCCAATAATTAATTCGCTTGAGGCAATCAATTTGGCAAACCAGCTGTAAGTGCCGCTGTCAAGCATTCCTTCCAAAAAACCGCGGTACCAATCAAAGGCGATCAATGGTCTGGCCGGGGCATCCGGTATGGCAACCGCCTTTGCCCAAAAGCCCTTCAAAGCCTCGCCTGTCTCCATCCAGGCGGGATTAGTGAGTTTTCCCCATCCAGATTCAATCCACTTAACCCCAAGATATATGCGCACAACCAGCCATAACCATGCAAAAGCAGGTAAGGTAAAAAGTTTACCCAAATAAGGGGGATCTGCTGGTACGAAATTTGAAACATTCCTCGATGTCATTAACTGACTCCTTCTTTCGGTTTATAATTTCCGTCTTATTCTATAAGCAGTTGATTTGGTTGATCAGTGTATTAATGCCCACCGAATCATAGGCGGTATTGCCTACTCTTCAGATAGTTGAGGCGTGATCGTGCAACAACTCGGTTGAGTGGAGCGTCTTTTCATGCTTTTGTTCGTCTATAATGTCTAAGGGATTCTAATCGTTATGAGCAACACCGGATTTTTGAAGAATATGAATTTTACCGTTGAACAAATCTATACTGAGTTTCACTCAAAATTACTTGGATTTATCCGATCCCGAGTATCCGACCCAAGCGTGGCAGAAGATCTTTTGCAAGATGTATACCTAAAAATCCATTCAAAGATTGGGGATGTGAAAGATTCAGAAAGATTGGAAAGTTGGATCTATCAAGTTACCCGAAACACGATCATCGATTACTATCGCCGAGCTCGACCACAGGCCGAACTTTCGGAACAGTATTCTATTCCAGATATAGAGGATGCTGATCCCGGATCAGAATTGGCGGGTTCGATTAAGGGAATGCTTGCCTGCTTGGATGATAAAGACCGAGAAGCGCTTGAGTTTACTGAATTTCAGGGAAACAGCCAGATAGCTCTCGCGGAGAAATTAAACATCTCAGTTTCGGGCGCGAAATCGAGAGTGCAGCGCGCCCGCGAAAAACTTAAGGATGCTTTCTTGGACTGTTGTCATTTGGAATTTGACCGGCGCGGAGGGGTTGTTGATTATGATCCAAAATGTACTCGTTGTGGAACGACGCCCATTAATAGTTTAGAAGATTCCACTCAATCAAATTGTTGTTGAGTTCCCTTTCAACAACCGAGAACTGGCGATTATTTTTCACTCATAGACATCTCTCCGCCCCAGATTTTTTTCTGGTCATAAAATTTCCCCATGTTGCGTCCTTTTCGATAATCATTCGTCAATATATGTAAATCTGGTATCCAGAAAATTCGCAAATCAAAAATGAGAATCAAAAATGTTTGATCAAGATAAGGTGAGAGCTGTAAAATTTTCACAAATGCTGCCGGTGGCTCAGGAAAACCGAAACCAGAATCAGTTAAGTGAAGGGGAAACCATTTGTTGTGGTGGCGATTGTTGTGGCGGCGTCGGTTGCGGTGGCGGTTGCTGCGGAGGCTGTTGCTAAACGTTTCAAGCGGGGTAGTAACCAGTGGCACAAGAGCCACATTTACTTAATCAATCAGTCCTTCGACCTCAAAGCGAAGGACTGATCATTTAATAACTCCAATCCTTAACCTTACGAGGTCACTTTGGATTTTTTGATCAGGTTTTTGCGCACATGGTAAATTGTGAGCCCAAAAAATAGGAGAATCGCGATTTCATTCAATAACCCACCCCACATGCGCAAGATTTGATTGTTGGTTAAATCGCCATAAACCCTTAAAATCAACGATATGTGCAAAAGCGCCAGTTGAAGGTAAAAAACTGGTTGAAAAAAAACAGGAACTCCCAGGATGGCGGGAAAAATGATTGGAGCGTGCCCAAAGATCATGGAAATCACAAATCCAACAAAAACCGCGTGCACGATGGCGTCATATTTCGGTCCGGCGATCTGACCACCGTAGAAAACATTTAGAACCCCGCTTATTCCGAGCCAGAAAAACCCAAGCGCTAAACACCAGGCAATGTACCGGGTAAGGGGCAGCTTGTGGCTCAGATTTCTCCAGGCGATATCAAACCTGACTGACCAGATGGCGATCAGGATGAAGGAAGTTCCAATTAACCGTGAGCCGATTTGATTATTGAAAAAGGCATAAATCGTTCCAGAGACCAGTACGGTGAGGATGGCGATAAATAATATTCGTTGGGTTCGTGAAGGACGTAATACTCGATTGAGTTCCAACCTCTCGCCGATGATGGTAAGAATTAAAAAAGCCTGCCAGATAAATACAATCTGAAAAATGGGCTTGCCGAATAACCAGAGTAAATTGCCGACGAACAAGGCTATCATTCCCAGCAACATGGTAATAGTATGCAAGGCTGGCTCGCGGCGGGTTATCTCTCCTAAAATGGCGATACCGCCTAACCCGGCGACTGTCATCAAAATTGGTCCGAACTTTGAGGATTGAAATAAAATAGTGCTTAATCCGCCTATGCCAGCCATAATCGGGGGCAGGTAAGTCCATCGAAGTTTTAAAGCCACCGCGCGTTCAAGGATGATTAAAGTGGCAAGAAACCCGGTAACCATGAGCGGTCCGTGCATCAAAACCAGGTTGGGGGTAATGGGTGGTAATGTCCAGCCAAGGCGCATTAAGCCAGCCCATAATCCGGCAAGCAATGCCAGAATTGCAACGGCTAGAAAAGGGAAGGGGGAAGGCATTTGGTCAGGTTTCATGGCTTTATTATAATAAACTTGATTATTTATACAAATTTATAAATAATTAGATCCAAAAAATTTGAGCAATTAATTCGATCGAGTTTACGCAAATCTACAAAACCGGGTAGAAGAGTAAGAGGGGGTGAATTTTTTGGTAAGTAGATTTTGGAGGCTCGGTTTAAACGGGAAATACAACCACGCCCAATATTGCTTCGTTAAGCAGCCTGATTACCAGAATATAGAATTTGGTTTAAACGAGCTGCTTGCCCTCGAGTAATTTTTGAAACATCTTTGGAATCACAGGCAGCTAGTTAGAACATTTACGACCTGACTCTGTAATAAAAATCATGATAGTTGAGTGCTGTATCGCATGGCATAAGAATTCATATAGATATATATATACTTATTGACTTTCATTCACGGGGTTAGTACAATGAAATCACGCTTAGATGGGCGATCGAACTCTGACAATTCATTGAATCCCTCATTGCATATCAATAAGACATGGCGATCCTCTGTTTTGGTTCATTTAAACCATCAGGTGATTAAGCGCCATGTTCTTTTTTTTAACCCGCGTCCCGGTTTGAATTCAATTTTGAAGTTCACGCCAGTAAAAGCGGATGTTTTGGAAGAAGTGCCATGATTCTGATGTGGGGATTAAAAAATTGGCTCTTAAATTATTGATGGGTAATTGATAGGAGATTCCCGGATGAAAGATCCAACTTGGTCCCAAACGCTGTTAAACCTTTTATCACTCGCCTTGCGTCTGGAAGCAGAAGGTCAGTACAACCTGGCTAAAATTGCGCGGGCTAAGGTCGATTCACTTTCCCGGCGCAAAGCCTGGGAAATGGGAGCCTCATCAAATCGCGAAAGTATCCTTCGGGATATAAAACTGCTTCTGCCGAAACTCGATGAACCAGACCTCAGAACTGCTTTTGAAAAAGGAGTTTCAGCCATGGGTGAAGGCAGGCTTCCTCTCTTGGATGAAATACCACATCCATTTGTCTGTCGAACCTGCGGTTATTTTTCATTTCAACCTTTGCCAAATCAATGTCCCGATTGTGGAGCTTGGGCTTCAACTTTTGAAAAATTTCAGCCAATTTATTGGTTGGATGAATTCGAGCCGAGCGAGGCTTTGGAAAGCCTGCGCGAAACGCCCCAAATAGTAGAAAAATTTTTGAAGGGGTTGGATCAGTCGATCCTTCTTGCTCCCGCTGAGGATGGTGGCTGGTCGATCCATCAGGTTGTATCGCATCTAAGCGACGCGCAAGGTGTGATCGCCTCCCGCGTTACCCAGTTTATGGAAGAGGAAAACCCGATCTTGCAATCCAAAGCTGTGTTTGCCTGGGCTTTTAATCAAAACGACCGCCCACATTCAACCAGGGAAATTTTTAACCAGTACCTCGAATCAAGGTCAGCTATGATCGGGCAGCTTGAACACATTCCATCGGAACTTTGGGAACGCATAGGAATTCATGATGAATTTGGCGAAGTGTCTTTGAAACAGCAAGTGAGTTATTTCAGCGCGCATGAATTAACCCATCTGCGTCAGATTGACCGGCTTGTGAAAAGAGAAAAGGCATAATCCATGAAATTAACCCTCTACCGGAAGTTATCGTAAAAAATGAATTGGTTTTATAAATCACTCGGTGATGGCATTCTCGCCGACCAGCTCATGGAGCAGGTCAGGTTGTGGTTTAAGGCGCCGATGAGTGTTGAAAATCTGTCCGCCGACATGGCGGTTTTTGTGCGGCATGATATGGGAGATTTGCACTGTGAGTGGAGCGCATATTTTTCGCCGGCAGCCTCGGAAATTGCTAATTTGCTCGGCGCTCAGCCTTGCTCGAAGCCCATACAGGCCGGCTTGGAATTGTTGGTAGGAACAGAAGATTCTTGGAATGCCCTTTTTTAATAGATTTATTTTCAACAAAGACCAATCTGGTTAATCCTGACGAATTAAATCTGAGGACGTTATAAGCGCCCGGATGATAAATATGGTGCCAGTTGAAACAATGACCCTTGGTGAGTTATCAGAGGAGGTCAAAATGGGTAAAGTTTTTAAGCAATTTGGGGCGCAATTTATTCTGATTGTTATCATCTTGTCATTTATGCTAACCTCCTGTTTCATTCAACCGGTTCAAGAACCGCAGTCAGAAGTGAACACAAGCAGAAACCAACTCATTGTTTCGATTACCAGCCCCATAGATAATGAGGCTTATCCAATCAGCGCTGGTTTATCCATCCGCGGGGAGGCGCTTTCGGATTCTGGAATTGACCGGATGGAGTTGTGGTCGGATGGTTTACTTTATGAGACTTTTTATTCTCCCGAGCGTGGTTTGAAAATGTTAACCCATTCCTGGGTGTGGTCGCCAAAATTAATCGGCGGCCATACCCTCCTGGTTCGGGCTTATGATGAGCAGAATCGTTCAGGTATTTCCAATATTGTCCATATCAAAGGTATTCAAGACCCCGGAATGGTTCTCATCACGCGAGCGGGCGAGAAAGAAACCCTCAGTGAAATGGCTCAAAGGTATGATGTTCCACCTGATTTACTCAGCGCGGTTAACGGCGATATCTACCCCACTGAGATCCTGACTTCCGGAACTGAAGTGTTTATCCCCATGGCTGAAATGACGCTGACTTCCTCAGCTCCTGCGGGCGGAAAATCATTTTTGAAATTATCCTCCTGGCTGAAAAATTTCAAATCAGGGTTGATTCTAGGACATGGGGCGGTTTTACCTCCCTCCCTTTCCCTCATCGGCGGAAACTGCGCGGCTGAACTTAAGATCGGAGATCAGTCCGAGGATGAGCAGGGATTTAATATTTATCGCTTGGATCCAGGCGATATTTCTTTCAAGAAGATTGCCACATTACCAGCCAATCAAGGTAATACTGTTCAGACCTATCAAGATGTAAATCTGTATGGGGCGTATCAATATTATGTCGAGGTTTTTAATGGTTCAGCTTTTGCGCTCAGTGATCTTGCCAGTATATCGGTAATTGATGCTGATTGTGTCGGAACGCAGGCAAAAATTGACAGCCTTGCCTTTATTCCGGTCAGCGTGGAGGAATATTACCTATATATTATGGTCAATGGCGGGGATTGGAGACGTTTTCCGGTGGATGAGTTTACTTATCTGAAGCGTTCTGATAATCTCGATTTCAACCAGATTGTACCGAAGCTTGTACCTGGAATGGTTGGAAAAATTACCTTGAAGGGTGAAGTTTGGGGTTTGCTGGGAGAGACCGCAACCCTGCTTGGAAGCTTTGAAAAAATCTTTGATCCCCAACCGGCCCCGGCGATCATAAGCCCAAATAGCTTGGGAACTTTGTTAACGACCAAGCTTGAAGTGAGAGGTGTTTTTGATGTCAGTTTAGCCAAATACCCATGGTTTACCGAAAAGGGAGTTGGTTTCAACCAGGAAGTATTTCGCTTTGGGACTGACACAGACGCGGATTATGGCATTTGGCAGGTGGCAAGCTCACCTTTTGGGAAGGACGTCTCCTTTAATCCGGAATGTTTGCTCCTGACTGGTAAGGCAAATGGCACAGGTACTCACCTCAGTCCCTTCGAATTCGGTATTGACCTAACCCCCTTAAAGCCAACAGTCGATTCGGTAACGCTTACTTCCTTTGAAAATGCTGTTGTTCAGACACCGATTTTTAATTCCCCCGTTTCCACCGAAAAATTGGACTACACCCCGCAGCAAGTGGTGAATAAACCTCTCTATGGAGCAGGGGTACTCGGTGTTGTGAATGAGCCCTTTGTACCAAAGTTGGGTTCTTGCTCAATGAATGTAAGCACTGAGGGGATAATCTCTTATTACGCCCGAGTTATTCCAATGAAAAACGGACAAGCCTCGGGAAAGCCTTCCAATACTGTCATCCTAAATTATGATCCCAATGGCCAAATATCCATCCTCATTCCAACACTTCCTATTCCGAGTGAGCCATATTACCAGCTTGAGATCGTAAACTTTACTGGGGTTCATGTACCTGAAGCCAAGTATGAATTTTGTGTCCAGATCGTTGAAAACAATAACTCTCTTTTTCCTTATAAACAGGGAGATATCCTTTGTCCAGAAGTTTTTAAAGGGGGGAGTCAGAACAGTTTAATGGACGCGATCGAAAGTGCTTATAACTTTATCGCGAATGCGTATAAAAAGTTGTCAGATTGGGTGACCACTCTGGTTGAGGAACTGAACCCATTGTGTATTCAGGCAAAATTGGCGACCACAGCCATTAATACCGGTGAAGCGGAAGTAAAAGATGCCTGCCATTTTATTGCTGTTTTCGCGGTTGCTGCCGCAAAGACCTATGTAGGATTGCCGCCATCCTTACCTAACTTTGATCAATTAACCGAACTCGGGAAGGAAAATCTGGTTGAGTTGGCAGCTCAGGAACTAGAAAATAATGGAGTTCCGTGCCCAAAGGCTTGCAAGGATGTAATTCGTGAGGGTATTGAAACCAGTTTGAATGAGATTGAAAAAAATATGAGTAACTCTTCGTGTGTAGGTGAGGTGGAAGCACATGAAAATGGGGTTGAGCCGCTTTGTTTACCGGTAGGAGTAACTTCCAAACCTGATCCGCGCGGACAACCTGCCCCGGCCATTGTCGAAATAAAAGTAACCCGACTGATGGGCACAACGGGGACAGGGTTTCCGGAAACGGAGTCTTGTAAAGCCTCTGTTAATGTCTATGCCAAAAATGATTCACATATCGGTCAGAATTTTGGATCGGCCGCGGGTTTTGCTTGGCAGGGCGCTCCAATCGAAGGGAATCTCATGTCAGGCAATGCGGGAATCGCCAGCCTTTCTCCAGGGGAATCGATCCAACTGCCGGTAATTATGAGCCCGACTTCTTTTTGGTTAGCAGGTCATAAGGAATTTGTAAAGGCAGGCTGGAAGGCGGAACATTACGATGATTGGAGTATTCTCTACGATGGAGCGATGGCAACCATCAGTGCCGGAGGAGTATGTTCCTTTGATTTTCCTGAAGGCAAGGGGTTCAGCGAAAAATCATTTGTGGGCGACAAAATAGATGTAGGTCCGTTAGGCAATGCCTGGAACCAAACATGTCACCCATACAATTGCCCGTGAGGTGGAATATGCCGCGTTTTTTGAATTTCTTAATTCTTAGTTTTTTGATTTCTGCCTGCTCGCTGCCGATCCAAAACATTTCAACCCTTCCTCCTCAGGCATGGTTTGATATGCCCTTGCCAAACACAATCTTGCAACCCGGGGACCCTTGTCAGATTATTGCCCATGGCGCCTCATTAAGCGGAATTAAAGCCTTTGAATTGTCACTAAACCAGACAGTTGGGCAGGAAATATCGATTGCCGATCCTCAAGCCACTCTCGCCAAACTTGAAATTGAATGTGGATTTCTTAAACCCGGGAAAAATATCCTCTCGGTTCGCGCGCAAGATTCGACAGGTGTTTGGAGCGCTGTTACCAATACGACCGTTTTCCTTGAAGGGTTGCCTACCTTTACCAGACAAAATCCTATACTCGCAACCGCTTCTCCGATTCCAGATTTAACCAGCACAATGACCTTAGAGCCTGAGTTAATTGCAACCTTTACCCCAACGCTTCTTACTTCTACCAGTACGCCGACACTTACTTCTACACTTACTTCGACTCTCACACCCACAGATACCTCTACAGTACCGCCGGCTGGATCTGCGACCGTTGAGAGGGTCAGCGTAAATACGGTATTCCTTGGCGCTTCAAGCTGCGGACCAAATGAGGTGACCATTTTAGTGAAGGCGACAGCTCCAGCGGGAATTCGGGTTGTTCTTCTTTTTTATCGATTTGTGGCCGAAGGATCTTCTGCTCCCTTTGAAAACATAGACATGAATCCGATTGGGGGAGATCTTTATCAAATTACCCTCAATCCATCTATCCTTCTCGGCGGGGTTCCATTTGAAAATGGCCGTATGCAATACCAGGTGGTTGTCCAACAGAACGATGGTGATACAAGTATTCGAACACCGGTCTTGTCCGATATTGTTTTACAATCCTGTGGCAGTGTGACGCCTTCCTGCTCATCCTATTCTGATGAGCGCACTTGTATTGCCAACGGTTGTGCCTGGGTTGCTGAGCCAGGACTTGTTCCGATCTTTTCATGTAAGAAACCGTAATATTGGTTGTAATCTTTGCTGATGAAATTAAGATGGGTCATAAACTTCAAGAATCATGTTTGGAGATAGCCGTTACAAAAAAATGCCAGCTTTGGATGCATTTTGTGAATTGAACCGAGATGTTGGTCGGGGTAATGCCTTGAAAAATTTTAAGTTAAAGGTGATCAATCAGGAATATTCTAGAAGGGTAATGTCAATCGCATGAAGAGTGAGGATACATGTTTAGCAAAAAAAGCGTCCTTGCCAAAAAGCAAGGACGCTTAAATTACATCCGCCAATGGGTAAATCTTAAAGACCTTTGACTGAAACGCTAAGAACTAGAAGAACAAAGCCTACGAACACAAGCCAAAAACCATAGGGAGCAAGAAGTGCCACGAGGCCAAGCTCACCGAGCA
>DATMWA010000012.1:0-22039 GCA_035562755.1 Anaerolineales bacterium
CGGTGTTACCTCATACGAAAAAGCAAAAAAAATATCTCCACAACCGGACTTCATTTGTGCCGATCTTTCAGCTCTACTGGATTTGCTTAGCAAATGAATCTTTTTGATCTTGATCGTCAAGACTTTGAGGATCTTTTCCAAAACTGGAAGGTTCCTTCCTATCGAGTGGACCAAGTTTGGAATGGTTTGTATAAAAATTATTGGTTCCAGGCTAAGGAATTTACCAACCTTCCAAAAGATCTATCTGAACGGCTAGATTCGACCTTTGAAGCGCCGATCCGGCAAGTACTCCAAACTCTCCGTTCATCAGATAGGTCAACGACCAAGGTTTTACTTGAATTAGCGGATGGGTTGGCGGTTGAAACCGTTCTGATGACTTACGATCGCCGGAAAACACTTTGCGTTAGTACCCAGGTTGGTTGCGCAATGGGGTGTACTTTCTGCGCCACCGGTCAAATGGGGTTCAAACGTAATCTTAGTAGTGGCGAGATCATCGCCCAAATTCTTTATTTCGAGCGTATATTACACCAAAATGGTGAGAGACTTACCAACATTGTTTACATGGGAATGGGAGAACCCCTTCACAATTACGACAATACCTTGAAATCAATCGACCGATTAAATCAAACAGATGGATGGAACTTTGGCGCCCGCCGATTTACATTATCAACCAGCGGATTGGTGCCTCGGATTAGGCAATTGGCAGTTGAAAAGCGGCAGGTAAATTTGGCAATATCACTTCACTCAACGTTAGATGAAGAGCGATCCAAAATCATGCCTGTAAATCGATCATATCCGCTTGCCGAACTGATCGATGCGTGTAAATACTACCTCGATCAAACTCACCGAAGAATCACCTTCGAATGGGCTTTAATTTACGGGGTAAATGATACCGAGGAGGAAGCCAGACGTTTGGCGAAATTATTGGCTGGTTTACTGTGCCATGTCAACGCGATCCCTCTCAATCCGACTTCAGGCTTTTCGGGAAATGCGACCAATCCAGAGCGGGCTGAAAAATTTAAGCAAATCCTGGAATCAAATGGAATCCCTTGCACTATCCGAATGCGGAGGGGTATTGACATTCAAGCAGGTTGTGGGCAACTAGCCTCAAAACAATAAAATTGGGACGGAATGAAGATGCAAATCAATAACAAAAGTTGGTTAGATAAACAACTTATATCAGGAACAAGTTGGCTCACGATCGAAAAACTGATTTTTTACGGTGTTCTCATTCTTGCCATTCTTACCCGCTTCATCAACTTAGGCGAAAGACCAATGAGCCATGATGAAAGCCTGCATACTTATTTCAGCTATCTACTCTCACAGGGGCAAGGATATCAACACAACCCGATGATGCACGGACCGCTTCAGTTTCACCTGATTGGTTTGTCTTATTTCATTTTCGGTTCGAGTGATTTTGTCTCGAGAATTCCAGCGGCTACCTTCGGCGTTCTCGCGGTGGCCTCATTTTGGCTATGGCGAAGATATCTTGGCCGGCTTGGTGCAATTTTTGGCGCCTTACTTTTTACGATTTCTCCTTTTCTGCTTTATTACACCCGTTATACACGCGAAGATCCCTATGTTGCTCTATCTTTCTCGTTAATGATCTTTGCAACTTTGCGTTACTTTGAAAGTGGCGAAAATAGATTCCTTTATTTTATTTCCGGATCTTTTGTGCTGCACTACCTCACCAAAGAAACGTCCTTCATCTATAACGCCGAAATGCTTATCTTTTTAGCTGGGCTTTTTATCATCCTGCTAATTAGAAGTACCTGGCAAAAGAATCCCACTCATCAGAAATTTTTTATTCTCAGTTTTCTCAGTTTTTTGCTTTTTACGGTACTTTCCCTTGCTTCATATATGGAAAGGCAAGCATTAGAAACTGCCGGCACACCCTTAACGCAAATCCCAGCCTTTGTTCAGGCGCTCCCGTACTTAATTAGTTTGGCAACTCTGTCTTTGGCAATATCCGCATTTTTAATAATCAGTGGTTTTGGGCTTGACGCCATAAAAAACAGTCGTACTTTTGATTTGTTAATTGTCTATGGAACACTGGTCTTGCCTCAACTTTCCGCGTTCCCTGTCTTCATAGCCGGCTGGGATCCGATGGATTATTCGATTCAAGGATTGGGAAAGATCGCGATTTTTTTGGGTCCAATCCTGCTTTTGACCATTCTCATCGGCCTTTGGTGGCGTCCAAAAGTTTGGCCGCTTATTGCAATCATCTTCTATATTCCATTCTTTCTGTTCTATTCAACCTTCTTTACAAACGGAATCGGGGTTGTCTCAGGTCTCGTTGGTTCATTAGGTTACTGGCTTACCCAACAAGGAGTTGAACGGGGCTCCCAACCTTTTTATTACTATCCTTTTATTACAATTCCTCTTTATGAATTCCTTCCCGCCCTGGGTAGTCTCATCGCGGTTATTTTTGGGATCTCAAACCGACAAAAATTTCTTAATCTCTTGAATCAAGGGGATGAAGATGGACAAGAGTTTTCGATCAGGTCACTTTTCTTTATCTTTTTCGTCTATTGGATTGGCATGACGATCATTGCCCTGAGCGCGGCAGGGGAAAAAATGCCTTGGCTCACTTTCCATCTTGCCCTCCCAATGACCTTTTTAGCAGGCTGGGGAATTCGAAAACTGGTCAGAAAGATCGAATGGCAGGATTTTTTTGACAAAAATGGAGCAATTAAGGCACTCCTCGTAATGCTCTTCGTAATCTCACTGGTTGGCGCTGTGATTGTTCTTTTGGACTCACCAACACCCTTCAGCGGTAAGGATTTACCTGCGCTAACAGCGACAACCGCATTTATTGCCGCAGTGGTTTTTGCCCTCTTTAGCATTGTTTCCTTATGGCGAATTCATCAAATTTTTCGATGGCCAGTGTTGTTTAAGTTGGGTGTACTGAGCTTTGTTCTTCTTCTCTTTTTGATCACTATCAGGGTAAGCTATCGAGCTAACTTCGTCAAATTTAATAGTGGTCAAGAATATCTTGTTTACGCCCACAGTTATACTGGGACTCGTGAGTTGCTAAATCAACTAAACGAAATTTCCGAAAAAACAGTCGGCGGAAAGGAAATCAAAGTAGCCTACGACGATGACACTTCATGGCCAATGTCTTGGTATATGCGCGAATATCCAAACAATCGGTTTTATGGAAGCGCGCCGGATCGCTCGCTTCGGGATTACACCGCAATAATCGTCGGAGATAATAACTACGCGAAAATAGAACCTATTGTCAGCGATGATTATTATCAATTTAACTATATAAGAATGGTCTGGCCGAATCAGGATTATTTTAATCTCATTACCCAACGACCGGATCCAACCCTTCCTTTCGATCCGAGTTATTCATGTACGGGCATACTATCCCCGCTTAAACTATTAAAATCTTATGATTTCAGCCGGATCTGTACCCCCATCCTTTCTGCTGACTATCGTAAGGCTATCTTTAATATTTGGCTAAGTGGAGATTTTACAGAATACGAGCGTGTAACTGGAAGCGCTTCCGTTCGTGAATCGCAATGGGAACCATCCGACAAAATGCGTTTGTATGTTCAGAAGGACGTAGTCAATCAAATCTGGAATTATGGAATCAAAATCGAGCCGCAACCAAAAATCGATCCTTACTTGGCCGGTTATCGTGAAATTGAAGCCATTACCACCTTTGGACAAACTGGATCCGGTGAAAGCAATTTCGCTACGCCTCGCGCCATGTCATTCGCGCCGGATGGAACATTTTACATAGCTGATTCGGGAAATCATAGAATCCAACATTTTACTGCTGATGGAGTCTTCCTTCGCGCCTTTGGAAGCTTTGGAGATTCGCCAGATGGCACCTCCCCTCTCGGAAAATTGAATGAACCTTGGGGCATTGCTGTTGCAGAGAATGGGGATGTTTTCGTCACGGATACTTGGAACCACCGAATCCAGAAATTTTCCTCGGAAGGGAAACCAATCCTCTCTTGGGGTATCTTTGGAACCCAGGAGGTTACCGGTGCGCTTTACGGACCAAGAGGAATCTCGATCGATGAAAAAGGCCGAGTTTTTGTTGCCGATACGGGTAATGAGCGTATCTTGATCTTTGACCAGCAAGGCAACCAGCTCGGACAGATCGGCGCTGAAGGTTATGAAGTAGGTCAATTCAGTGAACCGGTAGATGTAACCTTTGACAAATCCGGAAACTTATATGTAACCGATACTTGGAATCAACGAGTTCAGGTATTTTCTGAGGTAAGTGAAAATGTCTTCACCCCAATTCGATCCTGGCAGATCGACGGCTGGGAGTCACAGAGCCTGGATAATAAACCTTATATCACGGTAACCAATGAAATTGTTTTTGTTACCGATCCAGAAGGTTATAGAGTTTTGGCTTTTAGCGTAAATGGTGATTATTTGTATGCTTTCGGCATGTATGGCACAGATCTTGTTTCGTTTGGTTTGCCAAATGACATAGCCGCCGATTCTGAAGGAAACATCTGGGTTGTGGACGCGGCGAATAATAGAATCATGGAGTTTACACCCTAAGTTAATTAACCATCCGTCATATAGGTTTAGGGTATTTATACACGAAAGCCTTCGAATGCCTGAATGGTATAATGGCAATTGGAATTGGGAAAGTTAACAAAAATTTTTATATATCGGAGAACAATGGATGAAACTCCACGAGTATCAATCTAAAACCATATTTTCCAAATTTGGGATTCCTATCCCAAAAGGCAAAGTAGCCGCCACCGCCAGTGAAGCGCGCCAAATCGCGAAAGAACTCGGTGGCGCTGTTGTTGTGAAATCCCAGGTATTGGTTGGCGGTCGAGGTAAAGCGGGTGGAATCAAAGTCGCTAAAACCCCTGACGAGGTAGAACAGATAGCCGGTCAAATCCTTGCGATGGAAATTAAAGGACTTCCTGTACGCAAGGTATTAATTGATGAGGCAGCGGATATTAAGAAAGAAATCTATCTTGGGATCACCAATGATCGGGCAGAAAAAAAACCCGTTATCATGACCTCAGCGGCCGGAGGTGTTGAAATTGAGGAAGTAGCTCGGACGAATCCAGAATTAATCGTCAAGGTTCATATCAACCCTTTGATTGGGATAAAAGATTACCAATCCCGAGATATCGCCAGTGCCATTGATCTTCCCCGAGAACATTGGAAGGCTTTTGGTGAAATCTTAAAAGGTCTTTGGGAAGTTTACCAATCGCATGATGCCACCCTGGCCGAAATCAACCCGCTCGTGATCACTGGTGATGGCCGACTTGTCGCGCTTGATGGCAAAATGTTGATTGATGATAACGCTCTTTTCAGACATCAAGACTTAAATGATATGCGGGATACAGACGAGGAAGCTCCTTCAGAAATTGAAGCCCGCAAATATGGATTGACCTTCATCAAATTGGACGGAAACATCGGTTGCATGGTCAACGGCGCCGGTCTGGCGATGGCATCCATGGATATTCTCAAACTCTTTGGAGGGGATCCTGCAAATTTCCTTGATATTGGCGGCGGCGCGAGCGCGGAAAAAGTTGCCGCGGCAATGAGAATTATTCTGGCAGATCCCAATGTCAAGGCAATTTTATTCAATATTTTCGGTGGAATTACCCGCGGTGATGAAGTCGCCAAAGGTATTCTTGCCGCTATGGAGGAAGTAAAACCAAAAGTTCCCATGGTGGTTCGATTGGTTGGCACAAACGCTGTGGAAGGCCGAGCCCTTCTTTCGAATGCGAATATGATCACAGCTGAAACTCTCGCTGAAGCGGCGCAGAAAGCCGTTGCCGCTGCCAAAGGAGAATTGCAATGAGCATCCTAGCTAACAAAAACACTCGCCTTTTGGTTCAAGGTATTACTGGTTCGGAAGGGCTTTTTCACACAAAACAGATGATAGCTTATGGAACGAATATCGTTGCGGGAGTTACACCAGGCAAGGGTGGCGAATGGGTGAATGGCAATGTTCCAGTCTTTGATTCCGTCAAGCGCGCAGTTGATGCAACTGGAGCAAACACGAGTATCATCTTTGTGCCCGCGCGTTTCGCAGCCGATTCCATTTTGGAAGCAGCAGATGCCGGAATTCCATTCGTGGTTTGCATCACCGAAGGCATTCCTGTTATGGATATGATGCGTGTTCGCAACTACATCGATCAGAAGAATGTCCGTCTTTTAGGTCCAAACTGCCCTGGTCTGTTAACCCCAGGTGAGGCGAAAGTCGGCATCATTCCAGGAGATATTGCAATACCCGGGAATGTTGGTATTGTTTCACGCTCTGGTACATTAACCTATGAAGTTCTGTATGCCCTGAAACAGGTGGGGATGGGCTCTTCCACAACGGTAGGCATTGGTGGCGATCCTATAAATGGCACGAATCACATCGACATTTTGCAGATGTTTGAAGATGACCCACAGACCGATAAAGTGGTCATGATCGGTGAAATTGGGGGTACTGATGAAGAAAAAGCCGCCGAATTTATTGCGACCAAAATGACCAAGCCTGTTGTTGGCTTCATTGCCGGGCAAACTGCGCCTCCCGGCAAACGAATGGGGCATGCCGGCGCCATTATCGAAGGTGGATCTGGTACCGCCGCGGAAAAAATTGCGGCGTTAGAAGCTGCCGGAGTCAAGGTCGCCCGACATCCAGAGGAAATTCCCTCCTTGCTTTAGTAAACAATCAAATCGCGAGGCACTCAATTGCCTCGCGATTTTTTAAAAACTAAAAAAAGAGGTTGACCCGCGACCTCTTTTTTACTCGCTTATAATTAATTTACTATTTATGGCTATCGATGTAAGCGACTGCCTCACCGACGGTTGTAATCTTCTGAGCATCACTGTCAGAGATCTCAGCTCCGAATTTGTCCTCAAACGCCATAATCAGTTCGACGAGGTCAAGAGAGTCGGCGCCTAAATCTTCGCGAAAGCTCGCTTCCATAGTGATCGCGGATTCTTCGGCACCCATGAGGTCAACGATGATCGCTTTGATTTCATTGTATGTATCAGACATTTTTTCCTCCAAAATATAGTTGCTTTTACGATTTTAGATTTTACCACTAAGGATAATACCAATAGCAGGAACACAAGATGCAAAAAAAAGTTTCGCCAATTTTTCAAAGAAAAGATGAGCATATAGGCATTAATCTTAATCAAGATGTTGAGTTTTCATTTGGAACAGGTTTTGATGAGCTTCATTTTGAACATAATGCATTACCGGATCTTGACCTTGAATCCATCGATACCAGATCGAAATTTCTAGGCTATGAAATCAGTTTCCCACTCCTCATTTCTTCCATGACGGGTGGTACTGAAAGAGCCCGGGTAATAAACCAACGCCTTGCCATGGCGGCCGGCGAACATCACATTCCTATCGCCCTCGGCTCGCAACGCGCGCAGCTCGTCGACCCTTCCAGTAAAGACACATTCATGATTCGTGATTTTGCCCCCAATGTGCCAATTATTGCCAATATTGGCGCAGTACAACTTAACTATGGTGTATCCGTTGATGACTGTCAAAGGATCGTGGACCTAAATCGGGCTGATGGATTGTATTTGCATCTCAACCCGCTTCAAGAAGCAGTTCAAGAGGGCGGTGACACCAATTTTAAAGGTTTAATACCCAAAATTGCCCAAATTTGCCGAAAACTGAGCGTTCCTGTCCTTGTCAAGGAAGTCGGTTTCGGATTATCTGGTCAGGCTGTTCAAAGGTTGGTCGAGGCAGGTGTCCAAGTGATCGATGTTGCTGGCGCCGGTGGTACCAGTTGGACCAAAGTTGAGCAGCATCGTCAAAAAAATGAATCTTACAAAGATCTTGCAGCCACTTTTTCCGAATGGGGTATTCCCACCGTCAAGGCACTTCAATCCGCCCGCAATGCAGATCCAATGATTACCCTTATCGCCAGCGGCGGTTTACGCAACGGACTTCATCTTGCCAAGGCAATTGCGCTTGGCGCGGATTTAGGGGGGATAGCCAGACCTTTCCTTTTTGCCGCGGAAGATTCCGTCGAAAAAATCAGCGACCAAATCAACTTACTCAAACGAGAGCTTCAGGTTGCCATGTTCGCTACCGGAAGCGGCGATTTGAGAGCTTTAAAATCACAACAACTTTACAAGCGGTAATCCAAGGACACAAATGGCAGATTTAACCAAAGATATGTTGAGCGCCGTGGAGAACGACCTCAGATCACAGGTCGATTCAATCCGAACTGAGAGAACCAGCGAAATCATCGAAATGATGACATATCACATGGGCTGGACAGGCCAAGGCGCAGGGCAGATCGCCTCAGGTAAAAGGTTGCGGCCGCTGTTTAACCTTCTTTCTTTTCAGGCTTTGTTACCTGAAACCTCCCCTGATCTGGAATGGAAAAAAGCCTTACCTGCGGCCACAGCCATCGAACTAATCCATAATTTCTCGCTCATTCATGATGATATTGAAGACAATTCGGACAAGCGGCGAGGGCGAGAAACTGTTTGGAAAAAATGGGGAATTCCGCAGGCGATCAATGCTGGTGACGCCATGTTTACTCTTGCTCATCATGCCATGCACCGATTACGAGCCTCCTTCCCTGCCGAGAGAGTGCTTCGCTCAACCGATATCCTTCTGGAAACCTGTACTCAATTAACCAATGGCCAATTTTTAGACATGTCATATGAAACCAGGGATGACCTGGATGTATCAGATTATTGGCCAATGATTGAAGGAAAAACCGCTGCGTTGTTATCATCGTCTTCAACCATCGGCGCTATCTTATCGGGGGCGGATGAAACGAATATCGCCCATATGGCTCTTTTTGGAAAATATCTCGGGCTCGCCTTCCAAATTCAGGATGATTTGCTTGGAATCTGGGGTGAAGAATCAAAAACCGGAAAATCAGCAGCCAGCGACCTGTTAAACCGTAAGAAGAGCTATCCAATTCTCCTTTCACTGAGCAAGAAAGCCGCATTCTCCAAAGCTTGGAGCGAAGGAACTTTCACCCCAGAACAAATACCACACCTCACCCAAATAATGCGGGACGATGGGACTTATCACGAGGTAAAAGCAAAAAGCCTCGAATTGACCCGTATTTCCATCGAAAATTTATCCGCCTCCCAAATTTCTGGTCAAGCTGGTGAATTGCTCACATCCATCACTCACCAACTCCTGGATCGGGAAATTTAAGTCAATAAATCTCCAGTTGTTATTTGGATAATTTTGGGGTAATTTATATTTATTCAACTTTCATAAGGAGTAAAAATGACCTCTAGAAGCATCATACATTTTGAAATTCCGACATTGAATGCCAATAAATCGGCTGAATTCTACGCTTCTCTGTTTGAATGGGAGATCATTCGCGAAGAAGCCTTGGATTACACTATGTTTGAACCGTCAGAAGGCCCAGGTGGCGGTTTTGCTAAGGTTCCAGAGGAAGCCGCTGTAGGTGAAATCAACATTTTTGTCCAAAGTCCAGATATTGAAAGTGATCTTACCCGTGTGGAGCAACTGGGTGGAAAAATTATCAGCCACAAGACTGAAATTCCGGGTGTTGGTTGGTTTGGACAATTTTTTGATCCAACCGGAAATAAAATCAGCCTTTATACATCCATGAGGAATCCTTAATTATTAAAAGAAAGTCACCAATTTGGGGTGACATTGTGACTTTCTTTAAGGATTGTTTTGACTAGGCAAATTACATTCGCTATACTTAATATGTTGCGAAAACTACATATTAATATTCCAATCGGAGGTTTCAATGGCAGGTTTTAAATTAACTTACGCGACTATGTACAATCCGCCCGAAGAATTACATACAGCGTATGATCAATCGATCGCCACGCTCAAAAACAACTTAGGCAAAGAATATGCCATGTATATCGATGGCAAGGATGTATTTGCTGACGAGAAGTTTGAAGATCGCAGCCCAATCGATACCAATATTGTGCTTGCCGTTATGCAAAAAGGTAATGAAAAGCATGCTGAACTGGCAATGTCCGCCGCGCGGAAAGCTTTTCCAGCTTGGAGTCATACTCCCTGGCAGGAACGCATCAAACTACTTCGCAAGGCGGCCGATTTGATTGATGAGCGTCTTACGGACCTTGGCGCGGCGATGTCCATGGAAGTTGGCAAAAACCGCATGGAAGCCATGGGTGATATCGCTGAAACTGCCGACCTCATTCGATATTCCTGCGACATGATGGAACAAAACAATGGATTTGTGATTCCTCTTGGTAAAGATCCCCTTCCCAATCATGACGCGACCAACACCTCTGTACTTCGACCTTATGGTGTATGGTTAGTCGTAAGCCCATTCAACTTCCCGTTCGCACTTACCGGCGGACCTGCTGGCGCGGCTCTCGCCGCGGGTAATACTTTAGTTCTAAAACCAGCGACTGACACACCCTTTATTGTAAGATTACTCACCGATTGCTTCCGTGATGCTGGTTTCCCAGCCGGGGTAGTCAATTTTGTAACCGGTCCAGGCAGAACAATCGGTGCCGCGCTTGTCGACAGCAAAGAAGTAGATGGAGTCACGTTCACCGGTTCCTTCGATGTCGGTATGAAAATGTACCGCGATTATGCCAACGGCCGTTTTGTGCGTCCGATCATCCTTGAATTGGGTGGAAAGAACCCAGCCATTGTAACCAAAAACGCGGATCTCGATGATGCGGCCCAAGGCGTCGTACGTTCGGCTTTTGGTCTGCAAGGTCAAAAATGTTCCGCTGCCTCGCGTGTCTTCGTTCAAGAAGAAGTCTATGAAGAATTTGTCGCCAAGGTAAAGAGCATTACTGAAAAATTAAGCATCGGTGATCCAACCGATAAGAAAATCTTCATGGGACCGGTTATTAACAAATCCGCCTACCAAGATTTCCAGGATTTTGTAGCAGATCTTAAAGCCAACGGAACAATTTTGACTGGTGGCGAGGTATTGACTGACGGCGCACTTGCCAATGGTTACTTTTGCCAACCAACTTTTGTAGTAGATCTTCCTTACAGCCATAAACTATGGAAGATTGAAATGTTCCTCCCGATCACCACCATTGGTAAATTCAAGACTCTTGAAGAAGCGCTTGACATGGCGAATGATGTTGATTATGGTTTGACCGCAGGTGTTTATGGCAACGAAGAAGAAGTTGAATACTTCTTTGATCGGATCGAAGCCGGTGTAACCTATGCCAATCGCCCACAAGGCGCTACTACCGGAGCCTGGCCTGGATTCCAACCCTTTGGTGGCTGGAAAGGTTCAGGTTCGAGTGGGAAGAACGCAGGTGGACACCATTACGTTCAGCTTTATCTGCATGAACAAATCAGAACATTGATCAGACCTAAATAATTTGAACAAAATCCCTCCCACCAGGAGGGATTTTTTGTTATTAACCGTTTCTTTCCGGTGCCTTTGCTCACTGGAATTATTTGAATTATTGGATATGATTAATGTTATTGGTTTGTTTATCGCGGGTTCTGATTTTATGGCGTTCGATTACCATTGATCTTAATAGTTACGAGATTGCGTCCGTTATCAGCAACAAAAGGAACTTCAACTCGCGTCACATCTCACTTCAAGGAAGAATCGCTTAATGTCCAAATTAACCACCCTCAAAAATGCCATTGCGGACCATGTTCAGGATGGCGATACACTCTATCTGGCAGGTTTTACACATCTAATCCCCTTTGCCGCGGGACATGAAATCATTCGTCAAAAGAAAAAGGATCTTGTTCTCGCCCGAGCCACACCGGATCTTATTTATGATCAATTGGTTGCCGCTGGTTGCGCTAAAAAGGTTATTTTTTCATACATGGGCAATCCCGGAGTAGGCTCACTACGTCTCGTAAGGCAGGCCATCGAGAATCAAAGTCTCGATTGGGAGGAATACAGCCATTTCGGGATGATCAGTCGCCTTCAGGCTGGCGCGACAGGATTGCCATTTATGCCAATGAAACAGACCGGCGCGACCGACCTCGAACTGAATAACCCTTTTATTAAACGAGTCCTCGATCCATATTCCGGCGAAGAATTGATCGCTGTCCCAGCATTACACCCTGATATCGCGATTGTTCATGTCCAGCGTTGCGACGCGGAAGGAAATTCACAAATTTGGGGAATTATTGGGGAGCAAAAGGAAGTTGCTTTTGCCGCGAAAAAAGTCATCATTACTGCGGAAGAGCTTGTAGACGAAAATGTGATACGATCCGATCCTAATCGAACCTTGATCCCCGGATTTATTGTTAGCGCGGTTTGTCATGTGCCTTATGCCGCGCATCCTAGTTATGCTCAGGGATATTATGATCGGGATAATAGTTTTTACCTTGATTGGGACAAGATTAGTTCTTCCGATGAATTAACCCAAACATATTTACAAGAATGGGTATATGGAGTAAAAGATCGAGAAGAGTACTGGAATAAATTATCCGCGCAGACCAGAAAAAATCTTGAAGTGACGCCATCTTTTAGCGATAAAATCAATTATGGGAGGTTTTAAGTCAAGATGAGCGAACTCAATTACAACTCAACAGAATTAATGATCATCAACGCCGCTCGAATGCTCAAGGATAGAGATGTAGTTTTTGTGGGTGTCGGCCAACCCAACCTGGCTTGCAATCTCGCGAAACGAACTCATGCCCCAAATTTGACCATGATTTACGAAGCAGGAGTCATTGGCGCAGAACCTGAGCGATTGCCACTTTCGATTGGGGACCCAAGTTTAGTATCCGGTTCGCTTTCCGTCGTATCCATGTTTGATATTTTTACACTTTATCTACAACGTGGCAATGTCGATGTTGGTTTCCTCGGTGGTGCCCAAATCGATAAATTTGGGAACATCAATGCCACAATCATCGGAAATGATTATATTCATCCAAAGGTTCGCCTACCCGGTTCGGGAGGTTCTCAAGAAATCGCCGCCTGGGCAAACCGTTGTTATGTGATGACACCACATCAAAAACGAAGATTCCCGGAAAAGGTTGATTTTCTAACTTCCGCTGGCTTTTTGGAAGGCGGCGATTATCGAAGTAAGTTGGGGCTGCGTGGCAAAGGCCCGGTGGGAGTGGTTACTGATCTTGGAATATTGGAACCAAATGATGACGGAGAGTTGGTCTTAACCCTTCTCCACCCTGGGAAAACAGTTGAACAGGCGATTGAAAATACGGGCTGGGCACTCAAAGTTTCAAAATCACTCAGCCAAAGCGAGGAAGTGACTAAGGAAGAACTCAGAATTCTGCGTGAGGAGCTCGATCCGGACGGGATATATTTGGGTTAATACAACAGCACCGAAACAATCCCGGGCGGGTTAATAAAAATATGAATGCCGCGCCAATTAATGCAATTTTTTTCGATCTCGGTGACACCCTCATGGTTCATAATGAACCATGGGGGAATGTTTTAACACGAGCAAGCAAAAAGATGGAATTATTTGGAGTAGAGCAGGGTTGGATAAACCCGGATAGAAGGTTTGGAGATGAGTTTCTTCGACTCTTGAAAGAATATTACCTTCGTAGAGATAGGGATTTAATCGAAAGCACGACAGTCAAATTACTACGCGAAATTTTAAACAACGATCAGATCTCCGACAAGCATCTTAAAATTCTGCTTGATGTGTTTTACAGCGAAACTCGTGAGAATTGGTCTGCCCATCCGCATGCTATCCAGGTATTAAGCTTTCTCTCAAACAAAGGATACTCTCTCGGACTGATTTCCAATGCCGCTGATCGTGATGATGTTGATCAACTTCTGGATCGATTTAAATTCGCTCAATTTTTTAAGCTTGTTCTTACATCCGCTGATGTAGGCTACCGTAAGCCTCACCCCTTTATTTTCAAGCGCGCCTTGCGTGAGATGAAATCGAATCCTGAAAACACCTTGATGATTGGTGACCGATTGGACGCGGATATTATTGGAGCGTTAAGGTTGGGATTGAAGGCTATTTGGGTTGATTCGTTACAAATCGAAAATTCCTCTTTTTCAAACGCGGAATACAAAACCGTTACTAACCTTTCCGAGCTCATTAATTTACTTTAAGCACAAATTCCTTCATTTCGATTTCATATTAAATTTGCCGCCGGCAGCTTTAACATTCACCAAAAATGTATAATACAGGCAGAGGAGTTCCATTATGTCATTCTTTGCGATCCTTGAACTTGCAATCGGTATGATTTTTGCCTGGCTTTTTATGAGCATTTCAGCCATGTTTTTACAGGAATGGTTAGCCGGGCTACTTCAATGGCGCCCCAATATGCTCGAGAAGACTCTTGAAAATTTGACAGGCAGTAAAACAGATAACGCACAACTTTACAGCCATCCACTCATCCAAAGTCTGCACAGTGGGCCAACCTCCAAAAATAAACCTTCCTACATCCCATCGAAACAATTTTCTCTGGCAATCATGGATATGATTCAGAACGCCCCGTCGGAAGCGTTTCAGATTCAATTCACCATTTTTGATATTATCGACGATTTGGAACAACAAAAACCAAAAAACTATATCAAGGCGATCGCCAAGTTGAAATCCGCGGTCACCTATACCCAAAAAGCGATTGCCGCGAACGGCAATACAGAAGCTTCGAAAAAAGCCCTCGAAGTGGTAAAGCAAATCATCCGCCAAGTGGAATCCGAATTTCCCAAAGTCAAACCGATTCTACAAAAGAAATTTGCTGAATACAATGAGCGGCAGAAAGCAAATCCAACCGCGGCAAGTAAAACTGACCTTTCAGCGGGATTGAATGCCCTGGGTTTAACCAGCCCTAATCTACAACGTTCATTAAACGCGCTTTCCCTAGATACAGGCAGCGATCTTTCTTCCCTCGACCGTTCGTTAAATCAATTTCGAGAAAATATTGAAGCCTGGTTTAACAACACTATGGATCGGTTGAATGGATGGTACAAGAGGCGAGCACAATTTCTGGCTTTTGGAATTGGCTTAACCATGGCGATTTTCTTCAACATCGACTCTTTTGAGCTCGCAAACCAGCTTTGGCGGGACCCAACCGTACGGCAGGTGATCGCCATTCAAGCCACTGAATTGGTAGAATCCAATCAAAATGGGGCGTCTGACATAGATCCCAACGAAGTATTAACTCTGGCCATGCAAATCGATCAGCTCAATATCCCGGTCGGCTGGATCGGTTCTCCCCTGCCGATGTCGAGTGATAGAGCTGTTTTTGTCGGAGACAATTTCCAAAAACGCTGTGTCTTCTCCCCAGGATCGACTGTTGAGTTAAGTGGATTGCCGCTCGGGGATTATTGTTATCCGATCATCAACACACCAGTTACCGATGATATTTATGGCTGGATTCTTAAATTTCTTGGTTTTTTGGTTACCGCTGTCGCAACCGCGCAAGGTGCGCCATTCTGGTTTGATATTCTTAAAAACTTAGTCAATATCCGTTCATCGGGATCAGCGCCGGCACAATCCGTTACTGTAACATCCAACAAATAGCGATTAATGTTTGATTTTAACCACTTTCGATTTTCTCAGACTTCGCTTAATAGCTATGTTTTTTGTAATCGCCAGTTTCAATTGCGGTACATTACCCCAATTCACTGGCCAGCCGAAAAAAATTCCCAACAATTAACCATCGAACGACTGGTCAGAGATGGCGCCCTCTTTCATAGACTGGCGGAACAGTATTTTCTTGGAATTCAACCTGAACACATTGAACGTCAAATTGATCCGCTGGTCGACCGTTCAGTTTTTCGCTATTGGAAAAATTTTCTTAGCTTCGCTCAAAATAAATTTGATCTGATGGACGAAAATCAGAGATTTAAACCAGAATATTCGATTTTATACAAATTAGCCGGTTTTAATCTTGAGGCGAAAGTTGACCTCTTGCATTTCAATGCGATGGGCAATACCTTCAAAATTTTTGATTGGAAAACTTCCAGAGCTCAATCTGAAAATGATACCCTTCAAACCAAAATATACTTACTTGCCCTCGCCGACCATGCGGATAATAATAACGTTCCGAATCAAGATCCGCTTTCAATAGACTATTGGTTTGCGGAATCGCCCAAAGAAATAATCAGGGTCACAAAAACCCGTGAGGAAATAAAACTCATTCAAGCTCAAATAACTGAGCAGCTGAACCAGATATGCTTGGATACAAAATTTACTCCAGTTAACGATGCTGCCAAATGCGGCCGCTGCCCGTATAGAACTTACTGTCAAACGGGTCTGCGTGCCGCAGATTACGATCCGGATGCTGATTTTGATGACGAAATTGATGGTTGGTTTGGCGAGCCTGAATGGCCAAAAACTAATGAATAATGCCGAACGGTAGATTTTTATCCGTTTATTCGCCCAAAAAATCGCCGATTTTAGCTCTGATCAAATCCTGAAGGGTTTGGGGGTGTAAAGCGATATTTAATCCTCTTTCACCGCCAGAAATATGGATTCGATCGAAAACAAAAGCGGTTTCGTCAAGGAAGAATTCAAATCCCTTATTTAATAAAGCCAGCGGTGAAATACCTCCCGCCTGCAATCCGGTAAGCTCCTCGGCTTCTCTTTCGGTTGGCATAATCACCTTTTTTATGTCCGCCGCGGTAGCCACCTTTTTCAAATCCACCTTGCTGGAGCCCGGAATGATGACTAATAATGGTTTGGCGTTTTTACCTCGAGAAATGACGATGGACTTAAATACTTGATCAGCCTCAATATTTAAAAACTGGGCGGTTTCAAGCGCGCCCAGTTTTTCATTTTTTGTTTCAAAAACAGTGTAAGCCACACCTTTAGAATTAAGAAATCGGATTACATTATTCGTGCGGGACATTGCAAACCATCTGGTTAATTATTTTTTCCAGATCGCCAGCTCCATGCCAAGTTGGTCCAGGTAACTATTCTCAGCGGAGATACCTTCACCAAACCTCATATCCTTGATTGTCGCGATCATGAAAAGTGATGCCGTTTCAAGGCGGATCTGTTTTCCTGCCTTTACCTCAACCAATTCTCCCTTCGGCTCTAATCTCGCCCTTGTATTGAAGTCATTGAAGAAATAAGGAGTCAGGAGAACCCTTGTAACGGTTTGAATGTCATTTTTATCAAACATCCAAACTTCAAAAGCGCTGGCTTTTTTTGGCGTTCCAACACCCATTAACTCTGATACACCAAATCCGCATTCCCCCAGGTATTCGCCACTACGCGAATCTATGCTGAAGGATTCGTTAAAATTGTCATTCCCTATCAAATAGGTTGCCTGGAATTTCGCGAAAGGTTGACGATCAGATTCAGGATCGTGCGCATGGGTTTTTTCCTTTTGGGGAGTTCCCATGTTCCTCTCTTTTGGAGTCGCGAAATTTCGATTGGAAGAGTGGTGAACTTCTTCATACTCCTCTTCATATTCTTCGTCATCAAATGAATGGGAGCGATTTTTCAAAATTCTATAAATCGCGTAGCCCGCTACCCCAACCGCGAACAAAGAGGCAATAATAACAAGGGCGGTAACCCATCCGCTATTCTTTGCTTCTTCTGTTTCAATCACAGTCGTGTCTTCGTTTTCAACAACATTTTCGGACTGTTCAGCCATTTGGATTGGTTGCGCGGAGGCAAGATAGCCATTGTCAGTAAGAAATTTCCCAAAAACTAATAGAAAATTCGGATCAATAGATCCAGGCGCTGCCGCTACCTTGGCATACAAACTCTCAATATCCGCGTCTATTTCGACGAGCCGTCGGTTTGCTTGTTCCTCATTGAAGGTCAGCCGATATGAATCAATCGTCATTCGGAAGTATTCTTCCTTGTATTGTTCGCTCAGGTAACTGGGATCGACATCTGTCCACTCTACCGGTGCGATCACCCAGCCCCAGAGCAAACCCAATCCGATTCCTGCGATCAGGAACACAGCGTAAAGTATTGTACTAAGCTTTATATTTCGAGGTAATAAATTTTTCATATCGGACTCCTGCAACAGACCGTTTTTTCTATTATAGGATACAAATTAAATCGGTTGCATTATAGAATCGTTTCATTTTAGCCCTCGTCCAAACCCTTGATCAAAAACGTTCCCCCACATTGGGTACAAACAACTTCCTGCCGGTTGTTGACCACCAGGAGACCCCCGCATTTAGGACAAGGGGTCGAAATCGGTAATTTCCATGAGTTGAAATCGCAGGCAGGATAATTTGAACACCCATAAAATATTCTTCCTTTTTTCGTCTTCCGCTTTACGATCTCGCCTTGATCCTTTGGGCATTTGACCCCGATTTTTTCCAACCATGGCTCGGTATATCGACAGGTTGGAAACGCGCTGCAAGAGATAAACTTTCCAAATTTGCCGTGGCGGATCACCAGTTCAGCGCCACATTGCGGACAATTTCTGCCAACTTTTTCCAGCTCAGCCTTGGTTTCTGGCATGTCTTTGCGGGCGATTTCAAGTTCCTGGCTGAATGGCTCATAAAATTCTGAAACCATTCCAACCCAATCCTGATGACCCTCAGCGACTTCATCCAATGATTCTTCCAACCCGGCTGTGAACTTGATATTTACAATATCAGGAAAGTACTTTACCATCAGGTCATTAACAACAAACCCGGTTTCGGTCGGTTCCAATCTTTTTTCAACCTTTACAACGTATCCCCGATCTTGAATCGTTGTGATGATTGGAGCATAGGTCGAAGGTCTTCCAATTCCGTCCGCTTCTAAAGCCTGAACTAAGGAGGCTTCTGAAAAGCGCGGGGGTGGTTGGGTGAAGTGTTGATCCGGATTGACGGATTTTAATTCCTGGGGTTGGTTCTCCTTCAGACTTGAGGGTATTTTGACAATTTCCTCTTCCTCTGCCTGATCAATAACTTCAGCTTTTTCCTCTTCGTAAACCGTTAAAAATCCTTTGAACTTGACTACCGAGCCGTTAGCGCGGAAGAGATATTCATGCAGTTTTTTTCCTTCAATATCCACGGTAACCGTATCGTACACCGCGTTTGCCATCTGGGAAGCTACAAAACGATTCCAAATCAACTTGTAGAGTTTATAGGTATTATTATCCAAATGATGCCGAACGGTTTCGGGGCTACGGAAAACCGAAGTAGGTCGAATAGCCTCATGGGCTTCTTGTGCCCCCTTGGATTTGGTTTTGTATTCATTCGGAGTAGCGGGTAAAAACTCAGCTCCATGAACCTTCTGAATATAACTTCTCGCCTCATTTTGAGCCTGAATCGAGACATTGGTTGAGTCGGTTCTCATATAGGTGATTAAACCAGTCAAACCCCCATTACCCACGTCGATACCTTCGTAAAGCCTCTGGGCAAGGGCCATGGTTTGCTTGGCAGTAAAATTCAATTTCCTTGATGCGTCCTGCTGTAAGGTTGAGGTTGTGAAGGGCGGCGCGGGTTTTCGTTTCCGCTCGCTCTTCTTGATTTTGGTAATCTTGAAAGAAGTTTGCTCAATGTCTTCAACAAGTGGTTCAACCACTGCCAAAGTTCCAAGGTTGGCATCCTGGCCATCGAGTTTTGCCAATTTGGCGATATAAGAGTCGGTTGATTTGCCATGTTCAGGTTGAAATTTAGCATGGATACTCCAATATTCAACGGGAACAAATTCATTAATTTCATTCTCTCGATCTACAATCAACCTTAAGGCAACTGATTGAACCCTTCCGGCTGAGAGTCGGCTTCGGACCTTTTCCCATAAAAGCGGACTGATTGAGTAGCCTACCAAACGATCCAACACCCTGCGAGCCTGTTGAGCATTCACAAGGTTCATATCAATTCCGCGAGCATGACTGAAGGCATCGCTAACTGCCTCCTGGGTTATTTCATGAAATGTAACCCGCTGGGTTCGCTCAGGCTCAATTTCAAGAGTTTCAGCCAAATGCCAGCTGATCGCCTCACCTTCCCGGTCAGGGTCGGTTGCCAGAAAAATTGTCTGGTGTGATTTGGCAAGGTTCTTTAACTCCTTTACAACCGCTTTTTTCTCATTCGGCACCCGATATTTTGGCTCGAATTTTTTTTCTACATCGACCGAAAGCTGGGACTTAAGTAAATCACGGATATGACCAACGGATGCCTTTACCGTAAAATCTTTGCCTAAAAATCTCCCTACTGTCTTAGCCTTGGCGGGAGATTCAACAATAACGAGATTCCCGCTCCGTATTGGCTCAGGTTTTTTGTATACTGGCTTTTCCAATTGTGCGTGCGCAGGTGTATTCCCAGTTCTAAATACATTCGTTCCGCAAACCGGGCATGTTCCCTTCGTAATTGGCGCACCGGATTTATTAAAAGCAGGCACTGGGTTTAATATTTCCCTCTTTGCCTTACATTTCATGCAATAAGCTTCCATCTGTCCTCCGTCTTGTTCGCAACCACGCTACAGATAGCCCAGTTTATTTTCGTTTTTTAGTTTTGAAACTACATCTTTTACCTTCTGGGACTCATCGATGCGACATACCAGAAGAACATCATCCGTTTCAACAATCGCGACATCATCCAATCCAATGGTCACGATCAACTTACCGCCATTCGTTCCATAACGATAAATCATGGAATTATTCGTGTTTAAATGTTCTTGTTCAGCGTTTACAATCACATTCCCGTTTTCATCAGGGAGCAAGACTTCAAAAACACTCTGCCATGAACCGACATCACTCCAACCCAATCCACCCGCCGGTAATACAACAACGTTTTTGGCGTTTTCCATAATTCCATAATCAATGGTATCAACTTCAAGTTCTGCCCATTTATTGGAAAATTTTAAGTCCGGAGAATTCACTCTATTCAGATCAAGACTTGATACTTTTTTGATTAACTCAGGCATCTGATTGGAAAACTCCGTAATGATCGATTGTGCATTCCAAATAAAAATCCCGCTGTTCCAGCTATAATCGCCTCTTCTTAAAAAATCGTTCGCGATGGCGGCATCAGGTTTTTCCTTGAAGCTAAGGACTTTATAGGTAGGATAAATAAATTGACCATCAATTTTTTCGCCATGTTGAATGTAACCGTAAGCGGTGGCAGGATAGGATGGCGCAATTCCAAGGGTAACCAAATAACCAGCCTTCGCTACTTCGGCGGCAGAAAACATTAAAAACCTGAACAAGTCTGTATTTTTGATGAAATGATCGGCTGGTAATACGATCATAAGAGCGTCTTGGTCTAAGGAAAACAATTTGGCGGCCGCCAAGGCAATCACCGCGGCAGTTCCCTTTGGTTGCGGCTCAATCAGAAAATTCTGATTGGGAATATCAGGTTCTTGAGCCATCATCTCAATCGCTTGCTGCCCCGCGGTTACTACAAAGATTCGATCTGCCGGTAAAAATGTTTTTAGCCGATTTGCTGTGGACTGAAATAAAGTTTCGTCACCAATAATGGGCAGCAATTGTTTTGGTTTCGCGTTTCGAGAGACTGGCCACAAACGGGTGCCACCGCCGCCGGCCATAATGACTGCATAGGTATGTTCCAAATCTTTCATAATTTTCCTTGAATTTCAGGCGTAATTAGCAAGCTCACCCGGCCATTTTCCTGATCGACAATGCCTTTGATCTCTAACAGAGTTAAAATCGCCATAAATTTTTCCATAGGTAATCCACAGGCGTTGAATAAATCATCGGTTGGCATCGAACCAGAGCCAAGGTTTTGGATAACCAACAATTCCGAGGGATCCAAACGCACTCGTTTAGTCTGTGACATTTTATCAGAGTTTATTTTTAGTAAATCAAGAAGGTCTTTGTATTCGGTAAGAATGTTTGCCCCAGCGCCGATAAGCTGGTTAGTTCCAAGGCTCTGTGGTGAGGTAATCGGTCCCGGAACGGCAAAAACTTCCCTGCCCTGATTCGCGGCGTATTCCGCGGTAATCAGGGCGCCGCTCCTCTCACCCGCTTCAACAACCACCACCGCCTGCGAAAGTCCGCTTATGATTCGGTTACGAGGAGGAAAATTGATCCGGTCAGGTTTTGTTCCCGGAGGATAATCACTCACAATCGCGCCATTTTCTATGATCTTTTCCGCCAGATGCCGATGTTCTGGCGGATAGATCACATCAACACCCGAGCCGAGTACAGCGATTGTTCTTCCACCTGATTTTATGGTTTCAGAATGACCAATCGCGTCCACTCCACGAGCCAGCCCACTGATGGTAGTGATGCCGTTATCCGCGCAGAAATGTG
>DATMWA010000013.1:0-2148 GCA_035562755.1 Anaerolineales bacterium
GGGAAAAGGCTATAGTGACAAAGATGAATTCTTGAACTCGCTCAGAGAACTGTAACCAAATTTTATGAGATGTATTTATTATAGAGTCCCTGAGTTTGACAGGCAATTTATTAAGTTAACAAGGAAAAACAAGGCGCTTAAAGACAGGTTCATTAATAAAATAGATCAGATTCTGATCAATCCTGATATGGGAGAGCCCAAAAGCCATAGGCTTAAAGGGGTCCGTGCTGTGCATGTCGATCCTTTTGTTATAGCATATACGATTATAGATGATTGCATTGTGTTTTTGTATTTAGGGCATCACAATGAAGCCTATGGGAAGACGGAGGAGATCCTTCAAAAGGACAGAACAATTGAGCTGTTGAAGGAAATAAACCTCCTATACGATTATCTGTAACAGATAGGAGAGGATGTCTTTTTCATTTAGTGTGAACCACCTCTGGGTATCGAATATTAGCGGCCGGAGAATCATCAGTTTGCAGTCGTCTTGATTCGTACCGAATTGGCCAATGGAGAATGGTGACAAGGGCGGCAGAAGAGATCAAGAAGAGGGCTCTTGACCTCGATTCAATGTCGCTAGAGCTATCTTAGAGCTGGGATCGGCTAAGCGAGCCGATCTATAACTCATATTTGCGAGCGGGGGTTTTCCACGCCCGTGTCAAAGGAGCAAGGTTGAGGGCCCTGTCGCGCGGGCGTTCGCGGGTTCGAATCCCGTCCCCCGCTCTAATTTCTCTTTCTTGATATCGCTTATTGGGCTTCTCCTAGATTTGTCTCCAAGCCTGTTATACATTGCTTAGGAAGGCTTTGCACCTGGCATTCATCAGCCTAGACCCGGGACGGCAGCCAGCGCATTCGGGAATGAGCTTATAGCAATTTCCTTTAGCCCAGCTCATCTCCGATTCGAACTACTTCTCGCGCCAATAAGTCAAAGTCGCTCTGAAGGCTCCGATGATTTGTTATTGCAGCATGCAGGTACTTTTTGCCTTTGATGGTAACAATCGAGGGAACGGCAATCCCCTTTTCCTGAAGTTCTACCTCAATTTGCTTGTTGAGAAGATCGAGCATGGAATCGCTCATGTTTGATCGGATATATCGGAAGCAGACTACGTTAAGGGCTTGACGCTAAATAATATATTCAATTTCTCGCTATTTTGATGTAGTTAGACGTGGTTCTATTGAATAGTTCCACATGGGATATAATTCATGTACACTAATTTTCAATCGCGCCATATCCTCGTCCAATATCTTTATTCCCGTTTCATAATCTCGGTCATCTAATCGAGCCTCTATCCTTAGCCCCTTCTTTGTCTTAGTTGATCCGATTAGCTTGATAATGGTTTCATAGCTGGATAAAGGCTTTCCTCGCCAATTCATGCTTATAAATGAGAACATGCAATGCTCGATCTTATTCCACTTGCTCGTCCCAGGTGGAAAATGACTAACCGTAATGGTTATTCCAATTTCATCAGCCAATTGCTGCAAAAAGAACTTCCATCCCCTGTTTCGGCTTCCGTTGCTCCCACCACCATCCGCGCAAATGAGCAAATTTTTGCATCCTGCATAGCGATATTTTCCAACTAAATTCCACCATTGTCTGATGCTCTCAACGGCAAATTCTGCGGTATTGTGGCTCTTTCCGATATTAACGACCCCTTCGTTTCTTTTAGGATCATAAACCCCATAAGGGATAGCGGCTCCAATCGCTTTGGATGGGAAATCATACACATTAACCAGTTCTGGTTGTCCTTTTTGCCTCCAAGTCCTGCCTGAATTCTTGTAGTTGCCGACGAGTTCCTTTTTCTTTGCATCTACAGAAATTACAGGATCACCTGCATCAATGAACTTGGCGGCTTGACTACTGATATAGCGGAATTGAGTATCTCTCTCTGGACCTGACTTACCTTCTAGGTTTTTTCGATTGGCTTGAAGCGAGTAGCCGCTTTCCTTCAATAGCCGTCTCACTGTATCATGACTTACTTTATGACCTCTCGATTGCAGTTCTTCGGCGATGGCATAGGTTGATTTATATGTCCATTTGAGAAGACTCATTGGGTCGCCTGCTGTACTCTCTTCCATTATTTTTTCTAGGTCGTTCAATAGGTTTGGCTCTCTATCTGCAACTCGTTTTCGACCACCACCCGGCTTGCG
>DATMWA010000014.1:0-11528 GCA_035562755.1 Anaerolineales bacterium
CAAACTTATTGGTTTGAGCCATAAAAAAGTCTCCGTATTGTTATTCTTATATTTTACTTGCAAGTAGCAAGAAGATACACTTCTTTCCTGATACTTCTCTTTGATATCAAAGGGACGGATCTACGAGCTATTGATAGGTGATTCAATACCCTGTAATCTCTCATTTGCTTTTAAAACCCGATTGCGGGCCTTGCCAGTGCTCTCTAAAATCCCTTGCCTTACCAGCCTATCAAAATAGCTAGCGATCGGAAAAGGTAATCCCAGTTCCGACCTAACCTTCTGCATAGAAATAAAGGCCGACCAAGTTTCAGCCTGCAAGCCGTCAAGTCTCAGGTTCCAACCCTACGCCAATACCATTGAACTTTCTAACCAGCCTGATTGTATAATTTAAATACAAACGCTGTTGTTCAAGGAGATTGCCGCGATGATCCGCAACCAGTGGTACGTTGTTTTGGAATCCTACGAAGTGAAGGCCCAACCGGTTGGGGTTACCCGCCTGGGCAGGAAGATGGTTTTTTGGCGGGATGAGGGCAACCATGTTCGCGCCGCCGTCGATCTCTGTCCGCACCGCGGGGCAGCCTTAAGCATCGGAAAAATCAAGGACGGCCACTTACAATGTCCTTTCCACGGTTTTGAATTCGACTCGAGCGGCCAATGCGTCCTCATCCCCGCCAACGGACGCAACGGGGTCATTCCCAACGCCATTCATCTGAAAAATGTTCCGACCTACGAAGCCCACGGTCTGATTTGGCTTTGGTGGGGCGACCCGGCCGCGGAGGAGCCAGCCACGCCGGAATTTTTTGATAACCTGGATGAGACCTTCTTCTACGGTTCGGCGCACGATCCCTGGGACGCGCATTACTCGCGGGTGATTGAAAACCAACTCGATGTGGTTCATCTCCCCTTCATCCACGGCAATACAATTGGCAAGGGCAACCGGACGGTGGTGGATGGCCCTGTGGTGGAATGGAAAGGCGACAAGATGCTTTTTACCTATGTTTACAATCGGCTGGACGATGGCAGCCCGCCCCGCAAACCCGCAGACCTTTTACCCAAGCAGGCATCCAGCGTTCACCTCGAATTTATTTTCCCAAACCTTTGGCAAAACTATATCAGCGACCAGGTGCGCATTCTGGCCGCTTTTGTACCGGTGGATGAGGAGCATACCTTGCTCTACCTGCGCTTTTACCAAAAATTCCTGCGCTCTCCCCTTCTGGGCAAGCTGGCGGCCCGCCTGGCGATGCCAAGCAATGTTTACATCGCCCATGAGGATCGCAAGGTGGTTATTACCCAGCAGCCTAAAGCCAGCGGTTTGAAAATTGGCGAAATTTTGATTCAGGGCGACTTGCCGATCATTGAATATCGGAAAAAGCGGGCAGCCTTGCAGAATTTGAACCCATAAGCGTTGAAAATACTTTTTTTGGCCGCGGCGCCAACAGCCGTAATGAAGGAGTAAACATGGACATCTTAATGACCTTGAAAATAATTTCAGCCGGCATAACGGTGGCAACCGGCCTGCTTGCCCTGTTAAAACCGACCGCGGTTTACGGTTTTACCGGCTTAACCGCCAATGGGGCGCGCGGCGTTTCCGAAATCCGGGCAATTTTTGGCGGCTTGTTCATCGCCCTCGGGATCGTGCCGTTCTTCCTCGGTACGCCAGCCTATCAAATGCTTGGCATCACCTATCTGGGGATTGCCTTGGCGCGCGCCTTCTCCATCGTATACGACAATTCCCCCGCCGCGTCCAACCTTTTAAGCCTGGTTGTTGAAATTGCCCTCGGCGTAATTTTGGTAATTTAAAATTTACCGCGGTCGGCCCGCGGATGCCTTTCAGCTTGGGCGGCCGGCGCGAACCAATCCATTGATTTTTTTGAATGGGTGGAGTTTAACCGCCTTTTCACCAACCACTTAATCTTTCGACCAAGGAGAACTGATGAAAACTGCTAAAATAATCGCCCTGTTAGGCCTGATCGCCATGACCGCTGTTTTGGTTTATGGTTTTACCATCGGTAACTTTTTTGAAGAAGGCTCCAAACTGATGGCCATGCCCTGGGGAATCGTCTCGCTGGTCGATTTGTATGTCGGCTTCAGCCTGTTCTCATGCTGGATCGTCTTTCGGGAGAAAGCTTTCTTACCCTCGCTTATTTGGGTGGTCTTGATGATGGTGATGGGGTTCTGGGCGGGGGCTTTGTACACCCTCATCGCCCTTCAAACCAGTGGAAACGACTGGAAACGCTTTTGGTACGGTAAGCGCGCCAATTAAAGTTGGGGTTCATCAGCCCGGGCAGGCAAGGCATTCCTGCCCGGGATAGCCCCATCCCTTAAATACAAATCCCACACGGAAAAATCAAACGCTGGCCGGCTAAGGGTCGCCATCAATCACCTTTGACGGTTTTAAGTATTCGCCCTAAAATAATGGCGGTCCGGATGACAACCCAACCGCGCGTCCGGCAAAATAACTCAACACAGACAAGGCAAAATAACGATGAAACTGCTGGAAGGCAAAACCGCGGTTATTACCGGCTCAAGCAAAGGACTGGGATTCGCCATTGCCAAGGCGTTTGCCTAGCAAGGCGCCAATGTGGTTTTGGCCGCCCGAACTGGAAGCTTGCTGAGAGGACTGGTTTTTTACGATGATAATTACGATAATAATCAGGGTAATGCCAACCAGAAATAATATTTTTGGCAAAGTCAGGTTTTTACTGTGTTTCGTTTGATGAGTTTTGTGTGTGGGCAAGGCGGTTCCTTCCTTTAATATATGAATTCAGAGACAATTCGGAAAAACGTTTAAGCAACCGCTCGCCAGCGGTTCTGGAAAAGGCATCTGGCAAACATCCGCCGGGGACGCCTGCAAGTCAGAGTCCGCCCAGGCAAAAAATACCAGCTTTACCGGGTTCAACTGGTTTAACAGCCTCAATGGCAGCCAAACCAGTCATCATCCCCACGTTGGACATGGCTCCAAAACATACGAACAGCGCATTTTCAGGAACAGCAACAGTCATTTTTCATCCACTCATAATTCTGGAAATTTTAGGATACAGATTTCGATTCGGGAATACAAACCGCTTGTACCTGGCCGCAATCGGTACATTCAAATTGGATTGTGGTGTGCTCAATTTCATACTCACTATCCAACCGCTGCTTAATTTCCTTCATGATGTTCGCGGTATCACTCAGTTTCTGATCCCGCAAGATCACATGCGCACTTAACGCGATGTATCCAGGGGTAACTGTCCAAATATGCAAATCGTGGATGCCGGCAACCCCATCCACCGCCTGGATTGTTTTGGTTACGCTGGATGCCGTCATGCCATCCGGGATACCCTCCACCAAAATATGGATCGTTTTTTTAATCAAGCGGCCTGAGGATATCAGAATCAGGACACTTATCAGCACACTCACCAGCGGATCAATCCAGGTAAGGCCGGTAAAGTAAATCGCGATTCCAGCGCCGATGACACCCACCGAAGCGAGCGCGTCCCCCAGAACGTGCAAAAATGCGGAGCGGGTGTTTAAGTCCTCATGATCATGTTCCTTAAGTACCAGCGCGACGATCAGATTTACCACCAAACCAATCACAGCCACAACCAGCATAGGTCCGGCATCAATCGGTTCAGGGTTTTGGAAGCGGTTTATCGCCTCTTTCAAAATTTCTACAGAAATGAGAAGAAGAGTCGCTCCATTTGCCAAGGCCGCCAACACTTGCATGCGATGGTACCCGTACGTATGACGGTCGTTGGGTGGACGGGTGGCGATTTGGATGGCAAAATAGCTCAGAAGCAGAGCAAAAACATCCATAAAAACATGGGCTGAATCGGATAACAAAGCCAGACTTCCTGTCAAAAGCCCGCCAATAAACTCAGCAAAGAAAATGATTCCGGTTAACGCGATCGAAATAAATAATCGCTTGCTTTTTGTTTCATTTGTATTTGTATGATTATGCATAATTTCCATCAATCCTTACTTATTTCTCGACGATCAACTCGCCTTTGGGAGTAATCCCGCCAATAAGGGTATTGGTTACCGTACCCCATTTTTTACTTACCTCAAATAACTCGGCCAGTATTTCTGGGGATTCGCTGCTCTTGAGGAACAACTGATAGGCAAGATCCGTGATAACTGCCGGGTCATCACTTCGCGTCGCAGTAAACTCAATCCGCGCCTCATCAATTTTGAGGCGCATCTTTTCCCCAATCCCGTTGATGTTGGTCATTAAACACGTACCCAAGGCAGCAATCAGGGTTTCCGCCGCGGTAAATCCTGCCTCACCGCTTCCTTTTTTTACATTCAACAAAAGCGCATGCTCGCGGGCTTGTGCCAACGCGTGATAACCATCCTGGTTGATTACTGTAACTTGAATGTTCTTTCCTTGATCCATTGCTTTCCTCAATTCATTATTGACATCATGACGAGCTTTTTTATGATTAACTTAAAATCTTTCAGTATCAAAATCGGCTGATTTAACGACTGGTTGGTTTGCCCTGCCGCCCAGACCTTCGCAAATTCGCCTTTTAGAACCATTCTGTCAGTCTGTCAGGAACAATCATCGGTTCACCATTCATAAAAAAGTGTTTTTAAAGATTTCGGTCTTGTTGAAAAGAAGCCGCTTAAACCTCCCGCAAAAAAACTGGCGAGATTAGCCAATATCTAATTTCTCAGCACAGGGAATGCATACGGTCTTGCCGTGTTTTACGCGTGCGTAACGTTCAACCGTAACTTCGCCGCACTCAGCGCAGAGAATTGTTTCGAAGGCATGAGGAACCATTGGCGGAAGTTTTATTTCCTTGATTGGTTCGACGGTGAAAAGCACTTCTGTTTTTTCAGCCAGAACCTGGTCAATCAATGGCTCAACCAACGCCGAATCGATCTGAGACGCTGGCCTGCCCTGCTTGCGGAAATTGATAAATTCAGATTCCTGGTTGCGGCGCATCGCTTCCTGGGTCGCCGCCACCCGTACACTCCGGCTGGTTTTATTGTCAATCAAAGTCAGGGCGAATTTTCCATAACCCAAGCTACGAATATTGCCCTTTCCAAATGTACAGCCTGTCGCGACCTGAACACCATCGGCAAAACAGGTCGAACAGTGGTCACGATCAATTTCGACCAGGCTGGTTAACTGACCATCAGGAGCGTGTTGTACTCCCAACGCTTCCATGGCGGCCAAACCGGCTCGTAGTCCTAAGGGCATGGCCGGGCATTTGTGCCCGTGCAACGCGAGCCCAACTTTGTACAAATCATCATTTATATTCACAGAGACTATTCCTCACTATTAATGTAATTTTTCTGTATGATCCACCAGGGTATTGGTTAAGTATGACTTGACAGCCTCATCAATGTTCTGAATATCAGTAACGATTGGTTGAATGCCCGCTTGTTTCATTGATTCATAGGCACCCGAGCCCATTCCGCGCGCCAGTAAAACCTGGCAATCCGCAATCGCGGAAGCCATTCTGGTATGGCGTGATTGAGATTCCTCACCATATCCATGCCCGCGCGGATCTTCACCTTCCTCATGCGCTTCTCCAGCAAACTGGGCATGGCCTAATTTATCGCGTTTTTCCTTGGAAATGATCATGTTGTTTTCAACGGTGACGACAATGTAATGAGGCGCCCGGCCGAAATGCTGACTGATATTGACTCCATCTTCTGATACTGCTGCGATTTTCATTTGTTTTCTCCTTTTCGTTTTACTTTTTCAAAAAATTGCCCAAATCACTTTTTCAAAGGCTGTCCGGTAAAATTCCGACGGTTTGAATGGGCTAATCGGTACATCTATTACTATAACCGTATGAGGCTCAGTTTCAAGAACTTTTTACGCTTACTGAAAGTTGTGTGCCGGTCCGAACATTATCGGTTACTGGGCAGCGATTTTCAGTTTCCTCAAGCCAGTCGGCAATTTCTTCGGGGGTGGCTCCTGGCATATCCGGTTCGACGGTAACTTTGATGTGTTGAAAGCCAGCCCGCTCTTCAAAGGAGCAGCCAATGAAGGCGCACGGATTCATGACCCCGTCGATGGTTACTTTCATTCCATTTAATTTCAGACCTTTCTGTCTTGCCACCTCATGACCGGTTACGTTCAGGCAGCCTGCCAAAGACATCAATAAAACTTGAATCGGAGAGGGGCCTTCATCTGAACCTCCCATATTCTGGGGTTCATCAATGACCATTTTAAATTTGCCTGAGGTTATGTTCATCTTTGTTGGAGTCTCGCTTTGACCTCTGACGATTACTTTTACTTCTCTTGGAATGGAATCCATTCTTGATCCTTTCTCTTTCTTTAATTGTTATTTTATGGTTACAAGTTCCATTTCAGATACCTCAAGAATAGCTTGTTTGTGTGACTCTAGCCCTCTTGAGAATACGGCCACAATAATTGGTTTCAAAATGATAAATGCGGCCATGATGGCTGTATATAATGGTTGGGCAATTAATCCGCTGCTGAAAAGCAAGTTCTCACTGATAACGCTCGTGCTGAACTTGGCTGTCAGCCCCACCCCCATAATCATGGATTGTCTTTTTCCTAACAGGCGGTTGAATAGAATATAAGTAACACCTACCCGCGTCGCAAGCGAGATGAGAATAATGAGGGTGATCAAAATTGGTAGAGCTGTTATCTCGCTGAAAGACATCTTTCCGCCCAGACTGAGGAAGAAAAAAGGTCCAAAGAAGTTATTTGCGAGAAAGAAAAGTGGTTTCTTGAATTGCTGGACTAAACTTTCAGGTAAAAACTGATTCACAATGATGCCGCTAAAAATGGCCGCGATGACACCCATATTCTCGTTATTTTTGGTTCCAAGGAAGAGGAATGAAAAAATGACGAAAAAGATTATAAAAGGGATTATGAATGAATCTGGTTTCAATTTTGCGAAATGTGGTTTGACATATTTTCCAATCAACATTAAAACAATTGTGATCAGGATTAATCCCAATAATGACCATATCAAGTCAAGCGCGTTATTCACCTCCGCCGCCTTAGACCCATTCGCTAAAAATTCAGGCATAGATATGATGATCGCCAGTACCAAGATTTCAAAAATATCGTCAAACACCCCAATTCCCAAGGCGAGTTGACCGAATTTGGTTTTTTCCATGCCAAATTCCTTAAGGATCGCAAGTAGAACAACTTCGCCCACCGTTCCAAACGCGATTCCGGCCAGCAATGCTACCCAAAAGGAATGGCTTACTAATTCAGGGAACGCAAAGTAAAACAAGCAGCCGAGTAAGAGCCCCTCAGAGAGAGTGAGAATGATGTTACCAAAAACGATATGACTGCCCAATTTTCCAATTTGCTTAAGATCCAGATCAATCCCAATGGTAAATAAGAAGAAGAGCATTCCCATGCGGGCCAGAAATTGAAAATCAGCGCTCTGAACAATGCCAACCGCCCAGTCAAAGTTGGCGAGGATCATCCCCAATATTACGACAGTAAACATCCACGGTAGGCGCAGATATTTATTGGCCAAGGTACCAATTGTGATAACCCCCAGGCAAATGATCGCCGCCAAACCAAACAGTTCTAACATGATTTCACTTTTTCCATGATCCAATTAAAAAAGATCAAAAATCATCTTGATGGCGATCACAAACATTAAAATCCCAATCACCTTTTTCAACTGGCTGCTCGAGAATTTCGTTTTCATCAAATGCGAACCAAGCATTGATCCGAAAGCCGACATGATCGCCATCACACTGACAAAGATCGGATCGAGCCCGCCCATGCTGGCATGCCCAAGAAAGCCGGAAAGGGACGAGAATACCACCACCAAAGCCGTAGTTCCAGCCGCCACTTTGGCTTCAAGGCCTAACCAGATAAACAAAGGCAAAATAAAATTTCCGCCTCCCACCCCTAACAGCCCGCCAAAAAAACCAGCCAAACTACCCACGCCCGCGCCCGCCGCGAACTCGACCGGGCGGCTGAGTGCTTGTTCACGCGGCTTGGACTTGTAAAAAACCATCATGGCGCCGGCAAAAACTAGAAAGGCTGAAAACAAGCCAAGCAGGATGGTCTTGTTCACCGAAGCGGTTAATCGGGCGCCAAATGGAGATAAAATAACCGCGGTCACCAAAACTGGCAGGCCAACCCGCCAGTTGATCAGTTTTCCGCGCCAGTAATTTATGGTCGCGAACAATAGGCTTACCACATTCAGCAGCAAAGCCGTAGAGGTCGCCTCAGCCAGAGGCACCCCCAGATAATAAAACAACGGCACAAATAGGAAGGCAGCGCCCAGACCGGCCATCGCGAGCAAGCCGGAAAAGATGAAAACCAGCCCGGCGCTGATGAGGTAAACTAAAATTGACATACCAGCCTTCGTTAGTGATTGTGACCAAAACAGGTGATGCAGACGTGCTGTTCACCATCCACCCGCAAATAAGCAAGCGCCGTCAACTCTCCACACCGATCGCAGGTTTTAAAGCCAATCAGCTCCGGCTGCCATTTGCCTGGGTATTCAAATACCTCACCGATCTTCAGAATTTCTTCTTCCGGTGCATTCCAAACCAAATCCACCAGTTCCATTTGATCTTGCAACGGGATATCATCGGCCGAAACGCCCGCGGAGCGTTGCTGCATGAATTTAGAGGCTCCGATTTGCTTTTGTAACTTGCTCGTAAACACCACCCTTACGGCGCGGTTGGACTTTTTTTCAATCAGGGTAAAGCCAAGTTTTCCGAGCGGATTTTTTTGGATGTTGCCTTTGCCGAAGGTGCATCCGGTGGAATACTGAATACCATCCCCAAAGCACATCCCGCCATGGTCTTCTCCAATTTCAACAATGCCGAATAACTGCGATCCTCCGGATCGCGCCACGCCCAACTTATTCAGCGCGGCCAGCCCCACCCGAACCCCTGCCACGCTTGCCCAACAGCGATGACCGTGAAACTCCAATGCTTTATCTAAAACTGCGCGAGATTCCATTCTTTTCTCCTTTTATGTGCCAAGCGCCAAAAACAAACCGAATAAATAACCAGCCAAAGTGCTGAAGAGCGCTACCAGCGCCACATAGATGGCTGTTTTCTTTTTACCCATCACCCCGTTTAAGACCAGGATGGATTGAAGTGAAAGTTCCGGGTCCGAAAGCAAATAAGCCAAAAGCGGACCGCGCGCCATGCCCAGATCCAGAAACATCTTGGCGATCGGCACCTCCACCAGGGTGGGGAAATACATGAACACACCAAACAAAACACCCACCAGGTTGGCCAAAATGGTATTTTGCCCGGCAATGCTGCGTACCCACGTCTCAGGAATAATTACCTTGACAATGCCAGCCAGAAATACCCCAACGATGAGGAGCGGGAATATTTGCTTCACAAATTTCCAGGTTTCCCAAATCCATCCACCCAACTCAGCCTTGGTAAATGAACGGTTTGCGACCACCGCGACACTGGCAAGCACAACCAATTCTCCAATAAAGCGACCATTAATGCCAATCACTAACGAATTCAATTCCTCAGCGGGAGAGGCAATCAGGATAGTGAGCGCGATGAAAAACAAGGCGGCGTATGTCCAGGCATTAAACCCATTTGAGATTTCCTCAAAGCCCTTCCATGCCGAAAAACCAATCACCACCAGCATCAAAATCAGCAAAGCGCCCTGGATGGACAGGTTCACGCTCAACAGCCACGCGCTCAGCGCCCCGGCCCATTCAGCAGGTAAATTAACCCTGGCGTAAACATTGGTCAATAAATCGACCTGTAAAGTGCCGAAAATCAGAACCGCTATTAATAAGAGGAAGAGAACCCAAACCGCTGGTTTAACCTTGGCGGTCTGATCAAATACACCATTGGCGATCATTTCCGCTTCCCGTACGCTTTCTTCCTTGCGGAAAACCCAAGCCATGATCAAACCAATCAAAATTCCAAAAAATATGGAAAGGACAAGCCGCGAAATGGCAATGTCCAAACCGATGGTTGCCCCGGTGTAGGTAATTGCCAAAATATTAATGGCCGGGCCTACAAACAGAAAAGTGATCGCCGGACCAAGCCCCGCGCCGCGTTTCCAAATTCCGGCAAACAAAGGCAGGATGGTGCAGGAACAAACCGCCAGAATAAAGCCCCCAAAAGCGGAGGCGGGATAGCTGATCCACCTGGATGCTTTCGGTCCAAGATAACGCGTAATTGCCTCTTTGGGGATCATCGAGCTCATAAAGCCGGCAATCACAAACGCGGGCACCAGGCATAAAAGAACATGGGCGGCCAGGTAATCCAAAAGCCCTGTCCAGCCGGACCATAACCAGGTGCTAAAAGTTCCTAAAAATAATTCCATAAAGCCTTCCTTCACAAGTTACATAATATTCATGTTTTTGAATATATAGTTCGAAAAATAATGAGCAGCCCGACCTGCTCATTATTCAGATAATTTAAGCGCTCAGCCAACCAGCGATTTCTGATTCACTGGGAATCCGTCCCGCCGAGACGACCTGATTATTAACAACCAGACCGGGAGTCGCCAGGATGGGCCAATCCATGATCTCAACCACATCGGTCACTTTTTCAATTTCAACGTTCAATCCCAGGCTGGCAATAACCTTTCTCGTAACTTCTTCCAACCGCCTACAGTTCGTACAACCAGTTCCAAGAATTTTAATATTTAACATCGTTTCTCCTTAATATACAAAAGTTTGCATATAATTTTTCAAAAAAAAAGAGCCTCAAAAACTGCCTCTTTTCGCCACACAATGGGGGCAATTACAATTTGCCGAAAATTCGTGAACTTCATTCGCTTCCGCGCCAACGTAATTTTGGACGGCATCCAGCACGGAGTAGATCTCCGGGTTCACCACCCGATAATATACGTTCCAGCCATCCCGCCGATCCATAATCAAACCTGCCTCCCGTAAAACCGCTAACTGCTGGGAGATGTACGATTGGCGGAAGCCAAGATAAGCCTCCATGTGACAGACGCAATGCTCGCCATCCCGAAGGATATTAAGGATGGCAATTCTGGCGGGATGGGTAAGAATTTTGAACACCTGGGTCTGTGCTCCAAGCGTTTGAGCGTTCAATTTGGTATGCTCCTTAATATTCAATTCCATGAATATGATTATATCCCTCTCACAATCACTATGTCAAGAGATCTTTGTCAGGGCTGAAGGAGGATGTTTGTTATATGGCACTCCACGGGGAAAATCATCCACTCGCGCTCTGCCACTCCATCCATCGACTCCCATCAATGATTAAACCCAATTTGGATAAGAACGAATATGTCCTTAGGCCAGTGCCTGAAGTTGAACGGAGAGGACTGTTTCGAATACGTCATTCTGGCTGCGAGGCGAGGATTAAGGATAAGATTTCTCCCTTCGGTCGAAATGACATAGTTTGGTTCGAAATGACATTGGGGGCGGTCGTCCTTCGACATGACCATAAACCTCCTGTCATTTCGAGCGTAGCGAGAAATCTTGGTCAAGGATGTTATGATTTCTCAGTCGCTGACGCTCCTTCAAAATGACAAGCTAATGGACCGAAAAGACTTTGAGGCGATGCTAGGATTATGGATAAGATTTCTCCCTTCGGTCGAAATGACTTAGTTTGGT
>DATMWA010000015.1:0-7857 GCA_035562755.1 Anaerolineales bacterium
AACAACCCCAAGAAAGTTGTCGATCTGACCGATAAAGATGATCAGCGCAATTCCGGAGGTGAAGCCAGTAATGACCGATGACGGAATAAAGGCGATGAAACGTCCAAGCTTTAATAAACCGATGATGAGCAGGAATACACCGGAAAGCACACCGGCGACCCAGATTCCCTGTAAGCCGTATTGCTGAACGAGCAGAATAAGGACGGCGCTCATTGCCCCCGTAGGACCGGATATTTGATAGGGCGCTCCGGAGAGCGCGCCGATGATTAAACCGGCAAGGATAGCGGTCACCAGTCCGGCGGAGGCGCTGGCGCCGCTGGCGACCCCAAAAGCCAAAGCCAGGGGCAACGCGACTGCGGCGACAGTTAAGCCGGCTAAGAGATCTTTTTGGAAGGTCTGGAAGTTGTAACCGTGGAATTCATCGCGGTAAAGTTGAGTTAATGATCTTCTTGGCATAAAAACCTCGATGGGTAGGATGAACGCCAATTATATACCCGCTGGTAGAGTGTGGGTGAAAATAACTTTAATCCATGAGCCCAATGGAAATAAAAAACAGGCTGGAGAATTCCAGCCTGTTTTAGTAGGTCTAAATCAGAATCAATCTCGGTTCATGGAGTCCATCACCGCGACCGCAGCAATTTGGACAATGTCGTTGACCTCGTCACCGGTTTGGATGACGTGGACCGGCGCGCCCATACCGAGCAGGATCGGACCGATGGCGCGGGCATTTCCAAGCCTTGCCATCAGCTTGTAGGCGATGTTAGCGGATTCGAGGGAGGGGAAGACGAGAACGTTGGCGTCCTTGACTGAGCTGAACGGGTAACGCTCGTTAATCAGATCGGGAACTACCGCGGTATCGGCTTGCATTTCGCCATCGACCATAAAATCGCCATTCTTCTTGGTCAATTCCACCGCCTTGCGAACTTTTTCCTGCAATGGGTGGGGGGTTGAGCCAAAGTTGGAGAAGGAGAGGAAAGCGACTCTTGGTTCGACATCCAGCCTGCGGACAAACTTGGCGGCCAGGATGGCGATTTGGGATAAATCCTCCGCGGTCGGGTCGATATTAACGGTCGGGTCGGTGAAGAAGTAGGTTCGGTCCTCGATGATCATGATATACAATCCCGCGACCTTGGCAACGCCTGGGCGGGTGTGGTGAACCTGCAAAGCTGGGCGGATCACATCAGGATAATCATACGTCAAACCGCTTACAAAAGCGTCCGCGTCTCCCATTTTGACCATCATGGCGCCAAAGAGGTTGGCATCTTGAAGGGCTTTTTTGGCGTTGCGCGGGGCTACACCTTTTCGGTGGCGCAGTTCGTAGTAACCTTCGCCGTATTCCTCGAGTTTTTCACATGTGGAGGGATGAACGACTTTCGGTTCAAAATTCAAGCCGAGGGATTCGATCTTGGCTTTGATCACATCCGGATTACCAATCAGGACGGGGGTCGCGATACCTTCTTCAGCTACCTGGTAAGCGGCACGAATGATTTTGCTCTCTTCACCCTCACCAAAGGCAACACGTTGTTTGGCTTTGGTCGCCCGGGCTTTGTTCATAATAAAGTGACGGATTTGCTCGCCCTTACCTAAGCGGTAAGCGAGTTTTTCACGGTACTCATCAATATCAATTTTTACCCGCGCTACACCAGTATCCATCGCGGCCTGGGCAACAGCGGGGGATTCCCAGATCATTACCCGCGGATCGAGCGGTTTGGGGATGATGTAATCAGGTCCAAATTTCATGCTGTCGACGCCGTAAGCGCGCAACACGGAATCGGGTACGTCTTCCTTGGCGAGGTTGAAGAGCGCTTTGGAGGCTGCAAGTTTCATCTCTTCATTAATTGTACGTGCGCGAACATCCAGGGCGCCGCGGAAAATGAAGGGGAACCCAAGCACATTGTTGACCTGGTTGGGATAGTCGCTGCGGCCAGTGGCGACAATCGAATCGGGACGAGTTTCCTTGGCGAGATCGTACTTAATCTCAGGATCGGGGTTCGCCATGGCGAAGATGATCGGCCGTTCTGCCATGGTTTTTACCATAGCCGGGGTAAGTACATCCGCCACCGAAAGCCCGTAGAATACATCCGCGCCTCGGACGGCGTCTTCAAGGGTGCGGTGACCCTTGTCGTCGACTGCCAGGCGGTCCTTGTACTTGTTCATGCCAACGCCGCGGCCTTTGTAAACCACGCCTTTGCTGTCCACGAGCATGATATTTTCACGTTTCACGCCCCAGCGAATGGCAAGCTCCGCGCAGGAAATGGCTGAAGCGCCGGCTCCACTAATTACGATTTTAATTTCATCGTGTTTTTTACCAACCACTTCCAACGCGTTTGCCAACCCGGCGCTGCTGATGATGGCGGTGCCGTGCTGGTCATCGTGGAAGACAGGAATATCGAGCATTTCCTTTAATCGGGTCTCAATCTCGAAACATTCGGGGGCTTTGATGTCTTCGAGGTTGATTCCACCAAAGGTGGGGCTGATGGCAGCCACAACCTTGATGATTTCCTCGACATCGTGGCTATTGACTTCGATGTCAAATACATCAACATCGGCGAATTTTTTGAACAGAACGCCTTTACCTTCCATAACCGGTTTGCCCGCCAGGGCACCGCGGTCACCCAGCCCGAGAATGGCGGTTCCGTTACTAACCACCGCGACCAGGTTGCCCTTGGAGGTATAGTCGTAAGCTTTATCGAGATCTTTTTCGATCTCCAATACCGGATAGGCAACCCCGGGGGAATATGCCAAGCCGAGGTCACGTTGGGTGTCCATGGGTTTGGTCGGAACGACAGCAATCTTGCCTGGTTTACCTTTAAGATGGTGGTACTCTAAAGCGTCCTCACGTGTGATCGATGTTTTTGCCATAACATGCTCCTATGAAAATTTAACAAATTTGACAACAAGCTACCAAATCATTATTGCACAAAAGGTACTATCAAATGTAGTTCCTTTTGTCATAGAATTGCTCAATATAAATCAATATGGAGGGGAAAAGGAATCTTTTTTGAATTTTTTAATGCTAAATCCCTGTAAATGTTGGGGTGGCTGAAGCATGTGGAGATCAAGAACCAAGCTCCCATGAATCCATTTATGATTGGAAGAACGGGTGGTGTTTCGAGAGGCGCTCAAAGAAAATGACTGCCAACAAGCTGCGATTAAACATTTAAATTAGCGGCGATGGCAAAAAAGCAGACTCCAACATTACATCAATTTCCGCATGTGTAGACAGATTGTTAACAAATGATGTATAATTTGTCCATAAGTGGATGAGTGCATTTATGGCATCCACAACCAGCGCGGAATGCGATGGTTTTTGAAAGATTACCCTACGATAATGGCCTGTCCGCTCTAATTTTGCGGATGATTCAAGAGATCTGAATAAATTTTGGTTTTCATTTTGAAAACAGGTCTCAAATAACAATCAATAGTTGTTTGCAGGTGGCATTGATCCATCTTATTTTGTTATATTAGGTCCCCTTCACCAACCTTATCGGGTTTCTTTCAACCAATCACCGCGCGGTCATTGGTATTTTATTGTATGAAGAAGATCACCGGAATTGAAGCGCAGAAAGACCCAAACCGGGTAAATATCTTCCTGGATGGCGAGTTCGCTTTTGGCCTGGCACGCACTACCGCCGCCTGGCTGGAAAAGGGACAAAGCCTTGATGATCTGAAGATCGAAAGGCTGCGAAGGGATGATGACCTGGAACGCGCGACCCAGAAGGCTTTGAACTTCCTTTCATATCGGGACCGTTCTGAAAAAGAGGTGAGGGACAACCTGACCAAAGCGGAATATTCTCCCGATACCATCGAAAAAGTTTTGGCGAAACTGACCGAACTGAGATTGGTGGATGACCGGAAATTTGCCAAAGCGTGGATTGAAAACAGAAATGAGTTTCGACCCCGTGGCCGGCGAGCCTTGGCGTATGAACTACGTCGAAAGGGAATTGCCAGCGAGCTGGTAAGCGAGTGTTTGGATGAAGGCGTGGAGGAAGAAGAACTGGCGATGAAGGCAGGCAGGATGGCACTAAAAAGAATTGCCCATCTTTCCCGCCCAGAATTCTTCCAGAAAATGATCGGCTATTTGGCACGCAAAGGGTTTGGTTATGAAGCCGCGACCCTGACCGCGCGTAATCTTTGGTCCGAGAATAAAACCGACGGTGATCCGCAAATTATCTTGAATGAGGAAACCGCATGAGAAATTTGAATCCCTATGTTATACCGGTCATTGTTGGCCTTGTAAGTATCATCATTGGCCTGGTGATTGGTTATTTATACAAGCATAATATTGAGGAAAAAAAGAAACAGGAACAATTAGCCAAGTCAAAGGACATCATTCAGGATGCCAAAGATCGAGGCGAAAAAATCATTGTCGAGGCTCGGGATAAATCGATGAAAATCATCCAGAGCGCGGAAAATGATTTGAACAATCGGCGAACCGAATTAAACCGAGAGGTTGATCGTTTGGACAAACGAAGGCAGGAGCTTGATGGGCGGGCTGAAAAGCTTGAAGTACGCGAACAAACCTTAAACAAGCGCCAAAGCAACCTCGACAAACGGGTTAACGAGATTGACAAATTGCGCGATGACCAATTAAAGAAATTACAGGAAGTCGCCGAAATGACCAGCGACGACGCCAAGAAATTATTGTTGGTGGAAGTGGAAACCGAAGCTCGAAACGATATGGCACGGATCATCCGTCAAATTGAAAATGAAGCCAAGGAAGAAGGCGAGAAAAAAGCCCGCAAACTTATTGCTGAAGCAATCCAGCGGGTTGCCTCCGAACATGTGGCTGAGGTCACTTCGGCGGTGGTAACCTTACCGAATGAAGAAATGAAAGGCAGGATCGTCGGCCGAAACGGACGCAATATTCGAGCCTTTGAGCAAGCCGCGGGTGTGGATGTTATTGTCGATGACACTCCAGAGGCGGTGACGATCAGCTGTTTTGATTCAGTTCGGCGTGAAATTGGGCGGCGGGCACTGACCCGCCTGACTTTGGATGGCCGAATTCATCCCGCTCACATCGAAAAAATTGTAGAAGATGAAGCAAAGATTGTTGAAAAGATTATTATCGAATCGGGTGAACAAGCCGCGTTTGACGCCGGTGTGGCTGGCTTGCACCCGGAAATTTTGAGGATGATGGGACGGCTTAAATTCCGGACCAGCTACGGGCAAAATCAACTTGCCCACGCGGTGGAGGTTTCAAAACTGGCTGGAATTTTGGCGGCTGAATTAGGAGCCAATGTTTCGATGGCAAAGGCGGGCGCGTTCCTGCACGATATTGGCAAGGCGATGGATCATAACCAGGAAGGCACACACGCTGGTTTGGGCGCGGAATTTTGCAAACGTTATGGGGTCCATCCTCAGGTTGTCAACGCGATCGCCAGCCACCACCACGAAGTAGAGCAGGAGACTGTGGAAGCGGTAATCGCTGAAGCGGCGGATGCCATTTCTGGGGCAAGGCCGGGCGCACGCCGCGAGGATTTGGAAGCTTATATCAAGCGAATCCGTTCCCTGGAAGAGCTTGCCACCTCCTTTGAGGGTGTTTCACAGGCATTCGCCATTCAAGCCGGGCGAGAGGTGCGCATTATCGTCAGACCAGACGATATCGACGATTTAGCCGCAACGCGCCTGGCGCGAGATATCTCCAAAAAGATCGAGGAGACGATGCAATATCCGGGTCAAATTAAGGTCACGGTCATTCGTGAAACCCGCGCGGTTGATTACGCAAAATAAAGATTTCAAATAAAAATAAAAAGAGGGCGAGCTTAAAAAGCTCGCCCTCTTTTTATGAGTGATTATTCGATGGAGGGGGTTTCCAAATTATGGTCGCACTCACATTTCAGGGTTTCTCTTGGTGTAATCCAAGGATCGATCAGGTCGGTTGGCAAACCAACCATGCTGGTAAATGCTTTGAAGTGATCCAACAAACTGGGGTCAGTGAGCCGGTAATAAACATATTTACCTGAGCGGCGGTCGGAGATGATGCCGGATTTCTTCAGCGCCATGAGATGTTGGGAAAGATAAGCCTGTTTCCAACCTAATATGGTGCTAAGTTGACAAACACAAGTCTCGCTCTTGCCGATGGCAAGCAAAACAGCGATTCGGTTGGGTCGACTGAATGAATTTAAGAATTTTGAAATGCTTTCGGCGGCGTCAAGGATCTTGTGTTCCATATTTTCAATTATAGCAAACTTGGTATAAATTGGAATTAAAGAAATGGGTTATTGAGACGTTCGATACCGACCGTTGTGCTCGATCCATGGCCACAATAAAGGATGGTTTCATCCGGTAGAGTGAGAATTACCCGGTCGATGGAGTCAATCAGCTGGTCATGATCTCCGCCTGGAAGATCTGTTCGTCCAACCGAGCCTTGAAAAATGAGGTCACCACAAAAGCAAGCCTGATCATCGGCGGCATAAAAAACCACATGTCCGCGGGTATGGCCTGGAGTTTCAAAGACCTTCAATACACTCGAACCGAGGCGCAGGATTTGTCCATCGAAGAAATCAACCACCGGTTCAGGACCATGATCGATGGTCATGCCAAAATAACCAGCCCCGCCGCGAACTTTCCACAAGTCATGGTCGGCTGGATGCAAGCCAACCAGGGGCAAAGGGTTCAATAGATCCGCGATCGCGCCAGCTCCGGCGATATGATCGAAATGGGCATGGGTGTACCAAAGATGGGCAATCCGCCAACCTTCATTCATGGCGGCTTGGTAGATCTGATTACCGTCCCAGGCAGGGTCGATGACAGCCGCCTCCTTGGTGTAACTATCGGCGATCAGGTAGGCATTGGTTTGAACCGGCCCTTGAACAAAAGCGCGAATAAGAAGACTCATTCGGGTTCCTCCTCGAAAGTGGGGGTTTTGAGCTTTCCAGCCAGTGGAAAGAAAATGCCCGCCGTAATCACAATTCCGATGATGGCACTGATATAGATTGTCTCGGGGTCGCGATCGTAAAGATAGCCAGCCACAACCGGGGCAAAGATGAGGGTACTACCGTAAAATGTTTCGGCGATGCCATATGCCAAACCAACATTGGATTGGCGAACAAAGGGACGAAGCATGGAGACCAGAATGACCTTGGTGGCGCGTAAACCTCCAGAAAGGAACATGGCGGCATAGTAAACCGGAAGGTTGGTGAATTTTAGAATGAGAAGATCAAAAAGCGCGACCGCCATCAAACCGAGCAGCGCGCCGAGGTGAGGCGGTAGACTGCCGAGCACAAAAAGCATGGTAGTTCTACCGATGCCGGCCATCGAGCCGAGGTAGCCAATTTGTTGATAGGATACCCCGCGAAATTCTTGAAGAAACTTGGCGTTGAATGGATCACTCAACTGGCTGAAAAAGAGGAGAAAAACGCTGGCAAAGAGAAAGGTGAAGTAAGGCCGATTACGGAGAATACTCGTACTGGATTCCCCAGCGGTACGCGGATGGATAGGCTGATTGGGCAGGAAAAAAATCAGCAAGGTGGAGAGGATGAATAATCCAAACGCGACAAAATAAATAGTCCTTAATTCGTAGGTTTCACTGATCCAGCCGCCAAGCGTGGCGCCAAGGATGGTACCGGCGTTAAAGGAGGCAGAGGTAAAAGTAACCGCTCTGGTCACAGACATGTTACCGCGGGCTGAAGTAGTGTAACTTCCCAGGGGGGAAGAAACAAAGGCGGTGAAGCTATACAGGAGTAAGCCAACTGTAAAAGTGTTGAGCGTGGTACTAAACGCCATGATGGCGGTGGCCACCAGTCCAGAGACCCAAGAGGCGATGAGCATGGGACGCGAGCCGATTCGATCTGAGAGATACCCGGCAGGTGTGTGGGTGATGGTCATGGCGATGCCGGCCGCGCCAAGTATAAA
>DATMWA010000016.1:0-3477 GCA_035562755.1 Anaerolineales bacterium
TTTTCCGAGCTGGAAAATGTACATCCAGGTGATGACTGAAGAACAAGCTAAGAAGATGCCTTATAACCCGTTTGATCTGACCAAGGTCTGGTACAAAAAAGATTTCCCTCTAATCGAAGTGGGAATCCTCGAGCTAAACCGCAACCCGGAGAACTACTTCCAGGACGTGGAGCAGGCTGCTTTCAACCCCGCGGCGATTGTGCCTGGAATCGGGTTCTCCCCTGACAAAATGTTGCAGGGGCGTTTGTTCTCTTACGGCGATGCACAGCGTTACCGACTGGGAATCAACCATCACCAGATTCCAGTTAACAACCCCAAAAACGCTCCTGCTCACGCCTCTCACCGGGATGGGCAAATGCGGGTAGATGGCAACCATGGATCTACTATCGGTTACCAGCCCAATAGCTTCAATGAATGGCAGGAACAACCCGAAGTCAAAGAGCCACCATTAGACCTGTTCGGGGCTGCCAGCAGCTGGAATTTCCGCGAGGACGACAGCGATTACTACACCCAGCCGGGTAAACTCTTCCGCCTGATGAGCAAGAAACAGCAGCAGGTGTTATTTGAAAACACCGCCCGCGCAATGGGAGATGCCCCCGAGTTTATCAAGTTACGCCACATTGGCAATTGCCTCCAGGCAGATAAAGCCTATGGCGAAGGGGTAGCTAAGGCACTCGGTCTTTCCACCAAAGACATCAAATAAAATTGTGAGATTCTTCAAAAACCGGTGGCGTAAAAATACTGCGCTGCCGGTTTTTGTATTCCTTACCGCGTAAAAATTTCATTAATTATCCCTGCAGATACATTTTCCATGGCTTTTAATGTTATAAAGATTCGGTAAATTAAATCCCTTTCAAGTGTTGGAACCCAAAAAGATGAGCGAGTCAAGATTAACAAACCGCGATAAGGTCGCAGCAGCCAGAGCATTAATTAAAACTCTTGGTCCAAATTCCACCATCACTGATTTTGAAGAGCAAGTCCAGATGAAATCAGTAATTAATTCTCTTCGCCTTTGGCGAAAAGGCAAAGAGTTGTCGGGATTTGCTTTTGTAGATGAGTATGCCAACCTGTGGTTTGAAATCGCACCCGGATGTTCTTCACCAGAACTGGAAAAAGCGATCGTCGATTGGGGCGGTCGGGTTCAGAGACAACGCAATCTGGCAGAGGGTGAAAACTACACGCTTGACCATGCTTGTGAAGCAAGCAATGCACAACGGCTTGAAATTCTATCCCGTAATGGATTTGTTCTGCAAAGCGAGCGGTCGCTTCAATTCTCACGTGATCTGACCACACCACTCGATAAACCTGTCTTTCCAGCCGGATACACATGGCGGGCTGTTTCTCCATCAGATCCCGTGGAACAGCTGGTAAGTTTACACCGGGCTGCATTTGGAACCGAAAAGATGACCGTGGAATTGCGGCAGGCGATGATGAACGCCCCGCAATATGAAATGGACCTCGATTTGCTGGCACTTGCGCCAGATGGCTCACTGGCAGGTTTTTGCATCTGCAGCCTGGATGAGGACGACAAATCAGTCGGGCACTCAGATCCCATCGGAATTCACCCGCGGCATCAACACCGGGGGCTGGCAAAAGCGCTGGTTATGACAGGATTAATCCTCCTTGCAGGGCGAGGTGTAAAAACAGTAAGGTTAGGAACGAGCAGCGAAAACATGGCAATGCAATCGCTCGCCAGGTCACTAAACTTTTCTTGTTTCTCTGAAAAGATGTGGTTTTCAAAAAACATTATGTGATAAGAACAAAATTGGTGAACTAATACGGGATCATTTTTGCGATGCAAAAAACCACAAATTTCAATGCCATAAAAATTAACTCGAGAAAAATTACTGTCTTTTTATTTTCGATTGCAGGGGTGATGTTGCTGGCGCACCTAGCGGGGCAAATTGAAAAATATATCTTCGACCATCCTTCAATTTACGGGTTGGTTCCACTTTTCAATCTTAATAATGAAAACAATATTCCAACCTTATTTCAAAGCGTCATTTTAGTCACCAGCTCTTTTCTTCTGATCATTGTCTCACTTCTGGAATCACAAAGAAAAGAATCGCGAACGGCGTTTTGGGTATTACTATCTCTTGGATTTTCGTTAATGGCTGTTGACGAATGGTTCGAATTTCACGAGAAATTGACACAGCCGCTGCGGGATTGGATCGGGGCAACATCATTGGGTGTGTTTTACTTTACCTGGGTAATCGCTGGAATACTGGTAGTAGCACTCGCAATACTTTTTTTCTACAGGTTCGTAAAAAAACTAGACCAAAAAACCGGGCGAACTTTTATCCTTGCGGCATTTCTTTATATTGGCGGATTGATCGGATTTGAGCTTATTGGTGGATTGGCTGCAGAAACAAGCGGCACTGAGAATTTATTTTTTAACTTGCTGGTTGCATGTGAAGAAACGCTTGAAATGTCAGGGGTAATCGTTTTTATTAATGGGTTATTAGGTTTTCTCTCGCGATCCTACCCAATCTTTACGATCAATATCGAGCAAAAATAAATCTGCTTTCTACGATTGCCAAACAGTTGATTCTTCCTCAGGATGCTGTATAGTGGTAGTAGCAATGCGTGCTGAGGAGGGCTAAAATGAAGAAAAACTGGTTCACCAAATTGCTTGCGGTTGCCGGGACAGTCCTGACCGGGTTGCCCATCGCTGCGCCAATAATCTTTGCTACCATTTCATTGGTGATGGATGGCAGGTTCAGGTTTGATTACTTGATGCCGGCTGAGTTATTCTTTTTCGCTTTGGGTGGCGGGGCAATGTTGATCTGGGCAACAATCCGGGCGCATTCCAGAGTGAAAATGGTCGCCTGGAGCCTGGGCATCGCCATTTTATTAATTATCGGCAGCCAGGGGCTTGCGGTAATCACCGGACTGGCAGATGGCAGGATCGGCGAAGATAGCCCATGGTTCATTGTGGTAATTGGCATGCTCATTCTCTTCACATTGGCTTTGGCGTCCCTGTTTATCGGAGGGATATTACTGTGCAAGGATGTTTATCGATCTAAAACCTCCAGCGGCTTATAATTCGCGAAGTTATTTCAGAATATTGGGAAAGCCTAACCATCCATTCCGAAGTTACAGGCATGGATGGTTATTTATTCCATCTTTCCATTTCCTAAAACCTTAGTGTGTCAAAACTATTAAGACAACCTTAATCTAATCGCATTAAAGTATTTAAAACCCCGCATCTGAGGAGAGATTCCTATGAAAAAAAGAGCCGTTATGCTTATTACAGTAGCGTTACTGACGTGTTTTCTCTCCTCTTGTAAGTTCAACCCGGGGCAGAAGAATTCTGCAAACAATGGGGAGCAGAAAAGTATTGACCGATTGATGGAAACCTGGGATGACCGCTCTATCTACTCAAGCGGTTTGATCGGCATAGAACAGGACACACTCAAGGAACTACCTGGCGCAAGTGTTTATCATATCGACCTGGAAATTTCAAACTCATTGACA
>DATMWA010000017.1:0-30625 GCA_035562755.1 Anaerolineales bacterium
AGAAGGACATTGCGTAGGCATCATTACCGAGACTGACTTATTCAAAGTATTTCTCGATCTCTTAGGCGCGCGCGAGATCGGAGTCAGGGTAACCATCCGGATTGAAGATAAAACCGGCAAGTTGGCTAAGGTAACTCACGAAATTGCCCAAGCCGATGGAAGCATCCTCACCCTCGGTCAGCTTATGGATGATGACAACGCTTATCGCCTGGTGACTTTTAAAGTCAAAAACCTCGATGAAAATAAAATCCGCGAGATCTTAACCCCAATCGTCTTTGAAATTGTAGATATTCGTACCTGCTAAGATGAACCAAAGAGAAAGATCCCCAACTGGGGATCTTTCTTATATTTACATGGTGAATTGTTATTCTTACCGCTGGTAGATTGTTTTTTGCGCCTTAGAGAACACAGAGCAAGTTTGACCCGCAGGAAATTTTACTTCTTCCTTTGTTCCCTAATAAATTTTTTTGCGACTTCCTTTTTGGATATTTGAGGCGGTTTTTTATTCCAACTTTCAGTCTTGATTGTCTTCTTGAAAACCTTAGCAACTGGCGCCTTATCTGATTTTAAATCAGTGATTTCATCTGGGGTTAAATTTCGAAACTCACCTGTCTTAAGGGTCCCCAAACGCAAATGTCCAATCCTGGTTCGAATGATTTTTACCACAGGTAATCCAAGCAATGCCGCTGTTTCTCGGATTTGCCGCTTTCTTCCTTCGCTCATGACCACTTTTACCCATGCGCCTTTACCGGCCAGCGAAACAAGACGTACATCCACTTTCTGAGTTTTGTAGCCGTCCGATAAAACTACCCCTCGCCGCCAGGTCTCCAATTGTTCTGTATCGGGTTGTCTCGCGAGTAGGACTGAATATTCCTTAGTGTGTCCATGTGAAGGATGGGTAAGCTTTTGGGCAAGTTCTCCATCATTGGTCATTAAGATCAGACCTTCGCTTTCAAAGTCCAGACGACCTACCGGATAGAGCCTTTCAGCCATGGGAATCAAATTTCGAACAGTTTGACGGGTATCACCCTTTTCGTTCTCGACGGTTGAGAGCACATATTTTGGCTTATTGAGGGCAATATAAATCAAGCCTTCGGCGTCCCTAATTCGTCTGCCATCCAGGGATATTTGATCCTTTTCAGAGTCAGCTTTTTGGCCAATTTCAGCCACTTTGCCATTGACTTGTACTCGTCCTTGGAGAATATATTCTTCACAAGTCCTACGAGAGGCTATTCCCGCTCTTGCCATAATTTTTTGAATTCGTTCTTCCATATTAACAAATTATAACCTACCCGCATGATATAGATTAGATTTGGTTCTTATGGTAGCATTGATAGCTATGATACGTTACCCGATCACAAAAATTTTTGCGATTGACCTGGATGGCACTCTGTATACTGAGAAAAAGCAAGTTTCAACCAGGTCAAGAGAAAGCATAAAACGGGCGATGGATGAGGGAATCCAACCCATCATCGCGACTGGCAGAGGTCCTAAAGGCGCGGAGATCGCGCTCGAAAGATTGGGGATTGATCTACCTTATATTTGTTCCGCGGGCGCGATGATTCGAAGTGGTATTCAAGGCAATTATATTTACACAAATACTTTCCATAACTTCGCTCATCTCCAAAAAATGATTTCTTTTGCTCGGCAAACTGATACTGCCTTATTGGCAGAGCTTACGACCGGAGAAATTCGTTATTTTGGAAGTCCAAAAAGTTTGGAGCTGATCGACGAACAAACCGCGGCAGAAATTTCAAATAGTCAGACACGGAATCCGGAAAAAGATTTTGATTTGCCCTTGCTTAAATTTACCCTGGTTGCCCGGCGCGATTTGATGAATGATTTTAGAGAAATGGTAAATAAATTAGGAGTAGGCTATAACATGGTTATTTCCGGCGAGCAATTTCTGGATCTGACCGCACCGAACACGAACAAAGGCACTGCTTTGGAATATTACGCGAAATACATAGGCGTGCTTCCAGAAAACGTCGCTTCAATTGGCGACCAGGAAATTGATATTCACATGCTTAATTATTCAGGAATTAAAATCGCCATGCGGAATGCGGTTCCTGAATTAAAAGAAGTTGCTCAAGTTATCGCCCCCTCAAACGAGGAAGAGGGTGTTGAATGGGCGATTCAATATCTTTTAGAGAGATTAACAGTTGGAAATGTCGGATAAATTTCAGGCATACACACAGACTCGGGCCAAACATTGGGATGATATCGCGCTGAATCATTCTGACCTGAACGCGTTTAGCGGTTATTATCATTCGAGATTGGCACAGGTCTTGCTCTGGAATATCGGTGAAGGCAAACGAGTCTTGGAAATTGGTTGTGGCCGCGGCGACCTTTTGGCATCCTTAAAACCCAAAAATGGTGTCGGGATTGATTTTTCCGCAAAAATGATCGAGCAGGCCAAAATTAACCATCCGGAAATCCAATTCTTTCAGATGGATGCCCACGATATTTCAATTAACGAGACATTTGATTGGATCATTCTGTCTGATTTGATCAATGATGTGTGGGATTTGCAAACCGTGCTGAACCAGGTCCATAAACTTTCCTCGCCGAAAACGAGAATCGTAATTAATTTCTTCAATCGGATATATCAACCCGCTATTTCCATATCCAGCAGTCTTGGGCTGGCAAAACGCTTGCTACCTCAAAATTGGTTTACTCCTGAGGATGTTAAAAATCTGCTCCAGTTATCCGGTTTTGATGTAATCAACCATAAACGAGAAATTTTGCTTCCAGTACGCCTACCTCTTTTGGATCCATTATCGAATAAATTTCTGGTGAAAATTGCTCCGCTTTCCCACCTCGCATGGACAAATGTGGTCATCGCTCGCCCTCTTTTCGAAACCGCGCGCCAGGAAAGAAGTGTCAGTATTATTATTCCAGCGCGTAACGAAGCCGGAAATATCCAAAATGCGCTCAATCGATTACCAAATTTTGGAAAAGAACAAGAATTAATCTTCGTTGAGGGCAATTCGAGTGATGATACTTTCAGTGTGATTGAAAATTTGATTCCCGGCTACCCCCATCTCAACCCTAAATTATACAAACAGCCAGGCAAAGGAAAGGCGGACGCAGTAAGAGTCGGTTTTGAAAAAGCCTCGGGAGATATCCTGATGATTCTTGACGCTGATCTTACAGTTCAACCCGAGGATCTGCCTCGTTTTTATGAAGTCTTGGTCCAAAACAGGGGTGAATTCGTAAATGGAGTAAGACTTGTTTATCCGATGCATGAACAGGCTATGCGCTTTTTGAACCTGATAGGAAATAAATTTTTCAGTTTCGCCTTTTCCTGGCTGCTCGGCCAACCCATCCGGGATACTCTCTGCGGCACGAAAGTGATTAGCAGAGAAAATTATCAGGAGATTGAGAAAAACAGAGCATACTTTGGCGACTTTGATCCATTTGGGGATTACGATTTAATTTTTGGAGCCTCAAAATTAAACTTGAAGATCGTTGACCTGCCGATTCGTTACCAAGATAGAACTTATGGCACAACCAACATTGATCGTTGGCGGCATGGTGCATTGTTATTTAAAATGTTATTTGTGGCCGCGAAAAGGTTGAAATTTACATGACTACCAAAATAAAAGTATTAAATATTATTGGCACCAGACCTGAAGCCGTAAAAATGGCGCCGATCATCAAAGCGATGGAAAGTGATTCGGCTTTTGAATGTACTACTTGTGCGACCGCCCAACACAGAGAGTTATTAGATCAGGTCCTCAATCTCTTTCAGATTAAACCGGACATAGATCTGGATTTGATGAAACCAGATCAAAGTCTGAGTGTGCTCACATCCCAAATTTTAACCAATCTTGACCCAGTTATTACCCAATTAAAGCCTGATTGGATTCTTGCCCAAGGTGACACGACTACCGTGATGACGGCTGCCTTGCTCGCATATTACAACCGGATAAATTTTGGGCATGTTGAGGCGGGATTAAGGACATTTAAGAATTTTGAGCCATATCCCGAGGAAGGTAATCGCCGAATTGCAGGAACGATTGCCACAGCTCATTTTGCTCCGACTGAAACCGCGAAAAACAATCTATTAAGGGAAAATGTTTCATCCGAATCTATTTTTATAACCGGGAATACTGTGATTGACGCGATTCAGTCAGTCGGAACTCTTCCGATTCCCACAGAATTGCTAACTCTTAAAAGTGAAATTGGTCCTAAAAAAATTATTTTGGTCACTGCTCATCGCCGTGAAAATTTCGGAGAGCCAATCCGTTCCATCTGTACAGCCATCGCCACGCTTGCGCAGGAATTTAAGAATGAAATTCATTTCGTTTATCCTGTTCATCCAAACCCAAATGTTAAGGAAGTTGCAACAAAACTGCTCAAAGATGTACCGAATGTTTCCTTACTCCAGCCTCTTGATTATTTGCCGATGGTTCACCTCATAAAAGAGTCATATCTAGTTCTGACGGATTCCGGAGGATTGCAAGAAGAAGCACCTGGTTTCGGCAAACCTGTCTTGGTGATGAGAAACGTAACCGAAAGGCCAGAAGGTATACAAGCTGGAACAGTTCGCCTGGTTGGAACAAAATCACGCCAGATTGAGGAAATGGTCAAAAAACTGCTGGTTGACCATGATGATTACCTGTCCATGGCGCAGGCTGTAAATCCGTACGGCGATGGAAAAGCTTCGGCACGAATCATAGAAGTTATCAAAAATTTCACCTAATCATAGATGTCAGCTACTGAATTTGATGCCATTATTTATGATCAAACTAATCAAGTTTGGCTTGGTTTTAAAGATCCCATTCTAACGATTTCCACCAGTGATCCATCGAAAGTTCATTCTTCCCTTTCAAATATAGAAACTTTTTGTTACGAAAAGGAACTATTCGCAGTCGGATTCTTGACATATGAAGCTGGTCAAGGTATGGATCAAAAGAATTTTACAAAATCTTTTGATGATTATGATTTGGTACGATTTAAATTGTATAATGGCTACGCGAAGTTTAATAATCTGCCAAGCGCTGATATTCCTTTTTCACTTTCAGGTTGGGTCCCTTCCATCGACCGAAGTCAATACGAAAAATCGATATCCTCCATCAAAGCGTTAATCGCCTCTGGGCATACCTATCAGGTAAATTTCACTTTCCGACTTTATAACACTCTGATTGGAGATCATTATTCTCTATTCCATTCACTGGTTAATTCACTGTCCCCCGGATATTCTGCTTTCCTGAAATACGATGATATTTCGATTTGTTCCTTCTCGCCGGAATTATTCTTCACCAAAAACGGATCAGCGCTCAAATGTAAACCAATGAAAGGAACTATCCGGCGCGGTCGTACACTAACCGAGGACGATGTTCTCAAAAGCAATCTAAAAAACTCTGTAAAAGATCAGGCGGAGAACATCATGATCGTTGATATGACTCGCAATGACCTTGGTAGAATCTCCAAAATCGGAAGTGTAAGGACCCATCATCTGTTTGAAATTGAAAAATATCCAACCCTCTGGCAAATGACATCAACGGTGGAATCGGATTCATCTGAGAATATCGCCTCCATATTCAAAGCCCTCTTTCCTTGTTCCTCAATCACCGGAGCTCCTAAAATAAGCACGATGAAGATCATAAAAGACCTTGAATCCACGCCGCGGGGAATTTATACCGGCGCGATTGGGTTTATTACACCCAAATTGGACTGCCAGTTTAATGTTGCTATCCGAACCGCAGTGATTAACAACCAGACAAATTTACTCACTTATGGCGTCGGCGGCGGAGTTGTTTGGGATTCAACGGATCAAGGGGAATTTGAAGAGGCCTTGTTAAAAGCTGAAGTTATCACCCAACCAAGTCCAAAATTTGAATTAAAAGAGGCTATCCTTTGGAATTCACGAGATAATTATTTTCTGATTGAAAAACATTTCGAGCGATTAGCCAAATCGGCTGAGTTATTCGATTATTCTTATGATCAGCCCATGATTAGCCAGGAACTTGATCAATTAGTGCCGTTGTTTGACGCCGAAAAACATTATAAAGTGAACCTGAGATTGTCTAAAGAAGGCAAGCGGACATATAAATGGATTGAAATATGCGCCGAGACGCCTGAAACCACAAAACTAAAATTTAGCCCGAATCCTGTCAACTCAAACGACTGGCAGATTTATCACAAAACAACCCTGCAAGATCCTCATTTGGAGTCAATCCCCAACCCGTTAATGGCTGATGAGCTGTTTGTTAATGAGAATGGACAAATTACCGAAACATCGATTGCCAATATTGCCGTTGAGCTGGAAGGCAAGTTATACACGCCACCCGCTTCCTGCGGTTTATTGTCGGGAACTTATCGGGAGCATCTCTTAGAAACAGGTCAACTTTATGAAAAAATCATCCACAAGGATGAATTAAATCCCGATAGTCGAATTTTTTTGTTCAACTCCGTTCGAAAAATTTGGAAAGCAACATTGGTCAATTAATTCAATTTCTTGTAACTTTTTGAATGATTCCATCATCCAATGAGGGTATTAAACAAATTCATTGGAGATATAAATATATGGAAATGGTTATTGATTTTCCCGGTGGTTCCAGAGTAGACGCTCATTTTGGGCAATTTACAGTTAAAACAGATCAACCTCCGGTTTCGTCGGCGCCAACTCCCTTCGCGCTGTTTTTGTCCTCTATCGGAACCTGCGCCGGAATCTATGTTCTCGGATTTTGCCAACAACGCGGAATTAGCACAGATGGGATCCAAATCGTGCAAAGAATGCATGGCGGTTTCTCTGGGTTAATTGAAAAAATTGATCTTGAGATTCAAATTCCTGACTCTTTCCCGGAGCGCTATAGGGATTCCTTGATTAAAGTGGCCAACCTCTGCGCGGTTAAAAAACACTTCGAATATCCGCCAGTTTTTAATGTTACAACCGCCGTCAAAGAATTAGCCTAATTTCTGGTTTAACCAACAAAAAAACAGCTGATGCTGTTTTTTTGTTGATGGATCATTTTTCCAATTTTTCACGTTCAATCAATGCTAATTTTTCGTCAAGTTTCTTGATTAATGGGACAATCTGGTTGAGCTTTTTTCCAGGTTCCAAATTGCTCAATTTCCATCGCAGTTCAAAAGGCTTAACTTCGTTGTAGCGCAATGTCAGATGTTCCCCCAAAGAATCGTTTTCGGTTCCGATGATTTGTTGACCAAAAAGGGTATCCTCGTATCCAAACATAGCATGCAATCTTTCACTTGTGAATGGCAAAATCGGAGCAAAGGCTATTTTTAATGTATCAATTGCCCGTAATGCGGTGTACACAGAGATCGCTGCTTCATCTTTGTTCTCCTTGATCTTCTTCCAAGGCGCATTCGAGTCTATGTAGCGATTGACCTCTGTTGCTAGTCTCAGGCATTCTGTCAGAGCAGAGCGCAAATGGACAGCTTCGTATTCATCCGAAATTAATTTGAATTGATTTTCAACTTTGTTAAGTAATTCCAAATCCTGTTCTCTCAAATCATCAAAATTGATTTTAGGGACAGTCCCTTCCCAATTTTTATCGGCAAACGATAACATTCGATTGGCAAGATTACCCCAAGTAGCCAGTAATTGGTTATTGTTCAAGGTAATAAATTCACTCCAATCCCAGTCGCTATCCTTGTTTTCTGGCATGTTAATCGTCAAATAAAATCTTAACGCGTCCGGATCATAATCTTTCAAAAAATCCAGACCCCACACACCCCAGCGTCGAGACCCGCTGATTTTTTGCCCTTCCATATTCATGAATTGATTTGCTGGTACATCATAAGGCAGTGTGAGCAGATTTCCTTTCTCACCAGAGAATATTTCAATGAATTTACGATCCACACCCATCAATTGGGCTGGCCAGAGTGAGGTATGAAAGAAGATATTGTCTTTACCGATGAAGTAATACTGTTTGGCTTCTTCATTCATCCACCAATCCTTCCACTCCCCGCCTGTGATTTCCGACCATTCAATTGCCGCGGAAAGGTATCCAATCACTGCCTCAAACCAAACATACAAACATTTTCCATCCCAACCATCCACGGGTACTGGAATGCCCCAATCAAGGTCCCGGGTTATTGGCCGAGGTTTTAAACCTTCCGCTTCTATCTTTCCAAGAGATTCACCCAAAACAGTTTCGCGCATATGACCAGAACGCTCTTTTAAAAACTCCTTGACCTTAGGCTCTAACGCAGAGAGATCAATATAAAAGTGTTCCGTTTCTCTTAATTCTGGCTTTGATCCGTCAATTTTGGATCTCGGATCGATTAGCTTTTCGGCTTCAAGCACGTTCCCACATTGATCACACTGGTCGGATCGGGCATCTTGATAACCACAGATATAGCACGTTCCTTCAACAAAGCGATCAGGTAAGAATTTTTTTGCGCTTGGAGAATACCATTGCGGCTCTGTCTTGGTAAAAAGGTATCCATTTTCCTTAAGAGCCAAAAATATACTCTGGGAGACTTTAAAATGATTCTCTGTATGGGTGGAAGTAAAAAGATCATAAGAAATCCCACATTGAGTGAAAAGGTCAATGAATCCTTTATGGAATTTCTTGTAGACCTCAATCACTGGGATGCCCTCTTTTTCAGCGGCGATTGTAACCGGGGTTCCGTGTGAATCAGCACCGCTCACCATTAGAACTTTGTTACCCATCAAACGATGATATCTAGCGACGATATCCCCCGGCAGATGCGATCCGGTAATATTTCCGACATGAATTTCTGCATTGGCATATGGCCAGGCTATGGCGATTAAGATGTTTTTATTCATAAGGCCTCAATAAAATAAGCGCGGTACCCTCATTGGCTCCGCGTTCGGGATTAACGAATATCAATTTTACTATAATGATTTAGTAAAACTCTTTAAGTTCAGAGGTTCGTTTGGGATGACGTAAATGACGTAAAGCGATCGCCTCGATTTGTCTAATTCGCTCCCGGGTTAATCCAAACTTGTTGCCTACTTCCTCAAGTGTATAAGTTTTCCCGTCAAGCAATCCAAACCTCATTTTAATCACTTTCATCTCTCTAGGCGGCAGAGTAGATAGCACCTCAGCCAATTTTTCTTTCAGGAGGTTATCATATACCGCTTGAATCGGAGAAGGCGTTTGTTGATCCTCAATAAACGCTCCAAGTTCAGAGTCTTCCTCATCGCCGACCGGACTTTCCAGAGAGAGAGGAATCCAGGATACTTTGATGCTCCATTGGAGCTTTTTTACAGATAATCCAGTCGCTTCGGCCAGTTCTTCTGTACTTGGTTTACGACCCAAGGATTGTTCCAGCTCATGATTCTTTTTATAAATATTTCTAATTCGGTCTGACATGTGAACTGGGAGGCGAATCGTTCGAGAGTTGTCTGCAATGGAACGGGTAATTGATTGGCGTATCCACCAGGTTGCATACGTGGAGAACCGAAAACCCTTGGTATGGTCAAATTTACTGACCGCTTTCATTAACCCAAGGTTACCTTCCTGGATTAAGTCAGTAAGTGCTATTCCATGCCGGGAATATTTTTTTGCAACCGAAATTACCAGTCGCGTGTTGGCTCTAATCAAATGATCCCGCGCGTTTTGGGCATCCTGAATTTTAATTTCGTAAAATTTTAACTTTTCGTCACTAATTTCCAAATCGGCTTGCATTCTCTGCAACGCCTCTTCTCCAGCTTTAATTTTCTTCGCGATTTCTATTTCCTCTTCTTTGTTTAGAAGTGGAACCTTTGACATATCTTTAAAGTAAATTGAAAGCGAATCCTGGGTAAGGTATTCATCCTCGTCATTACTGACATTTCCTAAATCGAGCGAATATTCATTCGCGTTCTCTTCAAAAGTATCAAGGTCAAAAAATTCAACACCTTTTGAGCGCAATTTTGCGATAATACTGGACACTTTTCTAATTCCCAGATCTTCAGCGAGTTCATTTACATCATCATGAGAAAGATAGCCTTGAGTTTCGGCCCTCTCCATCAACAAACCGATTAGCTCATCAACGTGCTTTCTTTGTTCGTTGCTCACTCGCTCTCCTGTCCTTTTTCTTCGACGTTATGTAATAATTCTTTTAATTTAGAAAAAGTATGCAATGGTTCAGGTCTATGTCCACAATCAGCAATATTTAAATTTTGCCCGCAAACAACACACAATCCCTTACAGTCCTCAGAACATTTTGGCTGGATTGGAAAACTTAAAAAGGCATATTCTCTTATTATTTCTGCCAGCTCAATTTGGGCTGTATCTGGAACAATCAAATTGGATTCAGTAACATTTTCCGGGGTAAAAGAGAATAATTCAGCAAATTCAAAGTTAATTACCTGTAAATAATTCACCAAACATCGTGAACATTCCAATTCAACTTTCGCTTTAAAATTACCCTCAAAAAATAATCCTTGCTGGGTTCGTGAAATTTTGACGATTCCTTCTAAATCTCGCAAGTGAAGGTCATCATCGCGATAAGATTCTATGTTAAAATCAAATTCGCGAAAATATCCTATTTCCGCGTTTATCAAAAATCCAACATTAATCCGAAATGCCTGCCGAAGTGTATCCACGATGATTTATCCAGCTGTTATTAAAGATAATAGACTATTTTAACACGCGCCTTAATATAAGTCAAATTTTAATATCTCTATTAATTAATTTTATCTATTATGCGGTAGTATTTCTCAACCAATGGCAGGTAAGCATTCTGAAATTTAGAAAATGGAACATTTTTAATGGAGTCTAACTGGAACGGGGACGAAGTTTTATCACCATTGAGTTGGTTGGCAACCAGCAATCCAAAATAAGTAGCTAGAGAAATTCCATGACCGGCAAACCCTATCGAGAAAGTAATCTTTTCCCTTGTAGCAAATACTGGCATTTTATTCAAGGTTATATCAAGGGTTCCTCCCCACACATGACTGGTAGAAACTTCGCGCAATTCAGGAAAAACATCCAACATCATTTCTCTCAGAATCGGTTCGCTTTGAGCGATTGAAGATGGACTCTCCTTTTCAAAAAGCGCTCTTCCACCGAATAAAAGCCGATTGTCGCTGGTTAAGCGGTAATAAGATAGAAAATTCATCGTATCGAAAATCGCTCGCCGACGGCGAATTAATTCCTCGGCGGGAAAGGGTAATCTTTCAGTTGTGAGTACATAAGAACCAATTTTCAGATGTGAATCAGTCCAACCGGAAAATTCCTGAGACGTATATGCCGAAGTACACAAAATACAATGATCGGACTTGATATCTCCAAATCTCGTTTTCGCGATTAAGCCATTCTTAAAGTGTTTGAGTTTCTCAACCCGCACATCTTCCAGTATGCTTACACCACTTTTCCCAGCGACCTCGGCCAATTGTCTTACAAACTTCAAGGGATTTAAGCTAACACTTTTTTCGTCTAACAATCCACCAAAATAGCGTTTACTTGAAATTTCGTCCCTAAGGTCCTCAGCCGATAGTAATTGCGTCTCATAGCCGAAATGCTCTTTGAGCGCGGAATGATCTTCGAATAAGTATGTTAAATGTTTCTCTTTCTTGGCAACTTCGATATGGCCTGTGGAAAGCAATTCCGGTTGCAGGTTTTCATCCCTGACCAAATTTTTAACCAAATCAACAGCAACTAAGCTATGGTCAAAAAACTCCTTTGCTTTTTTGATGCCGTACTTTGAGATAAGCGTGGAGGCAGACTCTTTAAGTCCGGTCAGCGCCATTCCACCATTTCGGCCGGATGCCCCCCAACCAACATGTTTAGCTTCCAAGACAACAACTTTGGCACCCATCTTGTTTAAATGATAAGCGGCGGATATTCCGTTAAATCCGCCGCCGATAATTAATACATCACATTTTTCGGGAAATGCATCGATTATTTTGGTTTCTGACCTGCTTATTGTGGAATCCCAAAAGCAAGTATGTTCAACCATGACTTACTTTGTCCGTTCTACTACGTAATTCGCCAAATCTTTGAGGTGTTTATGTTCAATTCTTCCCTCATACACGCTGATAGCCTCAAGCCCCTTCAAAATATGTTCGCGTGCCTCATTTATGGAGTACTCGATCGCCCGGCTATCCTGAATGGTCTCCACCAATGTTTCCATTTTTTCCCGATTAGCCCAACCACCCTCAGAAAGGATCTTAATCTCTGGATCATCAGGATGGGATTCAGCATAATAAATAGTCGGTAATGTAACCAATCCATTTAACAAATCAGACCCGACTGGTTTGCCAATTTTCATCTGCTCACCGTTAAAGTCGAGTACATCATCCATAATCTGAAATGCGATACCCAATTCATAACCAAATTGCTTGAATCTCATCCGAACTGTCTCATCTTCTGTACCAATTAAGGATGCTCCATACGCGCTTAATTCAAACAAAGAGCCGGTTTTAGCATAAATACGTTGATAATAATTATTTCGATCAATAACCCCTTTTGAAAGGAACATTTGTGAAATCTCACCATTTACAATGATCGTAAGGGTTTCCGCGAACATCTTCATCAAAGGAAGATCATTAACTTCAGCCGCGAGCTTAGCAGCCCGGCCAAACAGAAAATCACCGGTTAATACGGTAGCGGCCGGGGACCACCGGGCATTCAGAGTTGGAATCCCGCGCCGTAACAACGAGCCATCAATCAGGTCGTCATGCACCAAGGTGGCTGTGTGCAATACCTCGATCGCGCCAGCTAAAGTAGTTAAACGCTCTTTATCCGCGCCAACCAACCCTCCCGCGAGAAAGACAATTGTAGGTCGAATCCTTTTCCCACCAGCGGAAAGCAGATGTTCAAATGCGGCCCGTAAATCTGCATGATACTCTGCGCCGGTTTGCTTCCTCATCAAGTTTTCCAACTCTTTAAGGTCTGATTCTACATAATCCAAAAATGTATTATTCAAAAGTATCCTCACCCAGGAACAATTTTTTCGCGTTACTGGTGGTCTGCTCGGCGATTTGTTCAGAATTTTTATTCAAGATTTCTGCAATCTTCTCCGCTATTTTTGTTACAAAAACAGGCTCATTCCGCTGTCCCCGAAAAGGTACCGGGCTGAGGTAAGGTGAATCTGTTTCAATAAGCAATCTATCGGATGGTATAAATTTTACCACTTCCCGATTTATTTCAGCATTCTTAAATGTTATGGAGCCAGAGATCCCAAAATAAAATCCTAATTGAATCAATTCACTTACAAGAGCCTGATCACCACTGAATGAGTGGAAAACTCCAGGTGCCTTTTTGATGATGTGCTCGTAAGGTAAAGATTCCAGCCAGTCATTAAGGATTCTTAAAAAAGACTCCGAGCACAGTCCCTGGCGGGTATTGTTTTCTTCCCTTGAATGGAGAATAATCGGCAATCCGGTTTCAGCAGCCAGCTCAAGCTGGGCTTCTAATACTCCCATCTGGGTATTGAAATTAACCCTTTTCCAATAATTATCCAAACCAATTTCGCCGATAGCCTTGATTTTATTATTGCCATCAGCTTTTATTAAATTTTTGAGCTCATTCAGGTAGGATGATTTCCAGGAATCAGCGGAATTCGGTTGAATTCCTAAGGCAACATAAACATTATTATAATTATTGGCTATGCGCAATAATTTATCCCAAGAATCATAATCCACCGCGGGAATCAACAGCTGTTCTACCCCCGCCGCATTGGCCCGTTCGATGACTTCATCACGATCGGCGTCAAAGTCCTCCAAGTCCAGATGACAATGGGTATCGAACAGATTCATCATGTCTACTTCAAGCCGGCAATCTTCAACCCATCTTGTAAAATTGCTTGTACCAGGTCACCATGCCGGGTTTCACAATAAACTCTCAATATCGGTTCCGTCCCGCTGAATCGAATGAGCAACCACCCGCCATCCTCGAGCTTAAATTGAAAGCCATCGATCGTAATCAAATCGGTCACTTTTAATCCACCAATTGTTTTCGGGTTGGCGGAGAGAATCATTTGTTCACGATCATGCCTGTTTCCGCTGAATTGACTGTCAACTCGGTCATAAAAGAATTCGCCGCCCACCTTCTCAAAAAGCATTTTTAATAATTCTGTCGGTTTTTTTCCGGTTTTAACCATAAAATCAAGGAAATACAATCCCGCGAGAATTCCGTCCCTTTCTGGAACGTTATCACGGAAAGCATAGCCACCGCTTTCTTCACCTCCAATCATGGCATTTACTTCAGTCATCTTAGGAGCTACAAATTTGAACCCAACCCCAGTCTCATGCACCGGTACGTTATAAATTTTGCCAAGGATGTTCAGCATTCCAGTTGTTGAGAGTGTCTTTACTATATCTCCCCTGAATTTTCTAATTTCAAGTAAGTAGTAGGCTAACAATCCATAAACCCGTAATTGATTAACAAATTCGCCATTTTCATCCCCGATTCCAAGTCGATCAGCGTCTCCATCAGTGATTAATAGAACATCAGCTTGATTTGTTAAGGTAGCCTCAAGGCCTTTATCAATATTGGGTCTAATTGGCTCAGGCCGCTTCATTTCAGGAAAGATTGGATTTCTTTGGTCGTGAATTTCAACAATTTGGGTTTTTCCACCTGCTAACAATCGTGTAAACCACCCAATTCCGTTGCCCCACATCGGATCAACTACTACCTTGAAACCAGCGTCTTTGATACCTTGAATATCAACCAATTTATTGAGATGGGAAATATATGCTGGGTCTGGATCAAAAAGTACAATTTCCCCGTTTGCCAACGAATCCTGGAACTTTTTTTGTTTAACATCACCAACATCGTCTGGGATATTATTTTCAATTTCGATCAACCCACTTGGATCAATTGCTCCGCCAGTTTCATTCCGAACTTTAAAGCCATTATCACTCGGTGGGTTATGACTCGCGGTAATGTTGATTGCCCCGCAAGCTCCCTTGTTAACCGCCGAAAACGCGATCACCGGCGTTGGGCAAGATCCCTGTGTTAGATAGACCTTTAATCCATTACCAACCAAAACCTCTGCTACCGCTTTGGCAAAGTTCTCGGATCCGAATCGTTTATCGTGACCAACAACTACAAATTGGCCCGCTTTACCCATGGATTTCATATAAGTAGCGTATCCCTGAGCCGCCCTTCGCACGTTTTCGAATGTATAGTCTTCCGCGATTACCCCTCGCCAGCCATCAGTACCAAATTTAATTTTAAAAGCCATCTCAATCCTCCTCAATGTTTAATTTTCTTTCAAACGCCTCTATATCTGAAAAATAATCGACCATCCGCTTTCTTTGATCAGGGTCCGTATATACTTCCGCCTCTGGTTTCTCAATCAATTTTACTATTACCTCAACTACCTCTTCTACCGCTTGGCGATTCGGAGATAACGGTTGGTCAAGGTCCACGTGCAAAGCAGAGGCGGAAAATTCGGTTGCAACAGCCCCCGGCAAAACCAGGGATACATTTACGTCAGGGGCAATTTTCTTCAAATCCATTCTTAAATTTGCCGTCAGGTTATTTAAAGCCGCCTTGGCGGCACTATAAGCAGATCTTTCACTGACCCAAGGAACCCTGCTCAAAGCCGAGGAAATATTGATGATGTGCCCACTTCCTTGTGATATAAAGTAAGGGGTCACGACTTGCATCCCGTAAAGGGCAGATTTAAGATTTAAATCAATCATCTGGTTAATATCATCATCGGTCAATTCCAAGACCCGACGATAGATTCCAACCCCCGCGTTGTTAATCCAAACATCGATCCTTCCAAAAGTTCGCATTGTCTCTTCAAAGAGTCTGGATATATCCTGACGCCGTGTTACATCCGTCGTAAATGCAAATGTATCCCTTCCACATTTTCGGGCAACCTGGTTTAATTCGGAATAATTACGAGCCGCGAGCATTAAATATTCGCCATTTTCGGCCAATTTTAAAGCGAGTGCCTTTCCAATTCCTCTGCTAGCTCCAGTGATTACGATAACTCTCTGCATTACTTAATCCTATCCGATCTTTGCTTTGAGGAAATAGGCATCTATTCCACCATTATTGGTTTTTAGAATTGTTTGAAATTTTAAGCCCGAATGTCCGGCGACGATTGGGTCATTGGTTATCAATGTTATCGTCCAACCAGTAAAACGCGCGATCAATATCTTGCCAAGTTGTGCATATAGGTTTCTGAGGTCTTTATTACTCGTTAAACGCTCTCCATATGGTGGATTGGTAATTATGTGGCCGGCGATTTCGTTTGGCTCTAAATATGATACTGCTTGATGCACAAACGAAATATCATCTCTCAGACCTGCTCTGGATGCATTTCGTTCCGCTATCCCAATCGCTCCGATATCGCGATCGTAACCGCGTATCGACATTTTCTTTTTACTTGGTAATAATTTAGATCGTACTTCTGTGTAAACAGACTGATCAAAATTAGGAAAATTTTGAAATGCAAAATTTCGATTGAATCCAGGTGGGATTGAACTGGCAAGCATGGCGGCTTCAATAGGAATAGTCCCAGATCCACAAAATGGGTCAATTAATGGCAAATTTTCATTCCATCCTGATGAGAGAATCAACGCCGCCGCCAGAGTCTCTCGCATTGGGGAACGGGTCACTTCTGTTCGATATCCCCTCTTGTGGAGTAATTCACCAGATGAGTCAATGCTCACCGTCACCAGGTCTTCATTCAACCTCACCGTGACCTCAACAATTTCTTGATTGTCAGGTTGCGAGGTTTTGGGGGCGATCAGGATGCTCTTTCTGATTGCGCTGAGGATGATATTTTCAACCATCCCGCTGTGCATGAGGCGAGATTTTGAACAACTTGCCTTTACTTTGATAACTGCATCTTCTTTAATCCAGCGCTTCCAGGGCAATTTTAAAGCACGGCTACCCAGTTCTGAATCACTTCTGGCAAAGAATGGTTGTCCCACCCGAACTAATACGCGCGAACCAACCCGCGAACTCAAATTCAATGAATATAAATCTTTTAAGCTACCGGTAAAATTTACCCCGCCTAAAGTCTTTGTACCAACCAACCCAAAAGCTTCCGCTTCCGCTTGGGCAATATTTTCCAAACCCGGTGTGACCACCAAAAAATAATTATCCATGGGTTTTTAATTATAAGGTATCAAAAAGGTATAATCACGGGACGAGACGATCATGAACGAGAAATTTTATTTCGATTACGCGGCTACCACCCCATTAGATCCGGATGTATTCTCTGCGATGGAGCCTTACCTCAAAGCAGATTATGGGAATCCCTCATCAATCCATTATTTTGGCCAACGAGCTGAAAACGCGGTTGAAAAATCGCGTGAAATCGTCGCTGATTATCTACACTGCCACCCTACCGAGCTAATCTTTACATCCTGCGGTACTGAATCTAACAATCTTGCACTGCGTGGAACCGCGATGTTCAGAAGATCCCAGGATGGGCTAACCCGCCTCCTCTCATCAAAAGTAGAGCATCATGCGATTACTCACACCATCCAACAACTTTCGGATTACTACGGGTTCACTGCGGACTGGTCATCTGTGGATGAATTCGGTGTCGTTAATCTAAATAATTTTTCCAAATTACTCAATGAAAAAACTGCCTTAGTCTCTTTCATGCTTGCTAACAATGAAATTGGCTCGATCAATCCCATTCAAACTATTGCTGAGATTTGCTTGAATAAAGGCGTACCTTTTCATACTGATGCTGTTCAAGCAGCCGGTTATTATCCTATCAATCTCGCAGATCTACCGGTTAGTCTTCTTTCCCTCGGAAGCCACAAATTTTATGGACCCAAAGGCGTTGGAGCATTGTTTATCCGCAAAGGTACCATGCTCTTGCCAACCCAAACCGGTGGAGGTCAGGAGTTTGGTCTTCGTGCTGGAACTCAAAATGTAGCCTACATTGTAGGTTTTGCCGCGGCAATCGAAAAACTAAAAAAATTCAGGGAAACCAGAGCGCTAGAATTATCTATTTTGCGGGATGAGCTAATTAATCGGGTCCTGAAAACGGTCCCTGATTCCAAACTGACCGGCCACCCAACCAATCGGCTGCCCAACCACGCCAGCTTTGTCTTTAAGAATGTAGATGGGAACCTACTATTAGGAATGTTAGACCAGGCCGGCTTTGCTTGTTCTTCAGGTTCCGCTTGCAAGACAGGTAACCCTGAGCCGAGTGATGTATTGATCGAGATCGGTCTACCACGGGAATGGGCACTCGGTTCATTAAGACTCACTCTCGGGCAAGGTACCAGCCAAGACGCGATCAACAAGCTTTTGGATAAACTCCCTGCCCTTATAAAGCTCAATAGAGAATTAAAAGGCTAAATTGTTGAAGCAAAAAGTCGTCATCGCCATGTCTGGCGGAGTTGATAGCTCCGTCGCAGCTTATCTATTAAAACGAGATGGATATGAAGTAATTGGAATGATGATGAGATTATGGAGCGAGCCTGGCAAGGAGAATTCGAATCGCTGCTGTACACCGGATTCTGTTGCTCAGGCAAGAAAAGTTGCCGCCTATCTTGAAATCCCATTTTATGTGCTCGATGCCAAACAGATTTTTTACGATAAGGTAGTTACTGGTTTCCTGGAGGGCTACAAAAGCGGAATCACGCCAAACCCATGTCTGAATTGCAACCGCTGGATTCGTTTCGATCATCTTTACAAGCATGCCCAGGCGTTTGGGGCGGATTATTTTTCCACCGGTCATTACGTACAAAAGGTCGTCCATTCCAGTGGGTTACCTACCCTTAAACGCGCGTTAGATGAGCGCAAGGACCAATCGTATGTACTTCATGTCCTGCCTTCGCGCATCCTTCCGAATCTACTTTTCCCAATTGGACAGTACACCAAGGATGAGATTAGATCAATCGCCCTTGAAATTGGACTGTCTGTTGCAAAGCGGCCTGATAGTCAGGATCTTTGCTTCTTGGCGGGTGGCGATTATCGGGACTTTCTAAAGCGGCACAATGTTCTGAATGATATTCCTGGTAACATCATTGAGGCTTCAACGCAGGAAGTAATCTCCATGCACAATGGGCTTTCAAATTTTACGATTGGTCAAAGAAAAGGTCTCGGTTTTTCAAGTGACCAACCATACTATGTGATCGAAAAGAATTTCAAAGATAATTCCTTGCTAGTTGGACCTAAGAACGCTCTCGGATATTATCGAGCGACGGTTGAAAACCCTAATTGGCTAATACCACCGGAATTTTTAACGAGCGCTAAAGTGATGGTAAAAAGCCGCTATACTGCCCGTTTAGTGTCTGCGGAGATATTGCCAACCTCTGGAAAGGACATCTTCGATATTGTATTCCAAGACTCCCAGCGCGACCTGACGCCTGGACAGGCGGCTGTAATCTATCAGGATGACCTTCTCTTTGGAGGCGGGGTTATCAAATCAACCTCCCGTGAGTAATTGTTCGCTTCGCTGATAAAATTAACTCATATTTAAATAATTCAGAAAAGAGCTTTTTCTATGCCTTGGAATTTATCTACTAATTCGGCACAAATCGGCGACATCATCCAGATTGTCGGACTACGCCATAAGCATTTTATTTTTACATTGGTTGAAGGTGGTGAATTACACACTCACAAAGGGATCGTAAAACACGATGAGATCATCGGTCTACCCTGGGGTTCACAAATTTTTAGTCACACAGGAAGCCCATTCTTTCTACTCCAACCAATGCTGGGGGATATTCTTACCAATCTGAAACGAAATACTCAGATTTTGTACCCGAAAGACATTGGTTTTTTGTTGGTTAATATGGGAATCGGGCCAGGTAAAAGAGTATTGGAAGCTGGTACAGGTTCTGGTTCAATGACGATTGCCTTGGCATTTTCAGTGGGCAATGAAGGCAAAGTTTTTACTTACGAAAAACGGCCCGAATTTCAACAACTTGCTCGAAAAAATCTTACGAGACTTGGATTGGAAAATCGGGTTGAATTTAAACTTGGTGATATCGCTGATGGATTTGAAGAAAAAGACATGGATGCCATCTTTTTGGATGTTGCCAACCCTTATGATTACATAACTCAGGTTCGGGATAGTTTGCGCCCTGGAGGTTTTTTTGGCAGCCTTGTACCAACCATGAATCAAGCCTCCTGGTTAATAAGGGCTTTACAAAGAAATCAATTTGCTTTTCTCGAAATGACTGAAATACTTCTGCGTTATTTCAAACCAGAACCTACCCGAATAAGGCCGACGGATAGAATGGTGGCTCATACCGGATTTTTGATATTTGGTAGAAAGATCACCGTAGCTGAAACTAAAGGTTCGATCGATTTGCTTAAAGAAATAGGCATGATTAGCAAATTGGAAGGATTGGAATCAGACATTTTAGATGAATCAGCGGACGAAGTTGAAGAAGCGATATGATAACTCAAAGTGAGATTCAAAGCTTACTGACTTCAGCATATTTGCCTGATGTATTAGAGTCCTACATTTTTCCTGAGTTACGTTCCAAACCGGCAAAAATGGCCGGGGTTATTATTCCTTTAACCAAGCGCAACGATCAATGGGAGATACTATTTACCAAACGAACCAACATGGTATATTCGCATAAGAACCAAATTTCATTCCCAGGTGGTGCCTGGGAACCAATGGATTCAGACCTGCTTGAAACTGCCTTGCGCGAAACGAATGAAGAAATTGGCGTGCCGATCCCCAAAGAGAATGTGCTAGGCAAACTTAATACCCGAAAAACTGTCTCTAATTATTTAGTTACGAGTTATGTGGCTGCACTGCCAACAAATTATCAGGTTCAACCAAACCCTGTCGAGGTAGAAAAAGTATTCTCAGTACCTATTGATTGGTTGACGGATCCAATTAACCGCATTGAGGGAATCCACCCAGACTCAAAGAGTCATATTTATAAATTTGCCCCATTTGAAGATGAGGTAATTTGGGGGATTACAGCTGGTATTTTGGTTGATTTTTTGAAAGTGGTGAATTTGTAAATTACTTAAAGTTGCGAACAGTATCAATTAATAAATCAAAGCATGCGTCTACCGTGTGAATTTTATTTTGCCAACGATCACCGTTAAATTGATATTTTCTACCAAAGGAATTACCAGGTGTATGTATTCCGATCCACACTAAACCCACAGGTTTAAAGGGAGAACCGCCAGTTGGTCCCATAATCCCACTCACACTTACTGAATAATTTGTATCGAATTGCTTCGCTGCCCCATCCGCCATTTCCACTACCACCGCCTCAGAAACAGCCCCGTAATCAATAATGTTTTGAAGGCTTACTCCCAGAATTTTCATTTTTGAGTCATTGGAATAGCTGACCACACCGCCCATGAAGTAGGAGGAGGATCCGGATATATCGGTGATCACAGACGCTACAAGTCCGCCGGTACAGGACTCGGCTGTAGATAACGTTAAATTTTTTTCTAAAAAGAGTTGTTTTAGTAGTTCGTTTTTTTCTTCAAACATATATATCTACACGAAGGTTATTTTTATTGACGGTTAATCATACTCCATTTTTAAGAGTAAAATCTTCCATATGAAAATCAGAGAAAACCTCTCCCAGATTCTAAAAACACTGCCTGAAAAGCCAGGTTGTTACCTGATGAAAAACTCTGACAATAAGATTATTTATGTCGGCAAGGCTAAGAATCTGAAAAATCGTGTTCGTTCTTATTTTCATAGTGATTCAAACCAGGATAATAAAACTCGAAAATTAGTTTTTGAGATTCGCGATATCGAATGGATTGTAGTCGGCTCAGAATTGGAAGCATTGATCTTGGAAATGAATTTGATCAAGCGCCATCGGCCTAAATATAACGTCCGGCTAAAAGATGACAAGCGTTACCCTTATATTAAGGTAACCCTCGGTGATCCATTTCCAAAGGTGTTGGTTACCCGCAATAAAGTTCTGGATAACTCCCGCTATTTTGGACCATATACTTCTGCCTGGGCGGTTTACCAAACTCTCGATGTACTTCGTCGAATTTTTCCCTACCTCACCTGCGACAGAGAAATTACTGGTAAGGATAAACGACCTTGCCTTTACTATGACATAAAATTATGCGCCGGTCCTTGTATCGGAAAGATCGACCAATCCGGATATCGGGAAATGATCGATGATTTGATGTCATTTCTGTCTGGCACTTCGGATCCCATTATGGGGAAATTATCAGCCGAGATGAACAATGCCTCAAACGATTTAAATTTCGAAAAAGCCGCCGTCTTGCGAGACCGAATCAGAGCCGTACAAGCGATTGTTGAAAAACAAAAAGTGGTTTTCCCCAATGATTATCTCGATTCCGATGTTTTAGCCATTGCCCGGGAGGATGGCGAAGCATGTGTTCAGGTCTTCTTCGTTCGCCAAGGAAAACTTATCGGAAGGGAATACTTTATTCTGGAAGGAACAGAGGATTCACCGGATTCTGAAATTCTATCCAATTTTATTCAACAGTTTTATTCTGAAGCCGCTTCCATCCCTGATCAAATGTTATTACCAGAGCAAATTGAGGAGGCACAAATTATCAGCCAATGGCTAAAAACTCAGAGAAATGGCAAACGGGTTGAGTTGAAGGTCCCCCATCGTGGACAATCCAAAGATTTAATTCAAATCGCCAGGGAAAATGCGACCGAAACACTCACCGCCCTCAGAAAACAATGGGAAATAGATACCCACAAACAGGAAACCGCTTTAATCGAATTATCAACAGCGCTTGGTTCACAAAAACCATTAAATAGAATCGAATGTTATGATATCAGTCACATCCAAGGTGTGGCAACAGTTGGCGCTATGATCGTATTTGAACAAGGTGTTCCTTCAAAACGTCAATATCGAAAATTTAATATTAATTCGACCAGCATTGGCAACCCAGATGATTTTGCCAGTATGGAAGAAGTTATCCGAAGGCGTTTTAATCGCTGGGTATCCTATCGTGAAACAGAATTAATTAATAAATCCAAAGATGAGAGCTTTTCCTATACCCCAGATTTAATCGTAATTGATGGTGGAAAGGGCCAATTAAGCCGAGTAGTGAATGTTTTACAGGATTTTAATCTCCTAGAAACAATTCAGGTGATTGGTTTAGCAAAACGTGAAGAAGAAATTTTCTTTCCCTTCCAAACTGAACCCTTAAAATTACCTGATCATTCACCCGCTTATTATCTACTTCAAAGAATTCGAGATGAAGCACATCGCTTCGGAATAACTTCACATCGACAGCGCCGCGGAAAAATTGGTCTGGCTTCCCAACTTGAAACAATACCGGGGGTTGGTCCGACCCGACGCAAACGTCTCTTATTGAGATTCGGATCGATCGACAATATCAAAGCTGCCAGCATTGAAGAATTATCGAACACCCCTGGAATAACTATAAAAGTAGCCGAATCCATTAAATCATCCTTGGAATAACGATTTTAGATTACGGTATAATTAGTCGCTATTCTTTTTAACAGAGGAAGATATGCCCAAAAAAACAACCATTAAAAAATCTACAGACGAAGTTTACAATAAACAATTGCGTCGAAACCAATTTATTTTCGGCATAGTTGCAGTTATTCTAATCCTGTCCATGGGTTTATCCATGGTAACTTTCTAAACTTTATCAAGCAACTCAAAAATAATATTTTATGTTGAAAATTATTCAAGAATTTGAACAAAAATACGCCGAGCTGGAATCTCAACTTCTGGAATCACAGACCGATTACCAGAAGACAATAGAACTGAATAAGGAACGATCAGATCTCGAGCCAATTATTCACAAGGTTCGGGTGCTCAAAAATTTGTACGACCAAGCAGCTTCGGCAAAAAACCTATTGGCAACCGAAAAAGACCCGGAAATGCTTGATTTGGTTAAATCAGAACTTGACCAATTTGATCTTGCGATTCCCGAAGCTGAGGATGAACTTCGTTTATTACTCATTCCAAAAGATCCAAGAGACGATAAGAACGTGTTTGTGGAGATCAGAGCAGGAACTGGTGGTGACGAAGCGGCGCTGTTTGCAGCCGACCTTTTCAGGATGTACAGTCGTTACGCCGAACGAAAAGGTTGGAAGATGGAAGTAGTCAACCTTTCTGAGATCGGGATCGGTGGAATCAAGGAAGCGGTTTTCCAAATTAAAGGTAAAAGAGCATACTCCCGCCTTAAGTGGGAATCGGGTGTACATCGGGTTCAAAGAGTACCCGCGACAGAATCACAAGGTCGTGTTCACACTTCTGCCGCTACAGTAGCCGTTTTGGCAGAAGTTGACCCTATTGAAATCAGCATCCCTGAAAAAGACATTTCAATCGATGTATTTAAGTCTGCCGGCGCGGGTGGACAGAATGTCCAAAAAAATTCCACCGCGGTTAGATTAACCCACCATCCAACTGGCATTGTTGTAACCTGTCAAGACGAGCGCTCCCAATTACAAAATAAGGAACGGGCATTATCAATACTTCGTGCGCGATTGTATGAAAATCAAGAGCGAGAACGCCAGGAAGAATTAATTAAGACCAAGAAGGATATGGTTCGTTCAGGAGATCGTTCAGACAAAATCCGAACCTATAATTACCCTCAATCCCGTGTTACTGATCATCGGATTAATGTCTCCTCTTACAACTTACCAGTGGTCATGGATGGTGAAATTGACCTTTTCATTGATGAATTGACCACACGTGATGAAGCGGAAAAACTGACTTCCAGTACTGATTTTGATTAAACAATGGCCATTTTTCTTTGTGGCCTGCAATGATGGGCACACTCAAATTTCTGAGTCAGTTTCAAAAAAACACCCCAATCAATGAATTATTATTGATTCTATCCAAGGTAACTGGCAAGAGTACAACAGCCCTACTAATCAAGGACGAATTAGTCCTAACAAAAAGCGAATTAAAAGCCTTTAAAGATAATATTTCCAAACTAGAATCAGGGATGCCGTTGGCGTATGTGCTTGGAGAATGTGGTTTTTACGATCACTTATTTTATGTAAACCAGTATGTTCTAATTCCTCGACCAGAAACTGAACAAATCATCGATCTAATACTAGCCAAATGGCCTGATTTAACACAAAAGCTGTCTATTTTGGATATTGGAACAGGTAGCGGCATTATTCCAATTACCTTAGCCTTGAAATATCCTTCCGCAATCTGTTATGCTACTGACATTTCTGAGAAAGCGCTTGAGGTCGCGAGGTTAAATTCAATTCGCCATGCGGTTGAGGATAGGATCGAATTGATCCAATCAGATTTAGTTCCAAATCATTTTGTTTCAGCTCAATTTTCATTAATAACAGCTAATTTGCCGTATATACCATATCAAGAAGGTCAGGGTTTGGAAGTAATCAAGAACGAACCATCGATCGCCCTTATCGGTGGTGAAAATGGAGATGAACTGATCAAAAGATTTCTTGGTCTGGTGGTTGATTACTCTATTGGGTTCGATTTAATGCTGCTCGAAATTGAATATCGGCAAGGGAATGGCATTTTTGATTTTTGTAAGACTTTATTCCCAAATCGTATTATTACTCTTTATAAAGATCTTGGCGGTTTGGATAGAATCATCGCGGTCCAATAGCGATCAAGCTGATGGAATCTCCCAATTCGGCATAACATCAATATTTAGATTAGTAAAAGCACCCCGCAAAAATCGATGATGCGCGGCAGCACCGATCATCGCCGCATTATCAGTACAGTATTCTAAATCTGGGAAAACAATGGGAATATTCTCAATCCCATCAAATCGCGAACGAAGAGCTTTGTTCGCGGATACTCCACCGGCAATAATGATTCCTTTTACCTGGTAACGGTTTGCTGCCAAAATTGTTTTTTCAAAAAGTGAATTAATAACCGCCTTTTGAAAGCTTGCCGCGATATCCGAACTTGGCAAAGGGGTTAGATTTTTTTCATAATCCTTAACTACGCGCAATACGGCAGTTTTTAATCCGCTAAATGAAAAATCATATTCTTCATCCAATTTCGCGACAGGAAATTTAAATCTGGCATCATCGCCCTCAACAGCCAGAAGCTCCAATTTCGGACCTCCCGGATAACCTAACCCGATCAATCGTGCTATTTTATCGAACGCTTCTCCTGCCGCATCGTCCTTGGTTCTTCCTAATCTCATAAACTGTAAATGATCCTGCATCAAAATCAGCTCTGTATGACCACCTGAAACTAGTAAAATCAAAAGCGGAAAATCGGATAGTGACTCTTGTTCTTTGCCAATCCAAGCCGAATAAATGTGACCTTCTAGGTGATTAATTCCAATTAAGGGCTTATTAGCGCCGATCGCCAGTCCTTTGGCGGTGTTCAGCCCCACCACTAAGGAGCCCGCTAATCCAGGGCCAGTGGTTACGGCAATCGCGTTTATATCCTTTAAACTCATGTGGGCGTCCTCCAGGCATCTCTTTACTACCGGTAGAATGCTCAAAACATGCTGCCTTGATGCGACTTCTGGAAAAACTCCACCATATCGTTCATGTATTTCAATTTGTGAGGCAACCACTGATGAGAGTAGTTTTGTGCCATTCTCCACAATCGCTGCAGCTGTTTCGTCACATGATGATTCGATTGCCAATATCCGAGAGAAGGAATTATTTTCCATTTATAATTTCCATAGCCATTATTTTATGAATAATAACATATCTGCCAATAATTTCGGTTTGGACCAAATCCTAACCTCCGTCACCCAAAAAGCTGGAATGGCAAAATTTTTTATTTTCGGAGATTCCAACAGCGGAAAAATAAAGACAGCATTATTTTGGATAAAGGAATTGCTCGATAATGGCACTCCCCAAGCCGACATTTTGCTCGTTACTCCCCAAAAGAGTTATCAGAAACCCTACAAAAAGTTTTTTGAATATGAACTTCAATTACCCTTCGACATTCAAAGTGCCACATTAAGCGGTCTCTCGCGCAGGTATCTTGATGTTTACTGGCCTCTCGTATTAGGTGACCAGCGATATCCATTTACCCCTCAGCCCCCTACCTTTCTAACCCTTGAAACAGCCCAATATTTTATGATGTCGATCGTAAAGGAAAAATTAAATCAGGGCAAGTTTGTGAATATCCTCCTTGACCCAAATCGATTAACCTCTCAATTGCTTGACAACCTCAATAAATCCGCGATGGTCGGATTTGATCCATCAGTCATCGATCAGAAATTATCCAACGCCTGGTCAGGGGACAAAAAATATTTACTCGCATATGCTGACATGCAAGAAACGATTTTGGAATTCCGTAAGCTTTGTTTTAACAAAACCTTGATTGATTTTTCCCTTCAGTTGGAGCTTTTTTACCAGGTTCTTTGGCAAAATCAGCTCTTTAAGGAAAAGTTTACCGATTCTCACCAACATCTAATCGTTGATCACGTTGAAGAAGATGTTCCAATTACCCATGATTTACTCCTTGATTGGATTCCAAACACAAAATCAAGTTTTGTCATTTACAACACAGATGGTGGCTATCGAACGATGCTTGGGGCTGATCCTCTCTCCGCGAAACGGGTTTACAACGTCTGCGAAGAGCGTTTCCATTTTGAAACCTCAATAATAAACAACGCGACCATCGCGGAAATTCGCTCAAAGGCTATAGAACTCGTTGATGAAAATATAAAACCGGAATTCTCCGCCGATTTCGAAATTGGCTTTAATAAGCATTTTTCGATTCTTTATTCAAAATATTTTCCGGGTCTAATTGATCTGGTTGCTGATGAAATCGTAAAATTAATCAAGGTGGAAAACGTATTACCTTCTGAAATTGCCGTACTGGCGCCATATGTAAACGATACCCTTATACTCGCGCTGGGTGAAAGGCTGGAGCAGCGAGGCTTATTATTTTCCAGTTTACGCCCTTCGCGAACGATCATTGATAATCCGCACATCAGGGCGTTATTAACGGTCGCCAAACTCTGTTATCCGGGAATTGGGATAACTGTCAGCCGCGATGAATTTTCAAAAGCCTTGTTTGTTTTGATTGATGGAATGGATCTCATAAGGGCTAGTTTATTAGCCGAGATCGTGCTGCGGGCAAATAATGAGTTATCAGAATTTTCCAAAATTAATGAAAAAATGCGCGATCGGATTGTGCCACAAAACGGTTCCAGTTACGAAAGGCTTCGTCAATGGATTGAGAATCAGAAATTACAAGAACCGCAACCACTTGATATTCTTATCCGCAAATCTTTTGGAGAACTCTTCTCGACCAATGGATTTACCTTATCCCAACCTTCTATTGAGACAGGCAAAGTAGCGGATCTGATCGAGTCAACTCGCAAATTTAGATCCGTTGTCTCAAATAGGGCAGATGACGAATTCCAAAATTTCACCTGGCTCGCCAAGGAATATTTGCTTTGGATAGAAAATGGCATGCTGTCAGGTGTACATGGCAATCAAACAGCGATGATTTATGAAGATGAACTGACCTTGATGCCCGCGACAACATTCGTCATGGCTGGAAAATCCGTTCAAGCCCAGTTCTGGATCGATATCGGATCTCAAGGTTGGTTTGAAAGAGTTGATCAACCATTAACCCACCCATTCGTTCTCTCAAGAAACTGGCCGGATGGAAAGAAATGGACGGATACCGATGAATTCAACAATAACAAAGCATCCTTGGAAAAAATTTTTAAAGGGCTGCTTGGGTTAGCATCAGACAAAGTCTACTTTTGTTATTCACAATATGGCGAAAGCGGATTTGAACAGAATGGAATGCTACTGAGGGTAATACAAAAAATTCGTAATTAATCGTTCCTTTAACGGGTAGGTCAAGTCATTTTCAGTACATTCAATTGTTCATAAAGAAAACATCTTCCCTTAATCAATCAGAGAAGATGTTTTCTATTTAGACGGAGAAAAATCTCCCCTTTTTGTTATTCTAATGCACTATTGATGTCGCTAAAGATATCAGAGATCGTCGGTCCAAGTAATGAAAGGGCGGCGATAACTACAATAGCGACGAGAACGAGAATCAGCGCGTATTCTACTAAGCCTTGTCCACGTTCTTTGATTTCATTCATTGCCTTAATTGCCTTTAATTCTAACATTTTGATACTCCTCTCTTTTTGTATGAATCAATTATATCCAAGGCTTGTCCGGTTTTCAATACATTAAGGACTTAAACCTATGATTTATTATGAATTTGCAATCTTACTAGTTGATGTTCAATTTATATTTTATAAAGTAAGAACCATAATAAAATTAAATGGATTTTTATGTAATTCCATTTTACATTAAAATGTAATTTATGCAAAGGATCAATTTTAAACTTCAATTTGATGATCTCTGGGCTCTTATCGGCTTGCTCGGAATTATTGCCATTCTCAACCTGGCCCCCATTTTACCGAATGATTACTGGTTTCACGTCGCCTACGGTCGGGATATTCTCAATAATCATGCCATCCCTTTCATCGATAATTATTCGTTCACAATGAGTGGCACCGTCTACGATTCAGTTGGTATTTACTGGTTAGCGGAAGTTTTTATGCAATTAATTCGCTCATTGTCAGGAACATGGGAAACTTTTTTTTACGGTTTGATCATTTGCGCGTCGTATTTCTTAACTTACCAGACTGTTCGATTGCGTGAAAAAAATAAATTTGCGGCTGGGTTTGCTCTTCTTATCGCGATCTTGCTCGGTGTAACCAATTGGAATATACGTCCTCAAATCTTCGCCTATTTTTATCTATCTGTCATCCAATGGTCACTTGCCAAGTTAAGAATTACTACAACCGATAATGTGAAGCAAGACTTCCACTTGACGATTTCACACTGGTTTCTAGTTATCGCCTCCTTGATCCTTTGGCAGAATAGTCACGGTACTTTTTTATTCGGTTATTTGATTGTTGGATTATGGGTTTTGGATTTTTTGAGAGGGAAACAAAGACTCTTTTTGGTCCTGATTTTCGGAATCTTACCGCTTTTCACCCCTTTGGGGTATTCTATCATCGAATATTTTCTGAAAATGTTCAGCAACGCCATGGCCTCTCGTAATATTACTGAATGGCAACCTGCTTCAATTTACAAATTAACAGGCCAAATTTTTTTTCCAACCCTGATCTTGATACTACTCCTTGGAACCCAAAGACCAAAATTACGGATATCTGAATGGATTAGTTTGATCGCGTTTCTCGTTTTGGGATTGCGATATCAACGTGCGATTATTTTTTTTGGCTACTATGCCGCGCAATTCATTGCTGTCGAGTTTGGAAAATTAAAATTTTTCATGCGGGAGCGTCAAGAAAATTCTTTAACTCAAAGGCTTACTTTCTTAATTGCGGGAACTGTTGTGTTACTCACATTTTTAACCCTCCCATTTATAAAACCATACTTTCCTATAGAAGAAAGCCGAAAGACCAGTTCATCATTAAACACTCCAATTCAAGCTGTCGACGTCCTTACCAAACAATCGCCAATCGGAAATGTTTTTACCCATTACTCATATGCCAGTTATCTCACATACCAGACCAATGCAGCCACCAAAATTTTTATGGATACTCGCATTGAGCTTTACTCAGATCAGGTTTTCGAAGATTTCTTGATAATCAACGCCGCGAAAACAGGTTGGGAGGATGTTGCCTCGAGATACAAAATTGATTATTGGTTGTTATCCAAGGAGAATCAACCTGATCTGATTAACGCCCTGAACTCCTTGGAGTTTTATGATTTGATCTATGAAGATAACGAGTTTATTCTCTTTTCCATTAAACAACCATAATTTTTTATATTATTCCAACACTTTTGGTATAAACTTGCTTAGTAATTAAGGAGAAAATATGGACCCAATTTT
>DATMWA010000018.1:0-58652 GCA_035562755.1 Anaerolineales bacterium
TGTCGAGCGATCGCTAGGATTGTTTGACCCACTTACCCATCGCTTCGAAACCCTTTTATCGGTTGAAGAAAACCTTCCGCGGAATCGCTTCAATGATGGAAAATGCGCTCCAGACGGTAGTTTCATTGTGGGCAGTATGGATATGGATGAAAAAAGCCCTTCGGGGGGACTTTACAAGGTGGAATCCAACTCCCAAGCCCGGGTACTTCTTTCCAATCGGACGATTTCTAATGGAATCGCATGGAGCCCTGACCATAGAACTATTTTTACCATTGATACTCCTACCATGAAGGTCATGGCTCACGATTATGAACCTCATAGCGGAGAGTTACTTAATTCACGCCTCGCCCTCACAATTCCGGAGGGGATTGGCTATCCTGATGGAATGACCGCCGATTTAGATGGAAATCTTTGGATCGCGATGTGGGGAGGCTCTCGGGTAACCGTCTGGAATCCACGAACGGGCGAGATGATTGGTTCCCTTACGGTTCCCTGTCTGAATCCTACTTCTTGTAGCTTCGGAGGCGAGAACTTTGATACGTTCTTTATCACTTCTGCCAGGGCTGGAATGAACCCTGATCAACTTAACCGCTTCCCCCATTCAGGGGATCTCTTTGTGATCAAGCTTAATGGAATACAGGGTGAGCCTGGATTTATCTTTAAGGAATAAAAAAAGACCTCATTCGAGGTCTTCTTCAACTTCTTCATCAAACTTCATTTGTGCCTGTTTTGGCGCCAGCGCCCTCAGGCGGTCTTCTTCAAGCTGCCTGATACCGTTACGCACCTGTGTAAGCAGACGAGTCACTTCAGATTCCATGCCTTGAAGGGATTCAAGAATATAAGCGTCAGATTCCGATTTCGCTTGACTGGCATCCTCTCGGGCTTGCCTAATAATCAAGGCGGAGCGATTTTGAGCAGTTTTAACGATCGACTCGCGCTCAACAATTTGTTCTGCTTTATCTTTCGCCAGTTCAATGATCCGATTCGCCTCTTCCTGCGCCTGGGCAATTATCCGATCTTTCTGGGTCACGATCTGCTGAGCCTTTTTGATCTCTTCGGGGACAGTTACTCTCATTTGGTCAATGATATCCAAGAGCTTGTCTTCATCAATTACGATATTACGCGTAAACGGTAAAGGCTTGCTATCATTAAAGAGATCTTCGATCTTATCAACTAAGTGCAGTATATCCATCTTCCCTCCGTCCTATGATTAGAACCGGATTCTATTAACACGAATTAATTATATGTTAATTCAAAAATAATTCCATTAATCACGCAAAGAATTGATCGTGTCTTGACGATCAACCATTGACCTAATTTTATCATTTAATGCCCGCTTAACATGCTCCGGAACCATGCTTGAAACATCACCTTCCAGCATGGCAATTTCCCGAACCGTAGTAGAAGAAATAAAGGTGTGTTCCTCATTAGTTATGAAAGCCATCGTCTCAACGTCCGATTCGAGTCGGTGGTTCGCCAGCGCCATGCGAAATTCAAATTCAAAATCCGAAAAGACTCGCAAGCCTCGGATGATGACATTAACATCCAATTTTCGGGCGGCTTTGACAGTCAAGCCGCTGTAACCTAAGACTTTAACCTTTGGGTCGGATGCAAAAGCCGTCTGAACCAAACCTATACGTTCCTCAGGGGAAAACAATAAAGATTTAATCGGCTTGTCGTACACCGCCACCAGAACTTCATCAAATAACCGGGATGCCCGCTTGACAATATCTATGTGTCCATAATGGATTGGGTCAAAAGTGCCCGGAAACATCGCTCTTACCATAAGTACCTACCCTTGATTAATTCTCAAATCAGCTTACATCGCCGCGTTCATTCCAGAAGTTAGCAACCGCCTCTGAAATCAACTTATTTTCCGGGCTTACCAACTCGGGATCCTGATCAACAATCCGCTTAGCGAAATGGGAAGCCTTCTCAATTAACTTAACATCCGTAAGGGACGCCATTCTGAGTGTAGCCGCGAATCCAGATTGTTTCGTACCAAGGAATTCACCCGGTCCGCGCAGTTTCATGTCTAACTCGGCTAACTTAAACCCGTCGTAGTTATCCACCATGGCTTGTAGCCGTTCGTTCTCTGCCGCGTTTTCCTGGTCTGGGATCAAAAGACAGTAGGATTCCCCTCCGCCCCGCCCAACCCGGCCTCTTAGTTGGTGAAGCTGGGCCAAGCCAAAACGATTCGCGCCTTCAATTAAAATCACCGTTGCGTTGGGTACATCAACACCTACTTCAATCACAGTTGTTGAGACCAGAACGTCAAATTTCTTGTCTCTGAAATCGGCCATCACTTGATCTTTTTCCGCCGGTTTCATCTTTCCGTGAAGCAAACCAACTTTTAAATCCTTAAACACCTCATCTGAAAGGGTTTTATGCTCGTCAACCGCCGCTTTAACGCTTTCGAGTTTTTCACTTTCCTCAATCAATGGATAAACCACAAAAACCTGATAACCTGCCTTTACCTGACTGCGAATCAAAGTATAAGCGCGCTCTCTCTCCACCGGACGTAAAACGAAGGTTTTCACCGGCTCACGCCCGACGGGCATTTCATCCATAATGGAAAGATCAAGATCCCCATACAGCGTCAGCGCCAGGGAACGAGGAATTGGGGTGGCGGTCATCACCAGAAGGTGCGGGGCTGAACCCTTGGCTCGCAAAGCGGCGCGTTGTTGTACACCAAAGCGATGTTGTTCATCAATGATGATCAATTGCAGGTCATTAAAAATAACTGGATCTTCGATCAGGGCATGTGTGCCAATCAAAATCTTAAGCGCCCCTGATTTAAGATCACCAAGAATAACTTCTCGTTCAGCTGAGTTTGAATCCCCGGTCAACAACTTAATTTGGCTTTCCTCAAAGTTTCCCTCATCAATCAACAAAGAACGGAAGGTCTTATAATGCTGTTCGGCGAGGATGGAGGTAGGCGCCATGAACGCGATTTGCGAACCGCCTTCAATTACCATCAAGGCTGCCAACAAGGCTACCGCTGTTTTTCCAGAGCCGACATCGCCCTGAATCAAACGGTTCATCGGTACGCCAGCCGCCAGGTTGGTTCGAATTTCTGCAACAACTCTATTCTGAGCATTTGTGAGCTTGAAAGGCAGGTGTTCAGCTGCCTGGACGAGCCAATCATCGCTTACAGTAAAAATTCGGGCGGTTTGTTTTGTCCAGTCTTTTCGCCGCTTACTCACTCCAAGTTGGAGGTAGAAAATTTCATCGAAAGCCAGCCGATCTCGGGCTGCCTTGAGGTATTCCTGATCATCCGGAAAGTGAATTTGAAAAAGCGCTTCACCCAGAGACAATAAACTTGCCTCGGAAATTAACTGTTTTGGATAAGGGTCTACCACCCGGGGTGTCCAGAACTTAACCACCTGATCCATCAATTCTCTCAGCATCTTCTGGGAAATTGATTCGGTCAGGGGATAAATCGGCACAATTCGGTTGGTATGGAGATTTTCAATCTCTACTGGTTCCCAGTCAGGATTATTGATAACCAGTCGCCCAAGATACTGTTCAATTGTGCCCGCGACAGCGATATTCATACCGTTGGTAAGCCGATTCATTAACCAGGGTTGGTTAAACCAGTTAACCCGAATCGCGCTGAAACCATCATCGCTTATCACAGCCTCGATGATGGTCAGTTTTCCACTTCTTGCCTTGCGTTCATACACACCCTGGATCTGGCCAATCACCGTGCCGACATCACCAGTCTTCAAATTCCGAATCGGGCGTAAATTACTGTAATCATCATAGCGGCGAGGAAAATTGTAGAGCATATCCCCAAGCGTAAATAAGCCCAATTTTTCAAGTTTATTAGCGTGCTTGGGACCAACACCATGGAGTACTTCCAGTTTGGCGCCAAAAGCGGCCGGCGTCTGGGAATTGATGGCACCGGGAAAAGATGACGATCGCGGCGCCTTTGTTTTCTTAATTGGCGATTCGCGATTTTCCACCGGACGTTGGGGTTCTCGTTCTGGTTTTCGATCTTCCTCGACCTTTACCCGAACCGCCGCTCGAGGATCAGGTTTTTCCTCGGCAGCCAGTTGAGGCGGTCCGGCTGGTTTGACTTCCTCTTCTACCAGCGGATCCTCATCGCCCTGAACTCTTTTCCAAAGTCCTTTTAATGTCTCTGCTCTGGATTGCGGGCTTAGTCGGTGATAATCTCGTAGACGATTTGAAACCAGCGCAATCACATCTTCCGGCACGCCTTCATTACGTGCTTCAGATTCCCAAAAATCCAAAACCTTGGCTAATCCGCCGATCACGGCTTTGTTGGTATAGCCGTTTTCATGTTCATGTTTAAAGTATTTTCGTAGTTTATTAATGGAATATTGCATAACTTTTATTTTACCTTATGTGAAAAACAGAAGGGATCTACAAAAAAGCAGTTTGGACAAACCAAACTGCTTTTGGGATACAAAGGTTAATTGAAAATTATTCAATCGAAATGATGAACAGATAGTGGGGCTGCCCGCCTTCCTGCAACTCTACTTCTAAATTGGCATATCTTTCCCTTATGAGGTCTACAATTCGGTTTGCCTCAGTGTGTTTCAAATCCGAACCATAAAAGATTGTTACCAATTCATGATTCTGAGCATTCGCCTTATCGAGAAAGAGCATACAGGCATGTTCAAGTGAATCAGAAGAAGCCGCCAGTTTACCGTCCAATAAGGCGATAACCTGACCTTCCTTAACATTAACCCCATCAATCTCAACCGATCGACTGGCGATTGTAATTTCGCCGGAAATTACATTTTTGAGCGCGCGGGTCATCCGCTCAGCAACCTTATCCAGATCCTCATCAGGGTTGGCTTGCAATATCGCCGCTAATCCTTGTGGAATCGTTTTGGCTTCAATGACCCGAACGTGTTTAACCGTAACTTCCTTGGCTTGATTCGCGGCCAGGATGATGTTCTTATTATTGGGAAGAATGATGATCTTGTCGGTGGGTAAATCCTCAAACGCTTCAAGGATATCTTTTGTGGAAGGGTTCATGGTCTGCCCGCCGCCAACAATAGCCGCCGCGCCAAGGCTGGCGAAAACTCGTGAAATGCCTGTTCCCGGGGAAACGGTAACGATGGCGATTTGGCCAGGCTGAACATTATCCAATTCGATGGTGTTGTGCTTGGTCTGGGTTTCGATGTCATCCATTTGGGCTAACAAGTTTTCCATGGCGACTTTGGTGATGGTTCCCAAACCCATAATGTAATCAATCGGTTGGTAGCGTTTTTCCAAGAGGGTGTGAATATGCATCCGATACAAACCTTCACCCTCGCCTACCTGAATGGAGGTGCCAAGATCTTCAAGGCCACGATAAAAAGTCCCGAGATCAAAATCCTCGCGCGGCTTGAAATCAACCACTACTTCCCAATCCTGTCCCTCTTCAACGTCTTCAAGCGCGTTTTCAAGTTCCATCGCGGAAAGTGGTTTTACTGAGAAGATTGCCTCATCCAAGGAAAGTCCATCAAGATGCCGCACCATACCTTCAAGGATGAAAAACAGGCCTTTACCACCTGAATCAACGACTCCTGCTTGTTTTAGGATGGGTAAATATTCTGGAGTGCTGGCCACAGACCGATCGGCCGCCTCAACACAGCGCCTCAAAATCGTTGGCATGTCATCCGTTTCCTTGGCAGCCTCTACCGCTTCAGCGGCAATGTCCTTGGTCACGGTTAAAATGGTTCCTTCAACAGGGCGGACAACTCCCTTGTAAGCCGTATCGCGAGCTTCGCAAAATGCGGCCGCGAACTGTTGAGCATCGATGGTGTCCTTACCCTGCAATGCTCGTGAAAATCCACGCCAGATTTGAGAAAGGATTACTCCGGAATTTCCCCGAGCTCCCATCAAGGCTCCTTGCGCAAACGCAGCAGCGGCAACCCCGGCATTGGAACTGCTATTCTGATTCACTTCGGCAATGGCGGCATTCATAGTCAGTAACATATTCGTACCCGTATCGCCATCCGGAACGGGAAAAACATTCAAGGCGTTGACCATTTGGTGGTTGGTTTTCAGCCAAATTTGTCCCGCCTCCATCAATTGCCTTAACATCGTTCCGTCAATTGTTGTTTGTTGCATCAACTCTGATCTCCAGCTTCATTTTTATTTTTCGTGCCTAAGGCTTAGTCCGGATTGCTAACACGTAAGCCTTTAATGTGAATATTTACATCTGCTACCGTCAAGCCAACATTTTTCTCAACCGAAAAGCGGACCGCGTTTTGTACGCTCTGCGCAACTGATGTGATCCGGGTTCCGTATTCAAGAATCACATAAAGATCGATCACCAGAGAGCCGTTTTCAAAGGTTACATTTACTCCTCGATTGGGATCATGGGTGATAGACGAAGCGATGCCTTCGGCCAGGTTTTTAGGCGCCAATCCTACTACTCCATACGATTGGAAAGCAGCTTGATAGACGATCGAGGCGATAGCGGAGGGGGAAATGTGGATGCTTCCTAAAACTGTTTTCTCTTGACCCATTTTGATTTCCTTTGCTTTATATTTAACACGCATTCCTTGTCTAAAGATTCGATTTATGGTAAAATTTTTCCTCTATCAGAAGTACATTGCTATTATAGCAAGAAAGGAAAACAATCGATGGCTAAATGCTCTCACTGTGGAAAAACCACAACCTTCGGTCACAATCGTTCCTTTTCTTTGCGTGCTACCAACCGCAAATTTTTACCCAATTTGCAGAAAGTAACCGTGATTGAAAAAGGCGTAAAGGTTCAGAAAACCCTCTGTACCAAGTGCGTTCGCACCATGGCAAAAACCGCCTAACACTACAAACTTACTTTAAGAAAATCGCTTTGAGCGATTTTTTTAATTTAACCTGAAATCGCAAGTTTAAGATTCGCGATCGCCTTTTCCATTTCAACTCCAGCATTAAAAACGGAGCTCCCCGCTACAAACGCGTCCGCGCCAGCGTTAATCAAAGCCGGCAGTGTTTCCAGGCCTACCCCCCCATCCACCTCAAGCCAGGCAAGGCTGCCTGATAGATCGAGCATCGTTCGAATTTTGCTCACTTTTTTCAACGTGGATGGAATAAATTTCTGCCCGCCAAAGCCCGGGTTTACAGTCATAACCAGAATCAGATCAACCAAGTCAATCACTTCACTGAGGGTCTCGGCTGGCGTCGCGGGATTGATCGAGACACCGGATTTCGCGCCTAACGCTTTAATTACATTTAATGTCCGATCGAGATGAGAGGAAGCCTCCTGATGCACCGTAATCAGGTCCGCGCCAGATTTGGCAAACATTTCAATTTGACGGTCAGGGTTTTCAACCATGAGGTGAACATCCAGGGGTAAATTAGATGCCCGTTTGCAGGCTTCAACAATGCGCGGCCCGTACGATATGGGCGGGACAAAATGTCCGTCCATTACATCGATATGAATCCAATCGGCACCCGCTTGTTCGCAACGTTTCACCTGATCAGCCAGGTAACCCAGGTCCGCGGAAAGAATGGAAGGCGCTAAAATTCTTTTTTTCATCGGAATACGTTGATCCATTTTAACACGATCCCTAACCAGAAGGGGATAAGGCCGCCGACCAGAATTACCGCTAACAAGCCAAGGAGGAGATTGGTCCAATTAATTCCTTCATCCAATAACATCGCCTTGTCTGCTTTGTCTGGATTGGACGACGCCTTACGAGAAGGTCGTTTGTTTGATGAAAGGTTAGCTTTCAGCGGGCGGGTTTGATCATAGATCGAACGCAGAACTGTCGCGAATTGATCCCCGTTTCGATAACGGATGGAGGGCTCCTTGGATAAAACTTTAAGGAGAATCCGGCTCAGTTCTTCGGGAAGGTCAGGCGAATAAACCCGCGGATCAGTTGGGACTTCTTCGATGTGCAAACGTGCCAGGCGTTCAGCTGTCTTTGCCACAAATGGCGGACGTCCTGTAAGCATCTCGTAAAAGGTTACCCCGGCGGAATATACATCCGAGGCAGGTGAAGGTTGTTTACCCATCGCCTGTTCCGGGGCGAAATAAAGTGGTGAGCCCCATACCACTTCTTCAAGTTGGTCTTCGTGTTCGGTGTTTTGAATGACCCGGGCAATCCCAAAATCGGTGACTTTCACCCTTCTGTCATCTGTAACGATCACGTTGTGCGGCTTAACATCACAATGAACCACATTGGTTCGATGGGCAAAACCCAACCCGGCGCAGACCTGAATCATAATTGGCAGGGCTTCGTATGCGGTATAGGCGCCTTTTTGTTTAATCAATTGTTTCAGGTTGGAACCAGGCAGATATTCCATCACAAAAAAAAGTACGCCCTGATCAAAACCAAAATCATGCAATGTAACGATGTTGGGATGGGTAAGGTTGGCAATCGCCTTGGCTTCCTGCCGAAATCGTTCCTGAGCCTGAGTATCACTGCTCACGTCCGTTTTCAGGATTTTAACCGCGACAGGTCTCTCGAGCGTAATATCCATTGCCCGAAAAACCTGTGCCATTCCACCAGTCCCCAGGGTTGCCTGAAGCTGGTAACGTTCGTTAAGTAAGGTCCCGATCTCCATATCTGACTGTATTATAAATCAGTCAGGCAGGTTAATCGTTACGCAAAGCCTCGACTGGCTGTAAGCTCGCGGCTCGATTGGCGGGGTAAATCCCAAAGAAAATACCAATCACCGCTGAGAAAATAGTCGCTAATAAGATTGCGCTTATTGAGATTGCGGGATAGAAGGGATTACCAGTCGCTTCAGCGATCTTACCAACCGCGTAGGAGATTACCCAGCCCAAACCAATTCCGAAAATTCCACCCAATAAACTGAGAAAGGACGATTCTGTCAGGAATTGAGTGAGGATATCTCTTTTTGTAGCGCCTAATGCCTTACGCAAGCCAATTTCTCTCGTTCTCTCGGCGACACTGACCAGCATGATATTCATGATTCCAATTCCACCAACCAACAAGGAGATTGCCGCGATGCCACCAAGGAATACCGTCAAGATTCCGGTGATTTGAGCGGCGGTATTTAACATATCCTGTTGGGTGTAAACCGTAAAATCATTATCCTCACCCACGGGAATTTTATGTTCTACCTGTAAAATCTGGGTCATTTCGTCCGCGGCGGAATTCGCTGATTCAGAATCGACAGATTGTACATAGATCATGTCTACAACGTCATCTCTTCGTTGAAGAATTCTGTCTCGGGCTGTGGTCATGGGGATAATCGCTTGATTATCTTCATTGGTAAATGATGATCCGCCTTTGCTCTCCGTAATCCCAATGATTCGGAAAGGTTGGTTGGAAATTCGAATTGTCTCGCCGACGACTCCTTCGCGTTGACCAAACAAGCTTTCAGCAAGATCCGGCCCAATAACCACTACTGAAGCATGGCCGAGGTACTGTTCCTCGCTGATAAATTCACCTTCAACGATGGTGATACTGCGTACATCAACATACGATGTGGTTACTCCATAGGCGTTCGTTGATGATACAACGCCTTGATAACTCGCGTCTACCAATCCTTGGATTACTGGCGCGACTGCCTCAATCGATGGCGCGGCGACCTCGTCACTTAATGCCTCCGCGTCACTCAGAGAAAGCTGGGTAATATTTCGGGAAACGTTTTCATTGCGCATCCGCGGCCCGGCTGATTCGCCGGAGAAAACAAAAAGCACATTGGTTCCAATCCCGTTAATCGAGCCCGTGATCGAATCGGAAGCACCCTGACCCACCGCTAACATAGCCACAACCGCTGCTACGCCAATGATGATGCCCAAAATAGTCAACCCGGAGCGCAATTTGTTGGATGAGAGGCTTTCAAGCGATTCAAGTAAGATTTGTGAGAAATTCATGATTGCTCCTCGTCCACCACACCGTCCATGATATGAATTGCACGTTGGCACTGGGCCGCAATTTTCGGGTCGTGGGTCACAATTATCAGGGTTGTGCCGCTCACTTTGTTCAGGTTCAACAAAAGCTCCATGATCTCCTGGCCAACCTTTGAATCAAGGTTCCCGGTTGGCTCATCCGCCATGATGATGGCGGGATCATTAACCAGCGCCCTGGCGATGGCAACGCGTTGCTGCTGCCCGCCGCTCAACTCAAAGGGACGATGGTCAAGACGATCTCCCAAACCAACCGAAATCAGAGCGTCAATCGCTTTTTGTTTACGACCTTCACGCATACCAGAGTAACGTAAGGGAAGTTCTACATTCTTAATGGCGGTTGCTCGTGGCAGCAGGTTAAAACTCTGAAAAATAAACCCGACTTTTTTATTTCGAATCAGAGCCAATTGGTCATCACTCAAATCCGAGACTTCCTTACCATCCAGATAATATTTTCCGGAGGTTGGTCTATCCAAACATCCCAAAGTATTCATTAATGTTGATTTTCCGGAACCAGATGGACCCATGACAGCGACAACCTCACCGCGCTCGATTGTAAGACTCAATCCGCGCAAGGCATTCACCTCAATATCACCCATCTGATAGGTCTTTACCAGATCCTCAACGATAATTACATTGTCTGCCATGATTTTATCCGCCGAACATTGGTGAAGTATTTGTGGAAGGCGGGTTGAGAATAATCATGTCACCCTCCTTCAAATCTCCAGAAAGAATTTCGGTAAAACTATCGGCTGTGGAACCTAAACGGATTTCTACCGGGGTTGGAACGCCATCTTTAAGGATATATACTACTTTGGCGCCTTCAAGTGTCCTCACAGCCCGGTTCTGTACATAAAGAACATCGTTCAATTCTTTGACCGTAATCGAAATCGCTGCAGTCATCCCGGGTTTTACCAAATCATCCTTGTCAACCAATTCGATGGTAACGGAAAAAGTAACGCCGTTGGCGGTTACCGTACCAAATTCGCTGATTTCAGAGACAACACCCTGATATTCCTTATCGGAAATCGCGTCAAAGGAAACGACAACAGATTGTCCAATCTCAATGTCATTCACATCAACTTCGGAGATATTTAAATCCACCAGCATTTTACTCAGATCATCAATTCTGATCGCCATCATCCCCGCGGTCACCTGATCACCGACCATGGCGTCATTTTGGGTAATCGTCCCAGCAAATGGCGCGATGATTTTGGCGGAATCCAATGTTGACTTGGCGGCATCGATCCGGGCTTGAATGGCAAAGACATCCGATTCAGGAGCACCACCGGACAGTCGCTCAACTTCCCGTTGAGCATCTTCAAGGCGAGCTTTTGCCAGAGCGAGATCAGAATTGTATTGTTCGATGTCAATGTCAGTTGGGCGGCCAGTGTACCAATTGTATTGGTCGATCAATGAATCGAGTGTATCTCGTGCGGTTGTTAAGCGTAGCATGGCCGCGGCTTTGTCATCATCACCGTCAGGGCGTTTGGCAAAACGTTTGTAATTGTCTTCCGCCAATGCGACTTCCTTTTTCTGGAGATCGATTTTTGCGCCAGTTTGCTGAATAAGGTTATCGGTGGCACGATTGAAGGTGATTCCATCCACCACATCCTGAGCGTCATCAACTTCCTGCTTGGCGGTGGCAAGCTCTACCATTGCCTGAGCAAGCGGCATATTAGACGATAGCAATGTATCCATATCATCCTGAGCTTTTAATAAGTCCGCCTCAGCAAGAATTACGTTTTGCTGCAAGGAAGCTTTTTTCAATGTAATCAGCTCCTGATCCTTTTCGACCACATCGCCTACTTCAACATTGATTTTTTCGACTACGCCAACCGTCTGCCAAGCCAACATCACACTCTGATTCGAACGAACCGAGCCGGTCGCGCCTATGATCGCGGTCAGATTTCCTCGCTCCAAGGGAGCGGTTTTATATAATTCTGTTTTTGCCGCTTGCTGATTGGTGTACATGTAGTAACCAACACCGCCACCAATCACCAGAATCGCCAATAATACCCACACATAACCTTTAATTTTCATCTTCTCTCCTGCTTCCTTCATCCAGAACTTTTACTGAATTATGACTCCATCCAGAGTGGATACAGAGGGAGGGTTCAAGATTATTTCATCTCCCACTTCAAGGTCTCCACCAACGATCTGGGTGTTTTCAGAATTTCTAATACCGATTCTTACCACTATTGGAGTTTCAACCTGATCGCGTAATACAAACACGATTTTTTGACCTTCATAAATTCTTAGCGCTCGGGTTGGTACTAATAAAGCCTGTTCAACTTTATCTACTTCAATCAATAAACTTACCGTATTGCCCGGTTTAAGGGCATGCGTATCGCCTTCGATCGAAACCATGACTTCATATGCCATAGCGTTATTGATTCGCCGTCCAGCCAGTTCAATTGATTTGATCGTGCCAGTCAGATTGATCGAAGGGTCAGATTCCGAGCTCACCAATACCGGACCGCCAACCTGAACCCTGTTTACATCAACTTCTGAAAGGAATAATTTAACAAGGAAACCGCTCAAATCATCCACCCGCGCGCCTACCTGGCCGGCTCTTACATAATCTCCGGGTTTTACTTCAAGCATGGTTAATTCACCTTCGATAGTGTTGATTAAAAGTGCCTGGCCGGCAACACTTTTATCCGCATCGACCCGCGCCATAGCCTGGGTTTTTTCGGTCAAACTACCATTGGCTTCCATTCGCTCATAAACTCTAACCGCGTCCGCGTAGGCAGCTTTAGCTACTTCTAAACGCGCGGCGGCAAGATCAATATCCGTCTGAGAAGGCTTTCCATTAAACCAATTCCACCTGGCAATCTGATCTGTTTTTGCCTGTTCCAGTTGTAATACCTGAAGATTAAATTGGATCTTTTTCGGATTATTGTCAGTCATATCCGCGTAAAAGAATTCTTCAATAAACTCCATATATTTCAGTTGGTCTTCAACATCGGAAATATCATCATCCAGATACTCGTTGAGATCCTCGGATGAGCGTGGCGCGACGACCCAGTCATAATAATTTTGGGCTGTAACCATGTCATCGTATGTCGTACTCACCCTGTTTCGGGCATCATTGAGGGAAGTGTTTGAATTTAAGACTACATCCAGCTCGGCTTCCGCCAGAAACAAATCAGAATAAGCGTTATTAATTTTTGGACCAACCGTATTCAAATCAAGTAAAGCCAGCGGAATCTCGGCAGCCACATGGTCACCAGTCTTGGCGTAAACTTCACCCACAATACCTGAGCTCATCCAACGAATGAGCGAAGATTGACGAGCTTCCACTGTACCAGTAGCTTCAATATTGGATGTGATCGGCCCCATTGCCGCTTTCTGGGTCTCAAATTGATTTTTAGGTTTAAACGCGAAAAAACCAACTACGCCAACCAGTGTCAAAATGAGTACAGAACCGGTAATAATAAGCCAAAGGGGGGTTGTTTTTAGTATATTTTTCATGCCTATTTTCCAACCGTTATCATACTCAATAAGTCCAAAAAAATTATGTAGACATTGTAAGATGATCATCAATATAAAATTTGCATCGCGGTTATTATCTTTTCCCACATAGCTGTTATCCCACCGCTATTCGGAGAACATATCGTTTTTGTGAATCTCACTTAGAGATGCGGATAGATAAGGAGTGATTGGCTTAATTCAGTCAATTTACCTTGACAACTTACACCTCATTTTATTTATTTAAGCCAAAGCGGGAAATCCTTATTCCCAACCAGCAGAAATCGCAACCATTGAAAATTCAATCAATGGGAATACGTTATAATTTTTGCATGCGCAGAGAAAATCTACCCGTCGCTATTTTTACTTTGATAGCTCTCAGTGCGCTCACGGTAATTTTGCTGATCATCACAGCTCCACCGCGGGCGGATCTCTCCAATTTCATCGCATACGCCACCATCCAACCCGCAAAAATCACCCTTGTTCCAGAAACTATTTCAGGTGAAATTGATCCTTACCAACCAACCCCGACCCCTACTCCTAAACCGGGGGAGATTACAATCCCAGGCGTGGTCCAAGTCAATGGTACCGAAGGAACCGGTCTCCGCTTCCGACAGTCTCCCGACCTGGAGGGTGAGGAGCTATTCATGGGTTTTGATACGGAAGTATTTAACGTGCTGGATGGACCACGCCAGGCAGATGGATATACCTGGTATTTTTTGGCGGCAGTAAATGATGCCAACCGCAAAGGCTGGGCAGTTTCTCAATTTTTAATGGTTATTCCCGAATAGAAGGAAATTAATGACTGACTACAAACCGCTCGATATAAAAGTTTACAAAGAAAGATTAGAGATGGTAGTGAAATGGGACGATGGGCATGAAAGCGTCTATCCATTCTCGCTTCTGCGAGCGGGATGTCCCTGCGCCCTTTGCCGTGGCGGGCACGAAAACATGTCTTCCACCCCAAGCCCGGAGATCTTCAATTTCATCCTCTCCGATACCGAAGAAACCCGCATTGCCACCGTTGTTCCAACCGGATCCTATGGAATCACCATCGTTTGGGAGGATGGCCATGATTATGGGATCTACAAGTGGAATTACCTTCGTGCGCTTTGCCCGTGTATTTACTGCCGGGCTTAATCAGTGAAATAAAAAGACCCGGCTTATAGGCTGGGTCTTATCTCTTCCGGAATAGAAATTATTCTATCGGAAAACCACTCTGAGCCCAATCGATTATTCCACCATCCATGCTGACGACATCCTCAAAGCCAGCTTCAAGCAGGATATCTCTCCCAGTCAAGGAACGATTTCCTGACCTGCAATAAACAACGATTGGTTGATCCTTGGGCAGCTCATTGTATCTCTGCTCCAATTCGCCCAGGGGAATTAGTGTCGCCCCCTTAATATGGCCTTGATTCCATTCGTCCACTTCGCGGACATCCAAGAAAAATGCGCCTCCGGCCGAATAAATTTCCTCGGCCTGCTCAACGCTGATATTTGAGTTCGTCACTGTTGCCGGGTTGGCGCAAGAGCTAACCCCAAAGACCAACATTATTGAGATTACAATAAACAAAAAGTTCTTACTCATTCATTCTCCTTCGCGAATAAGTGAAAATACTACCATGAACACACGTGGCTCTCTCAAACATTATCTGATGATCATTCTGATGCAATTTGCATTGATAAGTTGCGTCAGCGCGCCTAATCCAACCTCAACACCATTGCCCACCGAGATCAAACCGATGGTTGAACCGACTCTCACCGCGACACCGATTGTTTACCATACAGAAACACCTGTTCCCACTCCGACCCTCAGGGCTTACACTATTCAAACCAATGACACAATCATCGGGATTGGAAAGAAATTCGACCTTACGCCTGAGGCAATTACTCAAGTAAACCCGGGAATTAACCCTGGCGGCTTGGTAGTCGGCTCTCAAATCTTCCTGCCATCGGACATCGCCGATACATCCGCCTATTTTATTACCCCAGTACCGCTCACCATCGGTGTTCCATTCTGTTTTCAGCAGTTTAACCTCCTTCGATGCCTGGTTGAGGTCAGCAACAGCTCTGAACAGATTGCTGAAAATATCAGCATTGATTTTTTCCTGATCGGCACCCAGGGCGAATTGCTCGAAAAAATAAGCGCTCCAATCCTTGCCAACTCTCTTTACCCGAATGAGACAATTCCCGCGATCGGGACATTTGAAATTAAGGATGACTACAACAGTGTCCAGGCAACCCTCTCAGGTGCCACCTATAACCCCGCCTCAAATTACCAAAGAAATTCGCCACTCGTTAATGTTTCCTCGCTCACCCGTTGGGATGGAAAGTTGGCGGAGATTGATGGGAAAATTGATCCATCCTTTGGCGGCTCTGCCTGGATTATTGCCTTGGGTTGGAACAAACAAGGGACGCTGACCGCCGCCCAAAAGTGGGAGTGGAATGCCGGGGTGCCTTTAACCAGGCAGGAAATTGATTTTGGACTGGTTCCTTTTGCGGGTGAAATCAACAAGGTAACCTTGATTATTGAAACCTGGGAATAAAGCGTGATTGTTCTTTGAATCATGTACAATTAATATGAGCTAAGGAGGTGCCGTGTGATTGAAAACAAATTAACTGAACTGTTGCTTTCGCTCCAAAAAGAACTGTCCAAAAGTGAAACCTTGGATAAAGACAGTGTAATTCTCCTCAAGGAATTGGTTGAGGATATCAACGAAATCCTTGATCAGGATAAACCTAAAACTGAGGAGGATGAATCTTTCATCGGACGCCTCGAAGATGGGATGACTCGGTTTGAAGTTACGCATCCTGAATTGGTGAGTACAATTAACAAAGTACTCGAAAGCCTTAGCAACGCGGGAATCTGAACCGATTTTATTGACTTTAAAAGGTTTCGGTTTCCCGAAACCTTTTTTGTTGGAGCTTCCATGACCGCAATATCGCAGCGATTCTTAAATGCCTCAAAAGATCTGAAGTTATTTCTGATCGCTTCTTTTTTGATGGGCATCGGTTATAGCATTTTTGATTCAATCTTTAACAATTTTTTGCACGAAGAATATGCCATCAGCGGCTGGCAACGCTCATTTTTAGAATTTCCTCGTGAAATCCCCGGATTTCTAGTAGTTTTCGTTTCGGCAGGGTTATGGTTTATGTGCACCCGTCGAATCGGTGCTTTCGCGCTTGCCTTGAGTTTCATCGGCTCCTTACTCATCGGGTACGCGGCTCCAACCTATGCCATTATGGTTTCATTTTTATTCATCTATAGTATGGGTCAGCATCTCTTTATGCCCAGCGCGGCGGTAATCGGAATGGATCTTGCCAGAGAGGGGCAAACGGGGCAACGGCTTGGTCAGCTGAATTCCATTCGCAACCTTGCCACAATCTTGGGTAGTTTTCTTGTGTTCCTCACTTTTAAATATTTTGGTTTCACCTACAAGCATGGCTTTACCATGGTCGCCATTGCTCTCATTTTCGCCGCTATTTTTATCTTTATGATGGAAAAGGAAAAAGATCATAAGAAAAAAACATTCCTTACCATCAAACGGGAATACACGCTTTACTACGTTCTCAATATCCTTTACGGTTCTCGCAAGCAATTGTTTATCACGTTTGCCCCTTGGGTTATCGTAAGTATTTTTAATAAACCCACCCAGACCCTGGCAACCCTCTTAACCATTGGCGGCATCATAGGCGTTTTTTTTCAACCAATTTTAGGTAAACTGATCGATAAAAGAGGGGAACGTTTCGTCCTGCTAACTGAAGCGGTGATACTTGCCTTAATCTGTATCGGATACGGATTCGCCCGAGATTTTTTGCCGGAGTTTTACGCCTTCATCGCCATCGCCGCGTTTTACCTGATTGATCAAATTTTGATGTCTGTAAACATGGCTCGTTCCATGTATATCCGCAAAATCGCCATTGATCCCGCCGATGTTCAACCCGCCCTGGCGGCTGGTGTAACCATAGATCACATCTTCTCTATTTCTGTGGCCTTGCTTGGCGGTTGGATCTGGAACACATTTGGTTATCAGTATGTGTTCCTTCTCGGATCTGGGATCGCGGTTATAAATTATTTGGTGGTTTTACGGATGAGCGTGCCGGAAGAAGCGCATTAAATAAAAAGAGCACTTTTAACAGCGCTCTATTATTATAAAAGTCTCGTGCTTATTTCTCGATAATTTCCACATTTGTTATCACATCTCCCGCGAAGTTCGGATATTGATCCGGGTCGCGGAGGGTAATGCTATTCACCACATCCATTCCATCAACCACCTGGCCGAAGATTGTGTAATCACCGTTTAAGTATTCAGCCGGGCCAAAAGTGATGAAAAACTGACTCCCGTTGGTATCCCGCCCCGCGTTTGCCATCGCCAATACTCCGGGTTTATCGAAAATCAAGTCGCTATCTTCATTCACAAAAGTGTATCCCGGCCCGCCAGCTCCGGTTCCGCTCCTATCCCCGCCTTGGGCCATAAAACCTTCCAAGACTCGGTGAAAAGTGACCCCGTTGTAATATCCCTCCCGAGCAAGAAAAACAAAATTATTAACCGCGATCGGGGCTTTATCTGGATAAAGCTGGACAACAAATTTCCCGCCATTTTCCATGCTGAACTCGGCCAAATAAGTTATTTCAGGTTGGATGGTCATTTCGGGCGGCTCGGTGTAGTTCATCTCCGCCAACGGAATTGTTTCGGCGGTCTTGGTTTGATCCCCGTCATTACCGTTTATAACCAAATACAAAAGCGCCACAACCACGATGATCACCAGAATTCCAATCAGAGCCTGGACTTGAAATGAGACCGATTTTTGCTTGCTTTTTTTTCTGGTTTGTTTATTGGTCATTATTACCTCTAAAAGTAGTGTTTATGGAATTGACTCAGTGGCGGTTGGCGCCCGAGTGTTGGTTACGGTTGGGGTAAAACTTGTCTGTGTCCATGTCGCTTCAGGAGTCACAGTCGCGCTTGGAACCAGGGTAGGAATCCGGGTTTGAGTAACCGTCGGGCTGAGGGTTGGTCTTGCCGTACTGGTCGGAATCACACTTGGTGACGGGCTGCCAGCGGGTTGAGTATTAATCGGCACCGGCGTAAGGCTGGCTTCTGGCTGGGCAGTAGGCGGATTGGTCGCAGATAATTCGACGGTGGGCGGCAAGGTTGATAGGCTTGTCACATCCACGGTTACGGTTGCTGTCTGAGTACTAATTGAGTTTAACTGACTGATGCCAGCTTCAAACGGGTTGAAGGGGCCAAACCATTGATACCCCAAAAACAGCACTCCAATTCCAAAAGCCGCCAGCAACCACTTCCAACCTGTTTCAACCGAACGTCGTTTCAATCGAAAGTACTTGGCTTTGGACCCGGAGTATATATGGAAGATGCCCACCATTAACAGAATAATGAACACCCCCAAAAAAGCCAGATTCACCAAGCCGATTTGTTCCATTATCAATTCCATTTTCCTGTTTCCGATCCAAAACATTATAAAACAATTCACTCCCAGAAATGATTTGGATCACTTGACATCGGGATTAAAGTCAGGGTAAGCTGATTTAAGTGAGGCTGGCTGGTGAAAAAATCTAACCTTGGCTTTCAATTATTTATTCTCTACATGTTGTTGATCATTCCGCTCTTGATCACCTTGTTTATTTTTGACATCTATGTCGGAAATAAAATCCAAAAAGATGTGCAAACCAGCGACAATTCTTTAGCCCTCTCCATCGCTCAGGAAAGTGATGTTTTCATCACTGACGCGTTACAAATGGTGAGTGGCTTGGCTACCAATCCGGATGTCATCGACCTCAACTACGCCAAGATGGACGAAATTTTTGAAGTTGTTTACTCCACTCAACCCAAGGTCAATCTAATCTACCGACTGGACCAAAATGGGAAAATGGTTTTCCATTATCCAACCGGTCCCGGATCTACCGTTGGGGATGATTTTTCTTTCCGCGACTATTACCAAAAAGCTCTCATCACCAATAAGCCTTTCGTGTCAAAGGGCCGCATTTCACCAACAACCAACCAACCGGTCGCTACTGCGGTCATGCCTTTGTGGTCTTCATCTGGAAAATTCCTTGGCCTGGTTGGCGCGAATGTCAAACTTGAAAGTATCTCTGATATTCTGGTCACCATCGCGGATCAACATCAGGCGCAGGAAGGTTTTGAAGTCATGATCGTTGACTCCGACGGTCAAATCATTGGTCACCCTGATAGCAACCTCCTTCTTCATTCCGCCAATGAAATTTTACCGATTGATTTTTTTGACAAAGTTAATCAACAAAACAATACACAAATCTTGGCAGACCCATGGGAAATCCAGCGCCTTTATACCTATACTGAAATTGAATCCGCCGGATGGAAAATCATTATCAGTCAGCCGATCAGTGTCGCCTATGGAACCCAAATCACATTACGACAGATCGTTACCGTGGCGGTGATATTAATCCTCAGTATCGGTCTCATTTTCTGGTTCACGCTCCACAGGCGCGTACTTACCCCCCTGGAGCAACTGATGAACGTTAGCCATTCGATTGGGGACAATCTTCCCATCGAACAGGATGATCGGCAGCGTTTGGTTGAACGCAGCAAGAATCCTGATCAAATCGGTAATCTGATTAATAGTATTTTCCAAATGGAAACATCCATCGGTAATCGTTTAAAAGAACAACAAACCCTGCTCGAGACCAGTTCGGCGGTCATCTCTGATCTTAAATTAGAAACAGTGCTCGAAAAAATTCTTGAACAGATTGGATATCTTCTTGATATTCAGATGTGCGCGGTGATCGGCATGAACGAAGCCAGCGGTTCATATAAAATCTGGGCAAGCCGGGGACTTTCAAAGCAATTCTCTGAACGGCTATCGATCATGCCGAATGAACCCGATTCAGTAACAGCCCGCGCCATGAATGCGGGCATTCCAATTCAAGTCAGCGATACTGAAACAGATCCGACCTACAATATCCGCAAATATCGAGCTCGCGCGGAAGGATACCGAGCCTTACTTGCCGTTCCCCTTAAAACCAAATACGCTCCACCTGCCGCCTTATTGGTTTTTCATAAAGAGCCGTATTATTTCAGCAACACCGAAGTTCAGCTTCTGGTAAACTTCGCCAATCATGCGGTGATGGCGATCGAAAACGCCATTCTCTTTGAGCGCAGCGATACCCGTCTCCAAGAACAAACCAATCGGCTCGAATCGCTTATCCAGTCCCTGCAAGACGGGTTAATCCTTACCGATCCCGCCAATCGGGTAGTTTACGCAAACCGCACCATTCTTGAGATCAGTGGTTTCCAGGCTCACGAAATCTCCGAAATGGATTTGCGTGAACTCCTCGGTGCAATTTTCGCCCACGCGGAGGAACAACGCTACCTTGAACAGCAAATGAGTCATTGGATTCAAAGAGATCCTGCGCCAGAACTCGATTTATCAATTCTGACACCTGCCGATAAGAATTATTATCGTTTGGGAACCTTCAATGTGCGGGATGTAAAGGGTGAAAAAATCGGAAAAGGAATTCTTTTTCACAACACCACCTCTGATAAAGAATTGGATCGCATCCGCGCCAGTTTACTCTCGGCGGTCTCGCATGAGATTCGTACCCCGCTTGCCTCAATTAAAGGTTTCGCGACCACCTTACTGGCCGACGATGTGGTTTGGGATCGAAATTCTCAAAAAGAATTCCTAACCGTCATTTCTCAACAGGCGGATCAATTAAGTTATCTGGTCAACAATATCCTCGATTTTTCCAAAATTGACGCTGGAAACCTGAACCTTGAGATCCAGAAATGCGACCTCAATTCGCTCATTTCATCCGCCTGGTCGTGGGTTGATCATCAGGAAAACGAATTGAGACTTCAAATTCCGAAAGAGTTGAATGTAATTTATGCCGATCCAATCCATTTGCGAACCATCCTCCGCAATTTACTTGAAAACGCGGTAAAGTACGGAGAGCCTGGTACTCCAATCGATATTATCATTTCAGAGGATGGGCACTGTTACGATTTTACGATCCAAGACCAAGGTCCCGGAATTCCACACGACCAACGCAGTAAGGTTTTTGAAAGTTTTTATCGGGTGGATGACAGCCTCACTCGTAAACAAAGTGGAATTGGCCTCGGTTTGGCGATTTGTCAGGGCCTGGTGAGGGCGCATGGCGGCAAGATCTGGATCGCCGACTCGGAACATGGAACATGCATGAAATTTACCATTCCAAAACAGATGATTACTCCTGACTCAGAAAGGCAAATGTGAAAACGAAGGTTCTTGTAGTTGACGATTCGGTCTCAATTAGGGATTTCGTGAGTAAAAATCTCGCCGCGAGAGATTACGATGTTTTTACCTCCGGAAATGGTTTGGAAGCGCTGGCGATTTTTGACTCTCAGAGCATTGACCTGATCATCCTCGACATCATGATGCCGCAGTTGGATGGTTTTGAAACAGCCAGGCGGATTCGGGCTTTTTCTCGGGTTCCGATCATTGTCCTCACCGCCATGGGCGCGGAATCAGACAAGGTAAACGCATTCAATATCGGGGTGGATGACTATTTAACCAAACCATTTGGAGTGGGCGAGCTTCTTGGGCGAGTTAATGCCGTTCTTCGCCGCTCGAAGTGGAATGACCATGAACCAAGCACTGAAAAACTGATCCGCGGAGACATTAGTGTTGACTTAATCCGCCACGAGGTGAGTGTTGCCGGTCGTATGGTGGATTTGACGCCCATCGAATTCAGTCTCCTGGTCTATTTGATGAATAATGCTGGAAAAATGCTTACCCATATGGACATCCTCCATAATGTGTGGGGACCCGAATATGGCTACGAGGTTGAATACCTGAGAGTTTACATCGGTCATCTCCGTCAAGCGATTGAAAAATATCCTCTCAAACCTGAATACATCCTTACAAAGCGTGGAATCGGATACATATTTGACAAATAAGTCATCCTCATCTTTCGTGACCATTCATCCCGGATAAATTTTTATGTTATTTTTACGGAAAAGCCAGAACATTTAGGCTTTTTTTTTGCTGCCTCTCTAAAATGGAATAAATCGCTTTTCGCGAATTTCATTTATTCCTGAAGGAGGAAGTTCGTAATGAAACAAAAGTTGTTTACATTAAGTTTGATCGCCGTAATCTTCACATTGGTCATCAGCGCTTGCGCTACGGCCGCCGAGGCACCCGCCGTTGAGGCTCCCGTTGCGGAGGCTCCTGCAGCCGAAGCACCCGCGGCCGCGGAATCCAATGAGGAACCCGCCGCTGAAGCGCCAGCCGCCGAAGCGGTTCCCGTTGAGCAAATTGCGGTGATTGGTTTTACCGCCTCCCTGACTGGTAAATTAAATGTGGAATCTACCCGTCAGAATAACGGTTTTGCCATGTGGATGGAAGATGTAAACGAAGCCGGCGGAATCAAACTTGCCGATGGATCAGTCGTAAAATTTGAATCCAAATTCTATGACGACGAGAGCAACAAGGACCGCGTTCAGGAGCTGTATACCAAATTGGTTACAGAGGATAACGCAGACTTCCTCATCAGCCCATACTCCTCCGGCCTCGCGGACGCTTCTGCGGTTATCGCCGAGCAATATGGCAAGGTTATGGTTACCACTGGCGCTGCTTCTGATGGTACATACCAAAAAGGCTATACACTCGTTTACCAGGCCTACACGCCAGCCAGTCACTACCTTACTGGTTCCCTCGATCTTCTCGCTAATTACGATCCTGCCGTCAAGAAGATCGCCATCATTCACGAGAACGACAAGTTCTCCTCTGATGTAGCTACTGCTCTTGAAGCATATGCCCTCGAAAAAGGCTATGAAATTGTGATGTACGAGGGTTATGATTCCGGTACAACCGATTTCTCCCCAATCATCAATAAGATCCCCGCGGACACCGAAGCTATCATGGGTGGTGGGCATTTCGCCGATGGACAACAGCTCGCCAAATCGATCTCTGATAAAGGCGTAACCGCCAAATTCATCAGTCTTCTGGTTGCCCCTCCCGAGCCTACCTTCGCCGAAATCGGTGACGCCGCTCTTGGTATTGTTGGGCCAAGCCAATGGGAACCTTTGGCCGCCTTTACGCCTGATTTTGGACCTACTGGCGCTGATTTTGTAGCTGAATACACCGCTAAATATGGCGAAGAGCCTTCCTACCATGCCGCTGGTGGTTATATCGCTGGTCTCATTCTGCAAAAAGGTATTGAGCAAGCCGGCTCACTGGATCCACAGGCAGTTAAAGCCGCTCTGGATTCCCTTGATTTGATGACCTTCTTCGGAAGAATCAAATTTGATGTCACTCCTGAAAATCACGGACTTCAAATCGGGCATGACATGGTTTATGTGCAATGGCAGCAAGGCGATGGCGGATTGGTGAAACAAGTTGTTTGGCCGCTCGCTGGAAAAACCGCCGATCTGCTTTACCCTCGATAAATAATTTCCACTCACCTTCCCCGCCTTCACAACCTGGCGGGGAAGGCATTTCATTTCTTAAGGTGTGAATTATGAATTTAGTAACGATCATTACCGCATTGATTGACGGACTGTTAATTGGAGTGGTTTACGGAATTGCGGCGATGGGTTTGAATTTAATTTGGGGTGTGATGAAAGTGATCAACCTTGCCCATGGCGCTCTAATTTCACTTGGAATGTTTGGTGTATATCTTTTCTTTAATGGGGTTGGAATTAATCCCTATATCGCTCTGATTATGGTCGCGGCTTTGGGTCTTTTGATGGGAATTTTAATTTACTACATCGCCATTGCCCGCGTAATTAACGCGCCTTACCTCTCCACCCTCCTTGCCACCTTTTCAATTAACATGATCCTTATCGGACTCGGCACAGCTATGTTTACCACCACCCCCAGGGATACCGGTTTTAGTTTGGGAACGATTGAGATCGGTCCTTTCAATATCCTTGGAACCCGACTTGTGGCTGCGTTGATCACGATCCTGGTGACAGCCCTGTTGTACGCATTTCTATATCGTACCAATACGGGAAAACACATCCGTGCCGTATCCAATAACCGTGCCGCTGCGGAATTAATGGGGATTCCCTCAAATCGGATTTTGGCACTCAGCTTTGGCATTGGTACCATGTTGGCCGCCATTGCCGGCGCTCTCATCGCCACCTTCTTCTCATTTACAATTCTTTCCGGTGATGTTTATCAACAGAAGAGTTTTATCATCGGTGTTTTAGGTGGATTGGGAAACCCGCTTGGCGCTTTACTTGGCGGTTTAATTTTGGGAATTTTAGAAGGCGCCCTTCCCCTGGCAATGCCAAATACTTGGGTACCTGTTATTGAATTCGTATTATTTATTATTATCCTGCTGATCAAACCCAGCGGATTGTTAGGAGACCGAAAATGAAGCATTGGTATCATCCCGGTTTCTGGATCGTTTTATTGTTGGTTATGGGGATTGGATTTTTCCCCATCATCAGTCAGGACGCCGCTGCGCGGGAAAGCGGTTTCTCGGTCCTGTTGGCAATCAGCATGGCTGTCAGTTTGAATATCATCATGGGTTATACCGGTTATGTATCCTTCGGACATGTCGTTTTTTATGGTCTCGGCGGATATACCGGCATGTACCTCATCGATTCGTTAGGCATGTCCTTGCCTGTCGCGGTTATCGGTGGCGGCTTAATGTCAGCCCTGCTCGCGTTTTTGCTCGGCAAGGCAATCCTGCGCCTTCGCGGTGCCTACTTTGCCCTGGCCACCATCGGAATCAATGAGGCGGTTCGAACTTTTGTCTCAAACTTTGGTCCGTTTGGTGGACCGACCGGCATTGAGCTTCAATTTAGTGTTTACAAAGCGTATGGCGGCGCCTCCAACGCTCTCTGGATTACTTATTATGGCGTCGTCGCAATTGCCATCTTCTCGGTTATTTTTAGTTACTGGATCAAGAGCAGTAAATTTGGTCTCGGACTCATGTCGATTCGCGAAGATGAAGACGCGGCGGAGGTGCTTGGAATCGTGACCCCTGATACCAAAACGAGAGCCTTCATGTATTCAGCGATCCTGCCTGGAATGCTCGGTGTTTTGTTCTTCTTCAAAAATGGGAACGTTGAACCTTCGGATGCCTTTCGGCTCGGTTTTTCGATTGAGTCTTTGGTGATGATCATGCTCGGAGGTCAGGGAACCTTATTAGGTCCGGTAATCGGCGCGCTTGGTTACCAACGTTTACGCGTAAGTCTTCTTACGAGTGATCTCTCAATAGGACCTTTGCCGCTTAAAGATTTCCAACTAGTAATAGCCGGCTTATTAATGCTTCTTATCATCCTCTTTATACCGGCTGGTTTGGTTGGCTGGTTGCGGCAGAAATTTAACGCTTTGCGGAAGGTGCTATTATGAGCGCATTACTTCAAGTTCAAAACGTATCCAAAAAATTCGGCGGCCTTACTGCCCTCAAAGATGTGACTTTTGATATTCCGAGTGGTCAAATTCTCGGCCTGATTGGACCTAATGGAGCTGGTAAAACCACTCTCTTTAATACAATTAATGGGGTTTATAAAAATGACGGTGGTAAAGTTATTTTTCGCGGCACAGATATCAGTTACAAAAAACCATACGAAGTCTCCAAATTAGGAATGGCACGTACCCACCAGATCGTCCGCCCGTTAAATGATCTTACTGTCTTGGAAAATGTCCAAGTTGGGGCTTGTTTTGGTCATGAGAACAACTCTCTTGCCCACTCGCTTTCCATTGCCAAAGAAACGCTCGAGTTTGTAAGGCTCGATCAAAAAATAAACCAATTGGCTGGTAGTTTAAATGTAGCCCAGAAAAAACGATTGGAAATGGCACGGGCTTTAGCGGCCAAACCTTACCTTCTCTTACTCGATGAAGTTTTGGCGGGATTAACCCCTTCGGAAATTGATGAAATGGTCAAAACAATTCTCGCAATTCGTGACCAGGGCATCACAATCTTGATGATCGAACATGTCATGAAAGCGGTGATGAATGTATCGGATCGAATTATTGTGCTGGATTACGGTCAGCAGCTTGCCGAGGGTACTCCGGAAGAGATTGCCGAAAACCCGGAGGTGATTCGGGCGTACCTGGGTGATCCCAAACTCGCCGAGAAATTAATGGAGGACTCATAAAATGGCAATTTTAGAAATTACTGATGTCCATTCCGGATATGGCGAGGTTCAAATTCTTTGGGGAGCGAATGTAAAACTCGAGGAGAACAAGCTTACCTGCCTGGTTGGCGGTAATGGGGTGGGTAAAACCACATTACTTAAAACCGTGATGGGACTTATCAAACCGACCCAAGGCTCGATCAAGTTCGAAGGGAAGGAGATCGGCAGGTCGCCAGCTTTTACCAAAGCCGAAATTGGCTTGGTACTGGTTCCGGAAGGACGGCAACTCTTCACAGACATGTCCGTGCTCGAAAACCTTGAAATGGGCGCAACGAATAAACGCGCCGCCCCTAAGCGCAAAGAGAATCTGGATAAAGTCTTTGAACTATTCCCCCGTTTGCTTGAACGCAAGGTACAAAAAGCCGGCACCTTAAGTGGCGGTGAACAACAGATGTTAGCGGTCGCCCGCGGGATTATGGCTGATCCCAAGGTTTTAATGGTGGATGAACTTTCCCTCGGTCTCGCGCCAGTATTAACCCTCCAGCTTTTTGAGAGCATGCGGCAACTCCGGGATGCGGGTATAACCGTGTTACTGGTTGAACAAAATGTACAAATGGCATTGGCGATATCTGATTACGGTTATGTGGTCGCTGAAGGAAAAGTTATTCGTGAAGGGATTGCCAAGGAACTGATCAAGGATCCCGAAATCCGCTCCGCGTATCTTGGCTTATGATCCATTTTATCAATCCGCGCGGGGATCAGCCGCGCGGATTGATTCCCAGCCCGCTTTAAGCCCCTTTTGCTGGTCACTTGACCACAATGAAAAATGGACTTTGGTCAAATGCGGGCATTCCGTTTAAAACGTGACAAAATTAAATCGAGATCCGGGCTAAGGCGTGTCTCTCCGAAACTGAATTTGGCAGCCATTGGCGTTGCAAAGAAACTTGGCTTTCCAACGAACTTGAATCAAAAATATTATTTGTTGGCAATCATCCAGGCTCCATGTATTAAAATGGGAACTGGTTTAATTGGTCATTGGACTCGGTTGCCTATTTCCCATCCGATGGGTTGACAGTCCAATAAAAAAAGATACAATTTAGACCCAAGCCGAAGTGGCGGAATTGGCAGACGCGCTAGGTTCAGGACTTAGTTCTCGCAAGGGAGTGAGGGTTCAAGTCCCTCCTTCGGCACAAAACCCGTGAAAGCGGGTTTTTTAATGAGTAAATGGTACAATTAACCCATGCGAATTGGACCATTTTTTATCGAGAAGAATCGCGCCATCTTTATTCTTCTGCTGATTTTTTTCATTTACTTTGTTTTGCAGATTAATGCCCTGCAATCCAAACTTACCCCGCTACAGGACCAAGCCGCCACCGCTCAGGTGCAGGTTAACAACCTGGAAGCCACCCGGGTAAACCTCCAAACTCAGGTTGCCTTCTCCACCTCCGCTGACGCGGTAGAAGCCGCCGCCCGTGAGGAAGGACACATGATCCAACCCGGCGAGAATCCTGTGATTGTGGTTCCTGTTGAAGGACCAACCCCAACCCCGACCCTCATGGTGGAGCCAACCCAGGAACAGCTATCTCCGCTTGATACCTGGATTCTTCTGATCTTCGGAAATTAATCAGGCTTTTATCGCGATTATAAAAAATAGGAGGCGTTAATGAACGCTTTGGAACGATTCCGTGAGTCAAAGGATGATGAATTTAGAAATCCTGACAATAGCCCGCTTGAACTGTCTCAAATCCGCAAATTCACCGGTCTTGATTATTTCCCTGAAAATGAGCTTCTCCGGATGGAAATTCCATTAATCAGGTACAAAACAGCTGATCAGATTTTATTGAATACATCCACCGGCGCAGAACGAGAGTATTACCGGGTTGGCGAAGCGCTTTTCACCTATCAGGGTGTTAACTGCGTCCTCCATATCTACGAAGATGATTACGGCTTTTTTGTGCCTTTCACGGATCAAACCGCCCCTAAGGAGACGTATGGCGGGGGACGATATCTTGAACCGTATGAAATCCGATCAAACGTCCTCTATGTGGATTTCAACCTGGCTTACAACCCTTATTGCGCCTATAACTCTAAATGGTCTTGTCCCTTACCTCCTGACGAAAATAGGCTGCCAGTAAGGATCGATGCCGGAGAAAAAATTTTTTCTGGCTCGCTCTAAATCTCCACCCCAAGAACACAAACCATGATTGGCGAACCATCCGGCCGAGTTGCCTGAATTCGATAATATTTGAGTTCATTGTCATGGCCATTTTCAAACAAGGAGAGCGTCAAACCCTCCTGCCAAATAGCTGGTGACTGATATTCGATGTGGACGTATCGGCTGGGTGTTTTGATTGCGTTTTCTGACTGGGTATTTAAATATTCATTAACCAGATCCCGAGCGTAATTTACGTACACGACGTTGTTAACATGGTTCTGGGCATCCAGATCGGTCCAATTTACAAACCGTTCTTTTTTGTACAAAATCTGGGATGTGGGTGGTGTTCGAAGCAAATCCCTGACAACCACTTGCTCTGGGTTTTCCAATCGAAAGCGGCCAATTACATCATCCGCTAATTTGGTCGGACGTAGTGTATGGACATCCATGACCACAATCTTCTGGGAGCCTTGCGCATATAAAACTCCCTCCTGATTGGTGATCCGAAAGCTGCGTACGCCTCTTACCCGCTGCCACTGGTTCATCCAGATCATGAGGCTGATTTCCTCAGTATGACGGGGGAAGCACTCAACCAATAATTCTGTTTCGCGAATCAACCAATAAATTCCAAGCCGCTCGTAGGCTTGATGCCCCAAATCGAGGGATTCTCCCCAATCGTAAGCGGTTTCGATCAAGTAGCGCAAATAATGTTCAAGACCAAAGCGCCCGTTGGCGTCCAGTTCAGACCATCTTACGATAAAGTTTCTTTGGTGAATGTTTGCCATGATTAAAAAACCTTTTCCTGATTATTTTATCGCAGGAAAAGGTTGTGAAGGTTAAAACTTGTTTTATTATGCGTCTATTTCAGTATTCGTACCGGAGACAACGAAATGAGTTCGTTCGCAAATGTTCGTGACCCGGTCCGCAAAACGTTCCAGATTGTGAGCGGCCCAGAGCAAATAATTCACCTTTTCGATACACTGTGGGTTTTCAAGTACGTAGGTCATTAACACCCTGTAAAATTGATCGTACATCGCGTCAACTTCGTCATCCTCTTTGGGAATCGAAAGCGCTGCTTCCTCGTCCTGATTTACAAATGCGATCAATCCCCGATTAAGCATATCAACGCATTTTTTTGCCATATACATTAAATCGCCCATCGGCTTGTCTAACTCAGAAATTCGGGTGCTGATTACGCCGATTCCCTTGGCGTAATCTCCAATCCGTTCCAATTCAGAGGCGACATCCAACACCGAAGCCAAAATACGCAGATCGTTGGCCATAGGTTGCTGAGTGGCGATCAGCACGATAACCGCGTTTTCGATCGCGAATCTCTTGGCGTTGACATTCTTGTCATTTTCAATCACTTCGAGGGAAGTTTTAATATCTCGTTCGATGAGAGCTTTTACCGAGCGTAAGGTTGCTTCCTCAATCATACTTCCGAGAACCAAAATTTCATCTTTCAGATGGCTAATTTCAACATCAAAATTATGTCTCATATTATTCTCCACACTTTCAGAATTGTATTAACCATAACGTCCGGTAACGTAATCCTGGGTGCGCTTGTCATTTGGATTTGTGAACATTTTGGTAGTCTCATCGAATTCGATGATCGTGCCGGATCGTGAGCCATCCTTGTCCAACATCATCATGGCTGTGTAATCGGAAGCGCGCGCGGCTTGCTGCATATTATGGGTAACGATAATAATAGTATAGTTCTTCTTCAATTCCTGCATCAATTCCTCAATCGCCAGAGTGGAGATCGGGTCTAGCGCTGAGGCGGGTTCATCCATTAAGATAATTTCGGGTTGGATGGCGATGGCTCTGGCAATGCACAAACGTTGTTGTTGTCCGCCAGATAAGGCATAAGCGCTCTGATTCAGTTTGTCTTTAACCTCGTCCCAAAGGGCGGCGCTCATCAATGAGGAGACGACCAGTTCTTCCATATCTCCCTTGTAGCCGTTAATTTTAGCTCCCCAGGCGATATTATCATAAATAGATTTTGGGAATGGATTCGGCTTTTGAAAAACCATGCCAATTTTGCGCCGTACTTCCACAGGGTCTACATCCTTGGCATACAAGTTCATTCCATCCATGAGCAATTCACCGCTCACATGGCAGGAAGGCACAAAATCATTCATTCGATTCATCGCACGCAGCAAGGTTGATTTTCCACAACCCGATGGACCGATTATCGCGGTAATTTTCTGTCTTTCGATACTCAGGGATACATCTTTTACCGCGGCAAAATCGCCGTAATAGATTGACAAGTTATTTGTTATGATCGAGTATTTCAAATTTTCCATGATGTTTTCCAAATCTCTATTTAATACCACTTGCGTTGAAACTTATTTCTCAACAGGATTGCTGTCGCGTTTAAAGTGAGCAACAATACGAGTAAAACAATAATTGCAGCTGCGGCGATGGCATGAAATTCTGATTGAGCCCTTGTTGTCCACTGATAAATTTGTATTGGTAATGCCGTAAATTTTGAGAATGGGCTGCTTGGATCAATGCTAATAAATGTCGAGGCTCCAACTACAATCAGAGGCGCGGTTTCTCCCAACGCCCGAGAAAGTGCCAGAATACTTCCAGTCAAGATTCCCGGAAGGGCGTTTGGTAAAACGTGGTACCAGATTACCTGCCACCGAGTCGCTCCAACACCGTAGGCAGCCTGCCTCAGGCTGTCTGGAACCGCTTTGATTGCTTCCTGAGAATTGATAATAATCAACGGTAAGCAAAGGATTCCCATTGTTAACCCTGCAGAAAGCAATGTTCTACCGTTTGAATCAGTAATCCCAAACAAAGAGCCGCTGGTCATCGGTTCCAACCAGCGAACAAACACCGCCAAGCCCAGCATGCCATAAACGATACTCGGAACCCCAGCCAGGTTATTAATGTTCGTCCTGATTAAGGTACTCATCCAATTTTTTGGTGCGTATTCTTCAAGGTAAATTGCCGCGCCAATGCCGACGGGCAAAGCAAAGAGAATGGCAATGGCTACCAGCCATAAAGATCCCAGAATCGCGGTTCTCGCTCCAGCAAATTCTGCTCTCGATGACATCGGGCTGATCAGGAATTGAGGGGTAAGCCAGGATTTGAATTCCAGTTTCGCGTTCGGGTATTTCACTTTAACTTCTGCAGCAATTTCTGCTTTATTGAGCAAGGAATCCGTCAGTGAATAAACAGCCTGAGTATCAACCCTGATAAGCCTCTCCATAAACAGGTTCATCAAGTCAGAATAGGATCTGGATTCCATCGCCTTTTCATTATTCAACTTGTTATAAGCCCCAGAGGAAAGGTTTTTTTCGAGAATTACCAGTAAATCTTGTTTGGTGAGCTCATTTACTGGAATATCAGAAAATTCTGAAGGTTGATTCTTATATTCATACACAACATAACCAAAAGCGCCGTCCGCGACATTGTACATCAAAGCCATCAGGGCTAAGATCGCGATTACAAGCGCGGCTAGGAAGCCGCCTTGCCAAAGCGAGGCTGTACGATACCGCTTTTGCAATTCTAAGTTAAAGTCTTCGCCTTGTGAGTAGCGCTGTGAATTTGCCGGAATCATTCGTACCTCTCTCGGAATTTGGTCACTGCCCGCTGGCTGACGAGGTTTAATACCAAGGTAATCAGGAATAACATCAACGCGATGGCAAACAAACTGTTGTAATCGATCGAATTGTAAGGCATGTCGCCGCCACTAATTCTGGCGATATGCCCGGTCATCGTTTCGGCGGCTTGTAGAGGGTTGAATGAAAAATTAGGACCAGCCCCGGCGGCAACAGCTACAATCATTGTCTCTCCTACGGCTCGAGAGATGCCAATAATAAGAGCCGCCCCAATTCCAGAAAGCGCGGCGGGAAGTACCACCTGGGTCGTTGCTTCCAAACGGGTTGCTCCCAGGGCATAAGCCGCCTCCCGCAAACTGCGCGGTACAGAGCTCATCGCATCTTCGCTCATCGAGGAGATCAATGGCAGAATCATGATCCCCATAACAAAGCCAGCAGAAAGCATGTTATAGATAGAGATATTTTCACCAAAGATATTTTTGAGGATTGGCGTAACAAAGAGCAGGGCAAAATAACCATAAACTACAGTCGGAATACCGGCCAGAATTTCGAGGACAGGTTTAAAAAACGCTCTGGTTTTCGTTGACGCGTACTCACTAAGGTAAATTGCGGCGGCCAGGCCTAATGGCAGGGAAATCAACATGGCGATCAAACTGGTAGTCAACGTCGCTGAAACGAGCGCCCAAATTCCATATTGTCCAATCCCAGGCTGCCATTTTGTGGTTCCAAAAAATTTTCCTAAGGTAACATCCGGGTCTTGAAAAAATAAAAGCGCTTCCTTGCCTAACTCGAACACGATCAGCAAGGTGATGACAATTGATAAAAATCCGGTTAAGAATAAAGAAACTTGAATGAGCGATTCACCAAGTTGAATTTTTTTTCTTAAATTAAATTTTCTGAATTGCGTTTTCCCAATTACCTGGGATTGAATCGGGTCTTCTAACATCATTGCTCACTTTCGCGCTCTCTAAGGTGCGAATCTCAGAGAAGCGCAGGCTGGCCTTACCCTGAAACGGTTAGCAAGACCAGCCTGTTTGATTATGTAATTATTGGTTATTGACCAATTGCGGACATGAAGGAGGCTACAGAGGCTTCAAAGTCAGCAACAGGAGCCGGGAAGTAACCAACATCAACGATATTGTCATTTACATTCGTCAAGTAGAAGTTCAAGAAAGCGACAACTTGCGGTTTTTCAGCCAAAATTTTAGCATCAGTGTACATGAACAAAGGGCGAGCCAAGGGGTAGGTACCAGCATCCACAGAAGCTTGCTCAGGGGCCACACCCTCCATGGATAAGGCTTTTAGTGTTTCTTTGTTTTCAATATAGTAAGCGAATCCAAAGTAACCAATCGCATATGGGCTGCCAACTACGCCTTGCACCAAGACATTGTCATCTTCAGAGAATTGGGCGCGTTCCAAACCAAGCAGGGCTTCCTCACCACCCATATCTTCCAAGGTGGCTTCGACCATGTAATCAAATGTGCCGCTATCCGCACCTGGGGAATAAACTAAAATCTTCTCGGCGGGGAAAGCAGGATCTATCTGATCCCAGCTAGTAATACCACCGGATAGAATCTGCCCAAGTTGCTCGATGGTCAGGTTGGTTGCAAAGTCATTTTGCGCGCTGACAACTACAGCCAAGGCATCCGTACCAACTCTAATCTCAATCGGTTCACGGCCAATTGCCTTGCAGGACTCAACTTCACTATCTTTGATGGCACGGGAAGCATTGGCGACATCAGTCTCGCCAGTTTCACAAAAACGCTCAAATCCACCACCGGAGCCAATGCTGTCTACGGTTACGGATCCAGTGAAACCTTCATCCTGGAACAATTCAGCCATTCTTTCGGTAAGTGGAAAAACAGTGGATGATCCGGCAGTAACAACATTGCCTTCAACCATATCAGGGGCATACATTGCCATCGGATCAGCAGGAGCTTCCGCAGCGGGGGCTTCCGCGACAGGAGCTTCTTCAGCGGGCGCTTCAACAACAGGAGCTTCCGCAGCGGGGGCTTCAGCAACCGGCGCTTCTACGACTGGCGCCGCGGCAGGAGCTGAACAGGCGGCCAGCACCATGCTGGCGACTACTAAAATTGCGAAGATTGAAAAACTTTTCTTACTCATCTCGATGTTACTCCTTTGAAAGTACTGAATATTTGTACTCTCCAATCTTATCGAGACTTTGTTAAGGATAGTTCAACAGTCGTTTAACGTTTGTTTAACAAAGCATGCCTCAAAATGGAAGGCGATGATAACTTATTGTTTATCAATCTTGGCTTGTAGATATGTAGAGAAATATCCGCGGTATTTGGCTTGCAGCTCAGGTAGCAGCCAATCCCTGCCAGTTACTTTTTGACGGCAATTCTTTGAACCGCACGAACAGTCAAACTCGTCAAAGGCACTGCTATCTGACATGGCATAATCAAAAGTAATTTCCTCACCTGGCAGAATATCCCGCATCGCCACCAGCCCGATTTGACCGTTGATGCCGCAATTTGGTTCACAGGAATGATTGATATAATCCGCAGGTTCATCCATATTGATTGGCGCCATAAAAAGCCCCTCATCCACTTGAAGGGTATGACCTCTTTCTTCTGGGGTGAGTTTTACCAGGTCCGCTTCCTCAATGATGATACCTCCCCAAAGCGCGACCAATTCCAGCTTTCGGATCAGCGCTGTCGCAATAACAGCCTTTCCACCTTTGATAGGATCATTCACCCAATGCGCCTTGCTTGTTAAATAACCGGTTCTCATTAAATTTTGATCCCTTCAAGGGTTAATGTATTTCCATTTTTCTTTAGCCAATCCCGATGGCGCTGGTAATCCGGCAAATGCGTCCCCACCCTTTTCCAAAAAGCAGGTGAATGGTTCATATGATCTAAATGACACAATTCGTGAATAATCACGTAATCAACCACTGCCTTAGGCGCAAGAAGAAGTTTCCAATTCAGGCTGATGGTCCCTTTTCCACTGCACGACCCCCATCTGGTTCTCGCGGAGGAAAGCCGAAATTTTTCAACCTGATATCCGGTTTTGGCAGCCAATTGATTCAACCTCCCGCTTAAATAAACGCGGGCTTGAGATTTATAAAATTTTTCCAGGATGATGGATATTTGTGGAAGCGGGCGGTTGGGAAGGTATAGAATCCGATTTATGTTGTCGTAATGGACAGACTTTTCATCAGTAACTGTAACTCTGATCGGCTCGCCTAAAAGAAGAAGTCCATCCTTAAGAATATCTTTTTCCTGCGGTCTGGGTTTCCTTGCCAGCATCTTGACTTTGGTCGATTCAATCCATTCTTGTTTTGAACTCACAAACAAATCGATTACCCCTGCCGGCGTTTTTCGGGGAGCGCGAACGATCACCTTTCCATCCGTTCCAACTACGATAGAAATGCTCCGGCGATCTGAGCGCTTTAGTTCGTCAATCAATCCATTCATACTCGAAATTATAACCACCACCTGCCAGTTTGCGCGCATTTGTAGATTGCCCCAACTTGGATTACAATAAAGATAACAGAACGACAACAAATCAACGGGGAGCCTTAAGTGGCTGAGAGGAGATGAAAGTCTCGACCCGCATTACCTGATCCGGATCATGCCGGCGGAGGAATTGGCTCATATCAGCGACAACCTCCAGCCGACGGAGGTTTTTTTTTTATGCGCACTACCTTCATCTTCGCAAATGGCGAGATGCCATACCCAGGCAAGATCGGTTGCCTTATTCAACCAGGTGATTTGACGATCGCCGCTGATGGCGGTTACCGGCATGCCCGTGCTGTTGGTATTCAACCACAGCATCTGGTAGGCGATCTCGACTCAATCGACTCACAGGATTTGAAAGAAGCGCGGGCCAGGGGCACAACCCTGCATCAATACCCTTCCAAAAAAGATCAAACCGATCTTGAACTTTGCATCGACCTGGCAATTTCCCTGTCAGCCGAGCGGATTGTCATCGTTGGTTCTTTGGGCGGAAGAACGGATCATCTGCTTGCCAATATTTTCCTTCTCTTTGCCGATAAGGTTCGCGCCTATGAAATGATTCTCACAGATGGAATCATCACAATCGGGAGGGTTGGCAGTCAAAAAGTGATTCTTGGCTCGGTTGGCGATCTGATATCGCTCTTACCCTGGGGGGGTGACGCGGAGAATATTACCACTCAGGGGCTGATGTATCCATTAAACCGCGAAACACTCCCTCAAGGTAGCCCTCGCGGGATGAGCAACCTTATGACCTCGGAAACCGCGTCCATTAAGGTAGGGCTCGGAGAACTGTTGTACTTCCATACCACGATTTGAAAGGTTAAGAATGAAAAAAATAATTTTTGCATTGATGATGATCGCAAGCCTGTTACTGAGCTCTTGCGTAGCCCAGGCTGAACCGCAGCCAGCCCCCGAACAGCCAGCCCAACAAGCCCCAGCGGCTGCCCCCAATCCGCCGGTTCAGGAACTTCCCGCTCCGGTGGAGCAGGCAACTGACCAATCCGCTGAACCTGTCGCTCCAAGCGGTGAACCCCGTGAACTTGTTGTCATGACCCACGATTCATTTGCCATCAGCGATGGCGTAATTCAGGAATTCGAGATCGCAAATAACGCCAAGGTAACCTTCCTGCGGTCCGGGGATGCTGGTTCTACATTGAACAAAGCCATCCTCACCCAGGATGCCCCGATTGCTGATGTGCTGTACGGTGTCGATAACACTTTTCTCTCCCGCGCTTTGGATGCGGACCTATTTGAGACTTATGCCTCTCCACTTCTTCAGAATATTCCGGATGAATTCCGTTTGGACCAGAAGAATAGGGCTTTACCTGTTGATTACGGTGATGTATGTATCAACTATTCGGTTTCATTCTTTCAGAAGAATGATCTTCCTGTTCCCGATGATTTTGAGGATCTCCTCGATCCGACATATTTTGGACTCCTGGTTGTGGAAAATCCAGCTACCTCTTCACCCGGCCTTTCCTTCCTGTTAGCGACCATCGAGCGCTTTGGAGACCCCGGCTATCTGGATTACTGGAAGGCGCTCAAAGAGAATGGGGTAGTGGTTGTCGATGGTTGGGAAACCGCTTATTACACTAATTTCAGCGGTTCTGCCGGATTAGGCCCGCAGCCAATGGTGGTATCTTATTCTTCCAGCCCGGCGGCTGAAATCGTATTCGCGGAAACTGAATTGACTGAACCACCAACGGCTTCGATCACTTCGCCAGGAATGTGTTTCCGCCAGATTGAATTCGTGGGCATCCTCAAAGGCACCCAAAACCTCGAGCTTGCCAAAGCCTTCGTAGACTTCATGCTCAACGTCCCATTCCAAGAAGGTATGCCGCTGACTATGTTTGTCTACCCGGTCAATAATATGGCTGTTGTCCCGGAAGTATTTCTCACCAATGGACAACCAGCGGCCGAGCCCGCTTACGCTCCTCAAAGCCTGGAAGAGAATCGGGATCGCTGGATCGAAAACTGGACCGAAACAGTCTTGCCATAACTTCCATCTATGAATGGATGAGCGCTTGAATGTTCGTTTGATTAATGTAAACCAAAGGTTTAACTCACATTAAATTATCACCGGGGGTCAAAAAATGCTCCCGGTGATAAACACTCCAACTTTTTTCCGCGTGGTTTAAGCGGGTGAGTATGAGAATAAAGTCGCTGAAAAATCTTACAAACTTGATTATCCTCTTACCCCTGGGGTTTTTGGCGGCTTTTTACTTCCTGCCAATTGGAGAGATACTTGCGCGTAGCTTAACAAGTTTCAACGCAGCCCTTGAAGTTTTTACCTCTGAGCGGCTCGCGGGAGTAATCCGTTTTACTTTTTATCAGGCTTTCCTCTCAACCTTACTAACCGTACTTATCGCAATCCCCCTGGCGGTATTATTTCATTTCTTCACATTCAGATTCCGCTCTTTTCTTTATTTGCTGGTCGCGATCCCATTCATGTTGCCAACCGTAGTGGTAGCCGCGGCCTTCAACGCTTTTATTGGGGTGAATGGTTGGGTCAATCTGCTAATACGATCCACCTTTCCAGGATTTGTGGGGTTTACCTTCACCGGCACGCTCTGGTCAATTCTCTTCGCCCATGTTTTTTACAACACCATCGTAGTGGTACGAATGACCCGCGCCGCCTGGGAAAATCTAAATCCTGATTTGGAGTCCGCCGCGAGGGCATTAGGGGCTTCTCCCCTTAACGCCTGGCGCACAGTAACCCTTCCCAACCTTCTTCCCGCCATCCTTGCCGCTTCCATGTTGGTGTTCTTCTTTGATTTCACCAGCTTTGGGGTCATCCTCATGCTCGGTGGGCCTCAATTTTCCACGATCGAAACTGAAATCTATAAGCAAACAATGAACTTTCTGGATCTTAATACCGCCGGGGTACTTTCACTGATTCAGATTTTCTTTTCAACGATCTTCTCGATTATTTACAGCCATTATCTATCACGAAACCAAAATCCGCCATCCAAAATCAAACTCCGCCCCGCTAAAAATCCCACTCAGTGGCGCGAAAAAACCTTTGTTTTCCTTTTGGGTTTGTTTATCATCGTTTTTTTCTTGGTACCGATCTTATCCGTACCCGTTCGTTCGATCCTCAGCATTACACCAGTTCGAGGAAGCGGGGAAATCAGGGCGGAATTTACCGTCAATTTCTTTAGCGCGCTTTTTCAAAACCCACGAGACTCATACTTCTTCGTTCCCCCTTACCAGGCAATTTGGAATTCATTATCCTATGCGGGCATCACAATTCTGCTTTGTTTGCTGATCGCGGTACCCACCGCTTTTCTTTTACGCCAAAAGCCGGGATTAAAAAAATGGGTCGAGCCGGCGCTCGTTCTACCGTTAGGCACCAGTTCAGTGACCCTCGGCCTTGGCTACATCCTCTTCTTTAATTTCACACCTGCTTGGCTTGGGTCAAATTTGCTCACCACCCCGCTCTTGTTACCTTTCGCGCATACTACTATCGCCTTGCCTTTTGTTCTTCGCAGCTTATTGACCGCGTTGGAACAAATCCCCGCCTCATATGCCAGTGCCGCCTCAGTTCTTGGAGCAGATGCCTGGCAGCGAGCACTTACTTTGTATTTACCGTTGCTTAAAAAACCACTCTTTTCCGCAACTGCCTTCTCCTTTACCATCTCTCTGGGTGAGTTCGGAGCGGCAAGTCTGCTTTCCCGTCCTGACTATCCAACCCTGCCAACCGCGATTTACCGATTTATTTCTCAACCAGGAGCATCCAATTACGGGCAAGCCATGGCAATGACCACAATCCTTCTGGTTCTCTGCGGGATCGGAATTTACCTTATCGAAAGAGATTCACTCAAGAATGCGTGAGAATTACCAGGGTGAAATCAAACCTCTCGGAAAATGGTTTTTGAGAATACCATTAACTCCTTTACCCCACCCAATCGGAAATCCATCAACCATCACTACCAACCAGCCCGATTGATTCGTATCCAATGGTTCGCCCCTCAGGTACTTTCTGATTTGCGCCCCATCCGAAGGCAGATCGACCTTTTTCAGAATTGCGGTGGGATTCAGCGCCATCGCCAAAGGATGAGCGGGCTCAAAGCGGTCTTTTTTGAGAGTTCCCAACCACAATCCCGGCATTGGTACGCGTAGTTTCCCAAATTCAGGAGTATCCTCCGCCAGATAATACAATCGTTCCTTTTCGATTAGAAGGCGCTCCAATTTAAATTTCTGGTTTGTAACGTTGTCAATAAATTTTTCCCAAAGTTCAAGCTGTTGATGAAATACATTGGTGTGTATGGTCTTTGGAAACCTTTGTTTCACCGAATCCACGGAGCGGACAAGTCTACAAACAAAATGTCCTTCTCCGGTCACATGATGCGGAAACAAACGCAATGCCCCGGAAAGTTCAGCTTCCCCGCCAATCCATTCAGGTTTGCCGTGGTCAAATCCATGCTCGGCCGGCAGATCTTCAACTTTATAATCTGGATGCCGCGCTAGAATTTCAGCAATCACTCCTTCATCCTCTTCGGGGGAGAAGGTACAGGTTGAGTACACCAGTTTTCCGCCTGGCTTAACTAATTTCACCGCCACATCCAATATGTTCTTTTGCCGAATCGCGCAGCCTTCCACCAATTCCTGACTCCAATCTCGGCGCGCTGAGGCATCCTTGCGGAACATACCTTCCCCAGAACATGGCGCGTCCACAAGCACCTTGTCAAAAATTGGACCGAAAGTATCAGCCAGCCTCTCCGGGGTTTCATTGGTTACAACCACATTCTCAGCGCCCCATCTTTCCACGTTCTGGATTAAGTGCCCGAGACGTTTATTCTTTATTTCGTTAGCGACCAACAACCCTGAGTTCCGTAACTTCGCGGCAATCTGAGTAGTTTTGCCGCCTGGTGAAGCAGAGAGATCGAGCACCCAATCCTCTGGCTGCGGGTCCAACATCTCGGCCGGCGTCATCGCTGAGGGATCTTGAAGATAATACAAACCTGCCTGATGATATGGGTGGGTTCCAGCCTTTTGCCCTTCAGGTAGAAAAAACGCATCAGCACACCAGGGAATCTCTTCGCCAAGCTTGAAGGGAGCTCTTTCGCTAAACTCCTCCACAGTAAGCTTTAACCGATTAATTCGAACACCGGAGCTGGGAGATAACTCAATCGCCTCAAAAAAAACATCCGCCTCTTCCTCCGGCATCAAGCGCCTGAATTTTTGATAAAAATTCTGAGGGATCGGGAAAAGAAGGTTAGAATTCATAAAAGTATTATAAAAGAAGCGGAGGTGTATGGATGCGCTTTGAGGAATTAAATTGGATGGATGTGGAAGAATATCTCACCCGCGATGATCGAGTGATGTTGGTCATCGGCGCAACAGAGCAGCATGGTTATTTAAGTTTGCTCACCGATGTGAAAATCCCTCAGGCTTTGGCGGATGCCGCCTCAAAGCAGACAGGGGTATTAGTCGCACCAGCCATAAATTTTGGTTGTTCCCCTTATTTCCGCGCCTATCCAGGCACCATCAGCCTTCGTTCAATGACCCTTTTGGCGCTGATAGAGGATCTGATTCGTTCCCTCGCGCACTCAGGATTTAAGAAAATTCTCATCCTGAACGGACATGGCGGTAACAAAGGCGCTGAAACCTTTCTAAGCGAATTAGCGGATCAACTTCCGGGTGTTAGCCTGCGCTGGTATGAATGGTGGGAATCCCATTCCACCGAAGAGGTGAGTGTAAAACACAACCTCAAACCCGCCCACGCGAATTGGCTCGAAGCATTCGCGTTTACAAAGGTCGCTGAATTACCCAATGAGCGAAAAACGCCACCTACCATTCCGGGTATCATGGATTCAGCGCTGGCTCGCCAAACCTATGGTGACGGATCTTTCGGAGGCGATTACGAGGTCAGCGAACAGATTATGAACGAATTGTTTAACGCGGCGCTAATGGATGTATTACAATTGTTACACTTTGATTGATTGATTTTCCAGAAATTTCCATCTTGCAAGATCAGAAATCGGCTGATATAATCTATAACTTGACGTTAACCCCAATTGCGCGAGCGTATGGCTTTTACGCTTGTGTTTTTGTGTCTATGCACCAGTAGAGATACGTTATTCAACCCAGGAGAATTAAATGGAAACTAAAGGTCTGACCGCGTTACGTATCAGTTTGGCCTCCCCCGAGACCGTTAAATCATGGTCTTATGGCGAGGTTCTTAAACCAGAAACGATCAACTATCGTCGACTTCGACCGGAAAAAGACGGCTTGTTCTGTGAAGCCATTTTTGGACCTACAAAAGATTGGCAATGTTACTGCGGTAAATACAAAAATCCGCGATACAAGGGAATTGTCTGCGATAAATGCGGCGTTGAAGTTACCCGCAGCAGTGTTCGTCGAGAACGCATGGGGCATATTTCCCTCGCCACCCCGATTGCCCATATTTGGTATACCAGAAGAATCCCTTCTTACCTTGGCCTCTTATTAGATATCACCCGAAAAAGCCTCGACCGAGTGCTTTACTTCGCTCAATACATTGTGACCTATGTAGATGAGGATGCCCGCCAGAAGGCGCTTAATAAGCTCCAATCTGAAAGTGACGGCCTGGAAGATGAGCGCAACAAATCCAACAACGAGAAGATTCTCAAGATTCTTTCCAGCCGCAATCAGGAAATCGAGGAACTTAATAAACGCAAGAAAGATCTGCAATCAAGCAATGATGAGCAAATTGCCGACGAGCTTGATCCCTTTATCAAGGAAGGTCAGCTTCTCGAGACCCAGATTCGCGAACAAATGGGGATTCCCGCCGCCAAAGCCATCATTTACACCACTGGTGAGGAAATCGTAGCCAAGGGTGAAGTGGTTAATAGCCAGCATATCGCCAAGGTTCAGGAGGTCGTTAAGTTACACCTCGAAGAAATTACCAACAATCTCAAAGACCAATTGTTCCGAGACATTGAATTTATCGATATCGAAATCAAAAAAATCAAAGACAGCTCCGAATCTCAGATGGAAGAGCTTCGCCGCCAGTTGGATGACCAATCCACCACTGCCCGATCAGCCACCAGCCAGAGCCGGGATGAGCTGCTCGAACTGCGCCCCTTCACTTTCTTGAGTGAAACGCGTTACCGTGAACTCAAATCTCGGTGGGGTCAAGTTTTCAAAGCAGATATGGGGGCTGAGGCTTTCTATGACATCCTCAGTCGTCTCGATCTCGAAAAACTTTCCGAAGAACTTTGGAAAGAGGTTAATACCTCAAAATCCAAACAAAAACGGAAGAAGGCAACCTCTCGCTTGAAGGTCGTGGAGGCTTTCCGCCTTTCCGGCAATCGACCTGAATGGATGATTATGACCGTTCTTCCAGTCATTCCGCCAGATTTGCGCCCAATGGTCCAATTAGATGGCGGAAGATTTGCCACTTCTGATCTCAATGACCTTTATCGTCGGGTTATTAACCGCAACAACCGGCTTAAGCGGCTCTTGGAACTTGGCGCTCCGGATGTTATTGTCCGCAACGAAAAGAGAATGTTACAGGAAGCCGTTGACAGCCTGATCGACAATTCACAGCGAGGCAAAGCCCTTAGTCGGCGCGGCCGCCGCGAGCTCAAATCCCTTAGCGATATGCTTAAGGGTAAAAAAGGCCGCTTCCGCCGCAACCTACTAGGAAAACGTGTAGATTATTCAGGCCGCTCGGTGATCGTTGTTGGGCCAAAACTTAAACTCTATCAGTGCGGTTTACCAAAAACCATGGCACTTGAGCTCTTCAAGCCTTTTATCATCGCCAGACTCTCCGCCAAGGACACCGTAACTGAGAAACAAAAGAACGTCCGTACCGCCAAACGCATGATCGATCAACGCAAGGAAATTGTTTGGGATGTATTGGAAGACGTAATCAAGGAACGCCCGATCCTGCTCAACCGCGCCCCAACCCTGCACCGTCTTGGTATCCAGGCTTTTGAACCGATCCTCATTGAAGGCTCTGCCATTCAATTGCACCCACTGGTAACTACCGCTTTCAACGCGGACTTCGATGGCGATCAAATGGCGGTTCATGTTCCCCTTTCCGATAAAGCGGTAAAGGAAGCTCGTAAATTAATGCTTTCGTCTAAAAACCTTTTGAAACCCGCCGATGGCGAACCAATCATCTCACCTTCCAAGGATATGGTCTTAGGCGTGTACTACCTCACGATGGATAAGAACATTCCTCACAAGGGTGATGGGCGAGTCTTTGGCAACATGGACGAAGTAGAGATGGCTTATCAACTTGAACAGGTAGAAGTCCATGCCAAAATCAAATTCAACACCCTGACTTGGTACGATGAAAACAACCAGCGCCTGCCCGAGCCAGAAAAACGATTGATCGATACAACCGTTGGGCGAGTTCTCTTTAACCAGATTCTGCCCAAGGAAATTTTATTCGTCAACCGCTCTCTGGAAAAAAATGGCGTAAAAGACCTTATCGCTTTGGTTTATGAGCTTTGTGGTCAGGATGTAACTACCGAAATCGCTGACGCGGTCAAAGAGATTGGCTTCTATTACGCGATGCGTTCCGGAGTAACCTTGGCTGTTTCCGACATTATGGTTCCAGAAAAGAAATCTGAGATTCTGGCCGAGTCGCTTAAGGAAGTTGAAAAGATTCAACGCGATTTCCGCAAAGGTCTTTATACCGAACAAGAGCAGAATCAGCGCATCATCAAAATCTGGCAAGACACTACCGATCTGGTAGCCAAAGAAGTCAAAGCTAACCTCGATCCAAACGGAAACCTGTCCACCATGGCGGTCTCCGGAGCTACCAAAGGTGGTTTCGGTCCAATTTCCCAGTTGGCCGGTATGCGCGGTTTGATGGCTGATCCTTCCGGACGTATCATTCCAATGCCAATCAGCTCCAATTTCCGCGAGGGGTTGACCTCACAGGAATATTTTATTTCGACCCATGGCGCCCGCAAAGGTCTGGCGGATACCGCTTTGCGAACCGCTGACGCGGGTTATCTCACCCGCCGTCTGGTGGATATCGCCCAAGATATGATCGTCAATGAGCAAGACTGCGGCACCGATGAAGGAATCTTCATCAAAGCCGAGGATGACGTCGCGAATCAAGAATTCAGTGATAGACTCTTCAGCCGCTTTGCCGCCGCTCCGGTATACGATCCAGCAACCGGTGAGATACTGGTAGATCGAAACCAGATTATGGATCACGCGATCGCGAAAAGAATTCAAAACGCCGGTGTTCCTGCCGTCAAAGTTCGTTCACCAATGACATGTGAACTCTCACATGGCATCTGCGCCAAATGCTACGGTGTTGATTTAGGCCGAGGTCAGGTCGTCGAACTTGGTTCAGCCGTTGGTATCGTAGCCGCTCAGTCCATCGGTGAACCTGGTACCCAATTAACCCTGCGTACCTTCCATGCCGGCGGTGTCGCGGTCGGCGGTGGAGATATCACCACCGGTTTGCCGCGCGTTGAAGAACTCTTTGAAGCGCGAAAAACTCCGAAAGGCGAAGCCTTTGTCGCTGAAATTGATGGCAAAGTCCACATCGAGCAATCTGATAAATATACTGACATACGCTTAGTCAAGATCGAACATTCTGAAATGATTTCGGATGGCTACACTTTACCTGATGGTTATGCCGCCCTGGTTAAGGATGAAGATGAGATCAAAGATGGCGCTGAACTAGCCGCCAAAGGTGAAGAAAAGATCGTTGCCCAGCATGGTGGAAGAATTCGCATTGAAGGCGACCAGATCATTGTTTCCTACGAATATCACGAAACAAATGAGCATGAGATTCCCACAACCATGTTGATGCTGGTCAAGGAAGCCGAAATGGTTACAGCTGGTCAACCGCTTACGGAAGGCTCTCTAAACCCACACCGCATTCTTAAACTTCAGGGGCGGGATGCCTGTCAGATGTACCTGATGACCGAAGTTCAGAAAGTCTATCGCTCTCAAGGTCAAAACATTCACGATAAACACTTCGAAGTGATCATCCGTAAGATGTTAAGCAAGGTTCAAATCACTCGCGGCGGAGATAGTCAATATCTACCCGGTGATTCTGTCGACAGATTGGAAATCAAAAAAGTTAATGAACAGTTGGTGTCCGAGGGCAAGCGTCCGGCGAGGTTCGCCGAATTGCTTCTGGGCGTTACCAAAGCGTCACTGACTACTGATTCTTTCCTCTCCGCTTCTTCGTTCCAACATACGATCAAAGTGCTTTCCAGCGCCGCCATCAGTTCCTCCAAAGATCCACTATATGGCTTGAAGGAAAATGTGATCATCGGTAAGTTGATCCCTGCTGGATCCGGTTTTATTTATGGACGATTTAATCAAAACGTTCTACCGGATAGCGCAGAAAAAGATCTTCCTTTACTACCAGAAGATTCCACAGATTCTGGCACACAGCTCAGTGATTTGATCTAAAACCACAGATTCAAACAATGATTAAACGACCCGTTTTTGCAAGCGGGTCGTTTTTTATCCAATGCTGTCAGATGTCTCTTTCGTTTATAATCGAAATCAACAAAACCAGATAAAGGATCTTGTATGGAATTAGGATTAGTTAAAAAGATTAACATCGATAAGGAAATGCAGGACTCATACCTCGATTACGCCATGTCCGTGATCGTTTCCCGTGCCCTGCCAGATGCCAGAGACGGTTTAAAACCGGTTCAACGCCGTATTCTTTACGCCATGTACGATATGGGTATCCGCGCCGAAAGCCCATACAAGAAATCTGCCCGTATCGTTGGTGAGGTGCTGGGAAAGTACCACCCGCACGGAGATCAGGCGGTCTACGACGCGATGGCAAGGATGGCACAGGATTTCTCGGTCCGTTGCCTGCTGGTCGATGGACAAGGCAATTTTGGTTCGGTTGACGGCGACCCACCCGCGGCAATGCGTTACACAGAGGCGCGTTTGTCAAAGCCAGCCCTTGAGCTTTTGACCGACATTAACAAAAATACAATCGATTTCACCCCAAATTTTGATGACACCCTCACCGAGCCTACTGTTCTGCCCGCCTCCTTGCCTAATCTGTTGGTAAACGGTGCGACAGGTATCGCTGTTGGAATGGCGACTTCAATTCCACCGCATAATCTGGGTGAGGTAACTGATGGCTTGATCTATATGCTCGAAAACTGGGAAAAGATGGATGACATCGATGTTCACCACCTTATGGAATTCATCAAAGGACCCGATTTTCCGACTGGAGGTCTAATTATTCAAGAATCCGGTGAGGAGGGCATTGAAACAGCTTATGGAAGCGGTAGAGGCAAGATCACTATTCAAGCCAAAGCTCATTATGAGGAAATGGACCGCGGAAAAAGCCGAATCATCATCACTGAACTGCCTTACCAGGTTAATAAAGCCAATCTGATTGAAAAGATCGCTGAGCTCGCGCGCAATTCAGAAATTGAGGGAATCAGCGACCTGCGAGACGAATCCGACCGCCATGGAATGCGCATCGTCATCGAACTCGCCAAGAATGTAGATCCTGAAAAAGTATTGACAAGCCTGTACAAGAAAACCCCCATGCAAACCACTTTTAGTATGATTATTTTAGCCCTGGTGGATGGCGAACCGCGCCTGCTTACGCTCAAACAATCCCTAAAAGTATTTCTTCAGCACCGCCTCGAAGTGATTCGCCGGCGCTCGGAATATGACCTGGAAAAAGCCAAAGCAAGGGCTCATATTCTCGAGGGTTACCTCGTCGCGCTTAAAAATCTAGATCAAGTCATCGATATTATCCGAAAATCCCCTGATGCCGACACCGCTCGCACTAAATTGTGTGTCCGATTTAAATTATCTGAAATCCAAGCCAACGCTATTTTGGATATGCAGCTCCGCAGATTGGCTGCCCTGGAGCGAAAAAAGATCGAAACAGAGTACAAAGAGGTCGCGGCTCTGATTAAACACCTCGAGGCATTGCTAGCCTCAGACAAAATGATGCGAAAACTTGCCGGTGATGAATTAATCGAGGTCAAGAACAGCTTCAGCGATGCGCGCCGCACCCAGATTGTCAATCTTCGAGCCGGCAAACAAAAGAAATCCGTGCTTACCACGACTCAGGTCCTGCCCGATCAAGCGGTATGGGTTGGAATGGATCCTAACGGACTAATCGGCCGCAGTAAGGATGACAAACATTTCCGGCAAAGCGGAAACGACGCGCCGGTTCTCCTGCTCAAGGCAAACTCCACTGACTCACTTTATCTCGTTGAAACGGGTGGTCAAGCGGTTTCAATCGCTGTCCATACTCTTCCAGAAGTAGACAAGATTGGTGAGGGTGTACCCTTTCACAAGATTTCGCCTTTCACCGCGGACGATCTTCCAGTCGCGGGTTTTTCCCTGCCTAAAAAAGCCAGGGAGCAAGGCGAGCACTTTGTTATCAGCCTTACAAAAAATGGAATGATCAAAAAATCTGCCATCGCCGATCTTCCCGGACCTTCATCACAGACCTTTACCCTGTGCAAGGTGAATTCAGATGATGAATTGCTCGATATTGTGCTGACCAATGGCAGCCATGAGTTATTGATGGCGACCAAGGACGGCATGGCAATTCGTTTTTCCGAAAAAGAGGTCAGACCAATGGGTTTGGTAGCGGCAGGGGTTAATGCGATTAAATTGGATACTGGCGATGAAGTGGTTGGAATAGGTTTGGTGGATTCCTCGATTGATTTATTGGCAGTCCTCTCAAATGGGTTTGCCAAGCGGGTCCAATGGGATGATTTCCCAACCCAGGGCCGCTATGGAAGAGGGGTTACTCTATGGAACCTGCCTCAAGGCGTAACCGTTGCCGGCTTGGCATTTGGAAAGGGAACTCAAATTGTTACCCTGCATCTGCTTAAGGGCGCCCCGCGCTCCTGTCGGATTGATGATGCGGCAATCAAAAAACGTTCCGCGGCCAAGGGTGACGCTGTAAGTGATCTACGCGCTGATGATAAAATTTTGTTCGTCACCAGTCCGCGCCTTTCGATCTTCGATAAAAACAAACCAAAACCGGTTGAACATTTACCAGAACAACCATCCTTGTTTAAGGATGCTCCAAAGGCGGGAAAATCACCAAACAAAAGAAAATAAAAAATAAAGCCGCGGGTTGACTCCGCGGCTTTTTCCTTTTTTCAACTTTCAAGATCAGGCTAAGAAGGGGACAGGTTTCCTTCCAGATCGAGCTCCGGGGCAATCCTTCTCATGGCTAAAATAACATTGCCAACATGCTCCCACAATTCAACCCCAAATTCCTCGGCTGCCTCAGCCATCATCTCTCGGTCTGTGCCGGCCGCAAATGCCTTGTCTTTCCATTTTTTTTTAACCGAGGAGGCTTCAAGATCGTACAGAGATCTTGAAGGTCTAACTAAGGCGACAGCGGTAATCAAACCGGTGATCTCATCACACGCATTCAAGGCTTTTTCCATCACCGAATCTCGGGCTATACCGGTCTCGTCGCCGTGGCTTAAGATCGCCCGGCGAATAACCGGATCTACGCCAAGTTCCGCCAGGATTGGCTCGCCATCCCGCGGGTGCTGTTCGGAAGTTGGGTGGATCTCCCAATCAAAATCGTGTAATAGACCTGTCACGCCCCATAAGTTTTCATCCTCACCAAGCATTTCGGCATAATATCTCATCGCGGCTTCGACACTCAACATATGACGCACCAAGCCCTCGTTCTTTACATATTGCCTTACGATCGCCAGAGCTTGCTCTCTCTCCATCACTCCTCCAGAATTATTGGCTCAATTTCCCCTAAAACAGGGGTCGGCCTTAAGATCATGTCCTTCAAAGCTACATTGCGGGCAAAAAATTCTCTAATGTTCCAAATAATGTAGGAACTTTGCCTATATTCGCGGTTATTTGCTGCCACGCCAACTGCGTCAAGCCCCAAACCATCACATAAAAACAAAGCCCGACTCATGTGAAACGGTTGGGTAACAAGGATAGCGGTATTTACCTGAAAAATTTCCTTTGCCCGATAACATGAATCGTAAGTTCGCCTTCCGGCGTAATCCAATACGATATCTGCTTCCGGTACGCCTAATTCAAGGGCATACTCTTTCATCGCCCGGGGTTCATTATAATTTTCGTAACTATTATCACCGGTCATTAATACTTTTTGAACCTTACCCGCAAAATAGAGTTGCGCGCCGGTTTCTACTCTGTCTTTTAGAATCGCGGTCGCCGTACCTGAACGGGTTAAACCTGCCCCAAATACGATAGCTACATTCCGTTTTTCAACTTGTTCTATACTTTTTACTTTTCCAATACTCGCGGAACCTACAAAAAAGTAAATTAATACCGGGGTCACAAAAATCACGAGCAGAAGATACACAAAATTGGTCAATTTTTTCTTTCCGATTTTAGAACCTTCCTGTCCAGCGCCACGCGTCATATTTTGCATCCATTGATTCTTTGATCTTACTAAGTTCGTCGTGGGTTAATCCATCCTCAATAAATTTGATCTCAAGTACGTCTTCAAAACCCCTGACGAAAGAATTCGCGGCAACCTGCCATTCGATCTTTTTGCCAGTAACCAATTCGGCGGTGGTAGCCCGTTGGAGGACTTTCTCCCCCGCGTTGAGCATTTCCTCACCTTCAAGCCCCTGGAGCACAGTAGTAATCCGACGCAAATCACCAAATAAGGGAAACGCACCATGTTGTAAAAATCCGCCTCTGCGGCGAGCCTGGGCTGAGCCAACCAATTTTTTTCCTTCAACGGTCAACTCATAAGCCGATGGAGTCTCAAAACAGACGGGGCCGTTAGTAAAATGTTCTCGATCGATTTCTTCAACCATCTCTACCGGGATTTCCAGATCGCGAATCGCTTTCATTAAAGCGCCAGCCAGGCGTTGATAACTCTCCAGAACTGTACCCGCCACGCGCGGTTCGGTTAATGGCGCCAATACGGAATAGGTCAGTTCATCTACATGCAAAATCGCTCTTCCGCCAGTGATCCGGCGAACCATTTCCCATCCATTCAATTTCAAGCGCTCCAAATCAATGTCCCCCGCTTTTTGCGCGTATCCCAGGGAGATACATGCCGGAGACCAATCATACAGCCTAAGAATGGGCGGGGATGAACCCGCTACGGTTTCCGCTAGAAGGACTTCATCAACTGCCATATTAAAAGCCCCGCGTTCGGCGGGAGTTACGATTAATCTCCAATTGTCCATCTTCTTATCTCGATGCCCGAACCTCAAATGAATTTGCGGGAATGCTGATCGAAAGGTCTTCCACCTCTAAATGATCTACCCGGCTGTTGGTTGGACCTAACTTGATCAATTCTAAAAATTTCGTCATTAATTCCAAATCGCCTTCAGCCTCAATTTCAACCTGGTTATATCCCAAATTACGCACCCAGCCAGCGATCCTAAATTTTACTGCCTGCGCTTGAGTAAATGCTCGAAAACCTACCCCCTGCACTCTGCCTGTAACCAAAATATGTCGTTTAACCATGGATCAGGTTTTAATGGTGATGGTGATGGCCAAAAGCTTCACCATCCTCATCCTCCTCTTCGTCAAAGCCGAAATCATCCTCCAGCGCGTCCATAAAAGATTCCGGATCTCTTAATTCCAGATCCATCAATGCTTCTTCAACCGCGTCCTTTACATCCTCATCATCGCTATTCTCACCAATGGATTCAAGCAATTCCCGGATATTATCGCCGCCCACCTTCCCGAGGGCAATAATCACATCTTCGAAAAGGTCCGAACCGATTTCTTCGTCCAACAACTCAATTAATCGATCACGTGAGTTTTCAAGCGACATGTCACCTGCGCTTAAAATTGCTGCTCGTCTAATTCCGCCATGCTTTGAATATAATCCATCCATCACCCGGGATTCCCAATCGGGATTGAGATTTCTGCCGACGGCGTACATGGCGGTTTCCTGCCAGGTGTTTCCTTTTTTATTAAATGCTTCTTTAATCCATTGCTCTACTTCATCACTATACACAAATGAAGCCGAGTAAAGAGCTGATTGCTGAATTTCTTCATCCGGATCCTTGCGTAAACTGAGCAATGCTTTCATCACATCCGCCGCGAGTTCTGAATCGATCTCTTCTAATTCAATATCATATGCGCATTCGCTTAACAAGCCGATGGCTTTCAGCCTGATATTTTTATCCGCGTCTTCCAAAGCGGCTTTGATAACCATCCGCGTGGAGTCTAGCGAGTCGGTCATGTCCATCAAATCCATACACCGAATTTTTATATTTGAATCAGTTTCTGCCTGGAACAATGCCAAAGCGATCTCATCCGTCAGATACGAAGAGGAATGTTGTTCTAACAAACCGATAATTTCCTCTCTCTTTGTCAGCGGAATTTCCTGCCAGTGTCCGCAAAAATCAGCGAGTTCCGCCCGGTTATAACTGGTTAAGAAGTAGCCAAGCCTGTCTGGCAAATCGCCGGATGAATCTTTCAGAAGTGTAATCAATTCATTTACGTTCATGGAACTCCTCTGGTCAGGGGATCTGAATGTTTACCGGATTGATAAAATCCATGGCGTTGATGAAAATCATCAGTCCAATAAGCAGCATCATCGCCACGCCATTCACATAATTCTCCAACTTGTAAGGGATTCTTTTTTTGAAAAGAAGTTCGGGTAACAAAAAGAGGATTCGACCTCCATCCAAGGCGGGTATTGGGAGAAGATTAAAAACACCCAGGCTGATACTTAAGGTCGAAACCATCGAAAGGACATAAAACGACTGCGAAGAATTGTCAGGTGTACCGCTAACTTCCTGCTCAATCCGGACTTCTGTGTCCTTTTCTACCGCCTGGTCAAAAATATCATAGATCCCCTTCATTCCAATCAATCTCGCCTGCTCTGGCGCGATCACGCCCTCGATCAATCCAACTGGCAAATACAGAATAGCTAAAGCCTGAGCGGATGTATAGGTAAAGCCGCCCTGAATTGACTCTGTGATGGAAGCGTTACGCGTCGGATAAGTAAGCCCAACGCCAAGAGCGCCTTGCTCAGGTGTGCGGGCTGATGATGGCACAGTAACGATTTCAAGAATCTGTCCATCCCGTTCAACCTTCAGGGTCATTTCCTGATCAACGTTGGCGAGGATTAATTCTCTGGTTTCCTCAATCGTGGTGGTTTCAATGCCATTGATCGCGACAATTCGATCCTTCGCGGCAAGCCCCGAAGCGGAGGCTGGTGAATTATCCATCACATCTCCAATTAAAACCGTGCCGGGTACTGAAATCCCCGCCATCGAGATGATCAGGGAAGTTACGATAATTGCCGTAAGAATGTTCATCAATGGACCGGAGATTAATACAAAAAGCCGTTTCCAAGGGCTTGCGGCAGCCAAACCATCCATCACATTGGGGTCATTCTCTCCCCTTGGTCGGACAAAACCGCCGATGGGAAGTGCATTAAGCGTAAAATCGGTGCCGCGCCAATGAAATAACCTTACCACACGGGGCGGCAAGCCAAATCCGAACTCTTCGACTTCGATCTTCATCAATTTCGCGGCAACAAAATGGCCAAATTCATGAATAAAGATCAATCCACTAAAGACAACAATAACCAACAACAGCGTCATGCGCTTACCTTCTTTCTCCAACCATCTTCAAACCAAGTGTGCGCCATTTCCGGCTCTGGTAGTGAGGATTTTTTTGATTCCATCCAGATTTTTAAAAGCACTGATAACCTGTTCGACATTTTTTTCTTCGGTGATTAGGTGGACATTTGGACCTGCGTCGATGGTGTATGCCACGGGCAGCCCATCCGCATGAAAATTACGAACCGATTCAATGATTCGCAATGTTTCCGGCGTCCAATAAAATAAAGCGGGGTGGCTGGTCATCATTACAGCATGCATTAAATCAGAGTCAAGTTGAATGATCTCCGCAAATTGCTCAAAATCTCGTTCCAAGATCGCCTGACGGCAAATTTCAATTCTACGCGGAGCATCAGCCACTCTTGCGGCTTGCAGTGGGCTGGACGGGGCAAGTTTGTGCCCTTCGGTCGAGCCAGTTTTTTTATGGCTATCACTTACCACCAATACGCAATCCGCCAAATCCCAATGATCCGCCGCGGCAATGCTGGATGCGAAGGATGTCTCATGAGAATCCCCCGAGTACCACTCTACAAAGCCATCTGGCACACTGCGTGAGGCAGAACCGGACCCCAAACGGGCAAAACGTGAAATTCGTTCGGTGGAAGCCCGCATACCCAGGGCATTTACCGCCGCGAAAGCCAATGCAGCGAAAGCGGAGGCTGAGCTGGCGATACCAGCCCCAGATGGAAAATTGTTTTCGCTGGTAACCATGGCAAAAAGAGGTGTTCCCGCTTCGGCTCGAATCGCGTTTAACACATTAATGACCCGCCCGAGCGCCGGACCTTGGATAGGACGGCCATTGAGTTCCAAACTATCCTGTGAAAATTCTGAAGAAAACCGGATTTGGGTTGTTGTTGCCAACCCATCCATATTCATAGACAAAGACCCGTTAACGGGCAGCCGCAATTCTTCGTTGATATTTCCCCAGTATTTAATAAAAGCGATGTTTGGACTCGCCACCGCGGTGGCGCTGTAATCCGATCTTTCTGTCATCCGTTTCCGGTATTCCTCTTTTGGTAATGATGCTCGAACTTTCAAATCCACATTTGTCAGGGCGACTTTGGCACTCTGATTGTAGCCTAAAAATCATCGTTCTTCGAATTAAACCTCAACCAAAGACGTTTTGCCTCGATTGATAATTATATGAAAGAATGGCGGAAATAATATTCAGATTTCATTAGAACCGTGTTTGAAAATTTTCCGACTCAACCAATCTTTCGCGATACCATAATCCAGAATATGTTTTACTCAACAGGGTGTGTAGAAATTCGCTTTTACAACGAACAAACCTTCGATCGAGGGTTTGTTCGATTTGTCAGTCATCGTCAAACCCTATTTTGCGTAGCCTGAGTTTATCGGTTTGAAACATGAGGTTTGTGCTTTCGTTACCAAATTTTATTGGACCTTAAGATATGGCATATCCTCCCTGAGTCAAAAAATCGAAACCGCTGTAAGTTTGGTCAGGCGATAGCAGCCAAATGATCCCCAACCCAGGAGAACAAGTGGAAAGTGGAATCTCCACGGAGATTTTTTCCTCCGCCAAGGAAGATCGCACCAAGTTATTTTTTTTCGAATTCCTTCGAATTAGTAATGTTTTCATCAATAACTTCGCTTGGCGAAGCTGTTATTTGGGGGTTGGCAAGCTATAATTACAGACCAAAATGACAAATCAATTTGGTTCCATTACCGGATTCCTAAAGCGACAATCCAGAGTGATTTTTATTTTTGTGTCGATCACTCTCGGCCTCCTTTTCCCCCAGTTCAAAGTATTTTCCCCGATAATTCAGCCGTTTTTGATGATCATGCTGTTTTATTCGTTTTTAAATTTTGATCTCAAAAATCTACACTTTTCAACCCATATTTTCTGGTTGGTGATGGCGAATAACCTTGTAGGCATTGGCGCCTACTTTTTTTTCTCTCTGTTTGGGGATAATAACGCTTTGTCCGCCTTCATGGTTGGCATCGCCCCAACCGCAATCTCCTCAACCGTTGTCGTTGGTTTAATCGGCGGCAATGTAGGCTATGTTTCAGCCGCGATTGTATTGACCAATTTTACATTTGCCCTCCTCATCCCATTCCTCTTGCCGCTATTGCGTTCAACAACCAGCCAAATATCGACCCTTTCGATCCTGATGCCCGTTTTTTCCACCCTCTTTTGGCCGTTCCTCCTTTCGCGGGTCGTTTATCTTATGCCCGGTTCAATCCGGCGAAAATTGGACAGCACTTCAGGCCTCACCTATCCATTATGGTATGCAACACTGATTATCGTTATCGCCAAAGCCAGCGATTTTATCTTCCATGGACAGGAAGCCAGGCTTGGTGAAATCCTGGTTATTGCCGGGATAAGTCTGCTGATGTGTTTAATCAATTTTTTGGTTGGGGCTTTTATTGGCGGCAAAAACTATGGGGTTGAAATCCGTCAGGCGCTCGGACATAAGAATACAACCTTCGTGATCTGGATTGCCCTTGAGTACATCAATCCGCTGGTCGCATTGAGTCCAACTTTTTATATTTTGTTCCACAACATCGTTAATTCGCTGTTTTTGGTGCGACAAAATCGTTTACCCAAAAAATGAACGGTTTAAGATGTTATCAAGATTACGCTCAAGCAGGTAATAATTTCGTCGTTCACCTTCCACAACTTGGGTCATGAAATCCGCGACAACGTACCCCTGAGCAAGAGCTTCCATAAAGAAAGCTCGATTGTGTTCCAACAATTCTTCCGCGATCTTAAGGTCATCGTTCTTGAATTTTTGAAAATCCATGGGCACTTCATACACCAATTTGCCAGGTTGATGGGCGATCTGATTAAGTGGGACTAACTCGATGATCTTGCCTTCAGCTGAAATTTTGTTCATTCGGATATCTTGATCAGTAATCTCATGTTTGATCCGATTACCAGCCTCCGCGAGACGTATGAATTCCTCAACCCGGGGTGAACGAATCCACCATTCCACTTCAAACCGGTGAGATGGTAAACCCTTATTGAGTGAATCTTCCATCTCACCATAAAAATTAGGTAAATAATTCCGGCAAACCACCCCAAGTTTTCCAAAGTTGATTGCCGCGTTCGCACCTTCAAGAGGGTTTACCGTCCAGGTTATTAAATTGATCCCTTGCTTCAATACAAAATTTCTCTGAGCTATTTTCAACCGCAAACCAATACCGCTCGCGCGATATTCCGGCAGAATGCCCATCATGTGTGAACAATGCTTCAACTGGCTATCTGCGCGCATTCCAAGAAATCCGAACAAGAATCCAAGAATTTGCTGATTTTGATTGTAAGCCCCAAGAACCAAACCTCCATTTACCTGGACAATTTTGAGAATATCCTTAGGCACGATCTCAGAGCGGTCGGTAATACCCCACACATCCGCCTGCATTTTTTCCAAATGGCGCAATTCCTCGATATCTGTAATATCGCGGATTGTAACCCGGTCGTCACTATGATAGATCATGAACTTATTTTAATATCTTACTTAAAAACGCCTTGGTTCGATCTGATTTCGGATTGGTGAAAAACTCGTCCGGGGAGGCTTCCTCAATCACCAGGCCCTGATCCATAAAAACAACTCGATCGGCAGCGGCCCGCGCGAAACCCATTTCGTGAGAAACCACCACCATCGTCATACCTTCTTTTGCCAAGGCCACCATCACGTCCAAAACTTCCTTAATCATTTCCGGATCAAGGGCTGAGGTAGGCTCATCAAACAGCATGATCTTTGGATTCATCGCCAAACTTCTCGCGATAGCCACTCTTTGTTGTTGTCCGCCAGATAATTCGGAAGGGTAAGATTCCGCTTTTTCTGGTATTCCAACATGTTTAAGTTGCTTTAAGGACATTTCAGTCGCTCCATCCGCACTGCGTTTGCGAACGATCTTTTGAGCGAGATTGATATTATCGAGAACCGACAGATGAGGAAAAAGGTTGAATTGTTGAAAAACCATACCAACTTCCGCACGAACGGCGTTGATATCAGTCTTTTTGTCCATCACGTCCATTCCATCCACATAAATATGGCCGGAGGTCGGCATTTCAAGCATATTTATACAGCGCAGCAAGGTTGATTTTCCTGAACCGCTAGGTCCGATAATCATCAATACTTCCCCGCGTTTAACCTTCAAGCTAACCCCTTGGAGAGCGACGATTTTTCCAAAATGTTTTTCTACATTCTGGATCTCAATGATCACATCGTTGTTATTTTCTGCCACGGCTAGTCTTCCTTTCAATAAACTTTACGATCATAGATAATGACAAGGTCATGGAGAGATACAAGAACGCCATCGTGTTATATGCTTCAAATGAGCTGAAAGTTCGAGCACGGTAAAGTTTTCCTAACTGGGTAATATCTCGAACCGCCAAAGCAGAAATTAATGAAGAATCTTTCAAAATCGCGATTAGATCATTGCCTAAGGGAGGTAAAATTCGGCGGACTGCCTGGGGGAGAATTACATAACGCATGGATTGGACGTAATTCATTCCTAAGGAACGAGCTGCTTCCATCTGACCTCTTTCAATAGATTGAATGCCCGCTCTAAAAACTTCTGCCTCAAAGGCGGCATAACCCATTGAAAGACCAGCGATCGCTCTCCATGTCATATCTACTTTCTGAATATCCAGGGAGAGCAGTTTTGCCCCTATCGGTGCCAAAGCAGGAATCGAATTAAACCATTCTCCAAGTCCGGCAAGTGCATCAAGACCCATTGGTACGACTACAAACGCTCCATAAAGAATAATAACCAGCATCGGAATGCCGCGCATGATTTCGACATAAAGTGTTGCAATATTGTAGTAAATAACATTTTTGGATACCCTACCAAGACCAAGAAATAATCCTCCAACTAAAGCCATACTATATGCCGTCAAGGTTACTCGTATCGTCGTGATTACGCCTTCTTTAATGAAATTAAAGGCTTCTTTATATCCCTCATTCGTAAAGAATCCAAAAATGATCAAAACCGCCATCAGGGCAAGAATTAAACCCCACCAAGGTAGCTTTGACAAATTATCAAATGCTGGGAGTAATTTCCCCTGCTTATTTTGAGTTGTCACGGTGCTTCCTCCAAAAGTAAAAGGCTTGTCATCTCACGATGACAAGCCTCTGAAAATTTACTGGGTTTTTACTGTCCAACAAACCATTTCTGGTAGAGGGCATCCATGGTGCCGTCATCGATCATGGCCTGTAACGCCGCGTCAATCGGAGCGATCAGATCGCTGCCTTGCGGATAAACAAGTCCAAGCGCTTCACTGGTCAGAAGCTCATCCAGGTGGCTGAGTTGACCAGCATACGAACCTTCATAACCCTGAGCTACCGGCAGATCCAACACTACACCGTCAACATCCTTGCTCAACAGTGCCAATACGGCGCCGTCAAAGGTGTCAAAGCTCTTCACCCGGGCTTCACCTACCAACTCGATCGCTTTCGCTTCGTTAGTCGTTCCTATCTGGGACGCCAACAACACGCTCTCATCCGCGGTCACTTCAGCCGATGTGGTGAAGCGGGCTTCGTCAGCTCGAACAAGCACT
>DATMWA010000019.1:0-1693 GCA_035562755.1 Anaerolineales bacterium
TGTAACTTTGTAATATCTGCAATATAAAAAAACTGCCCTCTGCTGCTCAATATGGTATTTAACCGGCTCATAAACTGGTCATGGTTATCAACCTCCCTGAAACCATTTCCGGAGTACTTATTAATAAATTCAAAAAAGATACTGTAGTCTTTATTTTCAATCATATCAACGGTTTTGAACAATGCAATATTAAACAACTGGCGAAACATTACCTAATGTTAGGTAATTATGCTAAATATGCTAAACACCATGTAAAATCCCAAACTTTGTCTCCTTTTTTTTCTAAACTTTGATATTGTCAATCAACATATAAAAACAAATTATGAGTTCAAATGTTTCATCTGTGCTGTCCGCACAGGAACAAGCTATTTCAGAAGGCAAAAAGGTATTGCACGGAACCGTAACCGATCGGGTCCTCAGAATGTTTGAAACCATTCGAGCCTCAGGTTCGCCCCGCGTGGCGCTGGAAAGGGCGGTCTATTTCACGGAGTCCTTCAAGACTACCGAAGGTCAGCCGCTGGTATGGCGATGGGCCAAAGCCCTTCATCACATAGCCGAAAACATCTCTGTCGCCATCTTTGACGATGAACTGATAGTGGGCCGGCCAAGCACATGGTTCGGAAAATATTCGCTGGTTTACCCGGAACTTGACGGTACGATCATCCAGGAAGGAGCAAAAGCTTTTATTGCGGCCAAAGAGGCCGGAGCCCCGGATGCCGTTACGGTTACCCAAGATGATCTGAAGATAATTAATGAGGTGCTTTTCCCTTATTGGAATGGCAAGGACTTTACTCCTAATTTCATCAAGTCACTACCTCCTGAAACCCGACACGCATTTTGGGGTTCCGATCCCGAAAATGTCGGGACCAAGTTTACTTTCGTGATCATTTCTACTTCAACCATGCGCCATTCCCAGAACTGGGTCCCCGACTTTGGAAAGATGCTGACGCGGGGTTGTAAAGGTTTGCGCGAGGAAGCCCAGGCGCGGTTGGATGCGCTGGAAGACCCACGAGATCTGGCCTTCAGAAAGCCCTTCTACGAAGCAGCTATAATCACATGCGACGCATTAAGCCTTCTTGCCAGACGATATTCACAAAAGGCAGCAGAAATGGCAGCCACAACAAAGAATCTTCAGCGGAAGAAGGAATTGGAGGAAATCGCGGAAATTTGTGCATGGGTTCCGGAAAATCCCGCCCGCACTTTCCGGGAAGCAATCCAGGCGCAGTGGTTCACCCAACTCTTCTCTCGTCTGGAGGAGATGGTGGGAGGGCAAGTCAACCAGGGTCGGATGGACCAGTATCTTTATCCTACTTACAAGAAGGACATCGAAGAAGGACGGATTACACCGGAAAGCGCGCAGGAGCTGTTCCAGTGCCTCTGGCTGAACATCATGCAGAGCATCGAGTCCCAAATGTCACCATCGGCGGCCAAGGGCCGCGAGGGATTTTCACACCACGAAACGGTGACCATCGGCGGCCAGAATACCGACGGTTTCGACGCCACAAACGAGCTTTCATACCTGATCCTGGAATCGACCAGGCCACTTAAGAGTAGCTATCCCGAACTGGGAGTCCGGATTCACGCAGGCACGCCTGACAAGTTTCTTCATGCCGTGGCTGAAACGATCAAGGACGGCAAAGGCTCGCCCAAAATGATCAACGACGAGTTCGAGGTGCCGTGGTTCATGAGCAAC
>DATMWA010000020.1:0-2712 GCA_035562755.1 Anaerolineales bacterium
AGTGGATCAGATCTTTGTGCTGACGATGGCGGCCTACAACCTCACGCGTATGCGCACGCTGGGACAAATCCGTCTGCAGGCGGCGTGAAGGGCAGGAAATGCGGGGAAAAGAGGCTCAAAGCGGTGAAATCAGCCTCGAAATGCGCCGGAAATTCACGATGCGAAAAAGTTGAATGAAAAATTTGATGGCCGGCGCGATGTGTCACTGGTTTGCGCCGGGTATTTCAGCAGCCTGGTAAGGCAATCGCCCAATGCCACTGTGCTCTTTCTGCTGATGGATGAATTGCGCTAGGTCAAAGAAGTGATCCGTGCCTTAGCAGTGACACCGTGAGGTGACCGTCAGGAAGTTCACCGGAACAGTCAAAGCTGGCAACCTGCTGCTGGTCGGGACGTGCTCAGAATGCCGAGGGGATGCGGCGAGGGTGGTTGAGATGGGGAGTGAATTCTGAGTAAATCCATGCTGAACTGATCGCATCGATGCTACGAAATACTTCTGGAAAACCTCAAGATATTGATCTAGATCAGTTTGAATGCATTTTGGCTAGGCGATCATGACGTTCTTGTTTCGACTTGACGACTTTCCCGATCTCCAAAAATGATTCCTGCTGCTAATGTACGCCCTGTATTGTAAAATTTTTAAGAGATAGGTGACAGCAACTGCCTTGGCGCGTCAGGCGATAATGATTGAAACCGCCGAGCATTTTAACTTCATTATCCCGTGAGTTTAAATCAACAACAGATATGTTATCGCTTATGAGAAAATCTATCCCTTATAGTTTAATCTTTGCTGGTGCGACGTCATTACTATTTGGCTGTGCAATTGGTAATGCTCCACATGAAAATCCGCCGAAATTGATTGGCACAGTATTTCAAGAAGGATGGAATGGCAGTAAATTTGAAAATGTGGCTTGGGATCGTCCCGGTGCATTTGGCCCAGTTCCTGAGGGCTTACGAGTAACCGGCGATACTTTTTGTCAAAAGGGTGGTTTTGAACGCGCCATTGGCTATCATCCGAACGCGCTTGACCTAGAGGGACAAAATATTCCGAGCGGAGGTTTTTACTGCTCCAATTCAAAGGAATAGTAGAAGGGTCGTTGGTGCAGGTTTTGCAAACCCACTGAAGTAAATTGAATCAACCCATCCCCATCCCCGCAGCGCCCTCGGCTAACCACCCAGGGCGTTTTTCTTTGTCCCACCCCCCAACCTGCGCCGCCAGCACCACGATCTGCGCGCGTTGCGCCAACCTCACGCTGGTGCGCCTGGAGCGCGCCAGCCGAGCCAGTTCGCGCTCTTGTTCATCGGTCAGAGAAATTTCCGGGGCAACTCTCAAGGGGTCACTCCAATGCAAACCGTAGTAGAGCATTGGATGCAGGGCCATCAATTAAGTTCAATCGAGAGTCAAACACTACACTAGGGCTTTCCCTTGGTTGACTCTGTTTGAGCAATATTTCGTCTTGTTGGTGGTAGGCAACGGAATCTTGTTCGCTTACATTGCACCAGAAGGCAAGCCTTGTTTCAATTTGTAGCGTTTGCCGGAACTCCACTTAGGGAATGCTATTTCGAAATTTCTTGCCGATGTAGGACAGGGTCGGGTTGAACAGTTTTCCAACGCATCGTCGATGGGAATGATCCCCGGTTCTTGATAATCTTGTAGACGTGCTTGCTCGCTGAATCGATGGCGTATTGGGCGCGCTTTGCCGCCAGAAGACTGCCCCAAACCAAAACCAGCACTTATGTTGCGGCACTGGACTGAGGGTTTACCCCAAAACCGGCACCGTTAGGTATAGAAGAGTGAACTTTGTAGGGCTGACTAACTAATATGGGAAATTAAGTAAATGATTGTCCTAGATGTTCCACTGGTTAAACAAAGTAATTGGGATAGTTGCTGGTATGCAGCAACTTGTATGGTTGCTTACTTTCGTTATCCAGGGCCACGATTGGGCGTACCAGATATTTATGCCAAGAGTGGCGATAGAGGAAAGCCTCGTCCCAAAAATGCTCGAGGTATTATTCCTGGTGCTGAACTTAGTCGCTTGGCAAAAAATGAAAGGTTTAATGCTGTACCATTTCCTGAAACTGGATGGACGCCAGATCTTTTGGAAACGGCTCTAAGAAAATATGGTCCCATTTGGGCCGGTGGAATATTTGGTAATGGTCAAGGACATGTTATCGTCCTTACTGGTGTCATAGGTGATAAAGTGATTTTTAATGACCCGTGGGAGCCAGAGCGGAAAGTGCAAAATTTCGTTTGGTTTAATACAAATCTTGGGCCTCCTACTTGGCCTTCTCTAATGTATTTGCCTGCATAAATTCCAGTGACCTCGTTTAGATTTATCGATGCGCTTTTAACAGTCCCACCCCAAAGCGCCCTCGGCTAACCACCCTGGGCGCTTTTTCATTTCTGCAATCCATCCTCCAACCAAAGGGGTCCCATGTACATCCCCTTTCTCGCATCAATCACCATTGGCGCCATCGCCACTGCACTTATCAAACTGGGCGCAATGTCCGTCTGGGTTTCGGTCCTGTCCTTGAGTGTGAAAGCGATGACGGTGCTCGCAATAGCACTGGCCCCCCGAGTTCGACAGTTCAGCACGATCCCGACCACCCGGCTCCAATGAAATCAAGCACTTAGCGGCGGTTTTTGGGAATTTCGGTAGTGGCACGTTTTTCGATATATGTCGTAAATCAAATATACAACTTTTTCTGATAAAG
>DATMWA010000021.1:0-4643 GCA_035562755.1 Anaerolineales bacterium
CTTGTTAAAAGGGAGGCCAGTATTTTTTTGAGAATTAATAAAAGACGAGGGCTTAAGACCGAGCTCGGTGCGAAAAAATGGAATGATGGCGTAACAACGTTTATCTAAAACTTTCCTCTCTTTAACAAGTCGCTGAACAAAGAGGTGATATTGACCCAGGCGGGCACGGATAATGGGATTTGCTTGTCGGAGTTGTTGTTGTTCAAGGAGTTTCAGATAGTTGGTAATATCTTTTCGTTGGGAGCGAATCAAAATTTGAATGGGGAAAGTAAGAGAATTTAGTAGAGCAGCGTAGGAAAAAATGATAGCATCCTGTTCTTCTTCGGAGAGGAGATTGAAATTGACCGCTCCAATCTTGAGAACCAGAGCACAACCCCCATCTTTGAGAATGAGAATGTTTTGAGTGATATCTTCAATATCAAGGTGGGTTTGGGTGGTGGGGGTGGACATTATGTTTTTGCCTGAATTTTAAGCGGTTCAACAACTTGACCAGTTAACTGTAGTTCGATTGTATCAAAATTTAAACCGGGCTTGTCGATATTAATATAATATGTTCCTCGCTTGAGTGGGGTGGTGGAAAAAAATTGGCCTAATTGATTGGTTTTGGTGGCTCGGGCAGGTAGGCCAGATTGATCAATAACTTCAACAATGGCTTCGGGGACAATTTTGCCAGCGGGATCAATAACCATACCCACAATAACATTGGGGACAGTGGGAGATGAGGGAAAGGGGAGAGTGGAAGAGGTGGTGGCAGCAGTAGTATTGGTGGGAGCTTCGGTAATAATGGTGGTGGAAGCAGAGGAGGATTCGGGGGAGGGAGAAAGTTGAGACAGCGGGACAATGGTCTCGGATTCTTCATGGGGGGAATGAATTTGAGGAGTGGTGGCTTTTGGGATGGGAATGTTGAGGGTGGCCTGAGCCGGTGTCCGAGCGACCGGAGGGGGAGGGCTTAATTGGAAAAGACTGGTGAAATTTTTGGCAGCAGCTCTTTCTCTGGCATCAAGATCAGTGTCGTTATCCTGGGGAAGAGTGGTTAGGTAAGAGGATAACCCCTGTTGACGACGAATAGCGGCAATTTTGGAAATTTCGGCGGCATCAGACATGGCTTGAGGGCTAATGGACACAGTGTGAGTGAAGTAGTCGGGAATAGGAGATTGTTTTTTCCAGATAAAGAAAGTGGGCCGATAAATGGCTCGAAGATAATTAACAAACCATTGGTCTAGAGGTCGACCCTCAAAAGGCATAAAGGCAATAGCGAAACCAATCATTGAGGAGAGAAAAACAAAAAACCATTTAAAAAAGAAAAAGAGATTGGAGTAATAAAAGGCGATGGCAAAACCAATTCCGGTTGACAGAAAAATAAACTGTTTAATAGTCATGTCACCAATAAGACGAAACTGATAGCTGGTGACGTTTTGGGGAATGGGGTGTTGGATCATAGTTGGTTCGCGGGAGTGGGAGGTGTTTTTGAGAATAAATTATAATAATTAGCATCAAATAATTCTGGGGAGAGGTTTTTGGTTAAGTGCCATTCTTCGATGATGGATTCTTTCGAATCCGGATGAAGTGTAAGGGCAATTCCAGGTTTGAGAAAAACATGAACTTCAAATTTGGAATAGGTAGACCAATCGTTGTAGCGAATTAAATCCGGCTGGCCGAAGTGATCGAGATAGTCTTGATAATCAGTGTAAAGATATTGGGTTTTGTCGCGTTGTAAAAAATATTCAATTATTCCGTTTTTCTCAATGTAGGTGGAGTTATTGCGACTGTTTGGGTCTCCAACATAATATTCAGTTTCGGTGGGTTTGTTGACGGTAGTATAAGGCGATTGCTGATTTAAGAAGGTTTCGGTGTTGGTGGTACCAGGAATAATTTGATTTGATGGAGGATCAGCGGCTTCTTTTAAGATTAGTAATAGGCTAATTCCAAAGAGCAAAAAAAATATTAAAAATTTAGTGAATTGTTGGGGAGGGAGGTATTTGGTAAGCATGGCCATAGATTCATTTTACATCTTCAAGCTTGGTTATGGAAAATGTGACTGAAAAAAACTTTGCCAAGATGAAGTGAAATTTGCCTGACAATTAGGGGCTGATGGGTTGACAAAACAAGCAATGCCTTCGGCAAAATTTTCGTTAAAACAGGCGGCTTCCGAGGTGAGATAGACCTCGAAGGGGTAAATATTTCCTTGACATTTCCCATTCCAACTGACCAGATTTGAAGCAATAAAGTCGGCGTAAACATTTGGTAGACGCGAAGATAATTCGTGGCCAGTTTCATGAGCCAAGGTGTAGAGAGCATTATTAAGAGTGCTTAAGCTGTCAAATTTGAAATCGAGGGCAATATTGCCGCCGCCCAAATACCAACCTCCATAATTTACACTGACGCCTTCAGAGGCAAGGAATAAATTAATTGGGGCACCACAAACATTGGCGGGTCCCAGACGAGACAGGATGGTTGAAATAGCAGCCATTTCCTTTTGCTGTTCACTGGCATAGTTTTCCCATTTGACGGTGGTGACTCCGCTAATCGGGCCAGAGTTGAATATAAAGCAACCGGTGGGAGGAGCTCCAATTATGGTTGAAAAACTCGCCTGAATGGTTTGCGATGATCCGTCTGGGGCGGTGGCAGAGAGAGTGATGACATTGGTAACGATCGAATCATCCATAGAGGAATCGAGGGGAAAACTATAGTTCCCACTAGTCCATGTGGTATCAACTGTATTTGGGGGAGGAGGAGCAGCAATTTTTGTTTCAGTGACTCCGGTTTGAGAGAAGACTGAGATAACTTCATCAGTTACGACAATATTGGTTAAAGCTCCTTGTTTGGCGGTAATACTGTAGGTGTAAGAAATCTGTCCAATAGGATCATCTAATTTTGGTGGAGTTCCAGTTTTGGTGAGTTCAATAAAAGGATTGGAAACAAGTTTGGCTCCACTATTACCCCCACCAGCCCCACTGGTGGTGGCGATATTGGATTTAATAGCAGTGTTGGCACTGGGCCATATAATAACTAAAACAATTAGAAGAATAATTAGAACAATAATCAAAATTGGAACCCAAATTTCTGAGGTGGCTACGGCAGCGGCGGTGGCGGTTCCACCAGCGGTAGCAGCGGTTCCACCAGCGGCGGCGGCGGTTCCGCCGCCCCCAAAAAGACTTTTGAGGCTGTTGAATGCGGAAGATAGCCCTCCTCCTTTTCCTTGAGTAAAGCCTTTGAGAAAGTTGTTGAAGTTGGACCCAAGGCCGTTACCTGAAATATTGGGAAACCCATGGTTTATGATGTTGTTAAATTGTTTTATGGACTGGTATTGTTGTCTAGAATCTTGAATAAGTTGGATGAAGCGATGAATGACTGAGTAACTTTGGCTGACGGGACTAGTGCTGGTGTAGTCATAGAAATAATCATATTGATCTGCGTTGGCAATGGCCTGTTCGATTTGAATTGGAGTAGGGGGGGTGGAGTAGGCGGTGGGGCTAGGGGCTGAAGCGGGGATGGTATCTGGCGGGGGAGAAGAGGTTTGGAGATCAAGAATAATTTGTTCGGGGGTTTGGCCAGTCTGATGGAGAAAATCCTGAAGCTGGTCAGCAGAAAGGTGGTTTTCTTCGAGAAGATGTTGAAGGGTGGAGATTTGAGGATCAGCGACGACGATTTCTTGATAGGAGTCAACCGATTCAACAAACTCATTTAGTGATTCGGCGGAAATTTTATTGGTATCAAGGCCATGTTTTTGGAGATAGGTTTTAACTAGTTGGTTGGTATTAATGGGAGAGGGAGATTGATGGGTTAGAATTTCACTTAATAAATTTTGATGTAAGTCGGCGGCAATTTGTTGTTGTTTATTAGCATCAAAACCGGTGGAGCCAAGGGCAACAATTTTGTCGATGTTCGGTTTTAGAGTGGGAAGATTGTTGGGCCCATTTACCATGGTGGATTGAAGTCTTTGATAGAGTTTGGAGACAGAGCTGTCGGCGGCAGCAGGTTTGAGTGAATTGCTGATAGGGTTGTACCGACCTTGGACACTGGCATTGTTCTTGATGGTGTCTTGGATAATATCTTCGGGGGGGACATTGGCTTGGCCGGTGGTAGAGAGACTGACGGCGAGCCGGAGATGAGGTTCGGTTACTTGAGTTAGTCCTCGGGCAATTTGGTAGGAGAGAGAATTAATGTCAGAATGAGGCTTGAGGGAAACTCGCTGAATTAAACGATCGAGTTCAAATTTAACATTAGGATGATTAACAATTCGGCTAACCTGGCTGGTAGGGAGAATTTTGGAAAGTTGGTGTTGGAAATGAGTGAGAGTGGTGGTCTGAATTGATTGGCGGAGACTATTGAGTTGTTCTAATTCCATTGCGGTATCGGCATTAGAATCTGAAGCAGGTTTAGACGCGGCATTGGAGTCGGTGTAATCAAGTGAATTAGTGGCGGAATAATCAATTGCCATAAGATTATTGTATCAGGGGTGTGATAAAATATGCGTCAGGTATGACTGATCAAAATCAATCAAAACTAACTTTGGAAGAGGAGCTTGATGTGCTAGAGGCTGTGTATAAGATTGGGAAGGAGAAAGGGCTGGAGTTGCTGCGGCCGGAGCAGGTGAAGAAGCTGAGGGATGGGGGGAGGATGGAAGGTGAAAAGGCGATGGT
>DATMWA010000022.1:0-8503 GCA_035562755.1 Anaerolineales bacterium
CTGTCCTGCTCTATGGAAGTCAGGAAGAAACAGAATCTATGATCCAATATCTCCGTTCATCACACCGGATCGCTCTCATACCCCAGGCGGTTGTTCTTTCCGGCGGTGGTGAGACAGATATTCTTGGCATACCCGTTTACCCAGATTCACGAGAGCAATGGCAGGCTTTTCGGGCGCAAGGTTATACGCATGTGATTGCCATTGAAAATTCGATCGACAAAGAAAAATTCCCCCGTAATACCCTCAGCGTTCTGAGTGAATTTTTTCCAACGGTTGACCTTGTTTTGAGTGACCCGTTGGTAAGTGTTTTTTCGATCCGGATTGGCGAATTAAACGGCGCCCCGGCACTCCACAATGAATACCAATTATTACGGCCCGAAATCATGTTCTATAAAAGAATTTTTGATATCTTATTCAGTTTGTTCACGCTGGCGATCACGTTTCCAATATTTCTGGTTATCAGTATCGCCATTGTGCTCGAATCTGGTACACCCGTTCTCTTCTCTCAATTCCGCTTGGGAAAACATGGCAAACCGTTTCGTATCTATAAATTCAGGACAATGAAACATGATGCCGAAGGAACGCTCTTCGATATTTTGGCGAAAGATGAATCCGCCCGCCAGGAATACGAATTGCACCATAAATTATCCAACGATCCTCGCCTTACGCGTGTTGGAAAATTTATCCGAAAATTTGGGTTGGATGAACTACCCCAGGTAATCAATGTGCTGAGGGGAGAAATGAGTTGGGTTGGTCCAAGAGCGTATATGCCGAATGAACTTGCCAGAATTGGCGATTGCGCGTCATTAATATTTCGAACCAATCCGGGGTTAACAGGTTGGTGGCAGGTAAATGGCCGCAACAAACTCACCTTCGAACAACGCCTCTTAATGGATCGCTACTACATCAGTAATTTTTCGCCTCTGTTGGACGTTTTCATTATCTATAAAACAATTTTTGTCCTGCTCGAAGCCAAAGGCATGTAATTCGACAGGCATCGTTATAATAAGTACATCATGCCAGAACTCTACGACAGCAGGAAGAGCCCGCCAGCGCCTATTGAAGAGATCCTCTCCATTTTTCGCTACCCTGATTTGATCAGGCAACTGGTTTATCGGGATCTCGTCGCGCGCTACAAACGCTCCTTTCTGGGCGTATTGTGGACAATGCTCAACCCTCTCGCCTCCATGGTCATTCTGACAATTGTCTTTTCGCGGGTTTTTGAAATGCGGGGGGTATATCCCGCTTATATCCTAACCAACCTTTTGGGTTGGAATTTCTTTGCTCAAACAACCCAATTTTCTCTCAATACCATCCTGTATGGTTACGAGCTTTCAAAAAAGATCTACATGCCGCGCACCGCGATGATCCTTGCTACAGCCATAACGGGAATGATCAACATGTTGTTCGCGCTTGTCCCGCTTGTAATCATTTACCTGGCGACCGGTACGCCGATCTCGACCTCCGCTCTGCTCCTGCCGTTCAGTTTAATTTTTCTGGCTGCGTTCACGCTGGGGGTAAGCCTCTTGGTTTCTACCCTGGCGGTTCTTTTCCCTGATATTGGTGAATTTTTCCCGGTATTGTTGATGGGCTACATGTACCTCACTCCTGTAATCTATCCCGCTTCTCTGATTACAGATGTCGCCGGAGGATGGCTGCTCTGGTTGAATCCGATGTACTACTTGCTCAATTTCTTGCAATTAATTCTCTTCCAGGGAACCTTTCCCGGAGTAGCCGATTGGCTCAGCGCCGCCGCCTTCTCCTTTACCTTCTTGGTATTAGGTTGGATCGTCTTCACAAACGCGTCGCGGAGGTTCAGTTATTATGTCTGAACCCTTCGAGCCTAATCTGGCCATATCGCTCAAAGATGTCTGGGTAACCTACAAACTTCCTACCGAGCAGCTTCGTTCCATCAAGGAGTTCGCGATCAAGCGGGTGCTTAATAAAGTCACCTACCACGATTTTTCTGCCCTCAAAGGCATCAATCTTGATATTCCCAAAGGTTCTGTGTTCGGAATTGTCGGCAGGAATGGGGCTGGTAAATCCACCTTGCTCAAAGTGATCTCCCGGGTGATTTATCCGACCAGCGGGGATGTGATTGTAAGCGGAAGAGTATCTCCACTGCTGGAATTGGGGGCAGGTTTTCACCCTGATTTGACCGGGGTGGAAAATATTTTATTGAATGGCGCTTTGTTAGGTTATTCCAGGGTGGAAATTGAAGAAAAAATGGAAGGTATCATTCGATTCAGCGAAATTGGGGAATACATTTATGCCCCTATTCGAACCTATTCTTCCGGAATGATTGCCCGGCTTGGTTTTTCGATCGCGGTTGCCAAAGATCCTGAAATTCTAATCCTTGATGAGATCCTGAGCGTGGGAGATGCCGGTTTTCAGGAGAAAAGCAAGGCTCGCATTGCTGAAATTATGGCGAATCCGAATACGACGATCTTGCTGGTCACCCATTCACCTGGCATGGTTGCGGAACTTTGCGATCGGGCTGTCATCCTGGATGGCGGGAATTTGGTCGCCAGAGGCACAGGACTTGAGATAAGTGATCGATACGACCAGATGTTAAGCGGAAGGATATAGACATGCGTATTGAGAATACGAATATTCCGGATGTCTTGATTCTTGTGCCAGAAATAACCTCCGATGAGCGGGGATTTTTTCTGGAAACTTATAATCAACGTGAATTGAAAGAGCATGGAATTGCCTATTCATTTGTTCAGGATAATTTATCACACTCAACTTTTGGCACATTACGCGGCTTGCATTACCAAATGATCCAAACCCAAGGTAAGCTGGTACGGGCAGTGACAGGGGAGGTCTTCAATGTCGCCCTCGATATGCGCAGATCATCGAAATCATTTGGGGAATGGGTTGGCTTGATTCTCAGCGCTGAGAGCAAAAAATCCCTCTGGGTACCTCCGGGATTTGCGCATGGTTTGCTCGCGCTTAGCCAAATGGCGGAAGTGATGTACAAAACTACGGATTACTATCACCCTCAAAGTCAGCGATCGGTCCGTTGGAATGATCCGTCTGTGGGTATCGCCTGGCCGATACCACAAGGTATGCCAGTAAAATTATCCGAAAAAGACCGATCGGCTCCATTGTTCTCAGATGCGGAAACATTTTCCTGAAATTGATGGGGGCGGCTATCTCTTAAAAAGGTTCCTGGGTTTACAATTACGAATGCTAATTTCATCCAACCAGGAGTGACATGCGGGAATTCCAGAAACTTTTGCGGTTTTACAAACCATATCATTTGATGGCTTTGCTTTCCATGGCCATCCTCTTCCTTATTATTTTTTTTGATTTGATGATTCCCCGCCTTATCCAGCGAATTGTTGATTTGGGGATTATTGCCCGTGATCTCGACGCGGTAATTCAAACATCACTCTGGATGCTGGGCATTTCTGTACTTAACACGATTTTTGTGATCATCAATAACTATTTTTCCATCGCGGTAGCGGAAGGTATTGGAAAGGATATGCGCGCGGCATTGATGAGCAAGATTCAGGATTTCAGCCATAGTGACCTTGACCACTTTTCAACCGGCATGCTCATCACCCGTGTCACCAGTGACGTATCAACCTTGCAGCGCCTTATTCGGGTCAGCTTAAGAATTGGGACGAGAGCTCCCTTGATCGTCCTCGGCAGCATTGTAATGATGTTTGTTACCAATACGACCCTGGCTTTGTGGGTAATGCCCCTCTTTCTCATCTCCCTCGGCTTGATTGTTTATTTCTCAAATCGCATGGAACCGTTTTTCAACAAGGTCAAAGATCAGTTGGATCGTTTAAACACCGTCTTACAGGAAAACATTGCTGGGGCGTTGGTGGTAAAGTCTTTTGCCCGTTCTGATTCAGAAAACCAGCGCTTCGCGGTAACCAATGATCAATACACTCGATATTCGGTAGATGTATCTCGTTATGTGGCAGGTATGCCATCCGCGCTTACTTTTTTGCTTAATCTTGGCACAGTCGCGGTGATCTGGATCGGCGGGATTGAGTCCTTTTCGGATAAAATCACCATCGGCCAAATCATGGCTTTCACTAATTACATGTTTGTTGTACTTCATCCTCTGCTCCTGGCTACCGAGTTGGCCAATGTATGGGCAAATGGGGCGGTTTCAGCCAAACGAGTTAACGAAGTCCTTGAAACGATTCCATCCGTCTTACCTTCTTCTCAGCCGCTTCCTTTACCGCGAAAACCGATCGAAGAAATCGTTTTTAAAAATGTTTCGTTTGGGTACACTGATGAGGAGGAATCCTTGGTTTTAGAGGATGTAAGCCTGGAAGCCCGGCGAGGGCAGACAATTGCCATCCTTGGAGCAACCGGCTCCGGAAAAACTTCCCTTATTCATCTCGTGCCGAGGTTTTATGATATAAGCCACGGCCGAATTGAGATAGATGGCGTGGATGTGCGTGACTTGGACCAAGATGAGTTGCTGAGCCGAATTGCCATCGTGCCGCAGGAATCGATTCTGTTCACTGGCACTATAAGAGAAAATATCTCCTTCGGCGCGCCGGGAGCCAGCATGGAACAGGTGATCGCTGCCGCGAAAATGGCGCAGGCTCATGATTTCATCATGGAGAACGCGGAGGGGTATGAAGGGCGGGTTGAGGAACGAGGCCGTAACTTCTCCGGCGGGCAAAAACAAAGGCTGGCTATCGCGCGGGCTTTGGTTACCGATCCTGACATTTTGATTTTCGATGATTCTACCAGCGCGGTGGATGTGGAAACCGAAAACCACATTCAAAATGCGCTCAACATGAACCTTCCGAATAAGATCAATTTCATCGTGGCGCAGCGCATTTCAACTGTCCTTAACGCGGACAAGATTCTGGTTCTGGAATATGGAAAACTGGCCGCCACAGGCACACATCAAGAACTTTTGAAAAGTTGTCAAATCTATCGTGAAATTTACGATTCACAGTTAGGCGGCGGATTAAACGGGGTGAGGAAGGACACAAATCATGGCGAATAAATCCTTTAGCCAGGATGACAAACCGCGTCAACGTGGAAACGGAACCGGTCGAATGGCGTTAGCGCGTAATGTTGAGCGGCCTCGTTCCGCCAAAGATGCCATGACGAGGCTTTTGGAAACTCTAAAGCCATACATGTCACAAATCTGGCTGGTATTGGTCTTCGTAATCATCTATACCTTGCTTGGTTTAGCTTCTCCGTATTTGATTGGGGTGGCGATTGACCAATTTATTGCCGGACGCGATTTGAGCGGTTTGTCGGAAATTGGCTTGACTCTGATTTTTGTTTACTTGTTTTATAACCTGCTCACCTTTATCTCCAACTGGATTATGGCGCGGATTTCTCAATTGGCTCTGCGTGATTTACGAAGAGATGTATTTAATCACGTTCAAAGCCTGCCGATGCGATACTTCGATACTCATCCGGCTGGCTCTCTGATGAGCCACCTGACCAATGATATTGAGGCGATCAATCAGGCGGTGTCACAAAATATTGTGGCGTTATTCGCCAGCGCGTTGTCCATCATCGGAATTTTAACCACCATGTTTATTCTTAACGCCTGGCTGGCGGCGGCGACCCTGGTTGTTGTCCCCATTTTTGCCTGGTTTACGCGCTACATAGCCAAATACACCGCAAAAGGCTTCAGGGGACTTCAAAAAGACCTTGGTGAAATGAACAGCGTGATCGAGGAGACGATAAGCGGGCAGAAGGTTATCAACGCTTTCCGGCGCAATGAAAGTGTTTTGCATGATTTTCAGGAGACAAATCAGAAGGTTTACAAATCTGGAATTTACGCCAACTCATACGCCTTGGCATTAATGCCGGTCACCAACCAATTGAGCAATCTTTTCATCATCGTTTTGGCGGGGTTGGGCGGTTGGCTGGCTCTTAGAGATTTGGTCAGCGTTGGGACAATTGCCGCGTTTATTTCTTATGGCAATAATTTTCTCAGTCCAGTTCGCCAAATTGCGAATCAGTACAATAGTTTGCAAGCCGCGCTGGCTGGCGCGGAAAGGGTCTTTGGTATCTTGGATACCCCTGGCGAGTTTGAAGATGACCCCGATTCGGCCACGATTGGAAAATTGCGCGGAGATGTCGAATTCGATCATGTTTGCTTCTCCTATGTAGCGGATAGGCCAGTCATCAAAGACTTCTCTTTAAATGTGAAGGCTGGCCAAACGATCGCGCTTGTTGGTCCAACGGGCGCAGGAAAGACAACCATCATCAATTTATTAACTCGATTTTATGATGTTGAAAGCGGCGTGATACGGGTTGATGGCATCGACTTAAATCTTTTCAAAAAATCCGATCTGCGCCGTAATATGGGTTTGGTGTTGCAGGATACATTTCTATTCGCCGAGACTGTTCTGGACAATATCCGCTTCGGAAATCCTTCGGCTACCGATCAGGATTGCATTCAGGCGGCAAAACAAGCCGAGGCAGATCACTTCATCCAACAATTGCCAGAGGGTTACCATACCAATCTGGTTGAACGGGCCGCGAACCTGAGCGGCGGACAACGTCAGTTGATTTCTATCGCCCGAACAATTCTCGCTGATCCAGCAATCCTGATTCTTGATGAAGCGACGAGCAGCGTGGATACCCGGACGGAAGTGAGGATCCAAAACTCCCTGCTTAAGTTAATGCGTGGACGCACCAGTTTCGTGATCGCCCATCGGCTTTCCACTATTCGTGAGGCCGATCTTGTTGTGGTAATTGATCAGGGAACGATTGTGGAACAAGGCTCCCATCAGCAGTTAATGGAGAAAAAAGGATTCTTCTATAATCTTTACATGAGCCAGTTTAAAGGAAATGATATTTAAACAAGGAATAGACTTGATGTAAGATCCATAACCAGCGATCATCATGTGGCGAGAATTTCTATACAAAAAAATTCTATTTAATGTTCCATACTCTTTGAAATTCCAAAAGGCTATTAATATTTCTTGGCCGATCTTGATCTTTTGAAAGCACACGGCGCTGTTTGTGAAGTGTATTTTTTCACCCGATTTATAATGGGGCTAAATTATTTTTGCTGTTTTCTAATTTGTAGAAATTCACTCCAAGCCAGCGGGATAAAGCCGGCATCCCGCACGAAATAGCGATTAAATAATCTCCCCGGTTCCTGAAGAAAACGCCAAAACCATTCAAGCCCGATTTTTTGAATCCATCTTGGGGCGCGTTTTTTGTACCCCAACGCCAGGTCGACTGCCGCCCCAACCCCCATAGCGGTATGAAAGTTCAGCTCTTCCCAATGGTCTGTAATGAATTTTTCCTGTTTTGGGAACCCAACACCTACAAATAAATGATCTGCCTGCCATTGATTCAGCTGCTCAATGATGGCACTCGATTGGGTGGGGTCGTTTTCAAAACCGAAAGGCGGCGCGATGACCCCTTTTATCTCGGTGTCTGGAAAAAATTCTCTAAGCCGGAGGAGGATTTCTGCTTCCTTACCTGGTTCACCCCCGACCACACTAATGGATTGGCTAATTTGGCCGCAGCGCTTAAGCAGAATCACCACAAGATCGGCACCCGTTACCCGTTCTTTAAGCCGAAATGGAGCGGGGAGTAAACGACTGAACCATACCAATGGCATGCCATCCGGAAAAGTAAACGCGGCTTTCCGGTACATCGTTCGCAGTTTTTCATCTTTCGAAAGAAGGATCACATGGTCGACGTTGGGGGTTACCACCATTAACTTGTCTTTTCGAGTGGCTGCTTCAATGATTAACTCCACAGCATCCTTGAGTGAGGCATTGGTAAAGTTTAGTCCAAAGAGCTGAATGAGGTTGGTTCTGCCGCCTGTTTGCTTCATACTCGCATCCATCCGGAAAGGTCTTTGCCAATTAAATCTTCCAAGGCAAGAATGTCGTCCCGATAGAGATCAATCAAGGTTTTCCTTGCCAGGTCAGTGATGTTTTTCTCCTTTTTACCGATGATTACCATTTCGAACTTCTGCCTTAAATATTCATAGGCCGAGGGTTTAATCCACTTTCTGATGTGTTTGGCGTACGGCAGCTTTTTGATAAAACGGTAAAACCAAATATTTCGGATTTCACCGCTTGTGTTGAATTTTTTATCTGTATCAAATTCGAATTCTGGTAAGCCAAGCATGCCAATTATTTGATTCAACAAAGCATTCGAATCTTGAACAAGTTCCCGATACAAGAATATTTTAATATTTGAGGAAGGATACAGCTGAAAATAACGTTGAAGATTGGCAGAATACAACCCATCGTTAAAAAAGCGCTGAAATTGGATCGAACCATGGCCTGTCGCTAATTTAATGACTTCCTCTTCAAACAATTTTGGGGTGAGGATAACATCGTCTGAGGTTTTTTTTGTCAGGTTGTTGAAGTAAAAACGCGCGTTTGAATACAATCGCTCGGCAGGGTCCCTCAAAATGGCGACAAGCTTGCAATCTGGCGAATATCTGAAGATGTTCTGGGCGGCATCGGGATGAGCGAGGTAAGACGGGCAAATCTCCCCGCGGATAGCGGCAGGATTTTGGTTT
>DATMWA010000023.1:0-10847 GCA_035562755.1 Anaerolineales bacterium
CGTAGAGATGGTTATGCCGGGCGACAATGTTAACCTGACGGTAGAACTGATTGTACCTGTGGCTTTGGAGCAAGGCGCCAAATTCGCGATTCGCGAAGGCGGTTTGACCGTGGGCGCTGGCGTAATCACCAAGATCATTGAGTAAAAAAACTTAGTAAGGATGTAACATGGCTTCAAAGAAAAAAGATATTCGTCCGGTCGTCACGCTTCAGTGCGGTGATTGCAAAGAGCGAAACTACACAACCCAGAAAAATCGACGTAATGATCCTGGGCGCATGGAATTGAGCAAGTACTGCCCTCGTTGCAGAAAGCATACTGCCCACCGCGAAACAAAGTAGTTCGCGAATCGAAGTAGATCGCAAGGGTGCGAAAGCACCCTTGTTTTCTCACAGGCCAGTAGCTCAATTGGTAGAGCGTTCGTCTCCAAAACGAAATGTTGTGGGTTCGATTCCTGCCTGGCCTGCCTGAAAGAAATCCGCGGCGCCGTCTCCTCCTTATGGAGTAGAATCGAGAGACGGCGTTTAAGCGTGAATAAAGGAGTCAGTGTGGCTGATAAAAAACCAAATGCTATGGTAAAGTATTACCACGAAACTGTGGGCGAGTTGCGTAAGGTTAGCTGGCCAACCCGCGAGGAAGCAACCAACTTGACGATCATCGTTGTCGTTGTTTTGATCGCCATGTCCATCTTCCTCGGAGTGATGGATGTTATCGGTCAGCGATTATTAAGCATCGCTTTGGACTTTAGCAGGTAACACGGAAAGGTGAGTGGCTCATCTATGGGCGCCCAAGACTTTGAGGATCAAGAGCGCGAAGAACAATTCGCGCCCGAAACCAGTTCGTTAACTGGAAATGAACCTAACCAGGATGTAGAACGCGCCTGGTATGTTGTGCATTGTTACAGTGGCTATGAAAATAAGGTCAGCCACAACCTGGAACAGCGCATCGAGTCAATGGGTATGAAAAATCTCATTTTTGATGTGGTTGTTCCGATTCAAGAAGAAGTGGAAGTAAAAGACGGTAAACGCCGCGAAGTAAAGCGCCATATTTTCCCGGGCTACGTGCTCGTGGAGATGATCCTCACTGAGGAGAGTTGGTATGTTGTGCGCAATACCCCCGGAGTAACTGGTTTCGTGGGTATGGGCGATGAACCCACTCCCTTGCGTCAGGAAGAGGTAAATCAAATCCTCCGCCGCATGGAAGCGGACGCCCCAGCCGTCAAGGTTAATTTCCGCCTTGGTGAAAGGGTTCGTATTGTTGACGGTCCATTCAATGATTTTCGTGGTATCGTCGCGGACATCGACACCGAGCGGTCAAAAGTTCGCGTATTGGTCAGCTTTTTTGGGCGGGAGACCCCCGTTGAGCTCGACTTTTTACAAGTAGAAAAGGCTTGATCGGCAACGATCTGGCCATGGGAGGGTACCTTAATACCCGCTAAAACCAATAAGGAGTAAGAATGGCAAAAAAGATCAAAGCAGTAGTAAAGTTAGAGCTGGAAGCCGGCAAGGCGAATCCCGCTCCCCCCGTTGGTCCCGCTCTGGCGTCCCACGGTATTAACATCATGGCTTTCTGTAAGGAATACAATGCCCGAACCAGCAGCCGCCCTGGCGAGATCCTTCCCGCTGAAATTACCATCTTCAGCGATGGCTCTTTCACCTTCGTTCTCAAAACCTCTCCCGCCGCGGTATTGATCCGCAAGGCCGCAGGAATCAACAAAGGTTCTGGTGTGCCGAACAAGGAGAAGGTTGGCAAAATTACCAAGCGACAGGTGCGTGAGATCGCCGAATTAAAGATGAAAGACCTCAACGCGAATGATGTTGAAGGCGCGATGTTGCAAATCGAAGGTACTGCCCGCTCGATGGGCGTAACGGTTGTTGATTAATCAGAGTTGGGAGGGCACCTGGGTGCCCGTTAGAACCACGGAGGAACAAAATGGCAAAACACGGTAAAAAATATAAAATCGCGTTAGAGAAGATCGACCGCGACACTTATTACACCCCCGCTGAGGCGATTAAATTGGTTAAGGAAACCGCTTCCACCAATTTTGACTCAACAGTGGAAGTTCACATGCGCATGGGTTTGGATCCGCGTCAGGCGGATCAGCAATTGCGCGATGTGGTGGTTCTACCCAATGGCTTGGGTAAAACCGTCCGGGTGGCAGTTTTCGCCAATGGCGAAGGCGCTGCCAACGCCCGGGCAGCTGGCGCTGAAATGGTGATTGATGATGATGAGAGCTTCAAGGCTGTTCAAAATGGCAACCTTGATTTCGATGTCGCCATCGCTACCCCAGAGTTGATGGGGCAGGTTGGACGGCTGGGCCGCGTACTTGGCCCACGCGGTTTGATGCCGAACCCCAAAGCGGGTACGGTAGTGCCTAATGAAGATATCGCCCGCGCGGTACAGGAAGCAAAAGCCGGCCGGGTTGAATATCGCCTGGATAAAACCGCCAACATCCATGTCCAGATTGGAAAAGTTTCCTTTACCGAGGAGCAACTTCTGGGCAACCTGGCAACCCTGATGGACGCGATCGTACGATCCAAACCATCCGGTGCCAAAGGAACGTACATCCGCCGCGTAACCCTGGCTTCAACCATGGGTCCTGGTGTGCGTGTAGATAGCTACGCGGCCCAAACGATGAATAGCGCTGAGTAAAAAACTCAGATCTATTGAATTCTGACAATTGACTTCGCCCAAGACAGCAGGCGCGGTCCGAACGGATCGCTTAATTTCCTGCTCAGGTGATGACTCCGACCTAGTGTCCCATAGTCTTTGCCTGGCGATTGTCAGGCAAAGATTTTTTATGGAAAGGAGGAATACACTTTGGCATTAACAAAACAAGAAAAAGAACAGGTACTGATTCAGGTACGCGAGTGGCTGGAAAAAGCCGATGCGAGTATCATGATTGAATACACTGGCATGCGTATGCCCGATTTGGACAATGTCCGCGCGAAACTGCGCGAATCCGGCGGCGAATTCCACGTGATCAAGAACACCTTTATTCGCAAGGTATTTACCGAATCTGGTTATGAAGTCCCCGCGGAATTTGTGGACAACAGTACCGCTGTGATTTTCGCTTATGGCGACGCTGCCGCGACGGCAAAGGCGCTTAAGGAAAGCACAGTAAAAATGGACGCGGTCAAGATCAAAGGCGGTTATTTGGGCAAGGAAGTATTGACCAAACAACAAGTTATCGCCCTGGCTGAACTGCCATCCTTACCTGTCATGCGCGCCACCCTGCTTGGCGTTTTGCAAGCCCCCGCCGGAAAACTCGTTCGTACGGTGGCGGAACCCGCCCGCGGTTTGGCGGCGGTAGTAAAAGCCTACGCTGATAAATAAGGCTGGGCTGATTTATTTACGCCGCCTCGAAGCGGCAGATTAGACTAACAATTAACTGAGGAGTTTTGTAAAAATGGCTGCAAATTTAGATAAATTGGTTGAAGAATTAAGCGCCCTTTCCGTTTTGGAAGCCGCTGAATTGGTAAAGGCTTTGGAAGAGAAGTGGGGCGTTTCCGCCGCCGCTCCGATGGCTGTCGCCGCCGGCCCTGTTTCCGCGGCTGCCGCCGAGCCTGTTGAAGAGAAGACCGAGTTCGATGTTGTGATCAAGGATGCCGGCCCGAAGAAAATCGAGACCATTAAAGTCATCCGCACTCTCACCAGCCTCGGCTTGGGCGAAGCCAAAGCAATGGCTGAAACTGTCGGCGGAAAAGTTCTTACCGCTGTCGGCAAGGAAGCCGCCATGGACGCCAAGAAGAAGCTTGAAGAAGCCGGCGCCGTTGTCGTAGTTGAGTAATCAACTTTTTGGCTAACCAAACCACAGGATCCCTCACAAGGGATCCTGTTTTTTTAAGGGGAATTGACCGCGGATGTGATTACCCTTTGCTTTACTAACCAGGCTCTGCCGCAGGTTGCCAATACGGTTAGCTTCAGTTGGTTGTGGCGGTTAAGTTACAAAAACCGCTTGACACACTGTAAAACATGACTATTATTTAATTAATAGATAAGATTTTAACTGTTCACATAAAAGGAGAAAACTGTGAAAAAGCTCATTTATACCATCCTTATCCTTACCCTGCTCTTGCCAGCCGGGGCTGTGTTCGCAAAAGAACCGGTCACCTTTGAATTAGAATTCCGTAATCAAACTGGCGGTGTGGTAAGTTTGAGCATGGAAGACGCGAATGGCAACAAAACATTTGTCGATGTTCCCGAAGGTGTAAGTACTCTGGACGTACCCGAAGGCGTTTACCAGTACTACGCCAACACCCTTTGCGGGGTGGAAGTGGGAACCTGGAACATGAACGTCAAGAAGGTCGCTATTTTCAAATGTGAAGCCGATGGCGACCTGTTTGTAGATTTGGATCGAATGTGTTATTTCCCTGGCTGGGAAAAACAAGAGTACATCATCTCCAAAACCTTTGGCATTATCCTTTGGACGGTAAAGCCCTATCCGGGTAATTTTACTCACACCACTGGCTGCTGGGATATTGTTATCAATTAACCCGTTTCGCTCCTACAATAAATCAACCGCCCCTTTTGGGGCGGTTGTGTTTTGTGAGTCAGGCTTAAAATTATTATTAAACAGGAATGGCAGAGAAAGATAATGGTTTTCTGGCTTAATTGACGTAGCGCCTAAAAATCATGACCACCTTGCCTTGAAGCTTAATCGGTGTATTCTTGCTGATGAAGATCGGGTCCATGCGTGGATTGGCGGGTTGAAGGCGATAACCATCCTTTTCTTTGAAAAAGGATTTGAGGGTGGTTTCGTTGGTTTCAGGAAGATAGATTGCCAACATGTCTCCATTGCGAACTTCGTTCTCATTTTCAACCGGACGCATGATTACATAGTCGCCATCGTTCACCATGGCATCAATCATCGAATCGCCTTTAACTTCAAGGGCGAAAAGGTTTTCAGAGTACTTGGAAGGCAGCATGGAGCGGGCGATATTGACCGCGGTGGTATCGTCATGCGGGTTAAAGATTCCCGGTTCGAGGGGGATACTGGCGCCGATTACACCGACCAGAGGAATTTTGAGCATATCGCCCAGTTCTTCCACGGTAGCGCGCACAGTTTGTTTGATGTTCTCGACTCCTGAATGGACCAGGCGGATTCCGCGGCTGATCTTACGGTCACGGATGATATATCCCCATTTTTCGAGTTGGTTTAAATAGTAATTTACGACCGAAGTAGAGGAGATGTCCGCCTCTTCCACAATATCGCGGATGGATGGGGGGTATCCCTTGGCGGTATAGTTATCCAATATCTCCAAAATCTTGCGGTGGCGTTCACCCAAACCTTTTTCTTTCCTGACCATCATTTGAGCCTCCTTAAATTGCTCAATTGTTCTAATAATATGATATCAGAAAGTTTGTTCTAAGTCAAGCGGGTGAATTTACATCCAGCGATGCTGGCGCATGTACCACAACATGCTAAGCGGGGTGAGCATCAGGGTCGCCATGGCGACCTGAAAGATGGTTGTATTTGTCCAGTTATCCAGGCTTCCAGACGCGCCGAAAAAATTCATCCCAAAGAAACCGGTGATGAAGGAGATTGGCATGAAAAGGGTTGTGATGATGGTCAGAATTTTCATCACTTGATTCATCCGGTTATTGGTGACCGAAAGGTGGGTTTCCATCGCGCCGGTAATCAGATCGCGCAAGCCTTCGTTCAGATCCACCATCCGCAGCATATGGTCGTAGATATCACGGAAGAAAAGTTTTTCCACTGAACGTAGTGCGCCAAAATCCTCCCGGGAGAGTTTGTTGAGAACCTCCCGTTCCGGCACCAGCACCCGGCGGATACCAATCACCACCCTCTTCATGGTAAAAATTCCCTCGAGGGTATTTGGTTTACTCTTTAATAATACTTCTTCCTCGATCTCATCCAGTCGGTCATCCAAATCCTCAAGCAAGGTAAAGGTGTCGTTTACCATTTCATCCACAACCCGGTAAAGCAGGTGACCAGGGGCGGTAGCGTTAACCCGCGGGATTTGGAGGTGGGCTTCCCAGGTCCGCTCGAGGAAGGGAAGGGCGTCATCATGGAAGGTGACCAGGCAATTAGGGGTGATAAAAACATCCAGCTCGCGGGTTATTAATTCCATTGGGCTATTTGAGTCCAACTCCATGGGATTGAAAACAAGGTAGAGATAATCTCCCCAGTCATCCAGCTTGGGGATGTGGGTCTCCACCAGAGCGTCATCGACCGCCAAGGGGTGAAAATGAAAAGTTTCGAGCAGGATTGGGCTGGCAAACTCGGGTGGTTCTTGGCAAAAATCAACCCAAAGCACCGCGTCAGGATCCAACAGCTGTTGGGGGATTTCATCGGTAGGGAATTGATTAAAAAGGCGGGTTGCGGGGTCGTATCGGCAAGCTCGAAACATATTACCTCTAAATCGGTTGAAATTTATAAAATATTAAATAATCTTAAATATAACTTGAATAATATTGACAATAATTTCAAAATACTTATAATATATTTAATAGTTCATAGAACTAACTTAATTATACAAGAAAAGGTACGTCAATGACAGCTTCCCTTACCAATTGTCCGGTTTGCTCACACGAGCTTACCATCACAGAATTGAAATGCGAATCCTGTGATACCACTATACGCGGCCGTTTTAACAACAGTGCTTTCGCCAACTTGAGCGCGGAGCAATCTAATTTTTTACTTACCTTTGTGCGCTGCGAGGGAAAGCTCAACCGGGTGGAAACCGAGCTTGGTTTGTCTTACCCGACCTTACGCAATAAGTTGATGGAAGTGATTCGCGCGCTTGGCTTTGAACCGGGCCGCGAAGAATCAAGCGAGATAGGCGAGGAAGTAAGACGCAAGGTGTTGGATGACCTGGATAACGGTGTGATCAGTGCCGAGGAAGCCATGCGCATTTTGAGAGGTGAATGATGAGCCGCACCGTTGTGATACCCGCCCAGGGAATTACCAAACTGGTGGTTGACCGGGCTGAGGGCAGTTTGCAGGTGATCGGCGCCCAGGTGGATGAAATTACTGTCCGTTGTTCGGATGACCCCCTTGAAACTCGAAATCAGAATGGACAACTCTCCATCTCAGCCGAGGATGATCTGATTTTGTATGTTCCATCAACAATCAACCTCGAGGTTCGCAGGGTTGAAGGCGATGTTGATGTGCGGGCTTTCGTTGGACCGCTTAGCTTTAAAAATGTAAGCGGCGACTTGCAGATTCGGAATGCCGCCAACGTGAGTATCGCCAGCGTGGAAGGCGACCTGATGATCAAGAATTGCAGCGGGACCGTGAGTGTTGCCGGTTGTGAGGGCGATGGTGTTTTCAAGGACATTAACGGTCCCCTGAGTGTTCACGCGGAAGGGGATCTCAATATTTCCGATTGCGGCGCAAATTTGAGCGCGTTTTGTGAGGGTGATCTCCTGCTTTATTTAAACCAGGTTAATGGCAATATCTCCTGCCAGGTATCCGGGGATGCCATTTGTCAAATACCAGAGGTGGCGGATGTACGTCTCAGCCTGGGCTCGGATTCGCCTGAGGATGTACGCGTTAACCTGCCTGGGGCCAAATTGGAATCGATCGGCAATCCGGGTACTTTTACTTTGGGCAACGGATTCCATCAGGTTAGTATCCAAACCGAAGGCAGCTTATTGGTTACCGGACTTAACCGGGGTAAGACTGCCGGTTGGGGAATTTCGGACCTGAGCGGGCTGGAAACCCAAATCAACCATGTGGTGGACCAAACCTTGGAGAGCGCGCTACGCTCCATTCCGCGAATTGAGATTGACGAAGCCAAAATCAACGCCAAGATCCACAAAGTTGAGGACGCGATGCGGAAGGTGGAAGAGAAAATTCGGGCGGCCGAACGCCGCTCTCGGCATATGGGCTGGCAAACCAATCCGGGCGGTGCCGGCAAAGCCGCCAGCCAAGCGCCTGTTCAGCCGGTAAGCGCTGAGGAGCAGATGGCGGTGCTGCGCCTGCTGCAAGAGAAAATAATTACAATCGAAGAAGCTGAGACATTGCTGGCAGCTTTGGAGGGCAAGAGCCATGACTAATGATGAACGCAAGATAATCCTTTCGATGGTCAATGACGGCAAAATCACAGCCGAGGAAGGCTTGGAATTGATTTCCTCCTTGGCTGAGGATGAAGATTTTGAAGAAGTAATTACGATTGGCGAGGAGTTCGCCCCTTCAATTTCAGCGGAGACAGCTTCAGCAGCTGAAGTCATCGTCCCACTCGCCGCCAAAACGATGGACGGCGCCAATCGGGGTCGAATGGAACGCTCCAAGCGCTGGTGGGACCTGGCTGCCGGTTTTGGAATCCTTTTAATTGTTGGCAGCGCCGTGGGAATGTACCAAATTCAGCTGGCTTATGGACTCAATTTCTGGTTTTTCATGGTCATCCTTCCTTTACTACTCGGGGTCTTTATCCTCATCATCGCGTTTCCATCCCGGGATTCCAAGTGGTTATTTATTGAAGTAGAATCAAGTCAGCCCGGTAAATCGGTATTGGTGAGCATCCCCCTCTCATCCCTTGTTGGGGTGTTTAATTTCGCCGAGAAATTTACCCCTCCCGGACAACAAGGTATTTTCCAAACTTTTTGGGACGCGATGAACAGTCACAACGCTGAGGGCGCGCCGATCCTGATCAATATGGATGGCGGCAGCGGTGATCGGGTAAAAATTTTTGTAGGTCAATGAGGCGCGCATGGCAACCACTGAAGAACGTATGAAGATTTTGAAAATGATCGAAGAAGGCAAGATTAGCGCCTCCGAAGGAGCACGCTTGCTTGCCGCCCTTTCCGCGCCCAAGAAGAAAACAATTCCGGGCTTTACCCCCAAACCCGCCAGTAACGCCAAGTGGCTGCGAATCAAGGTCACCGATACAACCAGCGGACGCTCCAAGGCTTCGGTTCAAATTCCAATTAACCTGATTGAGGCTGGAATGAAGATAGGAGCTCATTTTTCAGCGAAAATCGATGGCGTGGACATGGAAACAATCACCCGCTCAATCAATGAGGGAATGACTGGCAAGGTGGTGGATGTGATTGATGAGGAAGCTGGCGAGCACGTAGAAATTTACATTGAATAACCAGGCAAGGCTCTTGATAAGGTGAGCTCTGCTTTAACACACCGGGAGAAGTTAATCTTCCGGTGTTATTTTACCGTTTATGGGCTTACCCAATCCCGCTTGCCTGCCAAAAAGGCTTTACCATCCATCGCTTTTTTGCCGGCTGGTTGGAGGTTTATCAGCGATAACCAACCGCCTTGAAACCCGATAGCGGGATAACCATCCCGGATCATCCGGCTGCCCGGAAGCGGATTCCCCGGAAGAATGGCAGCCTGGTGGATTTTGATGGACTCATCTCCAATTTGCAGGCTGGCACCGGGCCAGGGATTATAGGCGCGAATCTTTCTTTCCGCCATCACTACGTCCAAATTGGTTGAAAGTTGGCCATCCGGCTTGCGGATCATACCGAAATAGCTGGCGCCTTCCACAGGCTGGGTAGTTGGTTCAAGTTTTCCGGCGAGGTACTCGGGCAGGATTTTTAGGAGGGTTTCGCTGCCCAACTGTGAGAGTTTGCTGGAAAGCGTGCCGGTAGTCTCATCCTGGCTGATGGGAAGTTCGGCGGCAAAGAGAATCGGGCCGGTATCCAAACCTTCATCCATCCGCATAATGGTGACCCCGGTTTTTTGATCCCCGTTCAACAAAGCCGCCTGTACGGGGGCGGCCCCGCGGTAGGCGGGCAACAGGGAGGCATGCACGTTCAGACAGCCGAATCGCGGCAGATCGAGTACATTTTTTCGAAGCAATTGACCAAAGGCTACCACCACGATTAAGTCCGGAGCCCAAGCCCGTATCTGATCAAAGGCACCTTCTTCCTTTAATGACTTCGGTTGGATGATGGGAATGTTGAGCCCGACCGCCGCTATTTTTACCGCCGGCGGTGTCAGTTTCATACCTCTTCCGGCTGGTTTGTCCGGTTGTGTCACCACACCAACCATCTCGCAGATTTCAGCCAAGCCGCGCAGGCTGGGAACGGCGAAATCGGGAGAACCCATAAAGACAACTCTTGGTCTTTGATCCATATCTATCCTGCCAGTTTCGGTTAAAATGATTAAATGAAGTCAAATTTCCGCGGAATTATAACCCGTATGAACAATCCAAAGGTAGCCGCGGTTGTTTTTGCGCTTTTAATTGTAACCTACATCCTAAATGGCCTCCGGATGGCGGAATCGATCTGGTTCACGATGGATGAAGGCAGTTACCTTATTAAAGGTTATTGGTTCCTCACCGGGCAGGCTCGCCCATTTGAGATTAACGGACCAATCACCAATAAACCACCCCTCGCTTTTCTCATCCCCGGGTTATCCCAGCTCATCCAGCCTGGCATCGCCAGCGGCAGGATGATAAATGTCTTCCTCCTGGCTGGTTCGTTGGTCGGGTTGTGGATGACGCTTCGCCGGCAGGGGCATGCCTGGTGGGGCAATCTGGCGCTCTTACTGGTGGTTATTAATCCAGCATGGGTGGAATACTATACCCGGGTAATGACCCAGACTCCAACCGTTTTCTTCCTGGTCTGGTCTCTCTATTTTGGGCTAGGCAAAGAGCGCGGATTGGGGCAGTTGATGATCGCGGCGGGCCTGGGGGTATTGATGGTATTCACCCGCCACAATGTGGCTTTTTATCTGCCTATCTTTTGGATTTACCTGGTATGGGAACATGGCTTAAAAAAAGCAAGCGTGGCGTTTTTGCCAGCCGCCTTCCTTTTCGTTGCCGTTAACGCGCTCTACTGGCCGGGAATCTTCAGCTTCCTTTGGGCAAAATCTTTGCCGAGCCAAATCGCGGATGGAATTTTCGCCCTGAGTGGAATTGAAG
>DATMWA010000024.1:0-16127 GCA_035562755.1 Anaerolineales bacterium
AGCTGTATATTGTGTTAACGATCGATAGGTTTCTTTTGTATAATTTTTCAACGCTTCAAAATCTGTGTTCGGAAATAATTCACTCGATGAATACTCTTTTGGCATAATACTTTCATAAATAACCGCGTTCTTTGTAGCTTCCCAATCCCCAAACCACTCCTTGAACCCTGGGCTTTCCACACCGATTCGGTCCCAAACTCGCTTGTACTTCCTCAATTGCTGAAGATCATTTTCCGCCCCAGCTACCGCCGCGTCACCATCCGCCGCCAATTGGTACAACACCCTTCCATCTTCTCCGCCCGGCTTCCCTTCCTCTTTTACCTTCTCACCGATCTGCAACCCAATCTCTTCTACCTCACCCCGTTGCGCCAGCAGCCGTTCGTACTCCACTTGCAGTTTATACGCCTCACCCATCGGAAACAGCGTCTCCGCGCCCCTGGCTCTTATCTCCTTCGTGCTGATCTCACTCCCCCGGCTTCCGTTCCTCGCTACCTCATAAAACTTCCCGCCGGCTTTTTCATAAACCATCCCGTTCCCCAAATAATGCCTACTGGGGACTCCGAATAAACATTCGCCCTTGGGGCTATGTCCATCGCCTAAATCTCCCGGTTTTATTGCCACAAATTCACCTGGTTTTTGAATAATTGCCACTTTGGGCAGGGTTCTACCAGGTGGAAATCAAACCTGTTTTGGGCAGAATGATATAGGTTGACGGAAGCATGCTACCTGTGTATAATTGCTTTTCGTCACCTGCCAGACAGGTGGCAATATTCCCCTGCTTACTCTTAGCACGGCAGAAATGCGGTGTTATAAGGTGAAGCTAAGATCAGGAGAAAGGGTCTATGAAATACGTAATCTTAGAAAGTGGCGGCAAACAGTATAAAGCCGTCGAAGGCGGGACAATCGAAGTAGATTTGATCCATGCCGACCCGGGAACAGCGATTGAGATCGACCAGGTTTTACTCGCTGTAGACGGTGAGAAAGTCAGCGTTGGCGCTCCAGTGGTTTCTGGCGCCAAAGTTAGTGCAACCATAGTGGAACATTTTAAAGGCGAAAAAACGTACAATTTCCACTACAAACCCAAGAAAAAGATCCGCCAGAAAACCGGTCATCGCCAGCAATACACAAGGCTTTCTGTCGAAAAGATCGTGGTTAAGTAAGGAAGGTTCGATATGGCACATAAAAAAGGTGGCGGCTCAAGCCGCAACGGACGTGATAGCAACTCGCAAAGATTAGGCGTGAAGAAATACGCGGGAGAGGCAGTACTCTCCGGCAACATTCTGGTACGCCAACGAGGCACCCATATCAAACCCGGCTTGAATGTTGGCTTGGGTAAAGACGATACATTGTTCGCGACGATCGATGGCGTGGTCGTTTTCGATATCGTCCATGGCCGCAAGCGCGTAAATGTGCTTCCTGAGGAAGCCTTCAGCCAAGCTGAATAAAGCAGAGGTAATCGATGAAAGAAAAGATCCATCCCACTTATTATGAAGAATGTGAAGTGATCTGCGCGTCCTGCGGAAATCGTTGGACCACAGGTTCAACCAGAAAATCCCTTCACGTTGAAGTTTGCTCCAATTGTCACCCGTTTTTTACGGGTGAGCAGGCAAGAATTTTGGATGTCGAAGGTCAGGTAGACCGATTCTACAAAAAGCTTCAGGTTCGTAAGGACTATGTTGAAACGGTCAAGACCCGTGAAGATTCCAAAAAATCACCAAATCGTCCAGTAAGCGAATTGGAATTGGGGATAAAAGTAACCGGTGCTTTGGAAAAAGCCGGAATTACCAGCATTTCTCAATTAATCGCCAAACTTGAAGAAGGCGATGAGGCAGCTTTGGCGATCGATGGGTTTGGCCGCAAGGCTCTCATTGACAGCAAGAAGAAGATTCGCGCGCTTGGTTTGGAATTAAAAACCGGGGGCGAAGAAGGATAACCTTCTCTCGAAAATTTAATGTAAACTTAACAGGCAGATGAATAATCTGCCTGTTATTTTATATTCAAGGAGCACTTAATGTCGCAAACCCATGGAAGAATTGAGGTGATTTGTGGATCAATGTTTAGTGGAAAAACTGATGAACTGATCCGCAGACTACGCAGAGCTGTGATCGCCAGGCAGAAGGTACAGGTCTTTAAACCACAGATAGATCACCGTTATGGTTTGGAAAAAGTTACTTCGCACGCTGGAAACGATTTTGCTGCCCTGCCTGTAAAAAGCTCAGCTCAGATTCTGGATTTGATTGAATTAGATACGACCGTGGTTGGAATTGATGAGGCGCAATTCTTTGATGAAGGAATCATTCAGCTTGCCACTGAGTTAGCACAGCGGAACTTTCGGGTGATCGTTGCTGGCTTGGATCAAGATTTCAGGGGTGAACCTTTTGGCCCCATGCCAATTCTTCTTTCGCTGGCGGAGCAGGTGGACAAGCTGCAAGCGATTTGCATGGTTTGTGGAGAAGCCGCCAGTCGGACGCAACGCCTGGTAAATGGCAAACCAGCCAGATACGATGAGCCGATTGTTATTGTCGGGGCTTCAGAAATGTATGAAGCGCGCTGCAGAATCCATCACGAAGTTCCAAGGGATTAATAAGGGAATTATGCGACCATATCAGGAATTTATCAAAGAAATTTTGATTGATGAGCCGAGCTTAAGAAACCGAATAAGAGAACTGGCTGATGAAATTAATCGGGACTACGCGGGCGAACCACTGCTCTTAATTTGTATTCTACGAGGAGCGTTGCCTTTTCTTGTTGATTTGATGATGGAACTTGAAATACCTAATGCCATAGACTGCATGGCGGTATCATCCTACGGTGTAGGCGCTCGGGAGTCTACCGGGAACATCCGCATGACGATGGATTTGCAGACCAACATCGCTGATAAGCATGTTTTATTGGTAGAGGATATCGTAGATAGTGGCAAGACGATCGCTTCAGTTCTTGAACTGCTTCAAACTCGTAAGCCAAAAACACTAAAAGTTTGCGCATTGCTGGATAAAGCCTCCCGCCGAGAAGTTCCCGTTCCAATTGCCTATACTGGATTTGTGATTGAAAACAAGTTCGTTTTTGGTTATGGCTTGGACATTGACGAATATTATCGCAATCTTCCTTTCATTGGTGTCGTAGACCTGGACAAATATTTTCCTTCGGAATAAATCATGATCCAAATATCCGAAATACGTTTCATTCAACGGATTCGTAAAATTCTGAATCAGGATAACCCAATATATTTGGTGGGCGGGGCAATTCGAGACGCTTTGCTGGATTTGAATGTTACAGATTTGGATTTCACCTGTTCGGAAGGAATAGCGACAGGCAGGCGGGTAGCCGACCTGCTTGATTTGGATTTTTACATTCTTGACCACGAGCACGATACCTGCCGGGTGATTGAGACTTTATCTGATGGCAGCCGGGCTCATTACGATTTTGCTGGATTTAGAGGAAAAGATCTGAATGAAGATCTTAAAGGCAGGGATTTGAGCATTAATGCGATCGCCTTTGAAATTTTTTCTAACACAGTCATTGACCCGCTAGGCGGGGCAACCGCTATTCGAGAGAAGCGCTTGTCCGCCTGCTCGGATAATTCCATGGAAGATGATCCCCTGCGGGTACTGCGTGCAATCCGTTTCGCGAACGCATTAAAATTTCGCATAGATGATGAATTGATGGCTCAAATAAAAGCTAACTCTGTATTTCTGGGTAAGATCTCACGTGAACGGGTGAGGGATGAGATTTTTAAAATCATCTCTGGACCAAACCCACACCTTGCTCTCCAGTTAATGCAAAGAACTGAAATCATTTGCGAGATTTTTCCAGAATTAATCGCTTTAAAAGACCAACACCAGTCAACACCGCATGTGCATGATGTTTGGAACCATACTTTGGGAGTGGTTCGATATTCAAGACAGATAATCGATCTCTCCGCCAAGCAATATGATGAAACCGGATCGAACGCTGATGTTTATAATGGCATTTTGGTCATGAAATTGGGTATGTTCCGGAAGGATTTAATCGAATATTTCAATCGGGAAGTTGTGGAAGATCGTGGGGTGAGTGGTTTATTGATGCTTGCGGCTCTTTTCCATGATGTTGAAAAACCCAATACGGTTACCATCCAGGACGATGGAAGAATTCGATTTTTGGGTCATGACGCGCTTGGTTCGGTGAGAATTCGAGACCGGATGATCGAATACAAATTCAGTGGTAAAGAAACTGAAAAAGTGTCCATGGTCATAAGATATCATATGCGTTTTCATTCGCTGGTGAGCCGCAAGGAAGCGGGCAGGCAGATTTCAAACCGTTCGATTTACCGATTTTTCCATCAGGCGGAGCAGGTTGGCGTTGAGTTGGTGATCTTGGGACTGGCGGATTTACGCGGAACTTATGAGTACACATTAAGTCCGGAACGATGGCGAACAGCTTTGGATGTCGCGGAAATTCTCCTTTACGCTTACTTCAATCGTTATACCGAAGTGATCGAACCTCCGTTGCTGCTGAATGGATTTGATTTGATGAATGCATTCGGAATGAAACCGGGGCAGGAAATTGGAAAAGTGCTTGAATATCTGCGCGAGGAACAAGCCGCGGCTTCCATAAAGGAACGGGAAACGGCTTACGATCTTGTAAAAGCATATCTTGAAAGGGGTGCGGGTATATGAAAAAGGGAACCATTCATACTCGGATGGGGGTCAAATTAGCCTACCAGGATAACGAAATTGCGACCACCTCCGTGCCAATCATGTTTGTGCATGGTTTTCCAATGGATCATCGGGTGTGGGACTTGACTACTTTGCCAGACAGACGAGAATTGCGCGTAGACCTCCCAGGTTTTGGAGAATCCGATATTCCACCTGTTAGCGGATCGATGAAAATTTACGCGGACGCCTTGTTAGACTTGTTGGACGAACTCAAGATTGAAAAAACGATCTTGTGTGCTCATTCGATGGGTGGATACGCCTGTTTGCAATTTCTGGCCGATTACCCCAACCGGATATCCGGTTTGATATTGGCTGGTTCACAAACCGCCGCTGACTCAAAAGATAAAAAGAAAGCCCGAGAACAAACTATTCAGCAATTACATGAATTTGGAATTGGCGCTGTGATAGGGATGGCCGATATTTTGGCCGCTCATGGCGAGCACCGTGATTTTTTCGCTCAGATGATCCAAGCCCAGTCCAAGGATGGCGCAATTTTTGGAATGCAGGCAATGATCGGAAGGCTGGATCATTCGGGAACATTGATCACCGCGGCCATTCCAAAGATGATTGTTCACGGTGAACTGGATAATCTGGTTCCTTTGGCGAATTATGGGGATGTGTTGATGGATCCGGCGATTCAGGTCATCCAATTACCGGAGGTGGGTCATTCTCCGATGGTGGAAGCGCCAGAAAAATTTAATCAAATTCTGCGTGATTGGCTCAACTGACGGCCGATGACCTAAAAGATTAATGTGTTTTAAAGCCGATTATTTTTATTATTAAAATGGGTGAATTTCGAGATTCATTTGTCTTTCGATTCCTTAATTATGCGCGTTTTGTAAGGGGAAACTTACAAAAAATCTGCCTTTTGAGCTTATATGGTAAACTTGATCGGATTAATTATTCGCTATCATTTTCATTAATTTGGAGGTAATCGCAATGGCACCAAAATGGGTTTATCTCTTCGAGGAAGTCGGAGAGGCTGAAAAATATGCAAAAAACTGGGAGGGTGTACGCTCGCTCCTAGGCGGAAAAGGCGCTGGTTTGGCTGATATGACCCGCGCGAATGTGCCAGTTCCACCCGGGTTTACAGTGACTACCGAGGCATGCAATGCTTATCGAAAATCCGGGAAATTCCCAGAAGGCATGTGGGATCAGGAATTAGCTGCCTTAAAAGTCGTGGAAAAACAGACTGGTAAAAAATTTGGGGATGATTCCGATCCTTTATTGGTATCCTGCCGCTCTGGCGCCAAATTTTCAATGCCCGGAATGATGAACACGATTCTGAATATTGGTTTGACCGACAAATCGGCTGAGGGAATGATAGCCTTGACCAATAATCCACGCTTTGTCTGGGATAGCTACCGGCGTTTGGTTGAGATGTTTGGCACCGTAGTTATGGATATTGACGATGAGGCGTTTGAACATCCTTTGGCTGAGTACAAAGCCAAAAAGGGATATAAGTTAGACACTGAAATGACCGCTGTTGATTGGAAAGAGATCACCGGTATTTACAAAGACGCCTTCAAAAAGGCGACCGGAAACGATTTTCCTCAAGATGCATTTAAGCAGCTTGAATTAGCGACTGAAGCAGTTTTTAAAAGCTGGAATGGCAAAAAAGCGGTTGATTATCGCCGAGCGACCAATATTTCTGACGATTTGGGTACGGCGGTTAACATTGTAACCATGGTCTTTGGCAATATGGGCGACGATTCCGGTACGGGCGTGGCGTTTACACGTAACCCTTCAACCGGTGAAGCAAAAATGATGGGTGAATATCTTCTAAATGCCCAGGGCGAAGATGTTGTGGCTGGTATTCGTAATACCAACCAGATTGTTCACCTTGAGAAGGACATGCCAGAAGTTTATGCCCAATTTATGGATATTACCCGCAAATTGGAAAATCACTACAAGGAAATGCAGGACGTGGAATTTACCATTGAGCGCGGCAAATTGTGGATGTTACAAACCCGCAGCGGTAAACGGACTGCCAAAGCCATTGTAAAAATTGCCGTTGATCTTGCGCTTGAAGGCGTGATTTCAAAAGATGAAGCGGTTTTACGAGTAAGCCCTGACAATATTGACGCTTTATTACACCCTCAATTTGACGAAAAAGCCAAAAAAGAAGCTGAAAAAACGGGAGGCTTGCTGGCGAAAGGCGTAAACGCCTCTCCTGGAGCCGCGGTCGGACAAGCTTATTTTGACGCCGATAAGGCTGAAGAGATGGCCAAGGAACATGGTCAGGACACAATCATGGTCCGCCCATTCACGAAACCAGACGATGTGCATGGAATGATCGCCTCAAAAGGTGTGCTCACCTCTGAGGGTGGCGCGACCTCGCATGCAGCGGTTGTGGCTCGCCAATTTGGAATTCCTTCCGTGGTTGGCGCGAACACAATTAAGATTGACCTTGAAAAAAGAATCATGACTGCCGGAGAATTGGTAGTTAAAGAAGGCGATTGGATCTCGGTCGATGGAACTTCTGGCCAGGTCTTTGTTGGAAAAATCCCAACAATCGCGCCATCCCTTGAAGAACAGACTGAATTACTCCAACTCTTAAGCTGGGCGGACGAGATGTGCTCCCGGCCTGATATTCGTACCATGCCTGATGGTTCAAAAAGCCGCGGTTTGATGGTTTGGACAAACGCGGATTATCCGAAGGATGCTCAAAGAGCGAGATCCTACGGCGCGGTTGGGATTGGATTGTGCCGCACCGAGCATATGTTCTTTGAACCGGAGAGATTACCGATCGTCCAGAAAATGATATTATCAAAATCTGGCGCCGAAAGAACAACCCAACTAAATCTCCTTTTACCTTCACAACGAAAAGACTTCGACGGTTTATTTGAAGCTATGGATGGTCACCCGGTCATCATTCGGCTTATCGATCCGCCATTGCATGAATTTATGCCCGATGAGGAAGCATTACTCGAAGAAGTGATCGAAATGCGAGTGAGAGGCGAAAGCGAGGGATTGGCGGAGAAGGAAGAGCTGTTACGCAGCATCAAGGCATTGCATGAATCGAATCCTATGATGGGTTTGAGAGGTGTACGCCTTTCTATTTCAATGCCAGAAATCGTTGAAATGCAGGTTCGCGCGATTTTTGAGGCTGCTGCCGATTGTACTCTTCGCGGAATAAAAGTTAAACCAGAGATTATGATCCCCTTGACCGGGACAGTAAAAGAACTGGAATGGATTCAACCGCGGTTACAGCGGATTGCCGCAACGGTTCTGGCTGAAAAGAAAATCAACAAATTGGATTATAAATTCGGTACCATGATCGAAATTCCTCGCGCGGCCGTCACTGCCGCGGAAATTGCCAAGTACGCGGAATTCTTCTCTTTTGGAACGAATGACCTTACCCAGATGACTTTTGGTTATTCCCGTGATGACGCGGAACGTAATTTCCTGGTAACTTACGTTGAAGAAGGAATTCTTCCTAAAAACCCGTTCCAGACGTTGGATCGGGAGGGTGTAGGTCGATTGATGCAGTTCGCGATTAACGACGGCCGCTCCGCTCGCCCTTCACTTGAGGTAGGAATCTGCGGAGAACATGGCGGCGATCCTGAATCGATTGAGTGGTGTCACATGATCGGAAACGATTACGTGTCCTGCTCTCCTTTCCGGGTGCCAGTAGCCCGCTTGGCCGCGGCTCATGCCGCCTTGAATCATTCCGGATTAAGCCTGGCGGAAGACAAATAAGTTGTAAAAGTTCGGTACAATTACAGGCGATCCTTTGTTGGATCGCCTGTTTTATTTCAATAGGAGGAAATATGGATGTGTTAGAAGCAATCGAAAAACGAAGGAGTATTGGCTCTGTAAGCATGGAACCAGTTGCTCGTGAAGATATTCAGAAAATTCTTGAGGCCGGAAACAAAGCACCCAACCATTACAAAATACGCCCTTGGCGATTTACGGTGATTCAGGGTTCGGCTTTGGAGGGTTTCGCGAAAGCGCATGTGGATTCATTCTTACTTAAATTTCCAGAAGCAACAGCGGAACAGCAAGAAATTGAAAGGAAAAAAGGCCTCCGGGCTCCGTTAGTGATTTCTGTGACCAGTAAGTTGCCGGATGCGGAGAAATATGTAGATTTGGAGAATATCAGCGCAACCGCCGCAGCCTGCCAAAATATGTTACTTGCCTCTACCGGATTGGGATATGCTTCCTTTTGGCGGACTACCATGTATGTAAAGGATGCTTTTTTGCGCCGTTATTTGGGGGTGGGGGATCATGAACACTTAATCGCAGTACTCTTTATCGGTAAAGCGATTCCAAGCGAGGTTGAACCGGTAGAAAGGCCGAACGTGGAAGATCGGGTCAACTGGTATTGATAATAAGCGGAGAGCCTTCATCAAGAAGGCTCTCTTTTATTTAAAACCTGAAAGTAATTTTCTGAAACTCTCACCAATTTTTTCAATACAATATCCACCTTCAAGGTTAATCAAGGTTTTAACCCCAAGTTCCTTTAATGTCTTTCCAATGTGAGAGTAATTTTTACCACTAAGATGGAAGGTTCCGAGCGGGTCGTCTTTATGAGTATCGAGCCCCGCCGCTATGACCAAAAATTGAGGTTCAAATTGGGAAATCCGTTTGATTGCCTGATCAAATGCATTCATATATTCATCGTTTGAACAGCCTTTGGAAAGCGGATAATTCTGATGGAAACCCTCACCATCTCCAGCACCAATCTCATCGCTAAAACCGGAATAATACGGGTACTCGTGGCTTGGATCGGCATGGATTGAGATCGTGAGTACATCAGCCCGGGAGTAAAAAATTTCCTGGGTGCCATTGCCGGCATGATAATCAATGTCTAATACCGCAGTCCTTCCATGTTTTGAGAGTAGGTTGGCGGCAATGGAAGTATTGTTCAAATAACAATAACCCGCGGCATTTTGGATACCGGCATGATGACCGGGCGGTCGGCAAAGCGCCGCGCTGGCTTCTTCATTTTTTAAGAGACTATTGGCGGCGGATATCGCGCAATGAGCAGAGCTGAGAGCAGCGAGGTATGTATTTTCATGAATCGGCGCGGAGAGGTCGCTTACGTATTTCCCGAGTCTGGCGGAAAGACCGTTGGCATGGGATGAAACCTGTCGTAGAGGTCTGGCGGTTGGAAAAAGTCCGGCTCCGTCCGGGATATCTTCTCCGGAGGCAAGCCAATCCCGATAAATTGTGCGTAGAAAATTTACATATTCGGGTGAATGTACCCGAAGGATGGGTTCTAATCCATGGTTTTCCGCCGGCGTAAGTTTGAAAAATGGGTCATTATTAAGGGCCGCGAAAATATTTTCAATTCTGGCGGGCTGCTCATAATAGCGAATCTGCTGACCATATTCGAAGATTTCGAATGGCGGATGATGAAGTTCATGGTCATTTGAGTAAAAAACCTTCATTTTTCTCTCCAAAAATCGAATTCAAGAACATTTGAGCAATCATCTTGACTAAGTTAATTGTACAGGTTATATTTTATATGCAATTGACCTTGACGCGCAGAAATTCGCGCGAAAAAGTACTCTCTTGTCCCTGAGTCTGGTGCAACCAAATTTAGAGCTCAGTTGAAAAGGAGGTATTCGTCGTGGACGCTGATGGTGGAAGTTTAACCAGATTTCGTTCAGAGCGTACGATTTTACCTCGCAACTGTGATTCTATCGACCTTCGATTAGTTTAATCTTTTCCTTGCTCGATCGATAAATTGACATTTGCCTGGAACCATCGGTACGCTTCGGTGGTTTTTTTTATTTTAGTAATTCAGGAGTGGCACTATGGCTTTTGTCAGCGAAGTATTGCGGAAGACGATTACGGATATTGACGGCACCTACATCGGAATTCTCGAAGATTTGATCGCTCGAGACATTCCGGAGATGATTCATCCTCGGGTGGAGGCGATCCAGATCAATTGTAAGGGGAAGATGAAAATTGTACCGGTTTTATCGGCTATGTCGATTTTTGCCCCGGCGGTTCCCTTAAAATTTCACATTGATGATCTTCCGGAATTTGAACTTGATGAAGATAAGGATATCTATCTCGCCAGGGATGTTCTGGATATGCAGATTATCGACACCGACGGAGGTCGGGTCGTTCGAGTTAATGATCTCCAAATTATAAGAGTGCAAGGCGCGATTTACGTTACCAACGTAGACGTAGGTTTAAACGGAATTATTCGGCGAACACCCGCCAAGAAATTGGCAAATTCATTGCTGGAATTATTTAAGATCAAAATGAAGGAAAACTTTATCGCTTGGGATAATGTTGAACTTCTAATGCATGATCAATTTATGCGCCTTAAGGTACCCAAGGAAAGCATGGCAGACCTGCATCCTGCAGACATCGCAGAGATTTTGAGCGATCTAAATAAATTGGAGACCTCCCAATTTTTGGAAGCGTTAGATGTTGAACAGGTTGCGGATGCCCTTGAGCAAGTAGAAACCGATTTCCAGGTGAGTTTAATCGAGTCGATGGATGATGAGCGCGCGGCGGACGTACTAGATGAAATGGATCCGGATGAGGCTGCAGACTTGCTCCAGGAATTACCCGAGGAGCGCAGCCAATTATTGGTTTCTTTGATGCAGAAATCTGAAGCTGACGATGTTAAGCTGCTCCTGGAATTTGATGATGACACAGCCGGCGGTATTATGACTACGGAATTTGCTACTGTACCGGAAAATGTAACCGCTGCCCAGGCAATTAATATCCTGCGAGAGAAAGCTAGTGATTTTGAGACCTTGCATTACATCTATGTGACTGATGAGTTGAATCACCTTTTGGGCGTATTTTCATTAAAAGAATTACTTTTCGCATCACCCAAGGAAAAGGTAGCTCAGCTAATGGAACCCAAGGTGCGCCACATCCGCCCAGACCTCGATCAGGATGAGGTCGCAAAAATCATAACAAAATACGATCTTTTAGCGGTACCGGTCGTAAATCAGCAGGACGTGATTATCGGAATTGTTACCGCGGATGATGCCTTGGATAAAATCATTCCGACCGCCTGGAAGAAACGTTTACCCAAGTTTTACCATTAGAAACGGGATAGACGAACTCCTATGGAAAAGAAACAATCCTTTTTTAGGCGATGGTGGCGTTCCATCCTGCTCTTTTTTTCTGTGTTTGGACCAGCCACAATTACCGCCTTAGCTGACAACGACGCTGGCGGCGTCGCGACTTATTCGATTGCCGGCGCGAAATTGGGCTATCCAATTTTATTTATGCTTCCCATTCTGACTTTACTCCTGGCGATTACTCAGGAGATGGGTATGCGTTTGACTATCATCACCCGCAGAGGGCTGGCGGATTTAATTCGTGAGAAGGAAGGTGTGCGGGCAGCCCTTTTCATGTTCTCTGCTTTGTTCATCGCCAATGTTGGCACTTTGGTGACCGAGATTTCCGCGATAAAAACGACCTCGCAAATGTTCGGAATACCGGAAATTCCGGCGGTTATATTCATGGTTCTATTGTCATTTTTCGTAATTACCCGTGGAAGCTACAAAGTAACCCAGAATATTATGCTTATATCCAGCCTGATTTTTTTGGTTTACATTTTTTCCGCCTTCAAAGCAAAACCCGATTGGGGAAGCGCCCTCAGCAACCTTTTTTATCCGAACGGTGTAAATTTTACCCAAACCTACATGCGGGATTATTTGATTATTGGTTTGGGTGTACTGGGCACGACCATTACTCCTTGGGGACAATTCTTCATCAGCAGTTTTGCTTATGATAAAAAAATTGAAAAAGGGAAGGTCAATCTCTCACAATTGGAAACCTATTGGGGCGCTTTCCTGACTGATTTTTTCTCTTTTTTTATGATCGTTGCGACCGCTACCACCTTATTCGCCAATGGGATTGAATTAACCAGTGGTGAGCAGGCGGCTATGGCGATTGAACCGTTTGCTGGAAAATTAGCTTCGATTTTATTCGCCGTTGGTATTCTTAACGCCGGCTTTATGGGACTGGTAGTAGTATCACTTACAACCGCTTACGCTTTCGCGGAATTTTTTGGCGTTTCGGGCAGTCTGGATGATAGTTTTGAAAAGAGCAAAACCTTTTACTATCTCTACGGTTTCCAACTGGTTCTGGCATTACTTATCGTCGTCCTGACAAAATTCTCGCTCTTTCAGATCGCGGTGGTAACTCAAAGTATTAACGCGGTTGCCCTGCCGTTAGTTTTCTTTTACCTCATCAGGTTGACTAATGATAAAAAATTAATGGGCGAACATAAGAATAATTCATTCCAAAAGTGGTTTACGAGCATCAGCGCGGTCGTTATCGTTATTGCTTCAATCTTTACAGCGCTGGCTTACTTCGTATTCGAGTAAAATAAATCAAAAAAATCAGGAAAATTGGATGTTTGAAAATTTAACCAGTCGATTAAACAGCGTATTTGATGCCTTAAAAAAACGCGGCAAGCTTACAGAAGAAGATGTAGATAATGCGATGCGAGAAGTCCGGATGGCATTACTCGAAGCGGACGTTCATTATTCTGTTGTAAAAACTTTTATCGCGGATGTTAAGGCTCGCGCGATTGGCAGCGAGGTCTCCAAGGCGCTAAACCCGGGCCAACAAGTCGTAAAAATCGTTAATGAAGAATTAATTCGACTGCTTGGCGAACCGGACCAGCTGCGGTTGAGCGGTGAAAAACCACGGGTAATCATGATGGTTGGTTTGCAAGGCTCAGGTAAAACCACCCATACTGGAAAAATTGCCAAATTCCTTCGATCAAAAGGGGAACGGGTACTTCTGGTGGCTGGCGACCCATATCGGCCTGCGGCGGTCAAGCAATTGCAGGTGCTGGGTGAACAGGTTGGTGTTCCTGTAATTTACGAACAGAAACTTGCCCCGCCCAAAATGGCGGAGTATGGAGTAGAGCAGGCCAAAAAAGGCGGTTACACAGTTGTGATTATTGATACGGCAGGTCGTTCTCAACTGGATGACGAGTTAATGTCGGAATTACGCGCGATCGAATCAAAGGTCAAGGCTAGTGAAATTTTGTTGGTCATTGATTCCATGATCGGACAGGAAGCATTACACATTGCCGAAGGCTTTCGGGATAATGTGAACATAACCGGCTTGGTCCTAACCAAGATGGACGGAGACAGCCGGGGAGGCGCGGCAATTTCGATTCGCTCTGTAACTGGAGTCCCGATTAAATTCCTGGGTACCGGTGAAAAAATTGAAGCATTGGAGGCTTACGATCCTTCAAGGTTGGCAAGCCGAATTCTCGGTATGGGCGATATCATTGGATTGATTGAGAAAGCCGAAGCCGCTTTTGACGCAAAAACAGCCCAGCAGCAGGCAGAAAAAATGCTCAAGGGTCAAATGGATTTGGATGACTGGTTGGATCAGATGCGTCAAATTCGAAAGATGGGTTCGTTAAGCTCAATTTTTGATATGCTCCCTGGTCAGTTTGGGCAAATGGCGAAGAATGTGGACCCGAAGGAAGTAGAGAAAAATTTCAAACAAACTGAGGCCATCATAAATTCCATGACCAGGCAGGAAAGACGCAACCCGGATATTTTGAACGCTTCACGAAGAAGAAGGATAGCGGCTGGTTGCGGCAGTGAGGTTATGGCGGTAAATCGGTTAATAAAACAATTTCGGGAATCTCAGAAACTTATGAAAACGCTCCAGAAATCAGGAGCGCGAGGATTGCCGAAACTATTCCGTTAATATAAGAAAATTTAAAAAAATAGGGTAAAATCATATCTTGTCATTTACTGGAAACGCAGCACGGACTCTCCCGTGCCTCCCTACGCGTTGAAAGTGAAACCAATGGAGGGCGTGACCCTCGGGCAAACACAAGTTGCCCTCAGGCACACCTTAATCAAATTAAAGGAGAAAGTATTATCCATGGTTAGAATTCGTTTACGCCGGGTGGGTTTAAAAGCCCAACCATCCTACAGATTAGTAATTCAAGATTCAGAACGGTCACGCGACGGTCGCTTTATTGAAATTGTTGGTTTTTATAACCCGCGAACTGAGCCTGCGACCATTTCCATTGATGAAGAAAAAGTTTTTTCATGGATGAAAAATGGCGCCAAACCGACTGATTCGGTGTTATCCTTGTTTAAGACCGCCGGAACATCAGAACGATTTGATCGGTTCAAAAAGGGCGAGGATGTACAGGTGCTGGTTGCAGAAGCCAAAGCCGCCGAAGAAAAACGCAGCGCGACAAGTAAGACCCGCTTCAATTAAGGAAATTGATTCCCGGTGCAGCTCAATGGTTAATTGGCGCTGCACCGGCTATTCGTTAAAGGAAGAATATGAAAGACCTGGTTAATTTCATCGCTCAGGAGTTGGTTGAAGATCCACAATCAGTTACAGTTAAGGAAATTCGCCGAGGAAACCAGATTAAACTTGAGCTGCAAGTATCCAAAACAGATATGGGACGTGTTATCGGCAAGGGCGGAAAAATAGCCAACGCGATCAGAACCCTTCTTCGGGTTTCAGCGGAGAAGGCTGGGAAAAAAGCAACGCTTGATGTAGTGGAACCATAATGCCTTCTACGGCGAGTAGTGAGCTCCAAGGTAAGCCCTCGAAGAGGCAAGATCCTGATGATTTTCTGGTAGTAGGCCAATTTCGGCGGGCTCATGGCGTTCGAGGCGATTTAATCTTCAGCATCATTACTGATTTTCCGGAAAGACTAAAACCTGGCACAAAGATTTTTGTAGGCGATTCCAAACAAGAATTGGTTATTTCTCGATTAAAACCCCATAATAGCGGCATGATTTTTGGATTCAAGGGGATCAACAATCCAGAAGAAGCCAGCCAATTTGTTAATAAAATTGTTTTTGTAAAATTATCAGATCGGCCTTCACTTCCTGAAGGAGAATACTATCACCATCAAATTATTGGATTGAACGTCATCGATGAGGATCTTGTTTCGTTGGGAGTGGTTTCCGAAATTCTGGTAACTGGCGCAAATGATGTTTACGTTACCAAAACCGCTGATGATCGAGAGATTTTAATTCCTGCTTTGAAAGATGTAATCAAAAAGGTCGATCTTGAAAAGAAAACCATAACCGTCCGATTGCCGGATGGATTAATATAAAAGATCTGCTTGGCGGGAATTTCTATGCGGATAACCGATGAAAAGAAATTTTGGATCGCTTTTTCTTATGTCCGCGGATTTGGCGCGGTTCGGATATTAAAACTTGTTGAATATTTTGGAAGTCTGCAAGATGCCTGGAATTCTCAAATTGGGGATTTGGCTCAAGCCGGAATTTCAAAAAAAAATATTGAAAATTTAATAAACTTCCGTGCAAAAATGAATCCCGATTTGCTGGTGGAAAATATAATCAAGAGCCGGATCGAAGTATATTTCTCAGATGACAATGATTATCCCCAAAGATTAACGGAAATCGAACAAAAACCACCAGTGCTTTATTATCGCGGAGCCATCACTCAAAGTGATGTGCTTTCTATTGGCATCGTTGG
>DATMWA010000025.1:0-1779 GCA_035562755.1 Anaerolineales bacterium
GTTCCGCAAGCTATACCAGCGCCGCATGCTGATCCGGTTGATTGGCGTGAAATTTAGTTATTTGGTGACCGGCGTACAGCAAATCGATCTCTTCGACCAAACACCCGAACTTATAAACCTTTAACAGGCGGTGGATCGCATGCGCCTGCGCTACGGGCGGAAATCGGTGGTACGGGCTGTAGGCGTGGATTCGGTGGATGAGGAGGAGGAATGATTTCGGATGTCGAATGTATGATGTCGAATCTTAAACCCTCTAATTCTAAATTCCAAGTCTCAAATTCCAAGTCTCAAATTCCAAGTCTCAAATTCCAAGTCTCAAATTCCAAGTCTCAAATTCCAAATCCCAAATCCCAAAATCCAAGTCCAAAATCCCAAAACTAACCTCCGCCATCCAAAATCCGCAATCCGAAACCCCACATCCAACATCCCACATCTAACATCCAACATTAAAATGTACCTCAACTGCCACTCAAACTACAGCCTGCGTTACGGCACATTTCCCATTGATAAACTGGTGGAAATAGCTGTGGCAAATGGCATCGATACGATTGCGCTAACCGATATCAACAATAGCATGGGGGTGGTTGATTTCGTAAAAGCATGCAATAAAAGCGGAGTAAAACCGGTGGCCGGTATCGAATTCCGCGATGGGAATGAGTTGTTATATATAGGTATAGCCCGCAGCAATGAAGGATTTAAGGAACTGAATGAATTCCTGAGTCATCACAACATTCACAAACTTCCGTTGCCCCGGCAGGCGCCTGTATTCAGCCACAGCATTGTTATTTATCCTTTCGGGAAGAAATTAGCCGGGAAGTTGCGTGAAAACGAATACATTGGAATAAGGAGTACCGATCTGAACCTTCTGCTTTCGTCGGAATACCAAAACAAACAGCATAAACTCCTGGCCTTGTGCCCTGTGACTTTTGATGGCGAGCCAGGATATGAGTTGCACCGAAACCTGCGTGCCATAGATAATAACACCTTGCTGAGCATGCTTACCCCTTCGCAGGTGGCGGCACCCGACGAACTTTTTACTCCGCCCGCAGCACTCAAGAAACAATTTGAATACTACCCGCAAATTATTTCCAACACCCAAAAACTGCTTGACGATTGCCACATAGCTTTTGATTTCACAACCGTGAAAAATAAAAAACTATTTTCGGCAAGCGCCTACGACGACCGGCTACTGCTCGAAAAATTAGCCTTTGATGGGTTGGTTTACCGCTATGGCAGAAGCAACAAAGAAGCCCGCCAGCGCGTAAAGCACGAACTCGAAATCATCGACAAACTTGGGTTTTCGTCATATTTCCTCATTACCTGGGATATTATACGCTATACGATGAGCCGCGGATTTTACCATGTAGGCCGCGGTAGCGGGGCCAATAGCATTGTAGCTTACTGCCTTCGTATTACCGATGTCGACCCCATTGAGCTGAATTTGTATTTCGAGCGTTTCCTGAACCCCAAACGTACCAGCCCGCCTGATTTTGATATTGACTATTCGTGGAAGGACCGCGATGAAGTTTTCGATTATATTTTCAAACGCTATGGACATAAACATACAGCTTTGCTTGGTGCGACTTCCACGTTCAAAGGGAAATCGATACTTCGCGAGCTTGGTAAAGTGTATGGCTTACCCAAGGAAGAAATTGACGTTCTTGTTGAAGAACCAAATAATCCTCTGAATAACAACGATATAGCAAATTATATCGTAAAACTTGGCACCCGTATGACGGACTTCCCCAATATCCGGAGCATACATGCCGGCGGGGTGCT
>DATMWA010000026.1:0-65037 GCA_035562755.1 Anaerolineales bacterium
TTCTTGTGACCCTTGGCGATTAATGCCAAGGTTTGTTTTTCTCTTTCTGTGAGTTGTTCGGCCGGTTCGGATGAATCATCATTTGGTGAGGTAACTTCATTTATGACCTTCATCGCCACAGTAGAATCGATGTAAGATTGCCCGGTTGAGACTGTCCGAATTGCCTGTAAATGTTGATCCCAACCGGAATCTTTGAGCAGGTAACCAATCGCGCCAGATCGAATTGCGCGTGACACCTTTTCGGCGTCAGAATGGCCTGTAAGAATCAGAATTTTACTATTTGGAGAAACCGCCAGGATTTCTGGAATTGCCTGGAATCCGTCCATGATTGGCATGACGAGGTCAAGAAGGACAACGTTCGGTTTTTCTTGTCGGCAAACCTCGATCGCTTCCAAACCATCTTTCGCCTGACCTACTACGGTTATGTCCGATTGGTAGGACAAAATCGAAATCATACCTTCCCGGATAATTGTCTGATCGTCCACAACTACAACCTTAATATCTCGCATCGTCGAATGGTTCCTTTTGATAGAAATTTGCCCGAAATTCGCAGCCAGCAAATCTTAAATTTTTTTGAGATGGTCATTAATGACCATATGATACATCTCAATTATACACCAAATAAACTGGTCATATTGTCTTTGCAACTTTCCCAATTCTGGGTAAAGAGTAACACCAAACAGGGCAAAAATTGGCATTTTTTGCCTTAAAAAAAACCCGCTTAATCGGGTATGCCTTTGCGAACCTAAAAAGTAGACTTTGAATAGGTAAATCAAAAAGGAGCACGGATATGTTTATCGGAACAGAGATCGCCAAAATTGATAAGAATAATCGAATAACCCTTCCGATTGAATTTATGGATCCCTCTGGTGCGGATTTGATTTTAACTTCGGGCTTTGAGAAAAATTTGATGCTGTTTCCCATAAACACTTTTGTTGCTCTTCTAAGCAAATTAAATTCAATGAACATCCTTGATCCCGAGGTCCGACATTTACATCGTTTGCTGGTCGGAAAGGCGATTAAAGCCCGTATAAGCGACATGGATCAAATCCAATTACCTTTGGATGCGATTTCAAGAATCAACATCACCGATTCGGCCGTGTTAGTAGGTCAAGGCTCATACATTGAGATTTGGTCTGTCGACCAGTGGACAATTGAACAGAAAAAAGTTGAAAATTTTTCGATTACCTCCGATCAAATTGATTTGAGCATATAAAGGCCACAAAATGAATCCCGTCAGATACCGCATAGCCCAAGATTTCGATCAAGCCTGGTTAAATTTTGAACTTGACCTCCCATTGCTCCCAATCGCTCTTGATCAACCAAATCCGTTTTATATCAACCGGAATGAAAATCCTCTTCCAGCAATCACAGATACCCTTTTGGCACCGTTTTACAATCCACCAAAGCTTTTTCTTGGTGGACATCGAGGGAATGGAAAGTCAACCGAAGCCCATCATTTATTAGCCGATGGACAAGTGAACGAAAAATATTGGCCAGTCTATTTTAGTATTCGTGATGAAGCTGATGTAATTGACCTGGATTACAAAGATGTATTATTGGCGATTGGGAGCAATCTTTATCGCCAATTCCGAGCAGAGGGTGGAAAATTGACTGACGCGCTCGCCAAGGAACTCGAATTATGGCGAGGAAAGGTCGAAGAAGAAATCACTACCGTCTTAAGTAACAAAATTACCGGTGTTGAATTTGGGGCCGGCTTGGAAGCGTTTTTTGCTAACGCCAGTTTGAGGATGCGCATGGAACCCAAAACCAGACGAATTATCCGCCAGGTTATTGCCTCAAACGTGAATGGACTGTTGGATGTAATCAACAAAATCGTCGCGGAAATTGAAAAAATTGATGGCCGAACTCCATTGGTTGTGATTGATGACCTCGACAAAACATCCCTTAAAGTCTCGAAGGATATTTTTAAGGATCATTTCGAGGTGATGACCCAGCCTGGTTGCGCCATAGTTTACGTCGTTTCGAGTGCTCTGTTCTTTTCAAAGGAATTTGATTCAATAAGGGAACATGCCTATTTTTTGCCAAATGTAATTCTGACTGACCCAGCAAATTCAAAAAAATATGATTCAGCTGGATATGTAACCATGAGAAAATTTGTTACCGTTCGGATGAGTAATAAATTGATCGAACCGAGCGCATTAATGACCGCGATAACTTTTAGTGGGGGTGTATTCCGGGAGCTTGCCAGAATCATGAGAACCGCAATTAGTAAAAGCCGGCGTCGCGGGGCTTACCAAATCACCGAAGCGGATGTTATCTGGGCTGTTAACGAGATTCGAAACGATTTTCGCCGAATTTTAGAGGAAGAAGATCTGAAAGTGTTGAAGAAATTTGATTCAGATCACCTGGTCCAATACCACGAAAGGGTTAATCCTCTGATGCAACTTTCGGCTTTGATGGAATACAAGAATGGCAAGAATTGGTTTGGCGTTCATCCAATTGTGAAGGGATTACTCCATGAATAACATATTAGAAAGTGATACGGAGTCAACCAACGTGGATGAAATTTCACGAGAAGTATTCGAAGAATTAAGTATGGCGAATGAGGCTGGTTTACCTTCGGTACTCTTTGTTCTTTACGGTATTCCACAGGACAAGGAAGACGCAAAAATCAAACTTCGCCCTATGTTGGCCGAAGTTGGATTGAAGCCATTGGTATTTTCATTTGAAATGTACACAGAGCATCTAAAAAAAGGATTGCCATGTTTTAGTGAAACCGAGAATATGGTTTGTATTGATGTCTCAAAACTCAATCGTGGTAAGGGAAATGTTCGCGAATTAATAAACGTTTTAGCCGCAAACAAAAATAAAATCGTTGAAAACCGAATCAAGCTCGTGGTCTGGATGACCTGTGACGAAGCGGTTGAATTTTCACATACCAGCCCGGAACTCTGGTCATTTAGGCATCGCATGTTTGACCTTAACTTGAATTATTGCGCGATATCTGTAGAAGAAGAAGAGGAAAAAGCCAGAGATCGATATAACGTTTTCCATAACAGCTTTGAACAACTTGGTGAGGGTTTAGTAAATTTAGATGAAGATTCTTCTCCTCAGGTGTCGATCCCATCCATTCAAACCACTTTGACCAAAGTTACATTAGCCCTCATTAATCGGGATCTGGAACTTGCTTCAGGATTGATTCACGAGGGCAGTGTCTTGGCTGAAGATTTGAGAGATCAGAAATTGATTGAGCTATTTGTGCGGGCTTCTGATTTTGTAAATCATGAAATGACTGCCAGTCATTCAGATGGCGAGCCAGTTAAGGTGGAAAAACACACAATAATTGTTGAAAATCAGAATGAGCTGGTTTCAGAATCTGATCTATTGGCAGAAAGTGAACAGTTTCATCGAGCAGGTGATCGGTTTTCCGCAATCAAAACGCTTACTGATCATCTCGACAGTAATCCCGGTTCTGATTTAATTTGGGCAAAATTGGGTGACCTTTACTTTGATTATGGAATATTCGATAAAGCCTTAGATGCCTACAATTGCATCGCGTGTGGCTGCCTTGATCTCATCTCTCTCAATATCAAAAAAGCTGAATGTTTAATTTCTATCGGAAATGGAGATAAGGCTGTCGAAATTTTGAAAAAAACCTTACGAGGAACCCGGGATGAGAACGAACTCGTCAGGTTGTGGAAAAAAGTTGGGGATGTTTATAAGCGGATGGGGAAGAACGAGGAAGCAATAGCTGCATATTCGTATGCAGATCATCGAGAATTGGCGAGTACCCGCCCAATGAAGTCTTTGGCGGAGAAAAAATGTATCGTCAATTCTGTCAACTTGAGTGCTGAGATGTGGAATGAAATCGGCAATATCTTTCACAAAACTTCTGATGTGGAAGAAGCGATTACTGCATATCAACGTTCTATTGAGTTGAAACCAGGAAATGGTTATGCATACGGAAATCTTGCGCAGGTTTTCTCAAAAATGGGAAACCATAAGAAGGCAATTCAGGTATTACAAAACGGAATTAAGCAAGCCAAAGAGAAAATGCAAATCTGCGCACTTTGGAACCTGCTTGGCGATGAGTTTCGGCTGGAAGGTAATTACCAGGAAGCAATGTTGTCGTATAAGAACGCAGATCTGATCAGAACTGGATCGAGATTGATTTTGGAAACTAAAAATTATTCGAATTACGCTGCGAATGTGAGGTTCTAATGAAAAATATTGACTTGTATCAAAAATTAGCCCAGATCAGCTTGGACAATGGACAAACTGAAAAAGCGATTCAAACTTATCAAACCATTCTGGGGATTGATCCTGGAAATGAGATGGCGATTGATGAGTTGTCGACTATATTGATTTCTCAGAATGAAATTCCAGTAGCGATTGAGAAACTGATTTCAGCAATTCCCGCTGCCAGGTCATCTTCGGCAGAGAAAAAATTTTTTCGAATTTTAGGCGACCTCTACCTTCGATTGGGAAATCATCGAAAGGCAATTGAGACATTCGAGAAGTTAAATTCAATCGGGTCTGATTTACCTGATTCCGGGAATACAAACCTCAATAAATCGGTTCGCACCCCTGAGAATGCCGAGGATACCCCTTTGGTTTGGAATGAATTTGGGTTGGTAATGAATAAAGTCGGCGCTTACGATGACGCGGTTGAGGCATTTGAGAAGGGAATTTCTTTAGACCCAACATTGCCGTTTTTGCATCTCAATTTGGCTCAAGTTCTCGTTCTCCAAGGCAAGCTTTCAGAAGCAATGGACGAATATGACCTCGCGTATGGTCACACTCAGGATCTTGACGGTAAAAACGCGATTTTGAAGCGCATGATCGGTGTCTTCAAGTTAAACAACCAGCCTGAATTAGTGGAGATTACGAATGAAATCATTACCTCGCTGGCTGTGAACGAATCCAAAAAGAACGGGGGGTATATGATTCTCCCGATTGAGTCTATCGCTCAACCTGAGGAAGAGATGGGAGAAGACCTAATTTCCGATTTGGAAAATTCCATTCGCTTGCAAGGGATTATTCAGCCATTGGTAATCAGCCCGATTGTTGGAAGCGATAAATTCAGCATCATCGCTGGTAAAAAGAGATACTTTGCGGCTAAGACCGTAGGTTTGAAGAACATTCCATGTATAGTTCGAGAAGTTTCGGAAATCGAAAAGATAGAAATCGCGTTTCACGAAAATTTGCACAACGCAATAAACAATCCGGTCAACGCGGTGGAGCAATATCAAAAATTGTTCGCGGATCACGACTTGACTATCGAAGGGGTTGCCAGGACGACTGGCGTGACTAGTTTTTCGGTAGCAAATCGGATTAAGGCAGTAGGTAATCGCGATGTTTTTGAGAACAAAGCCTTCAGCAAGGATCAAAAAATAACTTTGGAGCGGATGATTGGAAATCTAAAAGAATTAGAAAGTTTACCTAATAATAGCGAATCAACAAATACTGAAATCCAAACAGGAAAATTTGAGATCAATGACAAGTTCTTTGATAAAGAAAGCTCTTCTATAGGAACTTTGTGGTACACAGACGAAACTCCCTCCAACGCGGTCTCTGAACCAACTAAAGTTAATTTTTCGAGCCTATTTTCAAGGGCCAGTGGAATTCTAAAAGCGAATCCACAAAAACAGAAGGTTTTAGCCTGAAATTACCGTGAGGTGGAATGATGACAACAAAAGATACTTACTTTGATCTTGGCAAATTATTCAGTACTTCTGGAAATGTAATCAAAGCTTTGGAATTTTATGAGTTTAGTTTTCAGAATGGTGGCGCTGATACAGTCCTCCTTGAAGAATTGGCGAGTGGTTACACAAAAATCGGCAAATTCGAGCGAGCAATCTATTTTAGGGATCAGCTAAGTGAGAGATATATCGAGCAAAAAGAGAAGGCTGAAAACTACTTTGAATTAGGTGAACTATATTTGCGAAGTGGTGATCCGGCCAAGGCAACAAGTTATTTTAGTCTTTCGGTAGAGCTGAATTCTGATCTTGCTCAAAGAGTATCCGAGGTTATGCCACAGGAAACAGCGTTTATAAAAAAGCTGGCTATTCAGGAGTCTGAACTATTGGTCCAAAGTCACAATTCTGGCGCGATAACTCCCATATCTGACAAAGACAGCATCCGGCTGACTATGATGATGACGGTGGGGATCATGCATTATCGAAATGGAGATTTGGAAGAATCGGAAGACGCTCTTTCCAACACAATTTCTGATGCTCGCAAGTGTGAAAATACCTGGATTGAAGCTCTTGCTGAACATTCCCTAGCCTTGGTTAAAACTGCGCTAGGGGATATTCGAGGGGCTATAGACGCCTATCTTCGGGCGGCCCAGCTTGCGCCAAACCAGATTTCACCTTGGAATAAAGTTGGCGCTTTGTATGAGGATTTGGATCAGTTGGATGAAGCTTTTGAGGCTTATTACCGGTCACTGGCACAAAACACTGAGGATCCTGAAAGTTGGAATGGTATCGGTGATTTGCTAACTCGCTGTGGAAAATTCGATGAGGCGATTGCATGCTATCAACTCGGGAATGTATTTGACCGAAATTCTTATGGGACCGATGGAATTAAAGTTTACGAGAAGGCTTTGGAATATTACCAACAAGTGATTAATAAGCGGAGCGGAGTAAATCAGAAGGAAGACGTGGAAAAAACGCGAGCCTCCAATCCTGTGGTTATTCCTTCAAAATCAGGACTTGATCTTCCCAATATAAACCCGAAAATCGAACAAGAATCTAAAAGCTCTCTGAATCTAGGTGAACAGCCTATTCCGATTCCAATGTCTCTGGGTGGGCAGGTCAGTTCTACCACTCCGGCTGTAAAAATGGAGGAGAAGCAGGATGAGACACTTGAAACTACGATCAGGCGTTTTGAATTGACTGTCAAGGAAAATCCTTATAATGACCGAGGCTGGGATTCGCTTGGGAATTTATACAAACGACATGGAATGATTGATAAAGCCATCTTTGCTTATGAAAACGCGGTCGCAATTCAACCCAATAAGAAAATTTATCATTACCAACTTGGTTCGCTCTATGCGGTCGATGGTAATTTTCAACTGGCGATAGCGGAAATGAACAAAGTACTGGACCAGGAACCAAATTCTGTTTATGCTCACTGCGCTTTGGCGAATTATTATCGCAGACTCGGTAAGGATCAAGAAGCAAGCCAACACATTAAAACCGCGGCTCCGTACATGAAAAATGAAAAGGAATATGATCGAGCATGTTTTGAATCTGTACGCGGAAACACGGATCTGGCGATTACTTTTTTGCAAGCAGCGATGGATAAAAATCAGGTCAGTCTTGATGTCGTAGAAAATGACCTCGACCTCGATTTTATAAGGATGGATTCACAATACCAACGCTTGATTCATGATGTGCGAAAATCAGCACTGGTTCTTTAGATTTGACTGAAAGGAAAACACCATGAATACGACGGGAAGAACACGGGCAGAAGTTGAATTGAGAGCGGCTTCAAGCCTTAAGTCAAATTTCGTGGATAGATTACCAACTGATTGTGAGGTTGAAATCCTTGAGAATACGAATCGTACCTTCAAGGTAAAACCAACAGCGATTAAGAGCGGTGTCTCAGGATACTTGCCAAGTATTGCAGTCATTCAAAAACCTGAAAGTATTGAATTATTTCCAAAAATCCAAGACCCAAAGTCAAATCGGAAATTCAATACGGTTCCGGAATCGCTAAAATTAAGCGAATTTCTTGAATGGGCTAATAATAAAAAATCTGTTTTACCTTGGCTTTCGGCTCATGATCGCGCGAGTATTAACCCAACCAAAATAGAAGAAATAATCCAGCAAATCATCTCAAATACTCTTGGCAAAAAAGCTGAGTGGGGTGATTGGATTCAGGCGATCAAAGCGAATGAACGATTTGGTGAAGCAACGATGAAGGAATGGATTGTAATGTTGGCAGGTGGTCGAGAGATGTTCAGCATCCGAGATCACATCGTATATACCTATCCAGATCGAGCTGACGAACATCAGGGTTGGATATTAAGCGGCCAGATAGCGCGTTGGAATGGGGTTATAAAAAAAGGCAAGAAAAATGGTGAACTGAGAAACTTTTGTGAAGTTGATTTTTACCGAATCAATAAAGAGATGCACGGTTTTATTCGAGAAGAATTGTTGGAAGATTATGTTTATCCGGATCCGAATACGGATGTGGAAATTGATAGTAACAGAGAACATGTTTTTGATTTGAAAGCTCGAAGAATTCGCTTGCCAGAAGACGATGAGATCATCGAGGCAAAAAACAAGGGATATACTGCCAGCCAATATATTGATGTCTTTAAAGCGACCCAAAAGCACCTTATTCATTTTTCCTTATGTGGAGAAATTTGCGTCGCGATGATAACAAACAATGATATTATCCCACTCTTAAAAAATTGGCTCGATTCAGGCTTTTGGCGGGCGCCGGCTATTTTAAAGGATCCTCATGAAGGAACAAGCGTTGCTGATCTCCAATCGATTTTGGAAATTTATGATTTAAATGGTGAGGTTTACAGTTCAATTCCAACCAGCGCGGCAAAAATTAAGGCTAAATTGGATGAAGGGAAAATCGCAATTGTTGGAGCCGGAATTAACAGCGCTGGGGTGGTATTGCCCAAAGGTCGAATCCGCCATTGGGTGGTTTTAACTGACATCATTCCAAGTGGTAATAATGGCTGGGTGAGGGTTTACAATCCATTTCACAATCAGGAAGAGGTTTATCGATATGACGATTTTATTGCATCCTCGGGAGTTGGCGCCGGATTGTGGATTCAAATGTAAAAAAGAGCCCCTGAAAATCAGGGGCTCTTTTTATTTGGCGGGTTATTTGAGTTCTTTTGAAAATTGTTCCAGACATTGGTAATAGGGAAAAATACTCGGAATGTAATGTTTCTCAATTTTTGAGTGTGGTCCAATGCCGGTTTGCCCCCACACAACAGCTTGTCCTCCTGGAGCAAAACGGGCACTTGTACCAGCAAGTTTTTTACCGATTCGGGGTTCATCCATGGAAGTTTTACGAACAGCATCAATGAGCGCAACCAAATCAGGGTTTTTGGGATCACACGCGACGCCAGGATCATAAACCGAAAATTCCACAGACAAGCCATTTTCGAGGCAATATTTTTCTACCTCCGCGCGTAAGCTATGGACATCATCCTCTGGTATTGGTCTAATCTCGATTCCTAAAACGCCTTCGTCCGCAGTGATATTGTAGACTCCAGGCGCTCCAACATGAATAAAGGGGAATTTTGCCTGAGATTGCCATCCATCGGTGCCTTGCAGGGTTAGTTTGTGTTTGAACAAATCGGACAGATATGTACGGGCAAGAACCAGTTTTTCACTCAAATCTACCGCTCCCGCAACTCCGGAATGACCTTTTGTGCCAAATGCTTTTACGTCAAAACGGATTACGCCACGATTTTCTACACAGATCTCACCAAAAAGCTCATCTCCTTTTTCTCCGGTTCTTTCGCCTGCGATGAAAAAGGACGGTTGATAGTCAAATTCTTTTTTCAGTGTATCAAGCACCATTGGCGTACCCCAGGCTTCTGTTTCACCATTTTCCTCATTACCGACCAAAAGGAGAGAAATATCTGGGAACTTTCCACCTCTTTGTTGAATATCTTTCATCCACACAAGATAAGTAGCGACAACAGTCTTCATGTCAGCAGAACCTCTGCCGGTAAGGTATTCACCTTCAACGACAGGAAGAAATTGTGTATCATCCGGTTCTGGTTCGACAACGTCAAAATGACCGGTTAATAGTACTCTTCCAGGTTTAAGGTGACCTTTAGCCCGGTTTTCTGGTTTAAAGGAAGCCAAGATAGCCGGATATTTTCCATCAAAATATCTAACCTTTAGTCCGTTCGATTTCAGGTAGTTATAAATAATCGTACCCGCTGTGTGCACTTCATTCAGGCGTTCTTTTGGGCAGGCGGTGACCGATGGAATTCTAATTAACTCCATAGCCAGATCGATAATCTCAGCAGTTTTATCAGGATATTGGGCATTGAGGTTTGAATAAGCAGCGGGTCGAAACCGAATTGGTAATGAACTGTGTTCCAAAGCGTCCGCACGGGCAGTTTGTAACGTTTCGTTAACTTTCAATTGTTCGTATTTAAGATTCACTGCGTTTGAAGCGATAAATTCGACATCTTTTTTAACTTGCAGCTTGCGATCTTCGATGATTGAGCGAAGAATATCAATAGGAACGATATCGGAGCTGCCAAGAATTTCCTTTAAATTTTCGCGTAGCTTATCGGAAGCATTTCCGCCGCCGTTGGCCATCTCAACCAAAGGTAAAAGGTCTTTATCCATCCCTAATTCGATTGCCAGAGGAGTAATTTCATCCAAACTCCATTTGAGGAAATCACGCATTGATGTTGGTTTTGCTGTAAATGGATTTTCTATTTCAGCATCCAAACCATCCTTGCTCGCGAGAATTTCATTTTTTCTGGCTCTCGAAATATCTTCAGCATCATAGCGAAACGATCGGGCAAAATCGGAGTCCGCATAAATTCGCATCAGGAGCAAATGTTTTAAAGTGACCGTGGCGATATCCAAATCCAGGGAGTGTCCGCCATCATCGGTCCGAATTTCGACTCTACCCATTGACAAGTTGATCCGGGCAAGCAAATTTTGTTTTTCGATTTGCCTGGCCAATTCTTCCGCCGGGGTAGATTCTCCGATTGAATAAAGCCCCCCCGTGTAAAGGTTCTTTAATTGTTCTCCGGTTGCAGAAATTAATCGCTCAACCGGCTCAGCGAAAGATCGAGCCCTGATTGGAGTCCAATTATTATTCCCAAATCGGATACCTCGATTTACGAGATCATAGGAGACTGCCTTGTAATCTTTGTACGAACGATAAAGATTAGGTTGATCAAGATCAATTGGATTCGGAAAAGTTAGATTTCGAACAGAGGCAAAATCTGTAAGTACAATAACGGATTTTCCATCTCTGATTTGGGCTTGGAGGGGTGTGCTGGCACTGGTCGCGATAAAAAGGGAAGCGAAAGGACGAAGACAGCGAGAAGCAGTTATGTAAAATTCGCTCTTAAATTGATCAAGATGTTTATTACTGCGTTCATTTTGGGGAAGGTGCATAAAATCCCAGGCAAAGAGCGGATCTGGAAGGGAGAGGTTGATGTGAATGCCCGCCGTTGCCAGGGAATTGCCATATAGGTCACAACATTGTTCAAGGTAGCGTTTTTTCGCGACCTCCCAACTTTCTGGAATGGAGGTATGGCTTATATCGGTGAGAAATAATAGATTGCCATACCAGTAAAAGAGATTTTCATCAAAATGTTCACCCGCTTTTTTGAGCGAATTTAACAGGACCGCTTCAAGTAGGCGGGCTTCGTAGACCACGCCTCTGGGACTGTAATATGGTTTGGTCGCGAATTCGATCATCCAGTGAAAAACTTCCCGTTGGGAGAATTTTACTAACCCGGGTGGAAGGCAATTAGCCTGTAAGTAATCTACGAAGGATTGTTTTTCAGGACCAGATCCAACAGTAAGTAAAGGATGCAGCTCTTCGTCCAGTAAATTCCATTCAAGTTCCATCCCATTTAAACCACCTGATGGGTATTGGCTTTGGGCAGCTTCAAGTGCTAAAGAGTATTTTTTTGCAAATTGTATTGGGTCGTAATCACTCATCAGGTTAGGTTTCCAATCAAAGCATGGATTTTAATCCGGTAATTAACCGGTCGAAAGCGCCTTTTGTTACGGTCGGCGGTGTAGCATAAGAGAATCTGATCCAGTCTCCACCAAATGGCGAGAAAAACGCACCTGGAACAATTGCGACACCAAAATTCTCAGCAAGATATTGAACCAGAGGCTCACTATCCTGCCAGCCTTTTGCCCTCAAAAAATCCGCTACATTGATAAAGGTGTAATATCCTTTTCCGATGATATATTTTAATCCAGCTTCTTTCATCAAAGGCTCTAAAACCTTGCGGCTCTCATTGGTTGGTTCGACGATTTGTTTGATCGCATTGGTGTAGCCCATTTTGTAGGCAGCCATTGCTACGGCCAGAGAATAATAAGTGGGAATGACAGCATGTGAGGCTTTTGCAACGATATATTTGGTAACACTCTCATCCGCGATAAGATGGCAATTACGGATATTTGAACCGCCCAAAGATTTGGTGATGCCATCCATGATCATGATCCGCTTTCGCTCCTCTGGTGTGAAATTTTTAATGAAAGCGTTCAAATCCATAGGAGTTTCATCGGTAACATAGTGGTACATCCAGTCAAATAATACGTAGGAAACACCTTTTTCTAGGGCGGTTTTTGCCAAACTTATTTGTCGATCTGGAGTTGTCGTCAATCCGGTTGGATTGTCAGGGTTGGTGATAATTAACCCCGCAATTTTTCGGCCAGATTTCGCGGCGAAATTTACACTTTCGGCGATTCCATCCTCGGAATAAGCCCAACCTTGTTCTGGATCACCTGGGGACCACATCACATTTGCTCCGATTCCATAAGGACCCCAATTGTACGAAATCCAAGGCACACGAGAGACGGCGATTACATCTCCAATCCGGCCATAACCTAAGGCCATCATAGCGTCGTAGGCTTTGTTGAGCCCATCTCTACCGCCCGAAGTTCCAATTATATTTGCGGGCGTAATACCAGATGTGGAATCTAATTTCCAATAATCTTCAAGCACTACCCGGCGGTATTCATCCGTTCCGAAGGGCATATCATAAGATGTACCATGCTCAATTTGCATTTCTCCGGCTTTTTCAAGGATCTCGCGCGGGACGCCTGGCAAAGAAGCGCCGCCATCCCCTTGTGAAGCGTCGTAAATTTTTTCGCCTATGTGAGTATCAGTGAACGCCTTGAGGGATTTTTTGATCAAAAACATCCTGGATGGAGGAATTTCCATAGTTGTTTTCAGATAATTATTAACAGGAATGAGATTAACATCCGGAACAGCGAATACAGGGGTTTCGTTCGATACTGACATGAGGCGGCTCCAATCTAAAAAATGTATTAAAAAAGCCCCGATTCCGGGGCTTTCGTTTTTTGATTAATCCTTCCTTCCACTTTCAACGACAAAAGCCCAGAATAATTTGGGTTCGATTAGTGTCATTAGTGGTTCGAAGGTTAGAATTTTTCATTGAATGTTTTTATACCACTGAGATTACATTTCGTCAAGATTCTTATTAAACAAAAAACATATTTGGTAATATGTCTTTTGCTCAAAAATATTTAATCGGATGACTAATTTTGGCTGTTGACGTCAATTTCCAAAAGTACATTCAAACCAATGGATACGCCTTGCAAGACAAGAAAGAAAACGATGCCAAGCATGAGAGGAGAACCAATCGCGTTAAAAATCCAACTTTGGGCGGATGGATCCTGAAGTATCTGGCTCAGGGTTACCCCGTTTACCAATTGGGATTGTAAGAATAAGACACTGATTACAACATAAGTAATATAGCCCGCGAGAATGATCCAAGAAAATACGCCCGCTAAAATGGCGATCAAGGACAAGTGGTTAGTGTTATAGTATACGGGTGAATCGTCTTCTACAGCCGGGTTGTTTTCAACTTTATTTTCCATGTTTAAAAGCTCCTTTTGAATTAGTTTAACATAAAATGCCGATCATTCAAAGATATAAATGGGTCCCTTCTGTGCTAATTATGGCGGTGATTTTTTATTTCTCTGCGCAACCATCTTCAAATTTACCAGATTATGGAAATTGGGACGCATTAATCAAAAAATCCGGACATATTATTGGTTATTGTATTCTTTCAATATCAAATCAATATTGGTTTGATGGTAAAAAGACATTTCCTTCCTTTTTGGCATTAGCGTATGCTTTCAGCGATGAGTTTCATCAATCTTTTACGATAGGAAGGTTCCCTTCGATCATTGATATCTTGATTTATGACCTGATTGGCATACTTCTTGGGTTGGTTCTTTATCCATGGATTTATAATTTTATTCAAACTCGAGTTCGAAATCTTCGTCAGTAACCCATAGTTCGGATTTCTCAATGGCGATGTTACTGAAAATCCCTTGCTGAGTGGCAACAACTCTGTGGCGTTTGACAAGCTCTAATAATGCGAGGAATGTAACTACAATTTCCAGCCTGGAAGTAGCTGTGCGCATAATGTCATCGAAATTAACTTGATCATTTCCGCTGAGAAGATTTGTCAAATAATTGATTTTTTGCCGAATGGTAACTTTCGGGGCGGCGATCACAGTGCTAAGTGATTTCTTGTCTCGCTCAGATTGAAAAATTGCTTGAGCGGCGCTAACGAGATCGTCTAAAGTCAATTCACTCAAATCGAGCTTACCATCCAACTTTATTGGTATTGCTCCTCTTTTGTAAGTATGTTTACCAATTTGTTCAAGCTGGTATAAATGTTCGGCCATTTCCTTAAATTTCTTGTATAAACGCAATTGTTCAACCAAACTCTGGGCTGGATCTTCTTCGCTATCTTCGCGAGTAGGCGGTCTGGGTAATAGAGCTTCCGATTTGATTTGAATAAGTTTCGCGGCAATTACTAAAAAGGCGGAAATTTGTTCTGGTTTACTGTTATCAATTTGCCTAATATGTGTGAGGTACTGGTCCGTGACCATTGAAAGGGAAACCGCCGTAATTTCAAGCTCTGAGTGTTCGATTAATTTTAAGAGGAGATCTAAAGGACCCTCATATACAGGTATAGCTACAGAATAACCGTGGGTTTGTTTTCCGGAGACGTTAATTTCCATACTTTCGCATTATATCACTTGGTTTTAATCCGATTATAATAGCCGAATGAAAACTAACCAATTAAGCCATATTGATTCAAGCGGCAAGGCGAAGATGGTGGATGTGAGCGGTAAACAGATAACCCGGAGGAGCGCGACAGCCGCCGGCGAAGTGAAGGTATCCCCCACGACTTTTGATATTTTAACCAGGGAAGTCAACAAAAAGGGGGATCTGCTGACAGTATCAAAGTTGGCAGGTATCATGGCCGCAAAAAAAACTGCTGAGCTTATTCCACTATGTCACCCACTGAAGATTACCAAGATTGATGTCGATTTAGCATACGATCAGGAACTTCCAGGAATTCGAGTTCGCTCGACCGTAGTGGCGGAAGACATCACTGGGGTTGAGATGGAAGCGCTGACGGCGGTTTCGGTAGCTTGTTTAACGGTTTATGATATGGCTAAGGCAGTTGATAAAAACATGGTTATTCAAAATATTCGCTTGATAGAAAAATCAGGTGGAAAAAGTGGTCCATTTAAGAGCGAGACAGATCGGAAATGAGTGAAAAAACGATTTGCAAGATAACCAATGATCCGCTTGAATTGGACAAGATGGTAGAGGAAATTACCACTGAAAATACTGGCGCGGTCGGAATTTTCTATGGAGTTGTCCGCGGCAGGACATTTTTTGACCAGGCAATCATCACTGAATATCTTGAATATGAGACATATAAGGACATGGCGGAAGAAAAGATGCACCAGGTCGCCTTGGAGATTAGAGGACGTTGGCCCTCGATCGAAGGGATCGTTATCGTCCAACGGATCGGAAAACTTCTGCCTAAAACACCAACTGTTTTAATCGCATGCACTGCTGGGCACAGGAATACAGGGGTCTTTGAGGCAACTAAGTACGGGATTGATCGCCTCAAAGAAATTGTTCCTATCTGGAAAAAGGAAGTAAGCCCTGATGGTGAGAATTGGGTGGAAGGACATTACATTCCCAAACCGAGCGAATAACCTGATAAAAAGAAACCGCCGAAAGGCGGTTTCTTTTTACTTATTCAATGCTTGATATGCGGAACTGATTAAACTTCTTCTTGTTTCTTACCGCGTTCAATGACTTCCGGCTCGCTACCAAGTTCCTCGTCGGATTCGGCAACGAAGGTAGATGTCGCGACGGCTACGATTTCATCAAGATCAGTTAAGACACTTACGTTTTCATCAATATTAAGGTCTTTTACCATGATAGAGTCACCGATATTGAGCAAAGAGGATACGTCCACTGAGATGGATTCTGGTAAGTCGGTAGGTAAGGCTTCGACTTCAATCGATTCCAATTGCTGAAGGATGGCGGCTTGATAATCCTTGACTGCTGGCGCAACCCCAACCAGGTGAAGGACGACAATCGCGGTGATCTTTTGTTTAAGGTCAAGGGCTAGAAAATCAATGTGGGTATATTCATTGCGAATATAATTTTTTTGAGTTTGACGCATTAAAACTGGGATCGTTTTTCCATCGAGTTCGATTGAAATCAAACTCGAAGCGGTTAATTTTGGCAGCAATAAGCTGCTGGCGTGGGCCTCCAAAGAAATGGGAGTTGATTCGTAACCCGCACCGTAGATGACCGCAGGAAGCAAGCCTGCACGGCGGAGTTGTTTCACTTGTTTTCCAGTTACTGTTCGTTTGGTTGCTTTTATTACTACTGATTCCATTATTTCTCCTCGGACACCTCTCACCATGTGTGGATGGTTACCCTTGTCCTTAAAATTTTTATTGGCGTAAATTTACGCCAGAAACTTAATTTTAACTAAATTGGTTCATTTTGGCAAGGCCAGATCATAAAGCTATATTTATTGCCAAATTAGGTAAAATAAATCAAATGAAAAAATATTTGTACATCAATGTATTTTTCGCAGGTCTGACTACTATCGCGACAGAATTTGCAGCTTCCCGGTCACTCCAAAATATTTATGGAGCTAGTAATTTCGTTTGGGCGACAATCATTGGTTTAATTATGATCTACTTTGCGCTTGGATATTACTTTGGCGGTAAATTCGCGGAGAGAGCGGAATCAATTAGCGGAATGCTGCGGTTACAGATCCTTGCGGCTGGCATTTTGAGTGTTATTCCCATATTTTCAAATGTCGTATTGGCGAAAGGCGCCAGAGCCTTTGATCAAATAAATTTTCCCGCGATGGTTGGAGCATTCATAAGTGTAATCATTATTTATTCAGTTCCCATAATTCTTCTGGCAATGACTACTCCAATTGTAATCAGTCAACTTCATTCAGATGGTAAAAAGGTTGGCGAAGTCGCAGGGAATGTTAATTCGATTTCTACCCTTGGATCAGTATTAGGCGCCTTTATTCCAACTCTCTGGCTGTTTGGAACATTTGGAACGGCGAGATCTTTACAATTAATTGCGTCGATTATGCTGGTAACTTCGTTATTTGGCTTGTACCTCTACCAGAAGAAAATACGGTATATGTCGATCATCGCGATAACGATTTTGATAGAGGGGTTCATGATAGGGTTTGATTTTCCCATCAAAAATACACCTGGTCAGGTATATGAAACTGAATCAGCCTACAACTACATTGAAGTTCTTAAAATAGAAGAAGATGTGTTACTACGATTGAATGAGGGCCAGGGATATCATTCGCAATATAACCCTGAAACAATTTATTATGAAGGACCTTGGGAATTGTTTCTTGTGGCGCCTTTATTCTCTGAGGGGCAATATGCATTATCCATTGACCATATTCTAGTCGTGGGGATGGCTGCCGGGACAACTCTGACGCAGGCGGCGGTAGTCTACCCTGACGCAGAGATCACAGGGATCGAACTTGACCCAGAAATTATTGAGGTTGGTTTTCGATATTTCAATTTAGACCCTGCGCGCCACAAAATTATCGTTGGCGATGGTCGCTATGAATTGGGAAGGCTCAAATCAAAACAAGATTTGATCTTCATCGACGCTTATGTACCCCCGTATATTCCACCTCACTTGGTTACTCGGGAATTTTTTCAACTTTGTGAATCAAAACTTGAACCGGGAGGCATCGTTGCGATAAATGTTGGCCGAATGCCGGACGATCGGAGTTTAATCAATGATTTGGCTACAACGTTAAAGACAGAATTTGATTACCTCGTCATCGCTGACTTGCCTGGGACTTTTAACACGATTATCTTTGCTTCGGATGAACTGCTTTCGATCGAGAATTTGACCAGAGGTTATCTCAAATTGGATCCAGAAATTCCTGGAGAAAGATTGTTGATTGAAACCGCTCAAAATGTATTCAGCGGGTTGCGAACTGATTTTGAAAAAGGGAAAGTTTATACAGATGATCTCAGTAGGATCGAGCAAGTGACTAACAGGATGATTTTTAATTTTTTACTTTCACAATAAGAGGCGATTATGGGAAAAATTGGAAAATTTGTAATATTTATCAGCTTGCCTTTCATACTTTTAATGTTCTTTGTGAATCTCATGATGTCAACCACATTTCTACGCCTTGAATACGGCGTTGCGTGGTTTCCAATGGATCCTTATGGTTTTAGCCAAGCTGATCGCTTGAATTTTGGTTCTACCGTTATTGAGTACATCACTTCGAGTGAGGACCGGGCTTTGCTTGATGGCTTGCGTGATCAGAATGGGAATCCGATTTTTATCGCGAGGGAAGTGGACCACCTGGTGGATGTAAAGAATGTTTTGGTGAGTTTAAACCAGGCATATTTAGTGGTGACCATATTTGCGGCATTCTTTGTTTCATCGTCTGTTTTTCGAAAATCGGACGATTGGAGGTCTGCCCTCCGCGGAGGCGCAATATTCACCTTAATGCTGTTGGTCGCGATCGGTGCTTTTGCGTTAACTTCTTTTTGGACATTTTTTGAGAAATTTCACGCAATTTTCTTCGAGGGCGATAGTTGGTTATTCTATAACACCGACGCGATCATTCGATTGTTTCCATTACAACTTTGGCAGGATGCTGTGCTTTACCTGGTTGTTGCGGTGATCTTATCCTGCCTCGGGATAATTTTTTGGTTGAAACCAAAATACTAAGGGAGTGTTTTCATGATCAGAAAAATTGGGTAAGGTATAATACATTGATCGGAGAGCAAGGTGTTTGATAAACAACTTTTTTTAAACAAAATCGCTGTCGTAACTGGCGCGTCCAGGGGAATTGGTCGAGCTATCGCGTTGGAGCTTGGAAGGTACGGTGCAAGTGTAATCGTTAATTACAATAGTTCCGCTGAACAGGCTCAAGACGTTGCTGATCAAATCGGCCTCCTTGGGGGTAAAGCTTCCATTTTCAAGGCTGATGTATCCGTGCCATCCGAAGCACAAGCTTTGATAAAATTTGCAATCGATACCTATGGCGATTTGCATATTCTGATCAATAACGCTGGAATTACTCGTGATAATTTAATGATGATGATGTCTGAGGATGATTGGGACGCGGTAATAAATACAAATTTAAAGTCCACCTTTAATTGTTCCAAAGCGGCTGTAAAACACATGATGAGGAAAAGAAATGGAAAAATAATCAATATTTCCTCAGTGTCAGGTCAGATGGGCAATCCAGGTCAAACTAACTACAGCGCTTCGAAGGCTGGACAAATCGGTTTGACGAAAGCCTTGGCGCGAGAGATCGCGTCGAGGAATATAACCGTGAACGCGATAGCTCCCGGTTTTGTGGACACTGAAATCCTTGAAGCCATGCCTGAGGAATCACGAGAATCGGCTGTAAATATGATTCCATTGGCACGATTAGGTAAACCAGAAGAAATCGCCAACGCGGTGGTATTCCTTGCGAGTGACATGGCAAATTACATCACTGGACAAGTGCTCGGCGTCGATGGCGGGATCGCGATGATGTAGGAGGAAGAATGGAAAAAAATAATCAAGGTAAAACAACAATTGCTCCGGAAGTGATCTACTCAATCGTGAAATTAACCGCTTTAGGTGTTGAGGGCGTCCATTCCTTTGCAAAGGTTCCGTTGGCAGTGGATTCAATATTCAAGATTCGGAACCATGATGGTATCAGGGTTGAAATTGAAAATGGCTTCGTTTACATTGATCTTTTTTTGAATTTAAAGAATTCGTACAATGTTCGGGAAGTAAGTCGTAACATCCAGGCGATTGTAAGCAGGGAAATATTTGAAACTGTAGGTTTTGAAGTTGGTGTAATTAATATTCACATTGAAGATATTATCTATTAGACAGGCACATTACCAATGAAAGCTCGTACCAGGGCAAGATCAGTTGCCCTTCAAGTTTTATATGAAATTGACATGACAAATCACGAACCTGGTACGGTGTTTACCCAACGGATTGAAGAAATTAACCAGGATGAGCGCACTCAGTTGGACCCTGTTATGGTTGAATTTGCTCATAGAATTATGGTGAATGTTCTTCCTATTGCAGAACAACTGGATGAAGTCATGGCAAAATATGCTCCAGAGTGGCCGATTGACCAAATTTCAGCCATTGATCGAAATATTATCCGCATAGCCACTTGGGAATTCGCAATCGACCGCACTACGCCAGTCAAGGTAGCCATTAACGAAGCAGTAGAAATCGCGAAGATGTTTGGCTCCGATTCCACCGCTCGATTTGTAAATGGAGTTTTGGGAAGCCTGGCGGACAATGAAACAAAAATTCGAAACATGGTCAAGGTAGCATAACGATGGATTTATTGGGAATTGGTCTACCAGAACTTACTTTTCTGCTGATCTTGGTTCTGATTATCATGGGACCAAAAGAAATGGCTTCGACTGGAAAGACGATCGGGAGAACTTTAAGAAAATTTATTATGTCTCCTGAATGGAAAGCGATGCGAAAGACCGGCCAGGAGATTCAACATTTGCCGAATAAATTGATGCGTGAGGCCATGATCGAGGACTTAACCAAAGAGGTTAAGGATTCAGTTGACCAAACGATCAGTCCTGTTGTAGAAGAAATTAAATCTGATCTGGAAATGAAATAAGGGAATGATCAAGAAAATTTTATTTGCCCCCATTCTTGGATTAAAATGGCTTATCCTTTTACCCTTCCGTGGAATTCGCTGGTTATTTAGATCTTTTTCCAGGTGGTTTGGTAAGACAAAAATCGGCTTATTTTTCAATGAGATACCTGAAGACAATTCGGTGATTGACAGCGCGACTCAGGCAATTGAAGATCCTTCCAGTTTCTTTGAGCAGCTTGATATAGCTCGGGGTCATCTCTTAAGGTCAATCATTGCTCTAATCATTGGGGTCGCAATCTCATTTACCTTTACTGAAAAAATAATTTCCTTTTTAGCGGAACCTGTTGGCGGTCTGCAGAATCTGCAAGCGATTGAAGTTACAGAATCCATCTCCGTATTCATGCGTGTAGCTTTACTATCAGGAATCGCACTGGCAACTCCATATATCATATTTGAAATCTGGTTGTTCATCGCCCCCGGATTGATGCCAACTACTCGAAAATTAAGTCTTCTAATTATTCCATTCGGTTTTATCTTCTTCATCGGCGGAATGTATTTTTCTTACGCCCTTCTCTTACCAACCTCTCTTCCGTTTTTAATGGATTTTATGGGTGTCGCGACCATGCTCCGGCCACAATCGTATTTTAATTTCATTACCGGTATCCTCTTTTGGATTGGTGTTGCCTTTGAGTTTCCATTAATAATTTTTGGAACTTCATATGTCGGCCTTACAAAACCACAAACTTTGCTTAAAAACTGGAGAATCGCAATCTTGCTGATAGCTGTTATCTCCGCGATGGTTACTCCTACTGTGGATCCGGTCAATATGTCCCTGGTGATGGCTCCGATGATCGTACTTTATTTTCTGAGCATCTTCTTTAGCTGGTTAGCCCGCATTCCATCCACCCAAAAAAAGTCAGAAGAAACCTCCTAATATATAATTGATCGTATAAGCATTCAAGTTTGGAGCTGAAATGATCAAACGTATCTTATTTTCGATTCTTATCTTTCTTTTTGTATTAACTTCCTGTTCAAATTTACCAGGCTCAGTCAAAATTAATTCTGACCCTGTTCAAGATGCCAATCCGTCGATGGAAACGGGGACGGATGAGATTGAATTTAACGTCTACCTAACTCAGCCTCTCCAAGCTGGAGACGAGTTGATGCTCGCGAAATTGGATGTGGTAACCGGTGGCATGATCGCTCCGAAATTTTTTCAATTAGAGAAAGTCGATGAATTACACTACCTCGGCAGATTGCCAAGTACAGAGACGGATACCCTTCGGTACAAGTATATTAAGGTTGGTTCCGTTCAGGTTAACGAAGCTTTTCCATGGGGGAGAGGTGACTACCGAGTGCTATTAACCACAAATTCTTCGAGTGTAAATGATTTTATTTACGGTTGGGAGAATAGTGTTGTTGAACCTCAAAAAGCCATTTTGGCAGGAAGGGTACTCACTTCACAGGGTGACGCTCCGATTAATGGCGCGTTGATTCAGATTCAAGGAATAACAGCAAAAACGGACATATTTGGAAGATATGAAATTCCTGGTTTACCGGAGGGTACCTACTTCGCTACTTTTTCGTCCGGTGATGACAGCTTTGAGACGTATCAACAATTGGCTGTGCTTGAAGCTGACAAAGTAACCGTCGCGGACGTCTGGTTAAAGGAGGTTGAGAGAAAAACGATCACTTTTAATGTTGATATTTCACCTGCCCAACTCCCTGCGAATGATGTTTATTTGATTGGCGATATATATCAACTTGGGTTTCGAACCAATTCTCATGGCGTAAGCGCATTTGATCCGAAAGCCTTAATCAAAATGGACAAGGTGAGTGAAACCCGCTATAAGGCTGATGTTGAAGTTCCATTAGGAACCACTTTTGAGTATAAATATTCGCTTGGTGACGGATTTTGGGGGGCGGAAAGAAACAAAGCTGGCGAGATTTTTACTCGTTCATTTAGCGCGAATTCCAACTCTGAACCAATCTTAGATAAGATAGAACAGTGGGGGTTCGATTCCAAACGAATTGAGGTAGTTGTACCGGCGAATACACCTGATAATTTACCCGTTACTATTTTATTGAATGCCTTCGTGTCATCAATTCCAATCCCTCTCCTTCTCGACTCTAGCGGAGTTTATTATTTGGAGATGAACAGTCCATCAGAATTGATCAAAACCGCCGATGTTCAGATTTGCCTCGGTTTTGATCCTGATTTTGCGTGTGGAATTTTTCAAAATGGAAAAGAAACAGAGACGATCAATTTCACCGATTCAGCCGTTTCTCAACTCCTTGTTTCCAATTGGAACAAGGAAATTGGGTCGGATCTCAAAGGTGATTTGAACCTTTCATCACCTATCGTTGAAGATTTCGAGGCAGGTGTTGCCATAAATTTAGCTGAATTATCCAATTCAGAGGTAAAACTAAATGAATTTGGTTTGAACTTGCCTGAGGGAAGTTCCATGATTATGGAATCAGATGTCCGATTCGATTGGACAGGGGATCACTACCAGGTGTTAACGGGTGATGATTCGATCGGCTCCTCTCTAAACCAAAACCTGATAGCCGAAGCAAAAGCACTTGAACTCGATCCGTGGCTTTCTTTGAAAATTGATGAAATTGAGGGTTTAGAGAAAGCTGGGAATCAGGTTTTAGATCCTCAACCAATTGATTCTGCATTATTCGCTCTCGATCAACAATTAATGATTTTAGCGCAAACCGCAAATCTGAGCGAGGTGGACACTATCGTCATTGGCGGAGATGGATTGGCTGATTTGATTCCAGGGGCTGACTCGCTTAATTTCGTAGATGAAACTTCTCAAACCGCAATAAGTAATTCAATAAACCAAATGTTGAAGGACTTGCGAGAACATTTTAACGGGAAGATCTATTACGCTTTGAAATATAATAATTCCGGCTTGCACCAATTGCCATCAGGGGATCTTGGTTTTGATGGATATCTGATCGACTGGACAACGGGTTTGACTGACAGCGAGCAGGTGAGTAAGGAAGAAATGACCGCAAATGTAAATTTGATGTTGGAATATGACATTATTCCTTCGATTCCGTTTGGAAAACGGATCATTATCCGAGCGAATGTGCCCACGAGTACAGGTGCCCTCCTTGGTTGTTCGAACAACTCGCCCGTGAATTGCGTGGCTGAGGATGGCGGCAATCAAACCCTGGATATTACTGCCCAACAAAATATTTATCAATCCTTCATGACCGCGATTTCAGCCAGAACAGATATTGAAGGATTTATTAGCGGAGGTTTTAATCCAACCAACCCATTTATAAAATCCGATGCCAATATTTTTATGAGGCCCGCATATCAAGATCTTAAAAGCTGGTTAGAGGTGATCTATGCTCGTTAGTCAGCCAGCCTGGTTCAGCATCTCTCTAACGGAATAGGCCATGTTTACCCGGACTTATTCATGCGCGGTAAGCGGAATTGAAGGCGAGGTTGTTGAGGTTGAGGTGGATCATACAAATGGATTGCCAGGTATAACAATTGTGGGCTTGCCGGACACAGCTGTTCAGGAGAGTCGGGAGCGAGTTCAAACCGCAATCCGAAACGCCGGATTTTTCTTTCCCAGGCAGCGGATTGTAGTAAATTTAGCGCCGGCATCCATACGCAAGGAAGGCTCAAATTTTGACCTGCCAATTGCCCTCGGTATCCTGATCCTTTGCGAGGATTTGGAACAGTCAGCGCTGAACGAAACTTTGGTGATTGGAGAGCTTTCTTTGAATGGGACTATTCGGCACTCGCGCGGAATTTTACCCATGGCGATAAAAGCTCGCGAATTGGGATATAGGAGGATCGTTGTACCTGATGTGGATGCCGCGGAAGCCTGTTTGGTACCTGATATTCAGGTATTACCAGCCAATAACCTGAGAGAACTAGTCAAGTGTTTGTCCGGCCAGCAGGATTTCCCGAAAGTGGAGATTTTAAACGAAGAACAACCATTTGAGGAAGATCTGGTCGATTTTTCGGAAATTAAAGGCCAGGAATACGTAAAAAGAGCCCTTGAAGTGGCTGCCGCTGGTGGGCATAACATTCTGATGGTGGGTAGTCCGGGAAGTGGTAAAACCTTGATGGCCCGGGCGTTACCAGGAATTTTGCCTGATTTGTCCATTGAGGAAGCCTTGGATGTGACTAGAATTTACTCGGTCGCGGACATGCTTCCTAACGGTTCACCCTTGGTTCGTAAACGCCCATTTCGTTCACCACATCATACAATCAGCAATGCTGGTTTGGTTGGCGGCGGACAAATACCACACCCTGGTGAAATCTCGCTCGCCCATCGTGGCGTACTTTTCCTTGATGAATTTCCGGAATTTGGCGCGCGTGTTTTGGAAGTTTTGCGCCAACCAATGGAAGATAAGGTTGTTACGATTAGCCGGGCACAAGGAACCCTTACATTTTTGGCAAATTTTCAGCTGGTCGCCGCGATGAATCCGTGCCCGTGCGGATTTTATGGTGATCCGGTTAAAGCCTGTTCATGTAGCACAACTGAGATCATTAAATACCAGAAAAGAATTTCTGGACCAATTCTTGATCGAATCGACCTCCATATCAGTGTTAGCCGTGTAGACCAGACAAAATTGGCGAGCGAGAAGCTTGGGGAGAGGTCTGAAATGATCAAGCAGAGGGTGGAAAATGCCCGCGCGATTCAGGCTGAGCGGTTAAAGGGTACAAATATAATGTGTAACGCGGATATGAGAGTCGTAGAAATACGTCAATTCTGTAAGCTGCAACCCGAGGGGCAGGACCTCTTAAAGATAGCGATGAATCAATTGAATTTGTCCGCGAGGGCATATCATCGAATCCTGAAATTGGCACGGACGATAGCGGATTTGGCGAACAGCGAGACCATTGAAACCGGTCATATCGCTGAATCGCTTCAATACCGGCCAAAGTTGATGCAGAGTATTCTATAAACTGAAATTAGGCATTTATTCGGTTTTTAATTGACGGAAAAAATAGTTTCCGATTGATAAAATAATTATTTTAAAAAATTTCAATGGCTGATTATTCGCTTGATTAGCGCCGGGTGGGGGTTGGATTTACCGTGTATTTGTGGGCATTTTGGATAAGTTCTATCGGATGATATTGCCTGATTGAAATAGTTTTACCCATATTAATCTAATCAGTTTGAGATTTGTAATCCTTTGGATCACCAAAACTCTTTAATCTTGGCCAAATTCGTAGGCCATGGCTGCGAAGAGTAGCCTTCCAGGACATAAAAAGCTGTTCAGATTGGATCAGCAATATCAATTTCTAGGATTGCCATTTGGAAAAGCCATTGTATGATTGATTAAATCATTCACTTGGAGGCTGAAATGGATTTTTCCATAACCATGGAACAAGAAGAAATCATCAAAGTGGTTCGTGATTTTGGTCGAAAAGATGTTGTTCCATACCTTCGGGAGGCGGAAAGAAATCAGTCAATGCCTGATCACATTCTGCCAATGATGGGAAAGCTCGGTTTGTTAGGGGTTTGCATTCCGGTCAAATATGGTGGACAAGGTTTTGACTACACTACTCTGGGATTGGTTTGTGAAGAATTGGAAGCAATTGATACCAGTTTGCGCGTAGTTATGTCTGTTCATGTCGGCTTAAACAGCCTGGGTTTGTTTCAATGGGGGACGGAAGAACAAAAAATTAAATATCTTAAACCCCAATCTCTGGGTCAGAAAATAGCCATGTTCGGATTAACTGAACCGGAAATTGGGTCGGATGTGGCAAATTTAAGATCAAGTGCCCGAAGAGAAGGTGATCATTACATTTTGAATGGCGAGAAGATGTGGATATCACTCGCCACAAGAGCGGATCACATCCTTTGGTTTGCCAGGACCAATCCAGAAAAAGATGATATTCATGATCAATTGTCCGCCTTCATAGTTGAGGTAGATTGGAAAGGTGTGTCGCGCGGAGATATTCATCATAAGCTCGGGGTTCGGGCAGGCTCTACCGGCTGGGTTAGTTGCCTGGATGTTCGGGTTCCCATTGAAAATAGGCTGGGTGAAGAAGGGGAAGGATTCAAGATCGCCATGTCATGCCTGGATAACGGACGGTTTACCGTAGGATCAGGAGCGGTAGGCTTAATCAGAGCATCTCTGGAAGCCAGTGTCCGCTACGCTCAGCAACGAAAGACCTTTGGCAAGGAAATTGGTAAACATCAACTGATTCAGCAGAAAATTGCGAAAATGGAACGAGATTATCATCTTGGAAGGTTGCAATATTTTAAAGTTGGGTGGCTAAAAAATCAGGGTATTAGAAATACAAGAGAAACTTCTCTGCTTAAATGGTTTGCCACCGATGCGTCATTTGACGCCGCTAACGAAGCGATTCAAATCCACGGCGCGAATGGTTTTTCTGATGAATATCCGGTTGAACGTTACCTTAGAAATTCAAAAGGCGCGGTAATTTATGAAGGCACAAGTGAGATTCACCAATTAATGCAGGCAGGGTATGTTTTAGGTTACCGTAAGGATTCTCCTTTACGAATGGAGCTGCCAGCTTACGATGAGAATGTGTGGACCCGTGAAGTGTGAACTAAAAAGTAATAAATTCATTTAAATAGCAAAACCATTTTCTCGATTCGGGTTATTAACTTATATATTTGCTCCTTAGCCAAGGAGCTTTTCATTATCTGTCTCAAAAAATGGAGCATTATGACAAAAAAAATGATGATATTTGGATTGGTGATCGGTCTGATTGTAGTAGTAATTTGGGTCGGACTATCACAATGGAATAAAGCAGTCCAAAGTTCTTTTCCTCAAATTGAGGGAGAATTGAATCTTGCCGGGCTGCAAACAAAAGCCCGAGTGGTACGCGATGAAATGGGTATTCCTCATATTTATGCTGATAACCTGCATGACCTCTTCTTCGCCCAGGGGTATGTTCATGCTCAAGATCGGTTTTGGCAAATGGATTTTTGGCGGCACATCGGAATGGGAAGATTAAGTGAGATGTTTGGCGAGTCCCAGGCGGATACGGATAAATTTTTGCTGACCCTTGAATGGGAAGAACTGGCTTATGAGGAATTGGATCAGCTACAGCCTGAATCGATTGCTATTCTACATGCCTATTCCGAAGGGGTGAACGCATATCTCGGCGGTAAATCCGGTACTGAAGTAAGTATTGAATATCTTGTCCTTAAAGTACTAAATCCGGATTATGAAATTGCCCCTTGGCAGCCAACCCACACGCTTACCTGGGCAAAAGCGATGGCATGGGATTTACGCGGGAACATGGAAGAAGAAATTGAACGGGCTATTTTGCTTAATACACTGAACCTTGATCAGGTGAATCAGCTTTATCCTCCCTATCCTGGCGATCATCCTCAGGTGGCGGCGGATTTTAAATTAGAAATCGCGCCTCAAGCAAGCTCAGGGTTAGGTGATTTAGCTTCAATTTCAAAACAAATTGAAGTTCAAACGTTGCTCACACAAATAACACAGAACAAAAATGGAATGGATCAAGTGCTCGGAGAATTCAGTAAGTCTGTTGGATCCAATAACTGGGTCATTGATGGCACTCTTTCTGAAACTGGTAAACCATTGCTTGCAAATGATCCTCACTTGAGCATCCAGATGCCTTCTATCTGGTACCAACTCAGTCTGCATTGTCAACCACGTTCTGACGAATGTCCTTATGAAGTTGCCGGATTCTCCTTCGCGGGAGTACCTGGGGTCGTGATCGGGCATAACGACCGGATAGCATGGGCATTCACAAATACCGGGCCGGACGTAATGGATCTCTTCGTCGAAAAAATCAATCCCAGTAACCCAAATCAATACGAATACAAAGGTGAATGGGTGGACATGGAAATTGTAGAAGAGGAATTTGATTTTGGAAACGCAAAGCCGGAATCGTTTGTAATCCGGAAGACGATTCATGGTCCAATCATCAGTGATGTTTTTGGACCTCTAAAGGATGACGTTGAACCTACCCAAACACCATTTTCGGAGCAGGCAGGCATTGAATTACCGGAAAATTATGCCATTGCTTTAAAATGGACTGCCTTGGAGCCTGGTTCCGTATTTGAAGCAATTTGGGGATTTAATAAGGCTCAGAATTGGGATGAATTCAGAATTGCCGCTTCAAAATTTGTTGTTCCAGCACAGAATTTGCTCTATGCGGACGTTGAAGGAAATATTGGCTATCAGATGCCAGGTAATATTCCGGTTCGGAGAAATGGGGATGGCAGGTTGCCGGTTCCCGGATGGACTGGAGAATATGATTGGGGCGGATATATTCCTTTTGAGCAATTACCCAATGTATTCAATCCAGAATCTGGCTACATCATCACCGCGAATAATCAGGTAATAACCGAATCGTATCCATACTTGATTACGAGCGATTGGGATTATGGCTACCGCGCCCAACGCATCGAGGATATGCTTCTCTCAAAGCAATCAGGTTTCAAAATTGAGGACTTTCGAAGTATGCAATCTGATGACATAAACCTCAATTCTTACGCGGTGATTGAAGCCCTTGAGAATGTTGAATTAACCGCTGATTTGGCTAAAATTCGGGATGAGATTCTATTGATATGGGATCACCGCGAAAATAAATCTGCCGGCGCAGCCCTTTATGAAGCATATTGGTGGGAACTGGTCAAACTCACCTTTGAAGATGAAGACATCCCGGAAGATATGCTGCCATCGGGTGGATCGAGAACCAATGAAATATTTAGGATCCTGATTAATGACCCGAAATCTTTATGGTGGGACGATAAACGGACCACAGAGAAAGTTGAAATGATGGAAGATATCATGGCACAGGCATTCTTAAATGCCACCCAATGTGAGATTTGTATTGAAAAATTCGGCAAAGATATACAAAATTGGGATTGGTCTGAGCTGCATACCGCGACCTTTAAGAACGCAACCCTAGGCGAAAGCGGTATTGGTTTCATTGAGGCAATTTTTAATCGTGGACCATTTCCTACCACGGGTGGTGAATCGATCGTCAACGCAACCGGATGGGATATATACGAAAGCTTTGAAGTAAACTGGCTTCCTTCAATGAGGATGATTATTGACCTGTCGAATTTGGAAAGATCGATAACAGTACATACTACCGGCCAATCCGGACACGCAGATCATTTACATTACGATGATATGATACCGCTTTGGGCTGATTTGGAATATTATCCAATGTACTGGCTTGATGAATCAATTAAGACAAACTCCGAAGGTGAGTTGATCTTAAACCCGTTAAAATAAGGAAATGAAAAACCTACTCCAAAAATGGCTCTTAGCAAGCCGACCTAAAACTTTACCTGCGGCAATAGCGCCAGCGGTGATAGGAAACGTCCTCGCTTTTCGGGATGGAAACTATGATCTTTTGATCGGTTTTAGTTGTGTTGTTATTTCTTTGATTATGCAGGTTTTAGCAAACTTTGCCAATGATCTTTTTGACCACGAAAAGGGAACAGACACACCTGACAGGCTCGGGCCAACCAGAGCTACCGCGAGTGGTCTTATCTCTGTTAATGGAATGCGAACCGCAATCGCGATTATTATCGCGATTGCGGGTGTTTTTGCGATACCGTTAATTATGGCGCGTGGTTGGATCGTGATCATTCTTGGTTTAATTATCGTTATTTCCGCTCTGTTATATTCGGGGGGAAAAACCGCTTATGGGTATCATGGACTGGGAGACCTTTTCGTCTTTGTGTTTTTTGGATTGATGGCGACCATTGGCACTTATTATATGATCAGTGGCAAGGTAACCGAGGAAAGTGTGGTTTATTCGATTACCATGGGGGCTTTGATTGTCAACATTTTGGTAGTAAATAACACAAGAGACAGAATCACCGATCAGGTGGGTGGAAAGAACACCTTGGCGGTAAAATTGGGCAGAAATGCCATGAATTGGGAATTTTTAATAAATCTTTTTGTCGCGTTCGGACTGATCATCGCTTATATAATAGTCCGGCGAGTAGATTTCGCGACCTTGATTGTTTTTCTATCCTTACCGCTTGCAAGAAAAAATTTCCTTAACTTTATCCAGAAGGAAGGCAGAGAATTAAACAGCGTGCTGGCCGAAACAGCCAGATTTACGATTATATTTGCCTTGTTGTTAAGTGCTGGCTTGCTGCTTGGTTATTAACGAAGGTTGTTTATTTACCAATACAATCCCGAGCATGGTAACCATACCGCCGAAAACGGTTGCAAGAGTAATTTTCTCATTAATCAGGAAGGCAGCTAAAACCATAGTAACGATTGGCTCAATGTAGATAAATACTGAAAGCTGGTAGGCGTGAATTTCTTTAAGCGCATCGTACCAATAAATATATGCCAAGCCAGACCCGAAAATGCCCAAGGCAAAGAGACTTAGAACTGATTCAATTTTTATATTTTCCACTGGGATAATGATCGTGACCGGGGATTTAATAAGCCATAATGCGGAAAAAAACCAGCCGAAAAACATTATGTAAAGCATCATGAAAGCGGGGGGATATTTTCTGAGACCTCTCCTCGATATAATGGAAAATACTGCCCAGTTAATCGCGCTCAGAAAGATGAGAAAATCTCCTCTTGTGAGGATTGATTTTGTTAGAACCGAATTCAAATTTCCCTGACTGATTACCCAAACGATTCCAAAAAACGAAATCACGATTCCGAGCCAGTTTATGATTGTTCCATGTTCTTTCAGGAAAAAGAAACCTAGAATAAATGTAAAAACTGGGATGATAGAGACAATCCAGGCTGTGGTGGTTGCGGACGCGGTTTGCAAACCGGTGGCTTGAAGCCATTGATGAAAGGTGACTCCAAGGAAGCCAGTAAATATCAGGTAGGGGTATTCATCCCAGTTGGGAAGTCGGAATTGTTTGCGAAAAAGAACAACGCTCCCGAGTACAATCAGCCCAATCCCAAAACGGACAAAAACCAAAAAAACTGGAGTGAATGCCAAGAGAGCGTATTTGGTGAAGACAAAACCAGCGCCCCAAATAAAAACAGCGATGAAAGCTTTGACTTGAGTTTTACTCATAATAAATGCTGCGCATAGTTAATATCAAAAAAATAAGACAGTGTTGAAAGCAGTATTTCCGTAGTATAGGAGGTTTTATTCCTGCCCATCATCCGCCAGTTCTGTCCATTTTTCGAATAATGGCGAGATTTGATTATTCAACTCATTGAACCTTGTGGTCAAGGCAATAATTCGATCGGGGTTGATATTCGAACCATTCAGCTCAGCCAAGATCTGACTTTTTTCCTGCTCGAGAGTCTGGATATTTTGTTCAAGCACTTGAACGATCCGTAGGCGTTCCCTCTCTGAGTTTGTCTTAATCCTCCTGGTTTTATTTGGTATTTCTTTGGAAATCGTATCGGTTATGAGGTTTTGCTGATTTAGATATTGCTTTTGATTCTCTTTCCAATCCTGGAATTGGGTATAGGTACCTTTAAAGAGTTCAAGCTGTTTTTTAAGCGGATCAATTTCCCAGATTTGGGTCGCGATCGCGTCGATAAGGTATCGATCGTGGCTAACGAGAAGGATGGTGCCATCAAATCGTTCCAAAACTTGTTCAAGGACTTCCTGGGACGGAATATCAAGATGATTTGTTGGCTCGTCCAGAATCAAGAGATTTGCCTGATGCAGTGAAAGTTTTGCAAGGGCTAACCTTCCTCTCTCACCGCCTGAAAGAACCTTAACCTTTTTGTAAGCATCGTCACCGCTGAAAAGGAATTTTCCGAGAATGTTGCGAGCCTCATGGTCGAGGATACTAGCGCCAACTGTTTGGATTTCTTGAATCAAATTAAGTTCAGGGTTTAAATCCTCGTGCGCCTGGGCAAAGTAGCCGATTTTAAGGCTCGCGCCAAGAGTGATGTCACCAGATAAGACTGGTAATTTTTCCAGAATGGTTTTGAGAAAAGTTGATTTGCCTGATCCATTGGGTCCGATAAGCGCGGCGCACTCTTTACGCATCAGTTCCAATTGGGGGATTGAAAATAATATTTTTGAGTCCCTTCCGATCGAACACTGTTTCGCTCTTAGAATGACCTCGCCCGAGCGATGAATTGAGCGCATATTGAGATGTAAGACAGGTGGACGCGAATCTGGTAGGCGCAACGCGGAGAGGCGCTTTTCCGCCTCTTCCACACCAAAGACACTGGTAGCCGTTTCAACATCCATTTGAGACCATTTTGTATTGAGGGCTGATTCTATGCCGACTTGCTCGATAGCCTGCACCTGTCGGGATAGGCGTTTAAGCTTTCCTTTTGCCTGAATAAAGTTTTGTCCGGAGATGTTCTTCTTGATGTAATCTAATTCTTTGGTTAAACGCGCAATTTCACGATCAAAAACTTCCTGGCGACGATTCCATCGTTCCTGGCGTAAATTAAGATATTGATCGTAGTTGCCGCTATAAAACTCAATTCCGGCCGAGGTCATTTCAAGAATCGAATTTACTGTTTTATTGAGAAAATAGCGATCATGAGAGATGATCAGCGCTGATCCTCGCCAACTTGAAATATATCCTTCCAACCATCGAACCGCTTCCATGTCGAGATGATTGGTAGGTTCATCGAGGAGAAGAATATCTGGATCTACCAGCAATAACTTGGCAAGAAAGGCGCGAGTTTTTTGACCGCCAGAAAAAGTACGTAAATCCTGGTTAAATTCGCTGGGTGAGAACCCGATACCTGTCAAAATCTGTTTGATTTTCGTCGTGTAGGTATAGCCGCCAAGATGCTCGAATCTGTGTTGAAGGTCACCAATTGAGTGAAGGAGCGATTCGTTGCCCGGTTCAAGTTCAAGCCGAGATTGCCTTTGTAAAAGATCTTCTTCCATCTGAATTAGTTCAGCGAAAACAGATTCGCAAAACTGATACAGGTTGCCATCATAATTGACGTCAGCTTCTTGGGGCAGATAGCCAATAACCGTATTCTTGCCATAAAAAATATCACCAGAATATTCTTCGTCTACTTTGGCAACAATTTTTAATAGGGAAGACTTTCCAATTCCATTTGGGCCAACAATCCCAATTCGATGTCCTTGGTCGACTCCAAAGGAGAGGTCTTTAAATAAATTTACATTCCCAAAATATTTCGAGATATTGTTTAATGTGACGACAGGCATGTTTAATCTTCAAATGGTTGCGTTTGTCCGCTCCCAGGAATGTGAATAGCTGGATCTTTGCCCAGTTCAGTGGAACGTTGGTAAGCCGCCCAGATTGCGCGAGATATGGCAGTCCTGAATCCTGCTTTTTCAAGGTAGTATAAAGCTTCAGCTGAGGTCCCTCCTGGAGAGGTCACCTGGTTTCGAAGCGCTGATACATGTTTATCATTCTGCTTATAGTAATTAACTGATCCAAGGATTGTTTGCAAAACGAGTTCTTCGGCAATCCGTCTTGGTAAGCCCATGTGGACTCCAGCGTCAATCATTGATTCCATAAACATAAATACATAGGCGGGTCCGGTGCCCGATAGTGCGGTCGCCATATCGAGGTAATGTTCATCCTGAACGAAAATTTCGTGCCCTAAAGCGCCAAGGATAGAAATTGTGATCTGTTTTTGGCTTTCGCTCACCTGATTGGTCGCTGTCCAAACCGTAATGCCTTCTCCGATCTGAGAAGGCGTATTTGGCATCGTCCTGACAATCAGCGGATGTTCCAAACCCTTTCGAATCCGTTTGAGGGAAGCGCCAGCCACGATTGATAGAACGAGTGCATCCTCAGGAATTTGATTTTTGAGTTCACTCAACACATCGGGCAAGCGTTGAGGTTTAATGGACAAGATTACAAACTTTGCATTTTTGACGGCTTCGATATTACTTGTTTTTGTTTGGACTTGATATTTCTGGTGGAGTTGTTCCAACCGATTTTGATTAGGACCGGATATGGTAATCATTTCCGGTACAGAAAGTCCATTTCGAATTAATCCGCTAAAAATGGCTTCTGCCATGGCTCCTGGTCCGATAAATGTAATATTCGAATTGATCATTATTTTTCCGTTTAGAATTTTTGCAGGTAGTTTAGACAAGCTAAAAGTGATTCTTCCAAGCTCAATTTTGGTTCGAATGGTAAATGTTGAATAGCCTTTTGGGCTTCAGGCTGGGTGTAACCCAAATTGGTTAATGCCGAAAGCAGATCAACTTGATTCTCGTTTACCTTTGATTGAATAGGCTCTGTTAATGTATCACTGCTGACTTTGTCTTTTAAATAGAGGGATATCTTCTGGGCGGTCTTCCGCCCGATACCAGGTACCTTGCTTAGCAAATCAATATTTTCGGAAACTATCGCATATTGAAGATCGGGCAGCGCTAATTTTGAGAGGGTATTGAGGGCAGCTTTGGGTCCAATTCCATCCACCATTAAGAGTAAATTAAAGAATTTTCGCTCCTCCTCGGTGCCAAAACCATACAGTGAGAGATCATTCTCCCGGACGATGAGCTGAGTAAAAACAAATATATTATCTCCAGTGCCATGTTCGAGTACGAAGGATTCGGGACAATTTACTTTGAAACCTACACCATTGACATTTATTACCATAGAAAGGTCACTGATGGCAAGAACTTCGCCTTCCAAACTAGCGATCATAGCGGTATCCTCCAGTATTGGCATGTGTGATGGCGATGGCGAGAGCATCGGCGGCGTCATCCGGGGTTGGCCGTTTATCTAATTGGAGTAACACCCGGGTCATCTCCTGCATTTGATTTTTATCCGCGAAACCATAACCAGTAATTGCCTGTTTAACTTCGTTCGGTGAATATTCATAAATAGGGATTCCCGCATTCTCAAAGGCAAGTAAAATAACACCGCGAGCCTGTCCAACGGCGAGGGCGGTTGTGGTATTCTGCTGAAAATATAATTTTTCGATCGCGGCCATATCCGGGTTGTGTATTTTTATTAAAGCCGAAAGTTCATCATGCAAAATTTTCAAACGCTTGGATGGCGAGTCGTGTTTGTCTGTTTTAATTACACCGTAATCAATGACATTTAAAGAACCGCCATCATCAGAGTTTAGAAAACCGAATCCGATGATGGCAGTACCAGGGTCGATCCCACAGATGATCGTCATTAGCTCAAGGAAGAATTATTCCTCTTCCAAGGAAGCAAGTACCTCATCCGAAAGTTTAACATTATGATAAACATCCTGTACATCGTCCAGGTCTTCAATCGCCTCAATAACTTTCAGGAATTGCATGGTCTGATCGAATTCGAGCTCGATTTCGTTCCTGGCTTGCAGCCGTAAACCACCCTCTTCAGGAGTCACCTTTTTTGATCGGAGGGCGTCGCCCAACATCTTGAATGCCTCTACCGGCCCGGTCATTTCAATCATCCCATCTTCTTCGGTCACATCTTCGGCTCCGGATTCAATGCCTAATTCAAAGGCGGCGTCAAAGGATAACTGAGAAGAAGGGAAAGAGAAATAGCAAAGTCGGTCAAATTGCCACGCTACTGCACCAGGTTCGGCAAGGGAGCCGTTATTTTTATTGAACATGTGACGAAGGTCGGCGACAGTGCGGTTGCGGTTGTCGGTAACACATTCGACCATGATAGCGGAACCATTTGGGCCATAACCTTCAAGGGTTAATTCTTCAAAACTCGCACCATCTTTATCCTCGCCGGTTCCACGTTTTACCGCGCGTTCAATGCTGTCCTTTGGCATATTTACAGCGCGAGCTTTTTCCATAGCCAACGCGAGGCGGAAGTTGAGGGCTGGATCGCCGCCACTCCTCGCCGCAAGTACGATTTCTTTCGCGACCCGGGTAAAGACTTGCCCTTTTTTCGCGTCCGCCGCACCTTTCTTTCGTCTAATAGTTGCCCAATGGCTATGTCCTGACATACAAACTCCTTGATATTTCTAACAACTTATGGTTGCAGGTAAGATAATTTAACCATTGAATTATACCATGTGGAACCTACATATCAGAGTATTAAGCGGTCCCTGAAGCTCGCTCAGCCAACTTTTCTCTAAGTGAATCGATATCCTTATCAATGAAAAATCCTACCAGAATATAAAACACAAAGCATAACAGCCATGCGGTGATGCAAATCGATAAGATCGCGTTTTCCAGTGACGATGCGTCCGCGATGATGCCTGCGAGAAGCGGAGCAGACGCGGCACCAATATTTTCAATAAAGTATTCAACTGACTGGGCAGTAGAACGGACTTCAGGAAGGGTTATATCGAATACCGTCGAGATAACATTCGGTGAGGAGAGTGGCATAAAAATTGCAGTCAGGCTCATGTACAAGAAGAAGGTATCTTTTTGGTCATAGGGTGTATTTATCGCGAGGTATAAAAAGATGGCTCCCAACAATACCCCGGCGCTTGAGATGATAATTCTTCCTTTTTTCGTGTAGCGGAATAGAAAATCACCAATCCAACCACCGATGAAATACCCTGCCGCAAGGATCAGGATTACCGGAGCCATTAACATCAAAACTTCGTTATCGTTGTATCCTCTTTCGGTGGCAAGGTAGGTAAAAAACCAGTAGGTGATCACATTCCAAGGGAATATACCCGCAAACCCTTGAATAAAAATGAACCACATCGTTTTCTTTTTAAGGACGTCCCTAAAAGCTTCCAGCGAAAATTTGTATTGGCCAGTCTCCGGAAGATTTTCCATTCCAGGCTCTGAAATACCCCTTGGTTGATCCTTAACGAAGAAAAAGATTACACCAGAAAGTAAAATTCCGAGACTGCCGGTTGCGATGAAAACGGTTCTCCAATCCCAACCAAGTATCGGTGTAACCATGAGCGCCAAGATCATGCCGCCCAAATAACCAAGAGGCTGAGAGAGCTGAAGAAGTCCATAAATCTTTCCTCGTTGGGTCGGCGAAAAATAATCAGATATAAGGCTGTACAATCCAGGATAGGCAGAGTCATCGATTCCAGTCGTCGCGCGAGTGGCCACAAAGGGAAGATAAGACCGTACGACTGCGCTGAGCCAGGTAGTTGCGCCCCAGAGTAAAGACGCGATTGAAAGTAATTTTGCTCTCGAGTAACGGTCATATAAGTATCCCCAAAGTGGATAGAAAATGGTTCCAATTAATAGGGCGCCCGAGGTGACAGCGCCCATTTGGGTTTTGGTTATTTTAAAATCCTCAATAATATTTGGCGTTAATGGGCCGATTAGAAGTTTATCGACTTGATGTAAAAGCATGAATAAGAAAAAAATGAGTACAACAGAGAACTTGGAAAAATTTGAAATTCTTTTCATGATTTCCTCGATAAGTTTTACTTTTGAGTTTATACACAAACGAATTGAATTTCAAGCACGGATAAATGATCCAATCTAATTTGGAAGTGGTAAAATCAGCGCCTATGAACAACATCGAAACCATCTCAAAACTCATTAACGCGAAAATTTCGCAAGTTGAAGCAACTGTAAAGTTGTTGGATGACGGTAACACAGTCCCATTCATCTCTCGTTACCGGAAAGAAATGACCGGATCATTGGACGATGAGCAAGTCAGGATCGTGGCGGATGAAATTGCCAGGTTAAGAACCATTGATGATCGGCGTCAAACAATTCTGGATTCGATCCAATCACAGGGCAAGCTGACAGATGAGTTAAAAGCCGCCATCCAAATAGCGGACTCCATGACTCGACTTGAGGACCTTTATCTTCCTTATAAACCTAAGAAGCGCACGCGAGCGATGGCAGCCAGAGAAAATGGGCTGGAACCATTGGCTGATATGATATTGAATCAGGCAATCACAAGTGAACCTCTTGAATCGATCGCTGAAAAATTTTTAAATGATGTGATCGTAACTTCGAAACAGGCACTTGCCGGCGCGCGAGATATTGTGGCTGAGATCATAAATGATGACGCCAATATTCGGCAGGCAATCAGAGAAAAAGGATTGAAATTTGGGAAGCTCGTTTCAGAAAAAGTAGGGACAGCGGTCGATGAAAAGGCCGTTTATGAGAGCTATTATCAATATGAGACGAGAATTGATCGGGTTCAACCACACCAGACACTCGCGATTAATCGAGGAGAGAAGGAAGATATCCTCAAGGTCAAAGTCGTATTTGACGAACGGGATACAACCAGGATTGTAACAAATGCTTATGAGCCTGACCCACTTTCACCCTTTTCCGAAGAGTTGGAAGTCGCGGCTGAGGATTCATTGAATCGATTAATACTGCCCTCTATCGAGCGCGATATTCGCAGACACCTTACTGAATTGGCGGATCATCATGCCATCAATGTGTTCGCAACCAATCTCAAATCACTCTTATTAATTTCACCCTTAAAAAACCAGATCGTTCTTGGCTTGGATCCCGGTTATAGAACAGGTACTAAATTCGCAATCGTCGATTCGACAGGAAAATTTCTTGAATCTGGAACAATTTACCCTCATCAGCCCCAAAATGACTGGGAGAAAGCCAAAGCAACCCTTGTAACGCTGATCCAGAAATACAAGGTAACACTCATCACGATTGGGAACGGAACAGCATCTCGGGAAACCGAAAAATTAGCGGCTGAGATTACCAAAAATAACCTGAACACAAAATATTTGATTGTCAATGAGGCTGGTGCTTCCGTATATTCCGCCAGCCCAATCGCGAGGGCAGAGTTCCCAAATTTGGATGTTTCTATTCGAGGAGCGGTTTCAATCGCCCGGCGAGCCCAGGATCCTCTCTCTGAATTGGTAAAAATTGACCCTAAATCAATTGGAGTTGGGTTGTACCAATATGATGTTGATCAAAACGAACTTTCTGCCTCATTAGATGGAGTTGTTGAACAGGTCGTTAACACGGTAGGCGTAGATGTAAATACGTCATCAGCTTCTTTGTTACGATACGTTTCCGGGATAGGACCAAAAGTCGCCGCGGCAATTGTTCAGCATCGCGATACAAATGGTCGGTTTGAAGATAGACAACAGTTAATGGATGTTACCGGATTGGGCAAAAAAGCTTTTGAGCAATCTGCTGGTTTTTTACGGGTGGTTGAAGGAAAGGAGCCGCTTGACGCGACAGCAATCCACCCTGAAAGTTATCAATTTACCAGAAAATTGTTAGGAAAAGTTGGATTGAGTCTTAATTCGAATCCGATAGACCGGAAAAAATATTTTTCTGAGCAGTATGTGTGGTCAAACACAAAAGCGGATGCGCAAGAAATCGGCTGTGGTGAACCCACACTGATTGATATTATTGAACAACTGCAAAGACCTGGAAGAGACCCCAGGGAAGACGCCCCCAAACCTATTCTGCGAAGTGACATCGTCAGTTTGGATGATTTGACTGAAGGTACTCAGCTCAAAGGCACCGTTCGCAATGTGGTTGATTTTGGCGCGTTTGTTGACATTGGAGTGAAACAGGATGGTTTACTTCACCGCTCCCAGTTACCTCCAGGCACGGTACTTAAAGTAGGAGATATAATCGAGATCCGGATTTTGAAAGTTGAAAAAGAACGGGGCAGAATTAGTTTAACCCTCAAATAACGTTACCAATCCATGATAGGTGGGTTAAAGAGAGTGAGATAATTTATCTCACTCTCTTTTATTTGGCATTATTCTTTATATTTTTTGGAGGTAATTGTGGAGAAAGTTGTTGTTACTGGAATGGGAACCGTAAATCCGGTTGGAATTGGTGTCGACCAAACTTGGAAGAATCTGATTAACGGTCAAACCGGCATCGCGCCAATCACTTTATTTGATACTTCAGAATACCTGGTAAAGATCGCGGGTGAGGTAAAAAACTTCAACCCTGCTGATTTTATGGACGCAAAAGAAGCTCGACGGCGGGATAGATTTGAACAATTGGCAATCGCTGCGGCGAACGAAGCAATTCAAAACGCTGGCTTGAATTTTGAGAAAATCGATCGCAGTCGGGTTGGAGTTGTGGTCTCCTCGGCGATCGGAGGGATGAAATCCCTTCAGGATGGCATTATTAGTATGAGGGAAGAGGGACCTCGTAAGGTTAGCCCATTTTTAATTCCAATGCTCATGCCAAATGGCGCATCTGGTTTAATTGCAATCGATCATGGTCTAAACGGTCCATGTTTTTCAGTCGCGTCAGCCTGCGCCTCTGGAATTGACAGTCTGGGAATGGCGTATACCATGATTAGAAGCGGCATGGTTGATGTGGTCATCGCAGGTGCTTCAGAAGCGACTATTTGCGAAATCGGGGTGGCCGCATTCGATCGAATTGGAGCCATGAGCCGAAGAAATGAGCCTGATCATTTTGCGCCAGCCCCCTTTGACAAAGATCGGGACGGATTGGTGATGGGAGAGGGCGCCGGAATTTTAGTCCTAGAAAGTGAATCCTCCGCAAGGAAACGGAACGCCAACAGCCTGGCTGAATTTGCCGGATATGGGTCTACCGCTGACGCCTATCATGTGACCGCTCCTGATGTTGATGGGAAGGGAGGGACAGCCGCAATACTAATGGCTTTGAAATCCGCGGGAATAAACTTAGACGAAGTGGATTACATTAATGCCCACGGAACCGGAACTCCTCTCAACGACGCCGCGGAAACTCGAGCGATAAAGAACGCTTTCGGTGAACTCGCATACAAGATACCTGTATCCTCAACAAAATCCATGACGGGACATATGATGGGTGCTACCGGAGCGTTAGAGGCGATTATTTGTATAAAAACCATTCAAGAGGGAATCATTCCTCCTACGATAAACTTAAACTCTCCTGACCCTGAATGTGACCTCGATTATGTACCAAACAAGTCCCGAATGAAACAGGTTGAGATCGCCATCTCGAACGCTTTTGGCTTTGGAGGGCACAACGCGGTCATGGTTGTAAGGCGAACCCTGCTTTAAAAATAGTGGTATAATTTCAACCGCTTAACCGGAGAGGTCGCGTAGCTGGCTTAGCGCGCACGCTTGGAAAGCGTGTGTACCGCAAGGTACCGCGGGTTCGAATCCCGCTCTCTCCGCCAAAGTCGGCAAGGCGCCTGTGATAATCAGGCGTCTTTTTGTTTAACCTTTTGGTTAACCTCTGATTAATCCCGGCATTAACCCAGCGGGGAATGGTTTGGATCGGCTGATTAGGGTATCTTAAGCGTATGGAAGCGTTACATTCACTTACAAAAAATAACCTGATCGTTCTTGCGGCCAAACATGCCGCGCGTGACCAGGCAACCGAATTGGCAGCCCAATTGGCGCTGAGTGGTTCTGTAACTGTGCTGGATAATGGCAACCGATTTCAACCTTACGAGTTGGCGCGAGCGATTAGAAAACTCACCCGCGATGTTGAAAGAACCGCCGGTCGTGTATTTATTCGCAGAGCCTTTACTTGCTATCAAACCCTGGCTCTCTTGGAGAGTACCCCATCTTTGAGCGCTCCCTATCTGATTCTTGACTTTTTGGCAAACTTTTATGACGAAAACATCACCGAAAAGGAAATTGCCCGTGTTTACAACGCCTGTACGCGAGAGGTGCTGCGTTTAAAGCATGGCGCACCCGTGGTTGTTACCCTCGCTCCGCCTCGCTTGGAGCAGCGTGGATATCTTTTGGAAAGAGTATATGCGCTCGCGGAAAAAGTGATTGTTGAATTGCCAGAGTCACCCTTGGTGGCGCACCACCAATTGGACTTTTTTTCTGGCGGAAAGATTTTGTAATGGGACGTACATTACCAACCATTAATCGCCAATTACTGGATACAGAGTCCGGTTTGGGACAATTCAGGCGTACTCTGCGCCGGAGCGACCAATATGTGTTTGACGGGTTGTTTGTCGAGGCCAGAAAGCATGCCGCCGCCATAGCGCAAACCGATTTCCTGCTACCCTTTGAAGCAGCTTTGTTGGCCATGTTGCTGGAACAGGCTAAGCAGATAGCGATTCTGCAAAATGAGGTGGAAATTCTAAAAAATCGGCATTCTTTCACAGAGTAGCCCCATGTTGGAATACACTGGTTGGTTGTTCGATATCTATGAGACTCCGTTGGGCGTAGGTGTCTGGTTATTAACGGATGATGACCAGCGCTTTTTCTTTCAACTGGCATTTGAGGTAACTTTTTATGCCGCTGGTCCGCGTGAACGTTTGCGAGCGGCATGGAAACAAGCCCAAAGTATGGGTATGAAAACCTCCAGAGAGATCAAGCAGGACCTTTTCTCTGGGTATATTGAGGTATTGGCGATAACTGCGCCGAATCCAAGAGCCGCAGCAAACGCTTTCAGCCGGCTTTCGGAGATATATAACGATCTTACTTATTACGATGGTGATGTTCCTATCCAGTTACGTTTCGCGGCACGTACGGGGGTGATGATGCTGCATCATTGCAGAATCCGGGCTGATGGTGCAAAAGCGCTCGAAATTAACTTGGATGAGGCTCCCTCAGATCCCTTATCGGCTATTTCATTGCCCTTACGCGTACTGGAACTTGGTCCTGATGTTGATCCGAGTATTGGCGTGCCTGAAAAATTGGCGGTTAAGCACGGGACACACCATTTCACGCTTAATTTGCACCCCAAACGCGGTTTTGAAACAGCGCTCGGCGCATTACTTAAGCGTGTCGATCCTGACCTTATTTTGACTGATTTTGGCGATACATGGCTTTTTCCGATGTTGGCTTTGAATCCAAACCGTGATTTAGCACGGGATGTTTTACGGCGAAAAGCAAGCAGCTTTTTTACTTACGGTATGGTTATGTACCGTGGAGAGCAGGCCCATTTGTTTGGACGCTGGCATATAGATCGTAAGAACGCGGCGTTGTTCAAAGAATATGGGGTGGATGGCGTGATTGAGCAGGCTCGCATAACTGGTATGGGTGCCCAAGAAGTGGCGCGAAAATCACCTGGATCAGGGATTACCGCGATGCAGATGATTACCGCTTTGCGAACCGACGTTCTGGTTCCTGTTGTTAAACAACAGGCGGAATCATTTAAGACCTTAAAGGAGCTTGTGAGTATGGATAAAGGTGGAATGGTTTACCAGCCAATTCCGGGGGTGTATGACCATGTGGCGCAAATTGATTTTGCGTCAATGTATCCGTCCATCATGGTTCAATACAACATTTCTCCTGAGACAAACGGCAAGGAGGACGCACCGGACGGACTGGTTCCACAGACTCTGCGTCCACTTTTAGAACAACGTCTGGCGATCAAAAGGGCTTTAATCGAGCTGCATCCAAAAGACGAGCGGGTCAAGTCACTCAAATCCCGAGCAGCGGCTTTAAAATGGCTGCTGGTGGTTTGTTTTGGCTACCTTGGATACAAGAACGCCCGATTTGGAAAAATTGAATCGCACGAAGCGGTCACTTCAATAAGTCGGGAGCTTTTGCTGCGTTCAAAAGAAATCGCTGAGGATATGGGGTTTACGGTACTGCACATGTATGTGGATTCATTGTTTGTCCGCAAGGAAGGCGCGCGTACTGCCGCGGACATCACTCCACTTCTGGATGAAATTGTTGCCCAGACCAATATCGCCATTGCCATGGATGGAATCTATCGCTGGGTGGCCTTTTTACCGTCAAAAATGGATATTCGATCTCCGGTACCGAATCGTTATTTTGGAGTTTTTCAGGATGATGAAATGAAATACCGAGGAATTGAGCTGCGCCGACACGATACTCCATTGTGGGTGGCTGGTGTGCAACTTGCCCTTTTGAAGGAGCTTGCACGGGCAAAGGATCTTGAGCAGGCGCGTGATTTTATACCTCGGGCAATTCTTGTGCTTAACAAGGCTAAAAATGATCTTCGCCGTGGACATGTAACCCCAGAAACACTGGTAATTCGCCAGCGAATAAGCAAAGGGGTTGAGGAGTACAAAGCGTTTTCACCAACTGCACGGGCGGCAAGAATTTTGAGTGATTCTGGGCAGAAGGTAGCTCCCGGACAAAATATCCGTTTTGTCTATACACGCGGCAAACCCGGAGTGCAGCCACTTGGTATGGGCGTAATAGATCCCAAGATGATTGATATCGATCGATATGTTGTCTTGTTGGACAGAGCAGCGGAAACGATCCTCAGTATTTTTGGCGAGGGTTATTGGGAGAAGGCAAAAAATACCTATACCCAGAAAAGCTGGTTGATACCTCAAAATTCAGGTGTTAAAAGGATTATTGCTGGATAGAAATAAACAGAGCCGGTTTTCCGGCTCTGTTTTTGGGGAGGAGAAAGAATTAATCTTCGCTGCCAAGGATCATTTCTGATCTTCTTGATTCTCGTTCTGCAAGCACTTCTCGCATCATCTCACAGACATCCACAATTTTTGGGGATGCGACTTGATAGACAACATCGGTGCCAGCGCGGGTGGCCGATAGAATGCCAACCCGCTTTAAGATTGAGAGATGCCTTGAAATGGTAGATTGATGAACTTTAAGCGCTTCGCTGATTCCACTTACCCGAAGCGGTTCGTGCCGCAAAAGATGGACGATCTGTAACCGAACGGGATTACTCATTGCCGAGCAAAGTTCTGATTGAAGATCGAAAATGGATTCAGCGTAATTATTCATCATTTACCTCAGCTTTTGATTAGTGATGTTGCTCATGTTTGGATACGAAAGGCAAGAAACGAGCTGCGAAACTGAAGGCAAGTAACCAGTATGAAATAACAAGTGCGCCAACAGAATATTCCTGCCAGGTTGGTTTATATGAATTAATAACGACTTCTGGTGTAAATGGGTCATAGGTGATCATCGCTATTAGACCAGAGAAGTTGTAATTCCAACGCATCAAAACCGCGCAGAAGGCTGGTAAAATCGCCAAGAGTGCAAGTACTCGAAAACTCTTTACCTTTTTCGCGGCTAATAGATATCCACTTGGGATGGCGGAGAACAGTACCTGCCCTACCCAAAAAGATATTGAATAAGGCGATATCAAGTCAAGCATCTGGGTCTGAAGCGCGACTTCGGTATCGAAACTGTAGTAATTGGTTACCGCCCAATCCCAAACGCGCATGTAAATACACAAGAGGTTGATACCGCCTGCGATTCGGGCTACATCGTAAAGGACTTCATCTTTTACGAGACCAGGACGCATAATCTTAAACACGATTACACTCAGGAAGAATAGCAAGGAAGTACCACCGCCCATAGCTGAGAGAACAAATTGTACAGGAGCGCTTTGGTTGAACCACAAACCTCGACCAGAGAGTACCGAATAAGTTGCCCCCAAGGATGCCTGATGGAGAAGGGACAAGGTAAGACCAATGATCGCGAGTCCAGCCGCCCATTTATGAAGAAAATGGGCAATGGAATGAAGTATATTGACCCCTTTTCCCAGAATCGGATATTTGGTTAGCCAAGGATGGGTGTGAAATATCTCATGCTCAAGAACAATCGGTAAAACTTCCGCGATCAGAACATTGAGGTAAAGAACAACGCACATGGTGACTTCCCAGAGTAAAGAGTGGGGTTGCCAGTACACAATGGGATGCCAGAAGCGAAGCGGTTGGCCAAGATCAAATAACAAGACCATACCAGCGGTTGAGTATCCAAGGAATCCTAGCAATACAGCTAACTTACCCACTATCTCAAAGCGAGTACCTCGAATCAGATACACAATAGCGCCAAAAACGAAAGCGCTCCCGCCCATGGCGATCGCTGATAGGTCGATCGTAATCCACAAACCCCAAGGCACTTGATCTGAAAGACCAGTAACAACCAAGCCATTGACTAATACATCATAAGCACCGATCGCTCCGAAAATCAGACCAATCAAAAGAAAGCCGATCCAATATGGGAAAATATCGACTTCTTTTTTGAAAAGTCGCATCGTTAAAGGTTTAATTTGAGTTGTCATGATCCAAGCTCCTCGTGTTTTTCAACAGTGGATTTTGGTGGTAGGTAGTAAACCTTGGGTAAGGTGCTCAATTCTTCACGCAGACGAATAATATTTGGACTGCTATTAATCATGATTGAAACCGGGCTATTGGGATCTTTAAGATCACCAAATGCTCGAGCTCCGGTTGGGCAGGCCACCACACATGCCGGAGTGGCTGATTCATCGATACCGGGTACAAGTCCTCTTTCCAAGCCGGCATCGATTCGATGCTCGCAGAAGGTACATTTCTCCATTACGCCGCGTGGTCTTGGATCGACTTCAGGAATGCCAAAGTCAGGGACGCGAGTACTAGTTCCAGAAGGTTCTTTCCAATTAAATCTGCGCACATCGTATGGGCAGGCTACTTCACAATATCGACAGCCGATACAAAGATCGTAATCCATAGTTACAATGCCGTCTGGTCTTATGTACGTCGCTTCGACCGGGCAAACCTTCACACATGGCGCGTCATCACAATGCATGCATGGGCGACTAAGAAAATATTCGTCACCATTCTTGGTCGTTTCTGTCGTAACGACGTTATATACCATATCATCCGACAAATTATTTACAGCCTGGCAGGCATAAGTGCAGTAATTACAACCGATGCACTTGTTGATATCAATCGCCATGCCCCATTTATGTTCGCCTTCAACCCCGTGGCTGGCGTGGGCATTTTGCATGCCCACGCTTGCTAATGAGGTAACAGTCAGCGCGCCGAGGATCGCGCCGCCAACTTTCAGGGTATCGCGGCGAGAGATTTCTGTAGGTTTATCCGTCATTTGAGACCTCCAGTTTTGTTATCATCTTCGCCTCATTTTTCGTCATCTTCTTTGGTAATGTCCAAGCGCCTGGTTGAGGAGAACCAGTGAATCATGGCGCCTGCAAAAATACCTCCGAGGAGAATGACCCAGTACGAAAATACAATTCCAACTTTTGTTGGTTGTTCGGCCTCTACAACCGGAGTAGCTACCGGAACAACTTCCTCAACATCGGCGGATTGTTCGGCACCAAGCAGGTTTGCCTGGGCGATGATTCCAGTCGAATGGATGGTATCACCATGGCATTTTATACAGCTATCCGACATCACGCCAAAAGTATGTCCTGAATTCAAATCTGTGTTGAGGTGACAATCATTACACGTAAGACCCGCGGCAAGATGGGTTGAATGTTGAACCTCGGTTTTCTTGTCTTTGTGGCAAGCCTCACAGGAAGTTTGATTGCCTTCGGCTATCCGAACTTCCTGAGTATGCGGATTGTGGCAGCTGGAACAAGCAATCCCGATTTCGCCATGTTTGCTGTTGGTATAGTCTCCGTATTCAGCAAGGTGGCAAGAGCCGCATGTTTCCGCTTCTTTTTCGATTGTAAATGGGACGGTCGGATGTTCACCTACGCCATCAAGTACATGACATGAAACGCAACCAACACCCATAGTTCCATGGGTTGAAGCCATCCATTCTGAATGTTCATCGGTATGACAATTTACGCAAGTTTCCGGTGAGTATTCAGGGGTTGTGAGTTCGCCAATCGTGATGGAAGGCGGAAAATTTGTAAGCCTAGCTACATCAGCCACTGAATACCCAAGCGCAACGAAGTCAATCCGTCCGGCTTCGTCAGTATGGCAATCTTTGCATTTCAGCGCGTCAGAGGCTGGAGCCACCATGTGGGTAATTGGCCAGTACATCTCAGTTTTTACAAAATCGTATTCTCCACTATAAGGCAAACCGGCATAGTCCATACCAAAGGTAATGGCTTTACCCCAATCGTAATTTCCCCAATAAGCGGAATCATCTTTTCCAAAAAGGTGTGGAATTGCCAATATGTTATTGCCACTATCAAAAGGTGAAACTGCTTCAAAGCGTTTAACCGGCCAGATTTTGGCGTTCGGATCATTGATATCACCCTGGAACTCATTAATCTTGACCGTAGTAGTTGGGTCAATCTTGTCGCCAGCCAAGGTATATGTTACTGTTCCATTGAACCAGACGTACTCAGGAACGACATTTTCTTCGATGGTAAATTCGCCCTTTTGACCATCGTAGATCACGTGGCCATTTTCATCTTTTCGGATAACGGGTTTGCCGTCCAATAACTCGCCAGCCTTGGACCAATCCCAAGTCATCTTGGTTCCTATACCGCCTCGCGCGTATTCTGGAATATGGCATGTCTGGCAAGCTAATTTATCAGTATGCTGATTAAGTGACGATAACTCGTGTGGAGCGTCACCATGACAGGATTCGCAACCCTTCCAAGCCTCGGGATCCATGCTATAACGAGAACCAACTATCGCATGGTCAGATGTCATGTGACAGGTAGTACAAGTGAAATTTTGTCCATCCGTTGACATGTGCACATCCAACTCGAAGGAAGGATCAACCAAGGATGAATCAAGATCACCGTGTTTAACTTCATCGCCGCCACCGCCATAGAAATGGCAGGAACCACAGGTATCACGGGAAGTGAGGCCGATGTTTTGAGCGACGTTCGCTAAATCTGGCGGAGTCCAAATATTGCCACTGCCGGCGGGGAACTCGGTTGGTTCACTGACTGGTAAACCTGCGCCAGCCGGGAATTTTTTGTAATCACCAGTGGTATCATGACATACTAAACAATCAACATTCTCCTGAACCGTGAAATCAAACGTATCGTCTTTCCAACCATAACCCGTATGACAACTTGTACAGCGAGGTTCATTCGAATTAATATCGATACAGAAGTTGTTAATTAATGTTTTCTTGCCCAATGTTTGACCGGTAGTCTCGTTTACATACTCCCATGTCCAGTGAGTGGTATGCATGATCTCTTCAGCCGCGTCGGTATGACACGCTAAACAGGCACGGGTAACTTCTTGCGGGCTCTCAAAGGGTCCTTTCAGGGAAGGAAACTTACTATGATCCACCATTTCGATTTCTTCGGCAGATCCTGGAACAGGATCGTCCGCTGAAGTTCTCGCGAACGCGACCTGACTGATTAAAGCACTCGAAAGCACTAATGCCAATCCGATCGCGAAGATCCATTTGTACCACTTTCTATAATTGCTCATAAACGATTCTCCTTCGTTTTTAGAGTATTTTTGTTGCAATTAACGTGCATTTTCTCCTCACCTGTAAATTATATTAGCACAGAAAATAAATATATTAGTAATTAATGTCACATTAATATCTCAATTATGAATAATGTTAGTAATATGAATGTAACTATTGGTTATATACTATGAAAATGAGCGAACTGAATATTGCTGATTGGGATGAATGGTATAAACGGCAAGCGAGTTGGACACGAGACACCCGAAAATTTTTACTTAAAAAAATAAAATTCAACGAAGTGGTGAAAACTTTGGATGTTGGCTGTGGCACGGGAGCGCTGGCTACTGAATTTGACATAAAAAATTGGCATGGAATTGATTTAGATTTTCAGGCTCTCGGGTTCGCGAAAAAAGAAAACCAGGAACGTAAACTTGCGAATGCTGACGCGCTGGATCTGCCTTTTCAGGATGAAAAATTTGGTCTTGTTTTTGCTCATTATTTACTCCTATGGATTTCTGATCCGATAAGAATTATTTTTGAAATGAAACGCGTCACAAAATCGAACGGGTACGTGGTGTTTTGGGGAGAACCGGATCACGCAGGACGTTTGGATTTTCCGAAAGAAAATGCTGAAATCGGCACTTGGCAGACCCGATCCTTAATTCAACAAGGTGCCAATGTACAAATTGGGCGGAGCCTGGGAAGCTTGTTGGTCTCCGCGGGACTCTCAGATGTATCCTTTGGCGTTATCGGGGGGATGTGGAGCGCCGACCAGAGAGCAGACTTACTGGAAACAAAAATTCTGAAATCCGATCAATCAATATTAAGTTCTGAAACTTACCCGACAAAATATCTTTTTGGAGAAGGAAACTTCATTTATATTCCAACATTTTTTGGTTGCGGGCGTAAGATGTGACGGATGGTATAATTTTTATTCATTTAAGAAAAGAAGAAAAAATATTCATGGATATCGAAAATACAACCGAGACTGAGAAAAAAAATTCCTGGCGTGAAATTTTAGACATAATTGAAACCCTAATCATAACAGTGGTCATCTTTGCGGCGATCAATTTTGTATCCGCGAGGGTCCGCGTAGATGGATTTTCAATGTTGCCCACTTTGCAAGAGGGTGAATTTATTTTAGTAAGCAAATTAGCTTATAAATTCGATGAGCCACAACGAGGAGACATTATTGTTTTCCACTATCCACCTGACCCAAAGAGACAGGATTTGATCAAGCGGGTGATTGGACTGCCCGGTGATGTTATTAAAGTTGAAGCGGGTGATGTATTTGTGAATGGAATGCGGCTTAATGAGCCATACATCGCCGAGAAACCAATCTATTATGGCGAATGGGTTGTGCCGCAGGACAATTTATTTGTTCTTGGAGATAATCGTAACGATTCGTCTGACTCTCATGTTTGGGGTCTGCTTCCGGATGAGCAAATTGTGGGTAAATCTATTTTTATTTATTGGCCAATCGACAAATGGAGCATGATCGACCATTATGAGATCCTTGGAAGTGAGTAGTCAATGAAAAATCAAGAAATTTTAAGATTAGCTGAATCTCTAGATCGTGATTTGCCTCCTTTTAAGATCAATTATCAAATCCCGAAGGGGATTGAGATCGCTACTTGGATCGATCACACCTTGTTAAAACCGAATGCTACTATTGAAAACATCGAGCAGCTGTGTAGGGAAGCAAAGGAAAATAACTTTGCAACGGTTTGTGTTAATCCTGTGCATGTACCGCTTTGCCACGATTTACTTCAAGGCAGTTTGAGTAGGGTTTGCTCAGTGATCGGTTTTCCGCTTGGCGCGTCAACTACAAACATAAAAGTTAAAGAAACAATTCAAGCCATTCAGGACGGTGCCAGCGAAATTGACATGGTCATTGACATCGGCGCGATGAAATATGGAGATTACCAAAAAGTCTTTGAAGAAATTGTTGAGATTAAGAATTCCTTAGCCGATAAGGCAATCCTTAAGGTTATTGTGGAAAACTGTTATCTAGATCGAAAAGAAAAAATAATCGCCTCAATCCTTTGCAAGCAAGCTGGTGTAGCATTTATTAAGACCTCGACGGGTTTTGGGCCTTCTGGCGCGACAGTTGAGGATGTAGAACTGATGCGACGAATCGTAGGGCCGGATATCGGTGTAAAGGCTGCTGGTGGAATCCGTAATTACGCTGACACCCTGGCAATGATAAAAGCTGGAGCAAACAGGATTGGGGCAAGCGCCAGCTTGGCAATTCTATCTGAGGCAAACAAGTAAATGACGCCGAATTATTGTCCAAAATGCTTTTATGGTATTCAGCACCCGCTTATCAGATCTTATGTTGATTTCAGGACAAAATTTCCTATTTTTGTTCAGGACGTGAAGATTGAAAGATGTGACCTGTGTGGCCACGAGGAGTTGTCAGATCCTAAGTTGGAAAAATATTTTGAGTATTACAATATGAGCGTTGATTTTAATACCCGAAAGGACCTACGAAAAAAGGCCTCCACCAAAAGTAATCGTGGAAAACATGAATTTGAAATATAACCGATTAATAAGCTTAAAAATCCTTGACCGATATCCAGCGCTCTGATAAAATACCATGCGCTTCAAAAAAAGCCCCCATCGTCTAGTGGACTAGGACGCAACCCTTTCAAGGTTAAGACCAGGATTCGAATTCCTGTGGGGGCACAAAAAAACCGCTCAAGCGGTTTTTTTAATCTCATTTGCAGATTTTCTTATAAGGTACCATCATCAGCAGACCGAGAATAATAACCAATAGTCCTATTTCAAAACCAGCTTCTTCCCATGGTCCAAAATAAATCACTTTTTCTGAGCTTCCAGGATCAATAATACCGATGTGATCGCTAATTCCCGCGAAGAGGGTTACAACGTATCCAGTCGCGATCAAGCGGCTGCCGAAATCGGCGATAATCGAGCGTTCTTCATGTTTCCAAATCGTATTGAGCGACATGTATCCTCCACCTGATAGGAACGCCAAACCAGTGAGAAAAACAATTAATTGAACGAACCCAAACCCGGGACTCAGATTTAAACCCAACCAACCGGGTTTAAGACTGATGATGATAATTGCCAAGCCAAATGAGCTAATCACGATGCCAGTAAAATCCCTGGTTCGCCGTTCTTCGAGTGTTTCCGTTCCGTTTGATTTGGTATCTGGTTGATTCATGGTAAACACTGTCTTAAAATTCGCAGCCAATTTTGTGAAAGAATATTTTCAACATCATTTGAAGTATATCCTTTTTGAAATAATTTATCGCCGATCAGCTGGAGATCAGCAACAGAATTAATCCCATCTGGAGTGAGTTCAGCCCCAAAACCACCATCAAAATCGCTCCCAATACCAACATGACGCGAGTTTCCAGCTAATTGGCAAATATGGTCAATGTGTTCAACAACGTGATCAATCGTGATGAGAGGTTTTTTTTCCGATAAACTCCAGTATTGATAAATAAAATTGTTATAAGGGATGATTCCCATTACGCCATCGCGTTTTACTAGTTTCCTAATTAGGTTATCGGGTAAGAAACGATTTCTAGTTCCATTTGGTACTTTTTCCAAAGGATTAACATGGCTGCCAATGATTGTTCCTTCATATGTATCAAAGGATTGATGAATCGCGAGCCAATCCATATGTGAGATATCAAGAATAAAGCCTATTTCGTTCATTTTCTTGAGTAATTCATGACCTTCCGGTGTAAGTCCGCCTGGTTCATCCGTACCTCCGCAAAATTTGGTCCTTGACCAGGCAGGACCTATCGCGCGGACTCCTGTTTTCCAGAAATAATCCAGATCATCTAAAGACCTGACGCAATCAGCACCTTCAATACTGAGCATGAGGTAAATTGGGCTGTTCGTGCAGAGGGGATTTTGACTAATTGCCTGAGTGAGATCGATCTGATTTCGCAATGGGTGGAAAGATGCCGAATTTTGAGCAAAAAGCTGCTGGTACAACTGTATTTGTTCTTCAATTAATTGATATGCTTCATTACTATCACGATAATGAAATTGAAGGCTCTTGCTGGTTTTTTCGTTGTAGGGTGCTGCGAAAAGTGTGGCGAAGACAATCCCAATATTACCTTTACGAAATTCGTCAATACTCAACAGGCTTGTACCGGTGGTTTGAATGGTTTCCAAAGTGTCCTTCGCCCTTACTTCGCTGAGGGTGAGGCTGTAATCCCTTTTAAAAACCTGCATATTAAAACTTATGTCTTCGTGAGCGTCAATTATGAAAGGTTTCATCGATCCTCATAAAAAAAAGGGCGCTTAGTTGCGCCCTTTTTTATTCTAATAAAATTTATTCTTCGTCTTCCTGAGTCAATTCTGCGGTAAGGGCTTTCATGTCCAAATCCGCGAAAGCTCCAGAATCCACTTTGCGAAGACTTAAGCCAATCTTCTTCTGTTCTTCATCAATCTTGATGATGCGAAGAGTAAGTCTTTCACCTTCCTTGACGATTTCTTTAGGATGGCCGATTCTATTTTCGCTCATTTCAGAAATGAAGATGAGACCTTCGAGATCTCCGTCAATTCTGGCAAACGCGCCGTATTTAGTCAGGCGTGTGATTTCGCCTTCAACCAATTGGCCAACAGAATATTGCGCTACCTTGTTTTCCCAGGGATCAGATAACAAGGCTCGAATGGAAAGGCCAATTCTTTTCTTGGCTTTATCTACATTTAAGACTTTTACCTTTACATCCTGTCCTACTTCGAGTGCCTCACTCGGATGCTTAATCCGATCCCATGAGATTTCGGAGAGGTGGACCAAGCCATCAGCGCCATTAATATTGACAAATGCGCCAAAGTCCGCGATTGATGTAACCTTGCCTGTTAAGACATCGCCTTCATTGATATCTTCAAGGACTTTGTCCTTTACGGACTGGCGAGGTTCTGGATTGGCGGCTTTTTCGGAGAGTATCAGCCGACGGCGTGCCCGATCGATCTCAATGATTTTAACGTCCATGGTCTCACCGATAAGTTTTTGCCATTTATCAGGAGATTCATTTTGCATTGAGGAACGACGATTGAAAGATAATTGGGAGGATGGAACAAACCCACGCAAACCTTCAATCAAAACGATCAAACCGCCTTTGTTGTAACCATCGATTCTGCCATTAATGACATTATCTTTTGCCTGTAAAGCCTCAACGACTTCCCAAGACATGGATTCTCGGGCGCGAGTAAAGGAAAGAATTACATTTCCATCCTCGTCCTCAGGATCCTTAATATAAACAGGTATTTCTTGTCCAACCTTGAAAGCGTTGCGAACATCTTGAGGGATCGATTCAAGTTCCTTACCGGTGATAACACCTTCAGATTTTGAACCAATGCTGACGAGTATTTGTGACGGAGCAATAATTGCAATCACTCCAGTTCGAATCTCGCCCTGATTTGGAAATTCCAAACCAGCATCTTCGGATCGCATCAAACTTTCCATTGTTTCGTGGTTCTCGTTACTGCTTTCTTCGAGTCCCCCGTGCCCGTTAGGGCGAATTTGATCATCTAACATAAATAAGTTGCTCCAAATACAGATATTAGGACACATTATACAAGCCTTTTAGTTCATTGACAATAGTAAAGTTAAAAAATGGCAAATATTTGGTTGTTTTTAGTGAAAAAAACAAACTATTAATAAGTTAAACGACAAATTAGATGATAAAAATGAAAATAATAGTTGGGAAATTAAGTTTTTTGATTTAATGTATAATTCATCGCGGAGTTTATTATGCATACAATCTATCCATTTACCGCAATCGTTGGGCAGGAGCGCATGAAACGCGCTCTGATTTTGAACGCAGTTGACACAAAGATAGGTGGTGTGTTGATTCGGGGTGAACGTGGTACCGCTAAATCAACCGCCGCACGAGCATTGGCAAAATTACTTCCCAAAGTGCGGGTAGTTAAAGACTGCCGCTTTGGATGTGACCCTGATAATAAAGATACCTGGTGTACTGAATGCAAGGAAAGGGCTCGAAAAAATGAAGTGATTCAAGTAGATGAGAGACCAATTCCATTTATCAATTTACCGGTATCCGCAACAGAGGATCGCGTAGTTGGCACCTTGGATATTGAACAGGCAATCCAAAAAGGTGAAAGACATTTTGAGCCGGGTGTCTTAGCCAATGCGAATCGAGGTTTGCTCTACATCGATGAAGTCAATTTGCTGGACGACCATGTAGTTGATCTTTTACTCGATTCTGCCGCGATGGGTATGAATATTGTTGAGCGTGAGGGTATTTCTTTTTCACATCCTGCTCGCTTTATTTTGGTTGGAACTATGAATCCGGAAGAAGGCGAACTTCGCCCTCAACTTTTAGATCGCTTCGCGTTCGCCGTGGACATTACTGGAATTCGTGACGCCAGAGAGCGAGTTATGATTATGGAAAGAAACCTTGCCTTCGAAGCGGATCCTGATTCCTTCAGACAACAGTTTATCGAAAGTGAGAAAACGCTTTCCGCCAAGATAGAAGCCGCCCGAAAATTAGTGGGTAAGGTTACCTATACAACCCGAAATTTATTATCCATAGCGGCGCTTACCTCATCCCTCAATGTCGATGGTCATAGAGCAGATCTCGTAATCTTGAAGGCTGCCCGAGCACAAGCGGCTTTCGACGGGCGTTTGAGTATTAACGATCATGATATTGCCTTAGCCGCTGAGCTCGCTCTTCCACATCGAATCAAACGAGGACCTTTCTATCAAGCTGAAGTGACCGCGGATCAGCTTCAGGAACGAATCGAAAATCTGGTTGGCCAAAGCGTTGAAAATGATCAAACTGATGACGAATCTCAGGAGCAGGATGCCTCTGCCGACGCCCAGGAAAAAAAAAATCATCATTAGAAGAGAGTAAGGAGGACTCAGACAGCCCTCCTTCAAGCATTCCTGAAGGTCAACAAATTTTTTCCTCCACTAGCGCGAATTGGTGGGAAGGCGGGAAGAAAATAAACCCTGGTGAAACATTTGCTCCACGCAAATTGGATACACCTTTGGATAAATTGACCCGGAAGAATGCTGGACGAAGATCTGAAACCAAGACAAAGAAAAAACGCGGCAGATACATACGTGCGGTTCCGGCCAATGGCAGCACTGATATCGCATTTGACGCAACTTTTAGAACGGCCGCCCCGTTTCAAAAATTTCGAGAAGAGCACCGCAAACAAGTAGCCTTTTCCATCAAGAAATCGGACCTGCAAAAAAAGGTCAGGGTCAAAAAAACCGCGAATTTGGTCCTTTTTGTAGTTGATGCTAGTTGGTCGATGGCAGTTGCTGAAAGAATGAACGCAACCAAGGGCGCTATTCTCTCCTTATTGACAGACGCTTATCAACGACGTGACAGGGTAGGGTTGGTTGTTTTTCAGAAAGATCGAGCTACCCTGGTTCTACCACCCACAAATAGTGTCCAACTGGCTCAGAAGGCTCTGGTTGATATTCCGGTTGGTGGAAAAACACCCCTTTCTGCCGGCTTGTTAATGAGCATGGATATTTTACGTCGTGAGAAATACCTGCATCCGGATGTGGAACCTTTAATGATGATTCTTACCGACGGCGCTGGAAATGTGTCTATCGGTCCACAGCCACCTTTGGAAGAAGCTCAGCACTTTGCCGAATTGATCGCCATGGAAAACGTGAGAAGTATAGTGATTAATATGGAACATGAAGCTTTTGATCAAGGTTACGCCAGGGATTTGGCGAATCACTTAAATGCTCCTTGTTACGCTCTGGCTGATATTAAAGCAGAAAGCCTATATCATGCTGTACGAAGTGAAATAAGTAGATAATAACAAAGGCGGGCTCTCCGCCTTTGTTTTGGATTGGTTATAGAGTTTTTATAAGAGCTTGGCGACTGTTGCGTAAACGGTCTGAAACCAAATTTGCCATGCGATGCATAACCTTGAAACCCGCGTCCGGGTGAGCTTCCAGGACGTGCAACAACGCTTCACCGGGTATTTCCAGAACCTGAGTTTCTTCTTCACAGAGGGCTGAGGCGGTGTAATAATTGGGGGATACCAATCCTGACCATCCAAAGCAATCATAATCTTTGGCGATATAGGAAACGGTAATGGAATCAGGTTTTGTCATGATTTGAACTTTTAAAGCGATATTGCCGGTAATCAGAAAATGGAGCGATTTGGCATTATCGCCTTCTTTAAAAATGTAATCTCCCGGTTTGTATGAACTTGTGGAGGACAGGGAGGCGATTTTGGTCAGCACTGCATCCGATAGCTCATTGAACATGGGTATTGCTTTAATCATATTATTATCAACCATGGCACTCTCCGTTTATTGAAATGTAGAATATACTGAATATTATAGACTCGATAACTTAAATGGAATTAAATTTTAAACCAAGAAAAAGTCAAGAGCAAATCCTTCAATACACCAAAGGAACGATGGGAATTGCAGCCGTTCCGGGAAGTGGCAAAACTCAAATTCTTTCCGCTTTGGCCGCCAAACTTCTTGTTGAGAACAGGGTTGGATATGGGCAGGAGATTTTGGTTGTAACCCTGGTAAATTCCGCTGTAGATAATTTCTCAAATCGGATTGAAAAATTTGTAAAATACAACGGTCTTTTTCCAAACATGGGTTATCGGGTGAGAACTCTGCATGGTCTCGCGTTTGATATTTTAAAAGAGGACCCATCCTTGGTTGGTTTAGATTCGGGGTTTACGATCATTGATGAAAAAGACGCGGAACAAATTAGATCCATGATTGTCAAGAGATGGATTCAAAATAATGGAACCACCGCGGATTTATTGTTGAAAGATGACATCTCCCATAGAAAAAAATCGCAACTGATGGGTTTTGAACTTGCCCAATCGCTCGAAAAATTTTCCTTGGCATTTATTAAAACCGCAAAGGATCTGAATCTTACACCCCACTGGCTCCGGATGCGGGTTGATAATGCCAGTCCGCTACTGTTTAAGATAGGACTCGATTTTTTTGAGCAGTATCATCAAGCCTTGTCGATGCGAGGAATTCTTGATTTTGATGACTTGATCGCGTTGGCTTTGGATTCTTTGCTACATTCTCCAGAACTAACCGATAGATTAAGAAACAAATATGCTTTTATATTGGAAGATGAAGCCCAGGATTCGAGTCAGACACAGGAAAAAATTTTGCGGTTAATTTCAAATGGTAACTGGGTGCGCGTAGGTGATACAAATCAAGCTATTTACGAGACATTTACCACTGCTTCTCCGGAATATCTAATCAATTTCATCAACCAGGCCGATCATAAAGTTGATTTACCTGAAACAGGACGCTGCCAGCCTTCGGTAATGAAACTCGCGAACGAACTTATCCGATGGACCATGGAGGAGCATCCTGTGGAAGCTTGCCGAAGTGCCTTGCGAAAGCCTTTTCTGATCCCAACTTCTGCTGATGATCCACAACAGAATCCCGCCAATAATCCAGAGAAGGTAGTTTTGTATACTGGAGCTTTTTCCGCTACTGAGGAGTTGGAAAAAGTCGCGAGGTCTGCGGGAAAATTTGTGAAAGATAATCCGCATAAAACTGTCGCTGTATTGTCCACAACGAATCGGCGGGGGGTTGAGTTAATTGAAAAACTTAAAGAGTTTGGGATTCCATTTGTCGAAAATTTAAACAGTACTAGCGAAACACGGGGAATTATTCAAAAAATATCGCAGGTACTCGTTTTTCTAAATGACCCAACTTCTGTCCAGAAGCTCAGAAAAGCACTCGAAATCCTGGTCGAAAAGGTGATTCCAGATAACAGTCCGGAAATAAGAGAGAAAATAATTTCAGCGATAAAAACGATGAGAGAACCCGAGGAGATTTTTGAACTTGAACTCACCACAGGAGATGATAGTAATGTTGAAGAGATTTACAGATATTTTGAAATCATGCTGACGAAATTCAAAATTTGGATGAAAGCTGTACTCTTACCCGTTGATCAAATTATTATTTTGATTGGACAAGATCTTTATTTTGAGCCAACCGAAACCGCTTTGATCCACAAAATCGCTTTCCACATTCGACAGGGAAATATCGTTTCAAAAGAATGGGATCTGCGGGAATCAATTGATGAATTAAGTACAATTGCCGCCAATCAGAAAAAATTTATTGGTTTTTCAACCGATGATACGAATTTTGATCCTGATCTTCACCCCGGAAAAGTTTTAGTCAGTACCATACATAAAGCAAAAGGATTGGAATGGGATAAAGTTTTTTTGATGTCCGCCAATAATTATGATTTTCCAGGCTTGCAGGAAAATGATAATTATTATTCTGAAAAATGGTTTATCCATCGTTCAATGAATCTGGAAGCAGAGGGGATTCAACAGTTAAGATATTTGGCAAACAATGACCACTTTAAGCAAGGCGGCCCAGTGGAACAGAATTGGTTATCCGCCACCGAAAAAGCGAGAATTGAATTAGTTAAAGAAAGATTACGGGTTTTGTTTGTGGCGATCACCCGGGCGAGAGAAGAATTGGTAATCACATGGAATACAGGCAAAAGCAAAAATTTATCTCCGGCGATTGCATTTAGCGCCATGGTCAATCATAAGTTAAATTGGAATGAAGAGAGCTGATCAACCGATCAGCTCCCTGTTTATTTTTATTCTTCTGAAGGCTTCTCAGCCTTAGGCTTGGTAGCGCGAGATTTTTTTACTTTAGGTTTTTCTTCCACTGTTTCGGCAGAAGCGATATCTTCACCATTGGCAATCGCTTTCAGTCTCTCCAAAGTTTTTTTTGTCAAAAGACGATTCGCGGAATCAATTGATACTGCGTTGACCAGATCCTGATTAAATTTTGTTCCATTCTTGGTCATCTTGGCAAATTCCGGATCGGAATAAACCAAATTTAGCCAATAATTTTTGAATTCTTCCTCTAATTCAGCGTTTTCTAATTTTATTCCCTCTTTTTCAGTGATGGCTTCCATAATCAGACCGCGCTCAATACGTTTAATTGAGGTTGGCCGGGCATGTTCATTCACGAAATCCTCGCGGTTTGTTTTAGACATGGAGAAATACTCTTCCATAGAACCAAACCCTTGTTGTTTCAGCCTAGCTTCAAGATCTTCTAACACATGTTCAATCTCATGCTCAACAACCTGAGGCGGATACTTAAGTGTGCTCGATTTCTTGATTTCTTCCAGAACCTCTTCATAATACTTGTCATCAAAATTAGCTTTAGATTCGGCTTCAAGGTTTAGCCTCAAATTCTTATGCAATTCGTCAACAGTTTGACCAAGCCCGGTCATCTTAGCGAATTCATCATCCAACGGAGGGGTAATGACGGCGCGGACAACTTTTACGGAAGTCTCAAAATCAACCTTTTTTCCAGCAAATTTTTCGTCAGATTCAGTTTTTGGGAATTTGTGGGAAATTTTTATTGAACTATTAGGCATAGCGCCAATCAAATTTTTGGAGAAGCCTTTAAAAGGAAACTCATTGTCTGAACCTTCGGACTTTACGACAAGAGCATAACCATCTCGTTTGACTAACTCAGTACTTTTATCTTTGTCGGCAGTATCAAAACCGAGAATATCAACAAGGATGTAATCACCATCTTGAACTTCTCGTTCTACTGTCTCGGTTCTAGCATACATTTTTTGGAGATTGTTCAATTCCTCATTGAAGCGGGTGTCATCAGGGGCAACAAAATCATAAGTTTTTCGAATCGTCTGGTATTCACCTAAAACAATTTCTGGTTTTAGAGGAATTACGAATTTGAATTTTAACGGATCCATTGATTCAATATTTTCGAGATGTCCGGCGGCACCTGGTTCAATCTCGGCTTCCTTAATTGCCTGAGGATAAATTTCATCGACGACAATCTCAATCGCTTCTTCTGTGATCGCGCTTTCGCCATACATATTTTTAATCACATGGTAAGGCGCTTTACCTGGACGGAAACCAGGGACCTTTACCTTTGAGGCGATTTTTTTAGCCGCCTTTTGTTTCGCTGACTCAAAATTCTGTGGTTCAACTTCCACTATTAGTTCCATTTGATGGTCTGCGATCGGGTTTTTGACAATATTCACTTTATATATTCCTTCCAATTCATGTTTTCAATCAATAGTGGGGACAGAGGGACTTGAACCCTCACGCCTTTCGACACATGATCCTAAGTCATGCCTGTCTGCCAATTCCAGCATGTCCCCATACTGAATTAAGCGTAACAATTATACGACATAACTCAGGTATTCTAATCTATCTTATCATTGAAAATGATCGAACCGCAGATCTGTTCAGTTATAATTTTGAGTCTATGACATTCATTAAAACCGAAACCACAGGAAAAGATAGAAACAAACTTATTCGCGACATTCTGATTACGATAAGAGATTTAAATCGGGAATCCAATTTTGACCAAGATTCACGCGATAAAGTCGCGTTTATTGGTCTGAATCTTTACTTAATTTATAAAGGAATCGACGAATCCGTACTCGCGTGGGAGAAAAGGAATTATTGGGCAAAAGCGGACAAATTTCGGATGGAGTGGCAATGGACTTTGAATTCAGCTCGCGAAATAAAGAGAGCGCTGATCCAGGATGATGTACCAGCGATGATGAATCAATTTGGTGTAATATTTACGAAGTTCTCCCAAAAGACCCTGCCAAAGAGCGCCAAAGTTTCCCAATCAAGCCAGGGATCCGAAAAAAAACTTCTTGGGCTTAAAGATCTCCAATGAAATCAAAAAGTCATTCCTTAACCAAAAACGCCTGGAATTTAAATGCCGCCATTTGGGATTCAGTTATGGGAATGGAAGGTAATGATTTTTTCCGACAACTTCAGTTACCTTTTATTTTGGAGTATCTTGGATTGGAATCTTCGCAAACTCTTGAAGGGAAAAAAGTTCTCGATATGGCCTGTGGGAATGGAATTCTCGCGCGTAAACTGGTAAATCTCGGGGCATTGGTTATCGGTGTCGATTTCTCAGAGGAATTAATAAAATTGGCGGAGAGTTATTCTCCAAAAAACGAGAAACTAAGCTACTATGTAGTGGATCTTACCTGTCAAGAAGAATTGATTCCCTTCATGGATCGTAGCTTTGATATTGTGATTTGTAATATGGCTTTGTTTGATATCTCAGATATTGAAATTTTAGCTCAAGCAATGCCTCAAATTGTTAAGCCTGCTGGAATGTTTGTTTTCAGTTTGACCCATCCCGCGTTCAACAACTCCTCAACCATAAAAATGGTTGAGGAATTTGATCAAGGGAAAGTAATCCAGAAATACTCTTTGAAAACCGATAAATATTTGTCGATTTATGAGCAAAAAGGAATAGCTGTTCGCGGACAAAAAAACCCCCAGTTTTATTACAACCGTCCATTGAGTTATTACTTTAAGCTCTTCTTTAATCAAGGATTTGTTCTAGATCGATTTGACGAACCTGAATTTTTACAGGCTGGTTCCAAATCAACATTATCTTGGGGATTTAATTACCGCGAATTTCCTCCGGTCATGCTGGCGAGAATGAAGCTCCTTGGCGGCGAATGATCACTTCTCCGCTCTCTATTTATATTCACATCCCCTTTTGTTATCACCGATGCGCATACTGCGATTTTAATACTTACGCCGGAGTAACTGATCTAATTCCCGCTTATGTAGATGCTTTGAACAGCGAGATTGGTCAACTTTCAGTCGGCGTCCAGAAGCGAGCCCCAAAAACATTATTCTTTGGCGGAGGCACTCCGTCATTACTTACTCCAGGCAGTTATGAAAAAATTTTTAGACAATTGGGAAATATTTTCGATTTATCGGAACTTTCTGAAATAAGCCTGGAATCCAACCCAGGGACGCTGAGGGATGGATACTTCAAAGATTTAAAATCAATTGGGTTTAACCGGGTGAGTTTGGGAGTTCAAAGTTCAAATAGCAGATTTCTAAAGTTTTTGGAAAGGGCCCATGATTATCAAGATGTTATATCTAGTGTCGAGCAAATCCGAAAGGCTGGGATTGAAAATATCAATTTGGATTTAATTTATTCTCTTCCCGGTCAAACCCTTCCTGATTGGGAAGTTGATTTGAAAAAAACTTTAGAATTGCAAACCCCTCACATATCACTTTATAGTTTGGGAATCGAAAATGGCACACCTTTGGCGAATTGGTACTCAAAGGGTTTAATTGAATGGCAGAATGACGACTTGGCGGCTGATCAGTATGAATTGGCGGAAACCATACTAGAAGAGAAGGGCTTCGAACATTATGAAATTTCGAATTGGGCGATGGAAGGTTATAAATGTCAGCACAACATAGCATATTGGCGAAATAATGATTACATAGGTCTTGGCGCTGGCGCCCATGGTCATTTCAACGGGAAGCGCTATTCTGTTGTTCCGGGTTTAAGATCATATATCAAAGCCGCTTACAAAAATGATCATTCAGACTTTGGAGAATTCCCAATCACGAGCGCCAATCAGGACTTTACCCATTTGTCGCCGAAGGAATCGCTCCAAGATGCCTTGATTGTTGGGTTAAGACTTCTCAAGGAAGGGGTTAATTTGGATTATCTAAGTCAAAGATACCAGATAGATGTATCGACTCTTTATAAGGCTGAGATTGAAAAATTATTGAAAGATGAACTGATTGAAATAGAAAACGGAAGAATGCGATTGACTAGAAGAGCGAGATTTATTAGCAACCAGGTTTTCTCGGTATTTGTCGGCGATTGATTCATTCATGGTTGGAACGATTTAACAACTGGTTAATCAAATTCTGATCCGGCAAGTCGGCTGTTTTTGAGGATTTTAATCCCAAAGCCTTTAATGTTTGTTCTCGGTTAATTTTTAACCTCTCTGCAATTGTTGCTTCAAATCCAATGCTTCCAGGTTCATAGAAAATAGTACCCGCGTAATTTTTGGGGAGGTAACCTTGGGGAACAAAATGCCCTTCAAAATCATGTGGATATAAATATCCTTCTCCTTGCCCAGTAACTTTATCCCTATTATTATCCTGTAAATGCTTTGGAACTTTTCCCGCGCCTTCGTTCTCGATTTGTTGGAGGGCTGAAAAATAAGCTTTCGCGGAATTTGATTTTGGGGCTGTCGCAAGGTATAAGGTGGCTTCAACGATCGGGTAAATTCCCTCTGGCAACCCTATTTGTAAAAAGGCCTGGAACGCGCTATTCGCGATAATCAGACCGAATGGATCTGCCAAGCCGATATCTTCGCCTGCTAAAATTACCAGCCTTCGTAAGATAAATTTTGGGTCTTCTCCAGCTTTGATCATCTTTGCTAGCCAGAATAAGGCGGCATCCGGATCGGAGCCTCTTATGGATTTGATGAAAGCAGAAATTGTATCGTAATGACCATCGCCATCTTTGTCATAAAGAACGACTCTGTGTTGAATCGACTCCTGAGCTACATCTAGATTGATCTGAATGACACCTTTATCATCCGGCTGGGTGGATTCAACCGCTAATTCAAGTGCGTTTAATCCATTTCTGGCATCTCCATTGGATAATTTGGAAAGGTGGTTCAGAGCGTCTTCGGAAATATTTATCTGCTTGGTACCATAACCACGATCAGCATCCTGAATTGAGTTTAACAATAATTGATAAATTTCCGTTTGGAATAGAGGTCTTAACTGGAAAATGCGGGAACGGCTGACAAGTGCGCTATTAACTTCAAAGTAAGGATTCTCGGTTGTCGCACCGATTAATG
>DATMWA010000027.1:0-2633 GCA_035562755.1 Anaerolineales bacterium
GGTCTATGACCAAAATCACCGAATCCGCCATTGAGAAATTCACCATCGATTTGCTGGAAAAAGCGGGCTACCACTATATCTATGGCCCAACCATCGCCCCGGACGGTGAAACACCGGAACGGGAATCCTTTGAAGATGTGCTGCTGATCGAGAGACTGCAAAAAGCGATTGGCAGAATCAATCCGACCGTGCCCCAGGAGTGCCGGGAAGATGCCGTAAAACAGATTCATAATTATAGGGACATCTTACATAATCCCAGTTAATTAAGTAAGATTTTCCCAGATTACCCCTGTATTTAGTGATATTATTATCGCAACAGTTTGCTTTGGCTGATATCTATCTCAAGCAAAAGCAACGAACAGAGGCATTTTCCATGATGGGCCAGAAACAACCTGCCCAGGAATTTGAAACAGAATCGTGGATTTCCGACAGCGCAATGTGGACCCAAACAGGTGATAAGGGGATTCTAATAAAAGAAGACGGCAGCATGATCATGCTTGACCACGTTGGCAAAACCTATACTGAAATGAACATGAATTACGAGAAAATGGCTGAAGCGTCGGGTGAAAAATGGGTGCTGAAGAGATGGTGATCACAACCCCCGCCTACAAGCCGGTGGTTGTTTAGTAAACTCAAAAATCATGCTAATTTTTCATGCGATTGCCCTGAAAAAAAAGTTGAAAACCTTCCCTGATAATGTTAATAAATTCATCATTCATGTTCTATACATTTCTGCAGATCTGGTTATTTTTACTTTTTGGATGTTATCCTGTTAGAGCTTGTTTAAAATCCGGGGGTCTGAAACAATGGAAATCGCTAGTTTTATTCAAATCGCCAAATACTTCACCCCGCCCTTACTACTAGTCGCACTGGCGGTGTCTTTGGGATTTAGCATTCACAACAAAATGCTGAACAAAGATGTGTTGAGCAAGCCCAACGCCAAGGACAGCGGTAATCTCAAGCTCAAGATTTTGCAATACGGCTTCTGGCTGATTGTCATTCTCGCCATTTTGGGTGTTGGCTTGGCCTTTTTTCAAATCTGGGTCGATGCCCAACAGGCCAAGCCATGAACCTCGCCTCCTTTCTCAATCATCCCCTCACTCTTATCGGCTTAGTGGTATTGGGGGTATTCGGTCTGTTCAAGCTGATTCTGAAATCCGGGTTGTTGAGCAAAGTCACAGGTAGGGAAACCGCGCCGATATTACACAAGCTGTTGAACTTCGGCTTTGTGCTGGCGCTGAGCGTCGTGGTTAGCGGTTTCGGTTTGGAAGCTTGGAGAATCTATAAACAGATTGACCAAATCCAGCAGGCAAAGAAAGCGGTACTCGGTGAAATTCTTACCAATATCAGTAGTCTTGACGAACGACTCGGTTTTTTCCAGCAAATTTTGGAGCCAGACACGTTTGCAAGACAACTGGACGAAGTACGGCAGAAAGTAGTGCCCGCGCTCAGACGAAATTTTGCCGTGGGTTACAACCGTCTCATCATGGAACAGAAAATCACCACTCTGCGCCACATGATGAACAGCAGCCCCTTACCCACGGCCAGCGGACGTTCGTTGTTGGAAAACCTGCGCGACAGCGGCATGGACACGGAAGCATTCCGCACGTTCTACGATCAATTAGCGGAAGTGGAGCGTGTCTCCGAAGACTTTCTGGATACGCTCAAATACATCGGGAAAATGGGAGAAGAACCGAGTGCGCTACACACAGAGTACAGCAATCGGAAACTGCAAGTAGCGGCGCGCAACATATCCATCGAATCTCAGGTGGCCTATTTTTACGCCCTTGCCGTTTTGCGTGATGCTAACACAGGCCCACATGCTGTGTCGTTGCCCGAGTCCGCAGCAACGACCCTGCAAGCCCTGGAGCATTTGCAACCGAAGGAATTGATTGACCAGAAACAAACAGCTATTTTGCTGTCGGAACTAATGGAACAAAAATCCCAAGTGAATAAGGAAAAAACCGCCTTGCTTTTTTTGGCGGAACAATTGAACCAGGAAGAATTGCGCAACTTCAAAGGACTCGATAAACAGCTCAAAATCAATCCGACCGACACCTGGAACGAAGTCGTTGGCAAAGCCATCTCCTTGCGCCAATTGGGACGCACAGCGGAAGCCGTGGCCGCTTTTTCCCGCTACGGCGAAATGTTTGCCGCGACGGATTCCAGAGCTAAGCGATATGCCCACACAGCTCAGCAATTCACCACCCAACTGGATATATTGGGCATATCTGGCGGCGTCTATATTTTCGAGATTAAGCCCGGTGGTACAGCCGAGCAAAGCGGCTTGGAAGTGGGGGACATCATCATTGAATATAACAACCGGGTCATTATCGACATGTCGGGTTTTGTCGAAGCTGCGAAATCAGGGCAAGCCGTCGATACAGTACCGACTACCTGGCTTAGGCTTAATGTCCAAGACCGCTTCGAGCGGCACGAGAAAATTATTCCTGGCGGCACTTTGGGAGCCTTAACAATGCCGATTTAGAGGGATAAACGATCACTATCATTTACCTGTTAGAATCGAGAGGTCCATCATGGAACGTACATTAAAAGTTTTTTGCTCCGGATCGGAACAGGATAAACTTTCCGATCAAATTCCTGTCATCGAACGCTATGCTGGTTTTTTACTG